>NZ_MLYR01000099.1 GCF_001866655.1 Bacillus sp. MUM 116 | reverse complement strand
GAGCTTTTTTGTGCATAAATGATCTGTCCGTTGTGTAATAAATCCGGCAGGGCAATGACGACTGCCAGGGATGTATCTTTAAGCAGAGAAATAAATTGACTGACAATAGGGGGAACCATTCGTCTCAGAGCCTGGGGCATGATGATATAGCGTAATGTCTGGATATAGGTCAGTCCGGAAGAACGTCCTGCTTCAATCTGGCCTTTTTCGATGGAGTTTAATCCGCTTCGGATAATTTCTGACAGCATGGCCGATTCAAAAACGGTCAATGCTGCGATAGCTGCAGTGGTAATTTCCATCTCAATTCCGATTTCGGGCAATGCAAAATAGGTAAAGAAAATGATCAGCAGCAAGGGAAGGTTACGAATGGTCTCGACAATTAAAGCAAGAACTGGTGAAACAACGGGAATCCGCGCATATCTGAGAGTGCCAATAAGACCACCAATAACAAAACTGAGGACAATCGAAATGGCAGCGACCTTAAGAGTGACCCCAAATCCTTCCAACAAAAATTTAAAATTGTCCTGTGTATATACTTCAGTGAACGGTGCCAGAAAATCCATCCTTTTATGCACCTCCTGCATGACTACGAGCCATGCGTTTTTCTAAATATCCTACACCAAGACTTAAAGGAATGGTTAATAGTAAATAAAATAGGGCAACAAACACATAAGTATCAAAGGTTACGTATGTTTTTGCTGAGATTAAGTCCCCCTGATACATTAAATCCCCACCAGCGACGACTGCTAACAATGATGAATTTTTAACTAAATTGATAAATTGGTTGCCAAGAGGAGGGATGACAATTTTGATCGCCTGTGGTAGGATAATCATTCTCATTGCTTGGCCGTAGCTTAACCCAGTCGATCGGGCAGCCTCCATTTGGCCTTTTGGAACCGACATAATTCCAGCGCGGATGGCTTCGGCAATGAAAGACGCCGTATAAATGGTCAATCCTAGTGTTCCTGCCACCATCCCTCCAAAGTTTCCAACCAAGTATGTGAAAAAGATGATAACTAGTACCGGTATATTACGGATAAATTCAACATATGCCGTACCGAGCCAGTTTAGTAGTTTAAACGGGCCAATTCGCATGACTGCAATCAGTGTTCCCAAAAGGAAGCTGCATAATAAAGCTATTAAACTGGCAATAAGGGTTATTTTTAATCCTTGCAAAAATGAATCGATATTAGTGGTTAAAATCGAGAAATCCACAAGTGATCTCCTCCTAATGAGTCAGGATGAGCTGGATTGTAAACTTACAACTGCCCATCCTGACTAGAAACCTTAAAAAGGGATTATTTTTTAATCCATTTATTCTTTATTTCATCGTACTTTCCTGAATCCTTCAGGCTTTTTAATGCTTTATTCAACGCATCGACAAGCTCTTTATTGCCTTTTTTAACAGCGATACCATAAGGTTCTTCAGTGAACGTTCCACCAACCAGTTCATAGGATGGATCTTCTTCTGCCATTCCATAAAGGATTGCATCATCTGTAGTCAGGGCATCTCCTTTACCTGCCTTTAAGGCTGTAAAGGCTTCCGCATAGTTTTCGAATTCAAGTACGGTTGTTTCAGGCGCTTTCTCACGAATATTATTCGCAGAGGTTGAGCCTTTAACAGCTAGTACCGTTGTTCCCTTTTTCAAGTCCGCAATGCTGTGAATCTTGCTGCCTTTTTTCACAAGCAAGGATTGACCAGCTTGAAAATAGACATCTGTAAAATCGACTTCTTTTTTACGTTCCTCCGTGATGGTCATCGTTGCGACTACCGCTTCAACCTTGCCATTATTTAGTAGGCCTACCCTGGTTTTCGAAGTAACCTCTACATACTGAGGCTTAACGTCCTTGCCAAACATTTCTTCTGTTAATGCTTTGGAAAGATCGATATCAAATCCTTCCACCTCACCAGTCGAAGGATTTTTCAATCCAAACAAACGAGTGTCATTTTTGACTCCATAAACGATTTTTTTGTCTTCCTTGATCTTCGTAAGTACATCCTTGCTGCTGCCTTTCGAGTCCTTGTCCCCGCCGCAGCCGGCAAGAAGTAGGGCAGCCATTGTTGATACTACCACCATTTTTAATAAATTTTTTGTTTTGAACATTTCCTTTCCCCCTATTAATGATTTAATATACGGCTGAGAAATAAGCGAGCCCGTTCTTCACGTGGATTCTCGAAAAATTCAGCCGGAACTGCTTCTTCTAAAATTCCCCCCTCATTCATAAATACGATTCGGTCTGCCACCTCTCTGGCAAAGCCCATTTCGTGGGTGACTACGACCATCGTCATTCCTTCTTTAGCGAGGGCTTTCATAACATCCAGGACCTCTCCGATCATTTCGGGATCTAGTGCCGAGGTCGGCTCATCGAATAGCATGATTTCCGGTTTCATTGCAAGGCCGCGGGCTATTGCTACACGTTGCTGCTGGCCCCCGGAAAGCTGGGAAGGATAGGAATCGGCCTTATCTAATATACCTACCTTATCGAGATAATGTTTTGCCGTATTCTTCGCTTCTTTTTCAGACAGGTTCAATACTTTCATAGGAGCAAGAGTGATATTTTCAAGCACAGTTTTGTGTGGATATAAGTTGAAATGCTGAAAAACCATTCCAATATTGCGCCTTAGCTTATTGATATCTGTTTTTTTATTTCCAACAGATATCCCATTAACAGTGAGTGTGCCGTCGGAGATTGTTTCCAGATGATTGATTACTCGCAGCAAAGTACTTTTCCCTGAACCGGATGGACCTATTACTACTACAACTTCACCTGGATTGATTGTGAGATTAATATCTTTTAAGACATGAAAATCACCATAAAACTTATTTACTTGTTTAAATTCAATCATTCTTGACCTCCTGATTCAATTCCTCAAAGTTATACAAATCCATTTTTGGTAATTTTTAGAATCGTTTAAATTATATTCTTAACTTGTTTTAATAAACTAGGACAATTTACTTGTTTTTTTAGGAGTAGAACAGATAATCTAGTATAGATTACTTAAGTGTTATTCCGATTTACTTTTTAAGACATTAAAATTGGTTAATAATAAATAAAAACTAAAATAGCTGTCAAAAATGACAGCTATTTTTGAAAAGGCTCTTTTCGTAAACTTTGTTGCTTTTGGA
>NZ_MLYR01000098.1 GCF_001866655.1 Bacillus sp. MUM 116 | reverse complement strand
GATTGGCTTGTGACCTCGAGGGGCTAGGCGCCGGACCATTCTCAAAGTAATTTATAAATTCTTATACTACTAAAAAGGCAGGATTTCAACCTGCCTTTTTAGAAAAACACTTTAATAGACTAAACGAATAAATTCATCTTTCGTTATATTTCCAAAATAATGGGTGACATCGATATTAGCAAGCGCCTTTTCAATTTCTGATTTTTCATAACGAATATTTTTCAGCATGCCTTCAATTTTGCTGACATCACCGACACCAAAAAAGTCACCATAGATTTTACAGTTTTCAATCATCCCCTTAGTAACCTCTAATCGAACATCAATCGACCCCACAGGGAAACGATTGGAATTTTGCAGATTGAATTTTGGGGATTTCCCGTAATTCCACTCCCAGTTTTGATAGCGATCTTTTGATAATTGGTGAATTTTCTTCCAATCATCATCGGTTAGAACGTATTCAGAAATATTCTCTTTACCGCCAAAAATATAAGTTAAAATTAATGAACGGAACTCCTCTATCGTAATCTTTTCAGTTAGAAAATCAGAGATATTGGCCACCCGGCTACGGATAGACTTAATTCCCTTTGATTCAATCTTTTCCTTCTTCACCTTTAATGCTGAAACAACATGATCCATTTCTGAATTAAATAGAAGTGTACCATGACTAAACATTCTTCCTCGTGTTGAAAACTGAGCATTTCCGGAAATTTTTCTGCCTTCTGCCAGAAGGTCATTTCGACCACTCAGTTCAGCATTTACTCCCAACTGTTTCAGTGCTTCCACCACTGGTTCGGTGAATTTACGGAAATTATGAAAGCTTTCACCATCATCCTTGGTAATGAAACTAAAATTTAAATTGCCGAGATCATGATAGACGGCTCCCCCGCCGGATAATCTTCTTACGACAATGATGCCGTTTTTTTCTACATATTCTGTATTAATTTCCTCAATCGAATTTTGATTTTTCCCGATAATAATGGATGGCTGATTTATGTAAAATAATAAATAGGTTTCATTGATATCTAGATTTTTAAGGGCATATTCTTCAATTGCAAGATTAATTCGCGGGTCTGTAATCCCTTTATTATCAATAAATAACATGAGGTTTTTCCTCCTTAGAGTGTAATCGTTTGAAATTCCTCTGCAAGACTTATTATACCAGTATATTCAGCAGAAGCCTCGTGAACTAAATCACTCAAATTTCCGTAATGCGGCAGATGCGTAAGGACTAATTGTTTCACGGCTGCACGTTTGGCAAACCTTCCTGCTTCTATGCTGTTCATATGCCCGGCCGGCTTCCCATTTTGATTTCCATATAAATTGCATTCACATAATAACAGGTCAGCATCTTTGCTAAACTCGATAAACTCCTCCTTAAAGGAGCTATCAGCAGTATAAACCAGCACTTTCCCATCTGCTTCAATTCGCATCGCATAACAAGGAACGGGATGATCCGTTTTTATAAAAGTCACTTGAAACGGACCTACTTTTAGTACACCGTTCGGATCATAGGCGATTCCCTTCGTAATTTCTTTATAGGTTAATTTTGTAAATTCATTTTGATTGTAATGATGACCATAAATAGGAAGAGCGAGAAACTCTTTTCCTAAAAAGCCTTGAATTAGTCTGGCATGCTGAAGTACCCCAATATCAGCGATATGATCTGGGTGATAATGGGAAATTAATACCGCATCAAGGTCTTCCGGCTCAAGTTTATTTTGCAGTTTTGCAAGAACACCGCTCCCACAATCAATTAAAAGGTGAAAGCCATCATGTTCAAGTAAATACCCTGAGCTTGCTGCATTTTTTTTCGGATATCCGCCCCAATAACCAATAATCGTTAATTTCATTGATTTGCCCTCCCATATGATAGATACTCTTAATATACTCAAAAGTTCTGATAAAAAAGAAGCTGTTATCACTGAACAGCTTCTTTCCTTCCAGATAGATATTCTAAAACATCCTTAACGGCGGCTTCCCCTTGGTCGATGCAATCAGGTACTCCGACACCTTCATAAGAAGCACCTGCCAAAAATACTCCTGGTAATTCTTCTTTTAACTGATTCTTAATTGTGACAAGCCTTTGCTTATGACCAACTGTATATTGAGGCATAGCATTTTTCCAGCGGGAAACAACAGCAAAATCAGGTTCCATTGATATATCCATTATTTTTTTTAAATCATCCAGAACAATTTTTATTATGTGATCATCTGAGAGTTCAACAATGGTCTCATCCCCTGCTCTTCCTACATAACAACGGAGCAATACTTTTCCTTTAGGGGTTGAATGCTCCCATTTTTTATGTGTCCACGTACAGGCAGTAATCGAATAATCACTATTTCGAGAGACAACAAAGCCTGTCCCATCAATATCCTTTATAATCGCCTCTTTTGGAAAAGCTAAAGCAACCGTCGCGACAGAAGTGGAAGGAACCATTTTAAATGGATCAAAAAATTTGTATTGCGAGAACATCGATTGGGTTACCTTATGCGGTGTTGCCGTGACAATACAATCGGCAGCCAATGTTTCTCCATTGTTCAAATCAATCTCGTATCGATCCTTTACCTTTGAGATTTTATTGACACGGTGACCTTTTAAAATCGATTGGGGGTCTAATTTCGCTTCAATGGCTTCAGCGAACGATTGAAGCCCCGTTTTAAACGTTAAAAATCCACCTTTTCCCTTTTCTGTGCTTACCGGTTTTTTTGGCTGGGATGGCGCAGCCTTTTTCATCCCTAGGATCAAGCTGCGATATTTCTGCTCAACCTCATAAAATTGCGGGAATGTTGACATAAGACTTAAATGATCAATATCACCGGCATAAATTCCCGATAACAACGGCTCAATTAAATTCTCAACCACTTCATTTCCCAATCTTCTTCGGAAAAACTCTCCCAATGATTGATCTTTGCCGCTTGGTGATTTTGGCAAAATAAAATCGGCAGATGCTCTAATTTTACCGGGAAGAGAAAATAATTTTGTAGTAATAAACGGGCCAATCTCGGTTGGAATCCCCATGATGGAACCGCCCGGCATCGAATGAAGCTCGTCATTCACAAGCACATATGATTTCCCTGTGGAATTCGGAACTAATTGATGATCCATTCCGACTTCTTTTGCAAGTCTGATAATGCTTGTTTTACGTGCTAAAAAGGAATCCGGGCCTCTTTCAATCGTGAAGCCGTCTTTAACAACAGTCTGCATTTTTCCACCGAGACGGTGAGATGCTTCAATTAACTTAACTTCGATTGGCAAATGCTTTTCTTTTATTGTTTTTTGAAGATAGAAGGCTGCCGCGAGCCCGGCAATCCCGCCCCCAATGATTGCAACCTTTTGTTTTTGCGCCAAGGATGTCACCTTCTTCCTACATGAAATCCTTTAATCCGTTAACGTTTTTAAAATAACTCCAGCCAGGCAATCAATAAATTCTTCTTTGGCATTCGGCATTTCCGGGCGATAATATTTGGCTCCTACCTCATCAGTGACCCTTTTACATTCAATATCATTATCATAAAGAACTTCAAGATGATCACAAACAAAGCCTACAGGTGCATAAACAAATGCCTTATAGTGATGGTTTTGGAATAACTCCCGTGTTAAATCCTGAACATCTGGACCTAACCAAGGTTCCGGAGTGTTCCCTGCACTTTGCCAGCCGATTTCAAAGTTTTTAATCCCTGCTTGTTTTGCAATTAACTCTGCTGTTTCTTGAAGCTGGTTAGGATATGGATCACCAAACTGAAGGATTTTTTCCGGAAGGCTGTGAGCTGAAACAATCAGGACAGCCATTTCTTTTTCTTCATTCGGCATTTGCTCATAGATTCCCTTAAGCTTATCTGCCCAGTAATGAATAAATTTCGGTTCTTGATACCAGCTTTCAATGGAAGAAATCTTCGGTCCGCCTAATTTTTCCGCCTCTTCAACTGCTCTTCCATTATAGGATTTAACACTAAACGTTGAAAAATGAGGGGCAAGCACAATACTAACAGCTTCTTCGATTCCGTCATCATGCATTTGTTTAACGGCATCTTCAATAAACGGCTCAATATGCTTTAATCCCAGATACATTTTAAATTCAACTTGATCTTGAATATTATTTAAATGTTTTTCAAGCTTTTCCGCCTGTTCAAGCGTATTTTTTGCCAGCGGGGAAATGCCGCCAATGGCTTCATAGCGATTGCGAAGATCCTCAAGCATTTCATCGGTCGGTCTCCGCCCGTGGCGGATATGTGTATAATAACGTTCAAGATCCTCGATTTTGTATGGGGTACCATATGCCATTACCAGCAGGCCCATTTTACGTTTTGTCATGTTTTGCACCTCTTTTTAAGTCTCAAGTGTATTTTGCCAAAAAATTGGACATCTTACCAACTTCTAGTCTTCAATAGGATTATCGACTTAATTTAGATGCAGAATATTCATGGATAAACGCAGTTAATCTTTTTAACGTATCTGGATTAACAGATGGGAAGACTCCATGTCCAAGGTTAAAGATATAGCCATCCTGTGCCATGCCTTGGTCTAAAATGGATTTCGCTTTTTCCTCGATGACCTCCCATGGAGCTAACAGGATGGCTGGATCTAAATTCCCTTGAACCGTTTTTTGAATCCCCATTTCTCTTGCTTGTTGAATTGGGAGACGCCAGTCCAATCCTACTACATCAAGCGGAAGATCGTTCCATTCCAATGCCAGATGGCTTGCACCAACTCCAAACATAATAAGCGGAACATTTTCTTCTTTAAGAGAGGAGAAAATCCGGTTCATGATTGGCTTAATAAACGTACGGTAATCTTCCACATTAAGGGCCCCTACCCATGAGTCAAAAATTTGAATTGCTTTTGCCCCCGCATTAATTTGCGCTTTCACATATGTAATGATCATATCGCCAAGCTTTTCCATTAAAGTAAACCATGCCTTTGGTTCTGCATGCATGAAGGCCTTGGTTTTGTTATAATTTTTCGAAGGTCCGCCTTCAATCATATAACTGGCCAGCGTAAAGGGTGCACCGGAAAATCCGATTAATGGAACACTCAACTGTTCCTGTGTTAATAGTTTAATGGTTTCTAATACATAAGGAACATCATCTTCCGGTGAAATCTCCCCGAGTTTTTCCACATCTGCTAAAGATTGAATTGGATTCGATATTACCGGACCAATTCCGCCTTTGATTTCAACGTCCACCCCTAACGCCGGCAGCGGAGTCATGATATCTTTATATAGAATAGCGGCATCAACATTATAATTCTCAACTGGAAGGCGGGTCACATAGGCACAAAGTTCCGGTTGATGGGTGATTTCAAATAAGGAATATTTCTCTTTAATTTCTCTATATTCAGGCTGTGAGCGGCCGGCCTGTCTCATATACCAAACAGGAACATAATCCGTCTTCTCACCTCTCGCTGCTTTTAAAAATGTCCCGTTAATTGCTTTTGACATTCTCTTAATTCCCCTTTCAAAACATATATGCTTTTCATTGTAATATATATAGCAGTAAAATAAAAACTTCACTGCAATACCGTCTAATTCGTATTACTCTTAACACTATATCGGTTATTCCTATATGTGTATATATAACTAGGATAAGTGTCAAAAAATAGTCGTTTTTTCCGTTTTGAAATTGCTTTGAACAATTATTGAGCATGCAAAGATGAAATTAGGCAAAGAATAATACTTAATTAGTTAAAATTTGGAGTGATGTAAATGAACATTTATATAACCGTAGGGACATATGATTTTCTAAAGAGTATTGAAAAAAAGTATCCAAGCGAAACCATGATTACCATGACAGGTGGAAATGGCGCCTTATTGCTTCATGAAACAAATGGGGAAACTGTTTTTAATGAACCACGAAAATATGAGGTATTTGAGTCAATGGGAGACATTCAAAATGGGAGCATGGTCATCCTAAGCAACTTTCCGGTAACAGATGAAGGCCGACCATTATTTGAGCATTATTTTAAGGAGAAAGGACAATCCATTGAAAATGAACAAGGGTTTATCGCGTTTCGTGCCCTTCGGCCGAAGGTCTCCAATACGTATGTAATCCTGACCGTTTGGGAAAACGAAGCGTCCTTTCACAGCTGGCAGAATACCCTGTCCATTTCAACGAAAAAAAGAAAACAGAAGGCAGAGAGCGGAATTGATACACAACCGCATATGTTTGATAGTGATCCATATGCTACTCAATATACAGCATCAAAATAATTCAGCATCGGAATGGAGTTCCTCCATTCTTTTTTATTTTGCCTATAGATCCCGCAATAAAATTTTCACGCTGCTTTCACCACTTCACCCCGGCTTGTCTTGTGCTATGCCTAAGGCTGAGCAAGGCACTTGAGCTTTTATTAATTATTCTACATATATATTAATTAATGGTAAAATAGGATAAAAGTAGATTGTTAATCTTGGAGGGATTCTATGCATAATAAGCTATTCGCTAAATTGGAAAGTTATTATAAGGACATGGTTGCGGTTCGCCGTTACTTGCATCAACATCCTGAACTATCTTTTAAAGAATATCGCACAGCAAAGTTCATTCAAGATTTTTATGAAAAACTGGGTATTGAAGTAAAAGGAAATATTGGCGGCAATGGAGTAGTCGCAAAAATTTATGGGAAAATACCCGGAAAAACTGTTGCAATAAGGGCTGATTTTGATGCTTTGCCAATCCAAGATGAAAAAAATGTTCCCTATAAATCAACGGTCCCCGGTGTCATGCACGCCTGCGGTCACGATGGTCATACAGCTACACTCCTATTTCTCGCAAAAACTTTAAACGAACTTCGTGATGAGTTGGCCGGTAATTACGTTTTTATTCACCAGCATGCAGAAGAATATGCACCAGGTGGGGCCAATTCGATGATTGAAGATGGCTGCTTGGACGGAGTTGATGTTATTTTTGGAACCCATTTATGGGCAAGCGAACCTACAGGTAAAATTCAATATCGAACAGGCCCAATCATGGCTGCTGCCGACCGATTTGAAATTGACATTCAAGGCCAAGGCGGACATGGTGCACAGCCTCACAAAACAAAGGATACAATTGTTACGGCATCACAGCTTGTGTTAAATTTGCAGCAAATTGTCAGCAGAAAGGTAAATCCTGTTGAATCCGCCGTGGTAACAGTTGGTTCTTTTACAGCGGAAAATGCCTTTAATGTCATAGCTGATAAAGCAAAGCTTGTTGGGACAGTAAGGACATTTAATGAAGAAGTTCGTTCGTTTATTGAAAAAGAAATGGAACGGATTATCCGTGGGACATGTTATCTGGCTGACAGCCAATACGATTTTGTTTTTGAAAGAGGATATCCTGCAGTTGTAAACCACGCTAAGGAAACTGAATATCTTATTCAATGTGCACGGGAGGTTCCGGAAGTTAACATCATTGAGGAAACAGAGCCGCAAATGGGCGGTGAAGATTTTGCCTATTATTTGGAGAAGGTCCCAGGTACATTCTTTTTCACCGGGGCAAAGCCGGAAGGAGTAGAAAATCCAGCTCCTCACCATCATCCTAAATTTGATATTGATGAAAAAGCAATGCTCATCGCAGCGAAAACATTAGGTACAGCGGCTATTTTTGTTCATAATCAGGAGTAAGAAAAGCGCAAACGCCTTGTCAGCCTCAGGCATAGCACAAGCCAAGCCGGCCGAAAGGTTGTTCTTTAACCTTTTGGACGGATTGGCTTGTGACTTCGAGGGGCAGGACGCTTGCGCTGGACAATTCTCGAAGCCGAATTTTCTTTCTTATCTCATAAAAAAAGAGCCCCTTGAATGGTTTAAAGTTCAGGGGCTTTTGTTAATATCCGCAGCCTATAGGCATTCATTGCCGTTTCGCCTAAATGTTTGAGAAGGTTGTTGTTGGCATAAGC
>NZ_MLYR01000097.1 GCF_001866655.1 Bacillus sp. MUM 116 | reverse complement strand
ATACTAATCGATCGAGGACTTAACCATAGTCTACGTAACAAATGAAGGTGAACTCGTTTTTACCGAAACTTCTTCTGCATTATCTAGTTTTGAGGGAATGATACCTCAAATTTAATAGTCTGGCAATAATGGCGAGAAGGTCACACCCGTTCCCATACCGAACACGGAAGTTAAGCTTCTCAGCGCCGATGGTAGTTGGGGCCTTGCCCCTGTGAGAGTAGGACGTTGCCAGGCTGTTTTATATGCGGGTGTGGCGGAATTGGCAGACGCACCAGACTTAGGATCTGGCGCCGCAAGGCGTGGGGGTCGCGGGTTCGAATCCCGTCTTCCGCTCCATATTTGCCGGGGTGGCGGAACTGGCAGACGCACAGGACTTAAAATCCTGCGGTAGGTGACTACCGTACCGGTTCGATTCCGGTCCTCGGCACCAAAGTTTTTTGTACTAGCAAAATAAACAAAGTTTTTACTAAAGCAAAATTATTTTCCATCAATGCGCCCGTAGCTCAATTGGATAGAGCGTCTGACTACGGATCAGAAGGTTATGGGTTCGACTCCTTTCGGGCGCGCCATAACGGGAAATAGCTCAGCTTGGTAGAGCACTACGTTCGGGACGTTGGGCTTGCAGATTCAAATCCTGTTTTCCCGACCATGCGAACAGTAAAATTTTATAAATGGCGGTGTAGCTCAGCTGGCTAGAGCGTACGGTTCATACCCGTAAGGTCGGGGGTTCGATCCCCTCCGCCGCTACCATTTATTTGAAAAATAGTGGAGGAATACCCAAGTCCGGCTGAAGGGATCGGTCTTGAAAACCGACAGGCGGGTTAAACCGCGCGGGGGTTCGAATCCCTCTTCCTCCGCCATTATTGACTTGATTATAATAGATGGAGGGGTAGCGAAGTGGCTAAACGCGGCGGACTGTAAATCCGCTCCCTCAGGGTTCGGCGGTTCGAATCCGTCCCCCTCCACCATAGTTTTTTCGCTTTAGCGAAAATAACTTTCCATAACTTAGGGGCATAGTTTAAAGGTAGAACTAAGGTCTCCAAAACCTTCAGTGTGGGTTCGATTCCTACTGCCCCTGTTTGTTTTATTTTGCCGGTGTGGCGGAATTGGCAGACGCGCACGACTCAAAATCGTGTTCCGTGAGGAGTGTCGGTTCGACCCCGACCACCGGTATCTAGTTTTTACGAAAGAAAAACGAGAATGCTCGTCATATCAACGTTTTAAGCGTTCCTGCTACGGTAGGGCGCTTTTTTCGTTGCCCCAAAGTCCGTCTACGAATAAGTTCAAATCTGACGAACCTGTTAATACGCAGTGGAGGTCGAACAAGTCGATGAGCAGGAGAAAAAACGTGTTAGATCAACGGGAAATACGGAATGGAAACGAAGGTGAAGAATTACGTAGAGTCGTTTGCATCAGCGTTGGATTTATTTCTGAAGGACTGTGAGATACGGAATTTACGTCCACATACATTACGGTACTATCAGAACAGGAGATTAACGTTGAAACGTTGTCGCCAGTTGAGATAACACAGGAGCATATTCGGGAAAACGTTATAGCGTATATGCGTCAGCAAAAGGGTTTACGGATAGTGACGATTAATACACGCTTACGAGCCTTGCGAGCGTTCTTCAACTATCTTCATAAGACGAAACATATTCCGCATAATCCGTTTGAGGGAATTACGTTGCTAAAGGATAGAAAGACCGTCATAGCGACTTTCACCTCAGAGCAACTTAATAAACTGTTTAAGCAGCCAGACCTTAGGACGTTCACCGGAGTCCGTGATTATACGATTCTAATGTTGTTATTGGAAACGGGTGTACGTGCTAACGAATTGGTCGGAATCACGCTCGAGGACATTTTATGGGAAGATGATTTAATCGTCATCAGACAAGCTAAAAGTTATCGTCAACGACAAGTACCGATTACCAAACCGATGCGACAGCAACTGAAAAAATACTTGGCGATTCGAGGAAGTATCGAAACGAACGCTTTGTTCGTCACAGTCGATAATAATCCGTTATCTAAACGTATAAATAACTATTCCCTCGAAAAGACAAATCCGTTTCAAAAAATTATTTCAGATTTCTAAATCTCGAAGGTGTTGTTAAACAAACGGTGCAGGGAGTTAAATAGAAAAAAGAAAGGACGACTGTATCAAGCAATCGCCTTCCATTCTGTAGATTGTTTCGTTATCTAAAGTGTAACCACGATGGTGCCGTTTACTGGGACTTGGGCTGGACCGGTTACATCAATGTCTGCATTAACAAACAACGCATGAGGAAAAGCCACCCCTGCATCGTCAAAAGCCAAATCTGGTCCACCGCCAAATATTGTCCCAGCAATCACTTCAACACTTAGTTTGTTTCTCTTTTCGTTTCGGTCAATATCTCCCCAAAATGAAAACCGCCATGTTCCGAAAGCTGCTGGAGAAGCGGGACCAGTTACTACGATGACGAGGCTATGATGTGGTTGAACAGTTACTTTCCAGAAGCCATTTGGTGGTGACGAAACTTCCGGGTTTTGAACGCCAGGAGCTACCCCAGGAGAGGAAAATTCAATCAAAAATTTCGCAGTAAGCGGTTTTGAACTCGGATTTTTAAAGTAGATGTTGATCATCGTATTGTTATCTGGTGTTTGGTTATCCACGGGCACATGAAATACACCAGTTGTAATTGCCTTTACCATTCTATCACCTCCTCCATTATCGATATTATTATTAGATGTAAGGAAGGACAAAATTGCTTGTACACTAATCTAATAATATATCTTTTGGACAGCCCTTCCTTTAAAACTTAAATGTAACCTTTTGGGTATTTTGTTACATTGGTCGAAATGATAGAACTTGCCCATTTTTCACAGGTTATGACAATGTGAAAATAAAGACGGGGGTGGCGTTATTCCGTTCGCCACATCAAAGGTTCGAAAAGGGTTTATGAGCTTTTTTATTTTTTTGGACTATACGATAGAAATCGATAGAATTTCAAATCATTTTACACATTTTTTACACAATCATCTGCTCAAAGGTCTTCATACTAAGCTGTTCATCCTCAATTCGTAATTCTTTAAGAACATGTGTATACACTTTTAATGTTGTCTCGATATCACCGTGTCCCAGGCGTTCACTTACATAATGAATCGATGCTTTTTTATAGAGCAATATACTGCCATGCGTATGTCTTAATCCATGAACAGTGACGGAATGAATTTTTAATTCATCTAATAATTTATTATTAACTTATTGGCATTTGTATTGCTAATGACTTTGTATTTAGAAGATGGACTGAAGAACACTAATTGGCTTAGATTAGTTGGTGTTGATTTAAACAAGTTCTTAAAGTGATTCATGGTAACCGGATCCATTTTTATAAGGCGATTGGATTGTTCATTTTTAGTAGGGCCGAATCCTTCAGGGGAGTTCTTCTTGAACCCTAGGTTGCGACTGTTTCTTTTGCTTAGTCCTTACCAATCCAGTTCAAGAACAACTGATAGTCCTGCCTTTTAATGTCTTGAATAGGCTTATCTTGAAAATAATCCTTAACAGCCTTTAACGAATACTTATAATGCTCTAATGTTACTCGACTAACTTTTGGTTCTTTGAACAGTGTGATCCAATTCTCAAAATAATTATCTAATGGAATCTTTTTAAGTATGGGAATCAAACACTTTGCTAATTGAGCTTCAACTTCTGCTGCTGCAATTTGTGCTTCCTTTTTAGTAGGGAATCCACCTTTTCGAATTGGGCTTTGTTTTCCATTCACAGTATGACTGACAGTATATTGATAAGTTTTTCCTCGCTTTTGTATGCTTGCCATTCCTTCACCTTGTTGTATATCTATAGAAGGATGACCAGGCGAAATAACGGTCACCCTTATAAAAAAATTTGTTAGCTATTTGTATAGTCAAAAGAGACAAGTGAAATCGTTTATGATTCTAAAAATATTGCTTGGAAATTCTTATCGAGAAATTCAGCCATTCTTGATGCATGAAAAGACCATGTTTGTCCTTTACTTTTGGGATAAAAAGCAAAGCCGCCGTATTCGATATCGAGTACTTTTCGATGTCTTTCGGGATACAGAATATGTTCCTTTATCCAATCATGTTTTTTATTTGTTCGTCTTTCAAGATCTTTCATTGACCAATAAGTTCCTGTAAGTTCGTGTTGTTTTAGTTCTTCAAATTCAAGCTTTGTAATAAGAACAAATTCGGATGGAAATTGAATAACAACGTTTGTTGAAATTTCTTGCATTTAAATTTCCTCCCTCAAAATCCGTTAAATTATGATACTTACGTTCGTGTGTCTTTGGGAAGGTTATCCGCTTTTATCAGCTATAGTGAATTTTTTTGAAATGAACGTAAATTTTTCAAATAAAAAAGCGCAATCATAGACCATAAGAAAAAGATAGTAAATAAACCACGACTTGAAGTAAGAAGTAGTTAGTTACTATATTTAATTTCTCATGCGCCTCTGGTTGCGCGTTATCAAATGTGTTTTTTTAATAAACTTTCAATTGTGTATGATAAAAATATTTTTGTCCTTGTCGTACTTTCCCCTATAGGCGGGAACAAACACACATTTTAATGACCTACATAATATATGACTATGACAAATCATTGAGGTGACTCAAAATGTACATTGTTACGGCATCAAGTGATGATTATGCTAAATACTTAGGAGTAATGTTAAATTCATTATTGGAAAATGTTCAAAACAAACCTGATATAAACATTTTTATTATTGATGGAAATATTTCTGATAAAAATAAATTGAACCTTAAAGGTGTTGTAGAAAGGTTCAATTTACAGGCTAAATTTTTGACAATTGATGACAATATTTTTAATTCTTTTGAGAACCGTAAAATAAGTTATATTAGTAAAGAGACCTATTATCGGATTCTCATACCAGACCTATTAAGTAAAGATATAACTAAAGCCATTTATTTTGATTGTGATCTTATAGTGAAAGAAGACATATCAAAGTTATGGAATAAGAATATTGATGACTATTTCTTAGCAGCAGTGGATGAAGGAAGTTCCCAACGTAGAAGAAGAAGGCTATCTTTACCCGCGAATTCTGGTTATTTTAATGCTGGTGTCTTGCTGATCAATTTACAAAAGTGGAGAGACCATAATATATCTACGAAAGTTATCCAATATATAAAAAATAACCCTAAAAAAATAAAAATTATGGATCAAGATGCATTAAATGCTATTCTACACGATAAGTGGCTAAAACTGGACCCTAAATGGAATTACACAACTGAGATTAGAAAGAGTATTCCTATTGATTACCCGGCTATTATTCATTTCACCGGTAAGAATAAACCCTGGAATTCTGAGCATGAATTTAAGCAGGAATATTTAAAATACCTAAGTTCTTCTCTATGGGCACCGGAGAACTAATGAAACTTAAACACTCCTTTGATACACTCCAGGCAGGGAAATAAGAAGCAAATGAAGGGATCCTTATGCTAGCTGCATAGCTTGGATCTGTTCATTTTTCCAACATTAAAATTCTTTCATGTAATTTTTATTTTAGATCAAATTTATCACCATCTGCTTTTCGAATCCAATTGTATGTTTTTATATCAAATGGGTGAGCAAAAATCATATTTAAAAATAGATTCTCCGTATTCTTCAATTAGTTTGTGACATCTAGGACATTTCGTATCTTTTGCCTCAGAGTAAAATCACTGTCATTTCTTTTATTATTACTCCCATCACCAAAGTACTCTAGGAATGAATAAAATTTTAAAGTTCTCGGTTCTAACCACTCTTTATGAAGAGAATTATCCCTTACTCTTGCCATCACTAAAAACGGTTCTATCTCCTTTATCGTTTAAAGGTTTAACCATGTTTCCCTCGCTGTTAACCATATTGAAGACTTTTTAGGGGGTACCCTCATGCTCCTTCATGTATTCTCCCCATTCTCATAAATTAAGAATGATATCGACATTTCTGATCTAACTATAAATATAGCGATAGTCAAAAACATTCTTCTTTTTAATGGACTCCTCGTTCTGTATAAATTCATCCCACGCTGTTAAAATTACAACATGATCAACTCTCGAAAGCAGTGATTGCTGGCTGGAAGAATATTCAATAGGAAGATTATATGCTTCTTTAAATTCTTCTATTGCCATCGGGTCATAAGCGATAATATTCTTATATCCTCGTTGTATTAAGCATTCAATGATTGCCTTTGCCGGTGTGTCTCTTATGTCATTTGAATTTGGCTTAAATGCTAAACCGAGAATCCCTATATTTTCTTTCCTATCTGCTTTTCCTGCTATATCGCTAACAACAAATTCTTTAATGGTTTCATTTACTTTTAAGGTACTTTTTAGTAGTTCTGGGGAATAAGAGTTTTTTAATGACTGGCTAACCAATGCCATAGTATCTTTAGGAAGGCAATAACCGCCAAATCCACAACCCGGGTAAACATATGAGGTCATGTTAGCCGGGGTGCCAAACCACCTTTTATCGAGATGTAAAACTTGAAAGGCTTTTTTTATATCAATATCCCCTATGGACCTGGCGATTAATGACTGTTCATTAGCGAAACTAATGAGAGTTGCCAACATTGTGTTAGATAAATACTTAATAAATTCAGCAGTATTTAAAGTAACCCGATAAATCGGAGCATTAAACGATTGATAAATTTTCTCTGCTATCTGTCCGCTTTTATCTTCTTCCTGACCGATTACAATTCGATCTGGATTTATAAAATCGTCCCAGGCATATCCTTCTCTTAAAAATTCAGGATTATTAGTTAAGCCAATATCAACGCCAACCTTAAAACCTAGCTTTTCTATATATGGTTTAATACCTTCGCATGTTGTTGATGGAGGAATAGTGGATTTAAGCACTAATACCTTAAAATCCGGCTTTTTTATATAGGCAGTTACACTTTTAATCGCATCAAAAATATAGCCTAAATACGCACTTCCATCTGTTTCGCTCGGAGTTCCTACACAAAGAAAGATAATTTCACTATTGTTTACAGCTTCCTTTAAATCATCAACAATAGTAAAACCTTTGTTTAAATGCTGTTTTAATTTCTCATCAAGATAAGGTTCATAAAAGGGAATATTCCCTTTTCTCAAATGCTGTTTCTTTTTTTGATCAATATCATAGCCATATACATGATACCCTTTATCACTAAACCCTAAAGCAGTTGTCAATCCAACAAAACCAAGGCCAATTACAGTAATCAATGAATCTCTCCTCCTTCTTTTAAAAATGTCAGAAAGCGGTATACGCCTTCCACTACAGAAATAGAAGGGGAATAATTCAAAAGTTTTCCAGCCTTTGAAATATCGGGGCATCTTCTTAATGGATTATGTGTTAAATAGCTTTGTTCCTCAGATTCTCTAAATTCTATTGATGGATTACAATCATAAATGGCTGATCCCGCGTCTTTATAAATTTCAGCCAATTCTTTTATTGAAATTTCCGGATTATCGATTCCTATATTAAAGTAGTCAAAAGGTTCATATAGTAATGCTTTTAAATATCCGGTGATTGCATCTGTCACATAACAAAATGTTCGTGTCGGGTTACCATCGGAATACATGATCAGCTTCTTATTTTCAACAATTGCTTTCGCAAAATCAGCCGGTACCCGCTTATCATTAAGCCTCATTCCGGGTCCATAATTGTTAAATGGCCTGACAATTGAAATCGGCATTTGAAATTTTTCAGCATATAAGTAACATAGTGTCTCTCCAAATCTTTTTGCCTCGTCATAGCATGCTCGTGGCCCTATCATGGCCACATTTCCTCTGTAATCCTCAGAAGTTGGAATATAGTTCGGAAATGGATCACCGTAAACCTCACTGCTGGAGAAAAACAAAAATCCTTTAATGTCTCTTTCCTTATAAAAATCCAGTAAAGCTCTTAGCCCTAATACATTTGCATCAACGGTTTCAAGTGGATATTTTCTATAGAAGGTTGGCGAGGCAATTGAAGCCATGTGGATAATAAAATCAACGTTGTTAATTTTTTCAGTATCAAATATTGAAAATCGAGTAATATCAAAAGGGTAAAGTTCTATCTTATTATTCGATTTGCTTAAATCCGTAATCCATTTAGGTTTCCCCAGTTTAAAATTGTCAATTCCAATAATCTTTCTAATGCCAAGTTCATCCGAATAGTCTGATAAAAATGACATAATATAATAGCCCAGGAATCCTCCGCATCCGGTAATAAGAATAGATGAATCCTTAAGTTTTTCTTTTTCGGACTGTCTAAGATTACTAAAGATATACTGAAGATCTGTGAAATATATCGTAGCGTTTCTAGCTTTCTGCATGCTCCCTCACCCTAATTTTAGTTATTTAAAAATGTCATCATAAGTAAATCACGAATTTTTACAATTTATCTTTGATCTACCTAAGATTTAATCCCTGGGATACCATGAGCTTTCACCAAGTTTCTTGGTTCACTATTGTTTCTTTATATAAAATTATTTCGAATCTGGATGTAGTATTTAAAAGTCATTAGACACACTTTTATGTTTTATCCCCTATCTGCCAAGGACAATTTCCTGAAGCCCAAATCTCTTCTAAATAATTCTTATCCCGCAAGGTATCCATCGGATGCCAAAAGCCAGTATGCTTAAAGGCCATTAATTGCCCATCCCTGGCAAGGTCTTCTAATGGCTCCTTTTCAAATACCGTTTGATCCTCGTTGTTTAAGTAGTTAAATATTTCTGGTTGCAGTACAAAAAAACCGGCATTGATCCAGCCACTATCTCCTTGTATTTTCTCCTGAAATTTTTCTACTTTTTGTTCGGAATTCAACGATAAAACTCCAAATCTGCCTTGGGGCTGTGTCGCAGTTACTGTAGCAAGCTTCCCATGGGAGATATGAAAGTTAACCAATTCTTTTATATTAACATCGCCAACACCATCTCCATACGTTAGCATAAAAGGCTCATTGCCAACATACTTCTGCACTCTTTTGATACGGCCACCTGTCAGTGTTTTTAAACCTGTTTCAACCAAGGTTATCTTCCACGGTTCGGCAGAGTGCTGATGGATAATACATTTATTTTTCTTTTGAAAATCAAAGGTTAAATCAGAATTATACAAGAAATAGTTTGCGAAGTATTCTTTGATAACATGGCTTTTATATCCCAAACAGATAATGAAATCGTTAAAACCATTTCTAGAATATATTTGCATAATATGCCATAAGATTGGCTTGCCACCAATCTCTATCATCGGTTTTGGTTTAAAGTGTGTTTCTTCACTTATTCTTGTCCCAAATCCTCCCGCTAAAATTATGACCTTCATCAAAACCCTCCCCGTTTTACTTCTTATTACTTTTGTGATTTCATTGAACAAAGAGCTCATTATCAATTGACTTATTTTCTTGCATTAGGACTTATCAATAATACAAAGTCAATTTGATGATTCGCATAACAATGCTCCTGTGTAATAGCTGTTTTAATTTGCACTATGTTTAGAACATCTCCATAATGCTTGCAATTTGTTTCTATAGTATATTGCTCACTCCCGTAATCGTATGGACATATAACCAAGTAAAAATGCTCATTTTAAATATTTAAATAAAAAAAACAAGATGGAGCGTTATTGCTGGAAATAATCAGCGTAATAAGGAGAAATTATATTTTTAAAACAGGTGAACATTTGTCGAAATGTACGCTTGTCTTACGCTCTGATTTAACTGATATCCGAGCGACGGTTTATAAAAGGAATGCTAGAATGAGAAGTTTCCCAGGTGGATTTAATAACCCGGAATCAGGATCGGTTTTGGGGACGGACACTATTTTTGTAGTAGATTCTTTCGGTTTTCTCCAAGCTTTTTTCGGCCAGTGTTTTCTCATTTCTTTTGCAATTCTTTTTCAAGCTTTTTTGCCTCTTCTTCAAGAGTATATAAATACTGGGAAGGTGTCTTCTCAACCTTTTTCATTTTATCCTTAGAAGCGCTGGCTTTTATATGGGTAGAATCTGTCACAACGGTTTCACCTGTGACCAATCCTTTTTCAATGCATAGTGACACAATGTGTTCGAAGATCTCTTGGAACACGGTACTGTCTTTGAACCGTCTTCGACGATTTTGACTAAAAGGAGAATGGTCGGGAACTCGATCAGTTAGATCCATTCCTAAAAATCATCTAAAAGCAAGATTTAAACGAACTTCCTGTTCACGTTCGCGTTCTAGATCAATATTAAAAAGGTCGCCTATAAACAACATCTTGAAAAGGAGAACGGGAACCAAAGACTTCCGCCAAGTTTCGAATAAAAGCACCATTTATCGTATATAAAAGAGAATTCGATTTTTTCCAATATTAAACTGAGAAAATGATAAGAAAGAACGAAATCATTCAAATCAATAAACTCCATTTTGCTTTGGTACCATCATTGCGTCCCATCATAGAAATCCCTCCAATAAAAAAAACTGTATAGAAAAATTCTATACAGATTAAGAAATTCCTTTTCGATTGTCAACAGCCCCTTAGGGACTTTTTTTTATGTGTCCATTATTTAATATGCCGGGAGGTTCAGTCATTGCTATATTTATAGTAATGTTTAGCTTTTTTTCGACTTCTCCTTATCCTTTGGGCAAATCCATAGGTGAAGGTATCATCAATGGACTTTACCCTCCCGATTGCTTTTTGAATTTCTCTTATATAGGGAATGTAAATATGATTTATTGTATCTTCGTTCACCCTAGAATACTTACATAAGTCAAACTCGCCTTCGTTTAATATAACAAAACCGGAAAAATGATAAACAATCAGTAAATCATCATTGATAAATACCTCACCGTTCCTAACGTTAAAATCGGGGGTGCTTTCATAATTTCCTACATTCCATGGTCCTATATTGATTCCTGAGTTGTGTGATATAATAACATCTGAAAACAAATCAGGCCATTTATTCAAATACCCCTGGTCTGTCCACAGATCCCCATCATGCCGATGAAAACACCATTCCAAACACTTCGTTCTCCACCATTCAAGGCATTGAAAAGCATTTGAATCTCTCTTAAAACCTATTAACCCTGCCTGATATGTGCCTGAATCTTTAATATTTTTAGCAAGTCTTTGTTCGCATATAAAAATGGATCCACCTCGCCACTCATTAAGGATCGGTTTTGGATCTGAGTAGAAATATAAATCCCCGTCAATATACATTAAGGAGTTAACAAATTTATAATTACTCAGGATGTATAGTACAAGGGGGGATTTTAATGTAAAACTATACTCATGTGGTGTTCGAGACTTTTTTACGGAAAGAAGCTGCTCATCTTCAATGCTCTCTAGTGGAATAAGGGTTACATTCCTTAAATCCATCCTTTTGAGCAATTGAAGAGAAATATCATCCAAGCAGCATATCCAGAGGTGAAAATTCTTTGCGTCCTTTTCTAAGGAATTGTAGAGCGCTAGACCCTTAAATATATACTCTTTTCCAAAAATTGTGCAAAAATGGTAGCATTCCATAATGTATATTGAATCTCCCTAACTATATAAAATTAATCATAACACCCATTTATACATTTTTTCCTCCACGCACTAAGTTTCTTAAATGCCTTTTTATTACGTTTAAATCCGATTAAGCTGGGCATATTGATTCCATAATCCTGTTGGGCATTCTGATCATTTTCCTTCTCCCAAATAAAAACTGGATGTTTATCCCATTTGGTGAAAGCGTTTGTCACATTAGTAACAAAACGTGCGTCCGGATCAGCATATATCATATAGTGGATATTATAATTGTTCTTTAAAATGTAAGATATCAATGGTGCCTTAATAGTCAAACGGTACTCAGATGCATTGCGGGTATCCTTAACGTTTAAAAGTTCCTGATCCTCAATATTCTTAATATCTATTACAATTATATTTTCTAATTCCATTTTAACCAGTGTATTATAGGTGATATCATCCAAGCAGCATATCCAGAGACAAAATCCGTTTGTATGCATTTTTAGCGAATTGTAAAGATCCAAGACTTCAGACAAACCATTCTCACTGATTATTGTACAGAAGTTAAACTTATCCACGTTTCCATTTATATTACTCGCCAGATTGAAGTAATTCACAATTCTCCCGTTTGGAGTCTGTTTATGATAAAAATCCCTATCGATATAAGAAATGCTATCCATTACCTCATTACATGCTTGAATATAAGGAACAAATAGCCATTGTACAATCTTATCCTTGGGAGATTGGCCATGTGCACATAAATCAAACTCATTTCGATTAAAATATTTGAATCCATAGTAGTGGAATAATATTAGTCTATCTCCATTGATATACAAATTATCATCGTCTGCGGTAACCTTTCTATCACGGACGATAAACAGGTTGGCGTTAATTCCAAGGTTTCCTGCAACACCAACATTCTCAAACCTGGTTACCCAATCATTTACGTACATCTGGTCGCTCCATCTGCCTTTTTCCGGTTTATCAAAGCACCATTCAATCAACTTTTCTCTAAACCATTGAAGACAGAGAATGGCATTTTGATCTCTTTTGAATCCCATGAAACCAGTATTATAAACTCCATATTTCTTACTTAACCCTTTATATTTTCCTTTATATTGCTCCTCTGTTAGAAATATGGAGTAATTGCCCCACTCATCAAATATAGGTTGGGTATCTGAAAGAAAAGCTGTATCACCGTCCAACCATATAATATGGTCCAGCTCCGAAAAATGATTTAATAGGTATATCATAATTGATGCCTTACTTGACCAAATATATTCTTTATCATTACGTGTGCTTCTTATATTTGCCAATTCCCAATCTTCATTTTCTATATCTTTCATACTTATCAATGTTGCGTTACGCAGTTCCATGTTTTCTAATAAGTTTTTCACTTCATCTTGTACACATATAATAAAGAAATGAAAATCCTGATCATATTTTTGTAAAGAATTATATAAGACCAGTCCTTTATAAATATAATCCTTGCTATAGGTTGAACAGTAATAATGTGTCAAAACCTTAACACCCCACAATATTGCAAGTATAGTACACCTTGTATTTATACCCTCTCGTTCAAAGCACTATTTTAGAATATGTTGCGGTAAAAAAATTGTTACGAAAAAATCATATTCAATTTATAATTGGTGGCCCGATTTTGGAAATTCCATTAGCAAAAGGCTTTTATACTCATAGTATTAATTGACAATAGAAAAGTATATCCATAATGATCAAACAATCTTAGTAAATAAACCATTAAGATACCAAGTACTGGATAATCTAATGGCGGTTTATCAATGTGAGGGATTATGGCAATCTATTGAGACAATGGTGGATTTCCAAAACCGATCAATAATGGACAAATGTCGGCCATGGGTTAAATTGTATAGAAGTGGAGATGTGAACTATGAAGGGTGATTTTTCCAATAAAAGAGTTTTAATTACTGGAGCTAGCGGATTTATAGGATCCCACCTAGTTAGAAGGATGGTTGAGGAAAATGCTGAAGTAGATATTTTAGTAAGAGAACATTCTGATTTATGGCGGATTGATAGCCTTTTAAAAGACATTAATATCCATCGGGCTGATTTAAGGGACTCTGAAAAAATAGATGTCAACATAAGAAAAATAAAGCCTGATTATGTTTTTAATATGGCGGCTTACGGTGTTGATTCAAGACAAAAAGATTATTATATTGCAGCAAATACCAATATCATAGGCACAATGAATATGCTAAATCCTTTGATTTCTATTGGATGTAAAAAGTTCTTAAACATCGGTACGTGTATGGAATATGGAGATAAGAAAGAAATAATTAAAGAAAATACTCACTTAGAACCATTCAATATTTATGGAAGCACTAAAGCTGCTAGTACTATTTTGGCACACCAAATTGCTGGAGAAAACAATATTGATATAGTTACTTTGAGGGCTTATGGGATTTTTGGAGAAAATGAAGGAAGGCATAAGTTTTTTCCCCATATTATCTTATCAATTCTAAATAATGCAGATGTTGATTTGACAGGTTGTGAGCAATACAGAGATTATTGTTATATAGAGAATATAATCGATGGTTTTGTTTTGGCTGCTCAAAATGATGCAATTAAAAACGAGATATTTAATATAGGTACTGGGAGAATTCATCAGTTAAAACACTATGTTGACAAAGTTTATGAAAAAATGAAAACGGTTAAGAAGCCTAATTACGGAGCTATCCCCTACAGGACAGGAGATGTCTGGAAGCCCCATCCTGATATTAATAAAATTCAAAAATTCTTAGGATGGGAGCCTAAAATAGGTTTTTCTGAAGGTCTGGATAGAACAATTCAATGGTATGAAATAAACAAAGATAAATTTATGAAAAATGAATCTCGGAACTAACTCCTACAAATTTTTTCGGAAAGTCGTGATGTTTATGGGTAAATTAGGTGAATTTATCAATATCGATCCCTATCAAGATAAAAGGGGTATGCTAAAAAAAATAATCAAGAAAAGTCAACTGCAGGATAGTAGTGAAGTCGGGGAAGTATATTTGCTTTACTCAAACCACAATAGTGTTAGAGGAAATCATTATCACAAGAATACTTTCGAGTATTTCACGGTAATAAGTGGTAAAGTAAAGGTGGCTTTGAAGGATTTGTCTCAAGGGGTACGTGAGGAGTTTTACATGTCTGCCGATGACAATGTTGTACTAAAGATACCTCCCTATATGGTACACGCTTTTAAGAACGAGTACATTGATCCGTTGATCATTCTTGCTGTGTCATCAAAAGAGTACAGTGATACCGATACTGACACATATATTGAGGAAATTCTTTAACTATATGTAATGTAAATGTCAATTAAATTTTAGGCCATTTAGTGGTTAGATTTTAGGCTTCCTTGGTAATACGTATAGCAAACTATTCTACTTGTTATTCTTTACTGTGTGTTAAATTCTTCTAATCCTTACTGATTTCTTAATGGGATAAAGCTTTATAAAACAAGCGTGAACTCACCAACACCCCTTGTGTTGCCACATACACTCCGCACATTTGGAGAACGGAAACAAATAAAGGAAGTAAAACTTTCCAACTACGTCATAAATTTATTCAAAGATTTTTACACAAATTTTACACATAGTCATTGCTAAATCCTATTAAATCAATACTTTGACCGTTATTTCGACCCCGACCACCGGTATCAGAACATCGCTTGCCAATGCGATGAAATCAACGTTTCTTACTCTTTGTAAGGAACGTTTTTTATTTATCTAAAATACGATTCTTATAAAAATATCGTGTACATAAAATCGTGTGCGTACCTTGTCATTAAATAGGGAGGTATTAAATTTTCCAAGAAGATTATTTAAATATCATATAATCACGCGTTAACTTAACGACTTAATAATTAAATTTATAAGAAGTATGGTAGGTTTGTTGGTGTGAAATTCCCTGGACATTGTACTATTGATGTTTAAAAATGCTTGGATTTATATTTTAATTTACAACGATTATCACCCAATGTTAATGTTCCCTACAATCCACTTAATATTTTTATTAATGTATTTTAGAAGGATAATTCTATCGGTGAATCTCTGATGCAGCATTATGCTTTAATAACCGCAGTGTATTCTGCACACTAACTTGTTCTGCAAGTCTTTTCATGGCAGGGTTCTTTTGTATGATTTCGATCATAATATCAAAATATTCATTAATCATTTTTGCCATTTTAAAAAGGGAAGGACAAAATCCAACACGTTAAAATCAGCATGGAAACGATAGGCCAATATATATTAATAGGTAATATATGGTATGATCGAAGAAAAAAGGGAAGGGTGACCGCTATGGTGTTAAAAAGAACTCTAAACCGAAATTTTTTGTTGATCTTGCTTCTGTTTGTTTTATCTGCAAATTATTCTTTGTACCATACTGAATTTGGTAATCTAGCATTACCTGAAAATACAGATATTATAGTTGTGGCTTCCATGATTGATTTGGCATTCATTGCTCCTGTTTTATTTTTGGCATGGAAACGAAAATTGAATTAGAAAAATATGATTTTGGGAGTCGCTGGCGGGCTTGTCTTAGTGCGCTTTTTGATTCCGATCAAGTATCTGGCTCCATTTGAAGCTGTGACATGGGCAGGGTTTGCTGTGGAAGGCGGCCTATTGTTGCTGGAAATCCTGGTTCTGGGTTCGTTATTTATCTATTTGCCGAGAATAGTCCGGACCGTAAAGGAAAGTAATCTGCCGGTAATCTTTTCCTTTTCAAACGCAATAGAACAACAGGTCAAATCCAATCCAATAATCCGAGCCATTTGTTCAGAAATGCTCATGTTTTACTACGCTTTTGCATCCTGGAGAAAGAAACCGCATGTCGGTCCAAACGTATTTACTTTGCATCAACAATCCAGTTTAATCGCGTTTCAAATAATGCTGATTCACGCGACTGTTCTTGAAATGGCTGGTCTTCATTGGATGTTTCACGATAAGTCTGCTGTGTTATCAATCATTATACTGGTCCTCAACGTTTATACCGTTATTTTCTTTATAGGTGATATTCAGGTTGTACGCCATAACCCACTGCTGGTAACGGAGGAGAGCATTTATATTTCACTCGGTTTGATTAAGCGGATGGAAATAAAGTGGTTTGACATTGATGAAGTGATCGATGAACCGGAACACTTAAACGAAAAGCGCTCCAAAGATACAATTGAATTCATGGCTCGTGATTTTGAACCTGTTCAGCCCGATGTGATTTTAAAATTAAAGCGGCCCGCCGAAGCAACTTTGATCATGGGGATGAAAAAAGAATACTCAAAGGTAGCGATTCGGGTAGATGATCCAAATAAGTTTAAAGAGGTATTAAAAGGTAAAATGAAAAGTATGTGTTAAGTTTTAATACTTCTGAAGGGTCGAAGAATAGTGCCGGGAATAGCAGTAAGTCTGCCAAAATAATTGTCAATTATATCGAGTTTTGAACCCGCCTGTGAATTTTCAGGCGGGTATTATATGCAGTAAAAAGATTTTGAGACTCCTGCTAATAATTTGACATCCCTTTTTTTCATAAATTTAAAAATCAAATAAAATTTTTTGGATAATAGAAGTATGGATAATGTTTAATTAATGCCTTTTCCTTTTTATTTCAACAATGCACGCTGTATAATATCAGCGATTCGGATATAAAGGTGGGAATGTATATGTTAATAAAGCCTAATAAATTGCATCCCGGAGATCTTGTTGCGACAGTAAGTCCTTCTTGGGGAGGGGCAGGTGATCCTGAACTTAGGTGGCGGTATGAACAAGGTGTAAGGAGATTAGAAGAAATTTTTGGATTGAAAGTAACCCCAATGCCGAATAGTTTGAAAGGCGGAGACTATCTTTATAAAAATCCCCAAGCTCGTGCTGATGATTTGATGACGGCATTTAGTGATAAGAGTATTAAAGGTATCTTTACAAATATTGGCGGAGAAGAAAGTATTCGCTTACTTCCCTATATTGATTTTGATGTAATCCGCCAAAATCCGAAAATTTTTATGGGTTACTCTGATGCGACCATTTCCCATTTGTTTTGTCATAAAGCAGGGCTTTCTTCCTTTTACGGTCCAGCGATTTTGACTGATTTTGCAGAAAATGGTGAAATGGATCCGTACACGGTGGAAATGGTGAATCGAACACTCTTTTCAAATAAGATGATTGGTGAAATTCAACCGGCAAAAGCATGGACGAGCGAGCGTTTAGAATGGGTCGAAAAGAACAAGTACAAGCGGCGTACGATGCGGCAGAACGCAGGATATGAACTGCTTCAAGGATCAGGTATTGTACAAGGACGTTTGATTGGAGGGTGTTTGGAAGTATTGGAGTTTGCAAAAGGAACAGAACTGTGGCCAGAGGAAAAATACTGGGAAAATAGTATTCTTTTCTTTGAAACATCTGAAGATCAGCCAGAACCAACTTTTATCAGGTATTGGTTGCGAAATTATGCAGCACAAGGCATTCTCCAAAGAACGAACGGGATCATTTTTGGCAAACCACAAGATGAGAAGTATTATGAAGAATATAAACAAGAAATTCTTAAGGTTATGAAGGAATACTCTTTAGAAGATTTGCCGATTCTTTATAACTTAAATATTGGCCATACGGAACCGAAATTTATTTTGCCTTATGGAGCCTTGGCGGAAATAGATTGTAAGAAGGGGAAATTCTCGATTCTGGAAAGTGGAGTAAAGTAGTTGATACCTATTGATTTTAAATCTAGTGCCTGATCCCCTGTGAGTTAACGCTTTATTTCACTGGGGGTCAGGCACTGAAATCCATGGTGTTTTTCAATAAGCGAAGAGGACAATAAAAGCCAAAAGAACCGTCCCCATGGTCATGATTTTGAAATTCCCCAGCATTTCATTAATTGGTGAATTCCTTTTTCAATTTGATCGAATGGAATACCGCCAAAACCTAATAGAAAAGTTGGGGATTTATATTCAATTGGACTTAAAAGATAATCGCTTACTGGATAGATTGCAATATTGTCTTTTGCCGCAATCTGTTTTAGCTGATCTTCACTTTTTGATAGGGGGACAGAAATTAAAATATGCATTCCTGCCTGGTCTCCAGTGATTACGACATCAGGATAATACGTTTCAAATATTTGCGTTAATTTTTCATGTTTTTTTCGATAAATTTTCCGCATACGGTTTAAGTGCTTTGAAAAATAGCCATCTCTCATAAAGTTTGCTAATATATGTTGATCAAATCTCGGTACCGTTGCTGAGTAAAAACTAAATACCTCTTTATATTTTCGCAGTAAGGTTGAAGGTAATACAAAATAAGCAACACGTAATGAAGGCATTAATGATTTGGTAAACGTGCTTAGATAAATAACTTTATTGTTTTGGTCTAAACCTTGTAATGCAGGAATAGGTTTTCCTATATAACGAAACTCACTATCGTAATCGTCCTCAATAATGTAGCAATTTTCATCTTTTGCTGCCCAGTTTAATAGCTGCGTTCTTCTGGTTGCTGAGAGAACGGCACCCGTAGGGAATTGGTGTGAGGGTGTAATGTAAACAACATTGGCATTTGTTTTTTCAAGTTCATCCACTATTAAACCATCTTCATCAACCGGAATGGGGATGGCTCTATTTTCTAATTGTATTTTTGGAATTGCGGAATAGCCAGGATTTTCAAGGGCAAATTTTGAATCATTTTCAAGTAATCTGAGAATCATTGGAAGTAGATGTTCTGTTCCCGAACCAATTACAATTTGTTCCGGCTTACACACAATCCCCCTCGATTGATAAAGATATTTTGAAATTTCAGCTCTTAATGCGTATTCCCCTTGAGGGTCTCCAATTTGTAAAAACTCTTTTGAGCTACCATCATATAGATTTTTTGCATATTTTCGCCAAATTGAAAACGGAAATGAATCGGTATCAATTTTTCCTGGATGGAAGTCAAACTGATAGATTTTTTTCTCGACCGTCTCTACAGGCGTGTTTGAAAGCTCTTTTTCTATATAGGGTAATTCATCGATCTCTTCTACAAAAAATCCAATGCGAGGTTTCGATCCTACATAGCCTTCTGCAATAAGCTGGGCATAGGCAATTTCAATGGTTGTTTGACTGATATTTAAAAATTCAGCTAATTTTTTTTTGGATGGTAATTTGGTTCCAACTTCAATTTGTTTATGGATAATGGCGTCCTTGATCCCGATATAAAGCTGTTCATATAACGGTTTTGCAGTACTTTTATCCAACTTAAACATAAGCATATCCACCTGCAATCCCCCCAACTGACCACATTAATTTTTGAAAAATTGAACCTTTTCATAAAGTCAATTTCTATTATACTAATAATCATCAAAGAAATGGAGGTTATTTTTATGAAACAACTAGGAACTGAAAGAGTAAAACGTGGAATGGCTGAAATGCAAAAAGGTGGCGTTATTATGGATGTCATTAATGCCGAACAAGCAAAAATTGCAGAGGCTGCAGGTGCAGTAGCAGTTATGGCATTAGAGCGGGTACCATCCGATATTCGAAAAGCTGGAGGCGTAGCCCGTATGGCAGATCCTCGTATTGTAGAGGAAGTGATGAACGTTGTAACGATTCCAGTAATGGCAAAAGCACGTATTGGCCATATTGTAGAAGCACGTGTATTAGAATCAATGGGCGTTGATTACATAGATGAAAGTGAAGTATTAACACCTGCTGATGAAGAATTCCATTTATTAAAAAGCGATTTCACTGTACCTTTTGTTTGTGGGTGCCGTGATTTAGGAGAAGCTGCACGCCGTATTGGAGAAGGAGCTTCCATGTTACGGACAAAAGGTGAACCGGGAACCGGAAATATTGTAGAAGCTGTTCGTCATATTCGAAAAGTGAATGCACAAGTAAGACGCGTTGTTGGAATGAGCACAGATGAATTAATGACAGAAGCAAAAAATTTAGGAGCACCATTTGAATTATTACTAGAAATCAAAAAATTAGGGCGCTTACCAGTTGTAAATTTTGCAGCTGGCGGGGTGGCGACACCTGCCGATGCCGCTTTAATGATGGAGCTTGGAGCGGACGGTGTATTTGTAGGATCCGGTATTTTCAAATCGGATAACCCAGAAAAATTCGCACGTGCCATTGTAGAAGCAACAACGCACTATCAAGACTATAAACTGATTGCTGAAATCTCAAAAGAATTGGGAACACCAATGAAGGGTATTGATATTGCAACGCTAGATGCAAGTGAACGTATGCAAGAACGTGGTTGGTAATATGCTGAAAATTGGTATACTTGCATTACAAGGTGCAGTCAGAGAGCATATTAGACAAATTGAAGAGCTTGGTTGTGAGGCAATTCCTGTTAAATCGGTTGAAGATCTTAAAGAAATAAATGGTCTTGTATTACCTGGCGGAGAAAGTACAACAATGCGTAAACTGCTAGACCGCTACGATTTACTAGAACCCATTCGTGCTTTAGCCGAAAAAGGAATTCCGATGTTTGGAACATGTGCGGGTATGATTTTATTAGCAAATGAAATTGTTGGATATGATACGTCTCATCTAGGGTTAATGGATGTAGTGGTTGAACGGAATTCATTCGGACGCCAAGTAGATAGTTTTGAAGTAGATCTATCAATTCGTGGAGTAGGGGAAGATATTCCCGCTGTGTTTATTCGGGCACCGCATATTGTAGCAGCAGGTGAAAATGTGGAAATTCTAGCAAAACACGAAGAGCGTATTGTTTTAGCTCGAGAAGGCCAATTTTTAGGTTGTTCCTTTCATCCAGAGTTAACTGAAGATACTAGAATTATGAAGTATTTTATTGAAATGGTGCGAGAGGGCACAAAGGTTTTATCTCATTAGGGAAATGGTTTAAAGAGGTGCGTTCCTGTTCTTAGCAGGAACGTTTTTTTTGGGGGTCTTTTAATTAGGCTATTTTCGCATAGATTGTTGTTTTCGTATAAGTTCATCAACACGTATAACTAAAT
>NZ_MLYR01000096.1 GCF_001866655.1 Bacillus sp. MUM 116 | reverse complement strand
CGAAAAACAACAATCTATGCGAAAATAGCCTTTGTGAAAAATTACACCTTATCTGCACAAAATGGGATTTTATCTGCGAATTTATGGGTTTTATCCGCGAATTAAAAAAATTCGGTATAGGAGCTATCGACTACTTCAGAGCAGTGGCACTGTACCCTGCACTACTCGAGTTTTGCCGAATAATCCCTTTTGTGGATACAAATACTATCCTCGTTTGTATGATTTTCATTTAAAGGAGGATTTTTTTGTTGGTGAAGAAATTTGTTATATTTGCGGTTTCTATCTTGGTTCTTGTGGTTCAGGCACTGCCGTCACAAGCATTGGCTAAAAGGCAAAAGCCGAGCAACACGGTTCAGCTGCGCCTGCTTGAAACGACAGATATTCATGTATTTTTGGCGAACTATGATTATTATCAGACAAAGCAGGATGATAAGGTTGGACTGGTGAAAACAGCCAGCCTGATCAAACAGGCACGCAGCGAAGTGAAAAACTCCATGCTGTTTGATAATGGCGATGAAATTCAAGGAAATCCATTAGGCGATTACATGGCCAGGGTAAAGGGGTTAAAGCCTGGGGAAGTCCATGCTGTTTACCGGTCTTTTAATCTATTGGGGTACGATGCAACCACACTTGGCAACCATGAATTTAATTATGGGCTGGATTATTTAAAGGAAACCCTGAATGATGCGAAAATGCCGGTGGTCAATGCGAATATCGTAAAGGTCGGAACCGAGGAGCCTTATTTTACACCGTATGTGATTTTGAAAAAAACAGTTGTTGATGAGCGCGGGAAAAAGCAAAATCTTAAAGTCGGTGTGATTGGTTTTGCTCCACCGCAAATCATGGAATGGGATAAATCCAATTTAGAAGGAAAAGTAGAAACAAGGTCGATTGTTGAGACGGCCAAAAAATATGTTCCGAAGATGAAAAAGGAAGGCGCTGATGTGATTGTGGCTCTTGCTCACACAGGAATCAGCGGAGAGCCATATCAGCCCGAAATGGAGAATGCGGGTTACTACATAACTCAGATCAAGGGGATTGATGCGGTATTCACAGGTCATCAACATAACACATTCCCAGGGCCAATCTACAAGGACCTGCCGAATACCAATCTAGAGAAGGGAACCATCAATGGGAAACCAGTGGTAATGGCCGGGGCTTTTGGCAGCCATCTTGGCGTGATTGATCTGAAACTAGTGAAAAAGCGCGGAAAGTGGAAGGTAGTGGATAGTAAATCCACTTTAAGACCGATTGTCGATGCAACAGGGAAATCCACCGTCCAAACGGATGAGGAATTGATGAAGGCGATTAGACAAGAGCATGAGGCTACAATTAAGTACGTTAACCAGCCAATTGGTGAAACAACCGCTCCGATTTATAGTTACTTTGCCCTTGTAAAGGACGATCCTTCGATTCAAATTGTCAATAATGCGCAAACTGAATATGTCGTCGGGGCATTAAAGGATCCAGCTTACAGTAAATATGCAGGCATCCCGATTCTTTCAGCGGCAGCGCCATTTAAAGCGGGTGGCCGCGGGGGTTCAAGTTATTATACCGATATTCCGGCGGGAACCCTGGCCATTAAAAACGTAGCGGATTTGTATTTGTATCCGAATACGCTCCAGGCAAAATTAGTGAAAGGAGTCCAGTTAAAAGAATGGCTGGAAATGAGTGCGGGACAATTTAACCAAATTAATCCTGCTGCCGGAGAGCAGCTGTTGATTAATCCTGATTTCCCGTCGTTTAATTTTGATGTGATTGACGGTGTGCAGTACCAAATTGATGTGACAAAACCAGCGAAGTATGATGCAAACGGGAATGTGGTAAATGCAGGATCGAGCCGGATAGTCAATTTGACGTATGAAGGTAAGCCAGTTACGACCGATCAAAAGTTTATTGTGGTCACGAACAATTATCGTGCTTCCAGTGCAACGTTCCCTGGTGTCAGTCAGGGTGAAATTGTCTTAAAGGCACCGGATGAAAACCGGCAAATTGTAACCAATTATATCCAGGCGCACAAGCCTTTGAACCCTTCGGCTGACCAAAACTGGTCGCTGGCGAAATTTAAAGGTACAGCGGTTCCGGTATTTGATTCCTCACCAAACGCGCAAAAATACCTTGGACAGTTCCCGAATATTAAATATATTGGGCCGTCTGAAGGAGGATTTGCAAAGTATTCGGTGGATTTAACGGAATAACAGGGATTTTACACTATAAAAAAGTCCTAACTTTTTCTATAATAGAAATAGAAACTGTTGAGGAGAGAATAAAATGAAACTAGTTATCATAAATGGTTCTCCAAGAAAAAAAGGAAGAACCAGAATCGCAACCCATTTTATTGCAAAAAAATATGATGCAGAACTGTTTGATTTAAGTGAAGTGAATATTCCAATGTATAACGGAGAAGCCGAACAAGGGGAACTGCCGGTGGTGCAGCAATTAAAGAGGTTGGTGCAAGAGGCGGATGCTGTCATTCTTGCAACTCCGGAATACCATAGTGCGATGAGCGGGGCGCTGAAAAATGCATTAGACTTTTTAAGCAGTGAGCAATTTGCGCATAAGCCAGTTGCCCTTTTAGCTGTAGCGGGAGGCGGAAAAGGCGGAATCAATGCTTTAAACAATATGCGTACTGTTGCAAGAGGTGTCTATGCAAATGCGATTCCAAAACAACTTGTCCTCGATCCGCAGTGTTTTAACTACGAACAATACACACTAAACGAGGAAAGTGCAGAACTTGTAGACGGATTACTAAAGGAACTTATGCTTTATACGAAGCTTTACCAAAATATATAATGAAAGAAGGGTTGCATTTAGAATGCAACCCTTTTTTCATTAAGATTCCATCAAGCTTGATACCGAAACACTTTGCTTTTGAGTTGGCTGATCTAAAGGATGAATAGTAGCCGTACCATTTTGCTGGTCAACATGCTCAATATAGACCTGCGTTCCATTGTACATAACAGTTGCCATCGTAGACTTATTGGCAATATCCTGAGCTCTTTGTGCGTCCATAAATCTAACCTCCTTTTCCATTACCATATAAGTATTTCCACCATCGTTCTTTATAATTCGACAAAAATCGGATGGTGCCAGTCACCGCCCGATTTTGATAGAAAGCACTTTACTCTTTTACCCCATCTTTGAAGTTTTTGTCCCAATGTTTGTCTCCCGAGTGTTCGAAGTCTTGGATGGTCCGTTCCAGGACGTCGAGAATCCATTTTCTTGTTTCGTTTACGGTGTCGTAGAAGGCTTTTTCTGCTATTCCAGGGGTTTTGATTCCGGCTAGGGCATTTGAGGAACTTAAACGGCGATGTTCATCTACTTTTTTATCGAACTCGTTGAGGACATGCTGTACGAACTTACCAAGATCTTTATGCTCCTTCGTAATCCGCTCCTGAATTTCCCGCAATCTCTTGTCCATGTTTATTTCCTCCTTGCTTCGAGAGTGATTTATTATATTAGGAAACTTGAAAAATCATCGATTAGAATTTCATTAAAATTGCAATTTTTGGGGGACAAACTATGAATTTGGTTTGTGAATGTATGTTTGTGTTAGAATGGTTTAAGTGATTCGACAAAAATTTGGGCGGTGCCTGTCATCACTCGAATTTTTTCGAAAAGTTAATTTGGAGGTGTGGGCTTTGTCCCAGGAAAAATTATCGATTCAGCATTCAAAGACTATTCAAACGCGATTGGTTTTTCCACCAGATACAAATCATTTGGGTACAATTTTTGGAGGAAAGGTGCTGGCATATATTGATGAAATCGCGGCATTGGCAGCGATGAAGCATTCCAGTTCTGAGGTTGTAACCGCATCGATTGACTCTGTTGATTTTCTTTCTTCGGCAAAGGTAGGCGATATCTTGACGTTAGAGGCTTTCGTCACCTATACAGGGAGAACTTCAATGGAGGTCTATGTGAAGGTAACTGCACATAACCCTATTCAAAACAAAAAAACCTTAACAACTGAATCCTTCCTGACCATGGTAGCAGTCGATCAAGAAGGAAAGCCCAAACCTATTCCGGGCATATATCCTGAGAGTGAAGAGGAAAAACAACTATTTGATACTGCCTTAGCCCGTAAGGAAAACCGAAAACTAAGGGCGGCACTTCGATAGGTGGACGCTGCCTTGAGGAAATCGTATAATCCGACAAAAAACGGGTGGTGCATGTTACCGCCCGTTTTTTGTCGATTTAACTATAAAACACTTTCTTGTGTTTCAAGATTAGTTTGTGAGGAATTTAATTTTTTCTTCATTGGGAAGTAGTATAAAATAGCTGGAACTACTAGACCAACGACCCACGCAAGATCCGCCCCGTCAAATGCTTTTGCTAATGGTCCTACATAGAAGGAAGCGTTGATGAAAGGAATTTCTGCAAGAATGGAAAGCAGAAAGGCTGTACAAGTAATCATGTTCACTTTTCCGTATTGGCCATTGAGGTCAAAAATATCTTTTACATTATATTTACCGTGGCGCAGTAAATAGTAATCAACCAAGTTAATAGATGTCCAAGGGATTAAAAAGTAACTCATGAAAAAGATAAAGTTCAAGAAGAACGATAAAAAGTTACTTTTTCCAAGCAAGCATAGTATCGTACCGATAACGGCTACTGCTAAAATCATTCCTACTCGAACTTTTGCTGTTACTTTCAACTTCATAAACGGCTCAATTGTCGTAATCGTGGACATAAAGGCACCGTACAAATTAAACACATTAATGGCAAGTTGTCCGAAGATAATCACTAAAAACATGATAATCGCAAATTTACCATACATATGAGCCAGATTTGCTCCGGTATCGTTTAGGAATTTCGGAATCGCAGTCGTTAGGATTGCGCCTAGTGTCATCATCCAAACAGTGCTAACGGCAGTACCGGCATAGCTATACCAAAATGTGTGTGAAGTCGGTGTGGTAATTGGAAGATAGCGCGAATAGTCTGCAACATATGGAGCGTATGATAGCTGCCAAGTGGCAATCATACTAACAGCTAATAAAAACTGTGAGAAATTTACATGACCGACATTCCAGCTGCCTGCAGGAATAGATAATTGGAAAACAAGAATGGTAGCAATAAAATAGGTGACCAAAGTGGTCCATGACAACACTTTTTGCATTTTATGGATAAATTGATATCCGAAGATTGTTACAACAAAACATAGAGCATTTAGGATTAAAATACTATAGGTTTGATCCATAGAAGTTAAACTGCTTAATGCTTGAGCGGCTAACATACCGCTGCTGGCAAAATAACCAAAATAAACGAACATAACAAGAAATAATGGGAAAATAGCACCAATTACACCAAATTGCGCCCGGCTTTGAATCATTTGAGGAATACCAAGTTGAGGACCTTGAGCAGAATGGGAGGCCATAAAAATTGCCCCAATCAAGGTGCCGATAACAATAGCTACAAGGCTCCAGAATAAATTTAGACCCAATGCAATTGGCAATGCCCCTGTTACAAGTGTAGTGATGTGCATATTTGCCCCGAACCAAATGGGAAATAAGTCGCGGGCTTTTCCGTGCCTCTCCTCTACCGGAATGTACTCAATACTGCGAGATTCAACTTTCATTCATACGCCCCCAATCAAAATTTGTTCTTGCATCCACCATGTACCATGCAAGTTGATGTTACAAGAAACACTATAATTGGAAGCGCATCCATGTGTCAATATATTCTGAAAAATTTTTAAAATAAAAAAATACAACCATTTATTTTAACCATAATCATCTTAGTGAGAACCAAAAGGTCCTCAAACAACTTGAGAAGGGATAAACTGAAGATTCTTTTAGATAAAAAAGGTTGGCTATAATTATATGAAGTTTAATTTCTAATAAAATACCACTATTTAAAATTTTCTAAAATTTATGTTGACGTGCTTTTTTTAGTAGCCTATAATTCCATTTAGAAGCACCTTGTATGGTACATGGTACATAATCAAAACAAGGAGGGGGCTGATTATTACGGCGATCTTAACATTAGGAATTACGGCTCAAGTAACAAATGCCATTCGTGACGCAATCGTTACTGGAGAGTATGAGCCGGGGCAGAAATTATCAGAAACAGCATTATCCGAGCATTTCAAGGTAAGTAGAACACCGATTAGAGAAGCACTGAAACAACTCGAAAGAGAAGGATTAGTTGAAATCATTCCTAGAGTAGGAACCTGTGTTACCAAACCAACGGAACAAGAGTTAAAAGAATTATTTACGTTAAAGGAAGTTTTGGAAGGGCTTGCAGCCGGTTTGTTTGCGGAAACAGGAGATGCCGCTGAAATAATAAAGGTTCAGCAGGCAGTTGTGGATATGGAAAAGGCAATCCAAACTTCTGACAACAAACTATATGTAAAAGCAAACAGTGTCTTCCACGAAACGATTTTAGAAGGTGCCAACAGCTCGAAATTAAGTTACATGCTGAATTTACTACTTAACCAAATTCCTTATAACCGATATGTGTTTATCACAATTGGCGATCCTGTTCGTCGTGAAAAATCACTTAATGAACATAAGGAAATTCTTGATGCCATTGAAAAAGGGGACCGCGAGGCGGCTGAAAAAGCAATGCGTATCCACGTAAAAGCCAGCGGAGAAGAACTGAGAAAAGATATTGTAAAAAAACTTAAGGAGGAATGAGTTTATGAAATTTGGTATTTTTGCAAACCTTGCAGGTCCGGGAAGGCACGAGGAGTATTATAAGGTTCTTGATGAAGCACGTGAGCAGGCGATTTATTGTGATGAAAATGGCTACGATTCCATTTGGTACACGGAGCATCACTTTGGTCATGAAGGAAATGAGTTAATTTCAAACCCTATTTTAATGGGGGCCGATATTGCAGCAAGAACAAAGACTATTCGAATCGGTCAGGCCGCAAATGTTGCTACATTCTGGCATCCGCTTCGTTTAGCAGAAGATGTCGCCATGCTTGACCAGCTAAGCAAAGGCCGTGTGGAAGTTGGGTTAGCTCGCGGTTTATACGGAAGAGAAGCTGCCAATTTAAACACGTTAGCCGATCCAACGAATCAACAACAAAACCGTGCTCTTTTTGATGAAACACTAGAGGTTTTAAGAAAAGCATGGTCTAATCGATTCTTCTCTCATCAAGGTGACATTTATCAATTTCCTCCGCAAGGATTGAAATGGAGCCATCCAATGAGCCCGGCATCCGACGAATTCATGGATATGGAAAAGGGAGAAATTAATAAAATTGCTCTTATGCCAAGACCTTATCAAAAGGAACTTCCAATATGGCAAGTAATTGATTCACCAACTTCCATTATTGCTGCAGCAAAAAATAATATTAAAGGTATGTTCTGGATGCCAACGGTGAAGGAATTAAAAGGCCGTTTTGAATTATACCGTGAACATGCATCAGAAGCCCGCGGACATGAAGTAGCACTTGGTGAAGGAATTGCCCTCGTGCGTGATGTTTACGTAGCAGAGACAATGGAGCAGGCCCGCCAAGATGCTGCAGAAGCCGTATTGAATAACTATCGCTGGATCTGCCACTGGAGAGGTCTCGGAAACTTAATGGACCCAGGTGAAAAAGTAAAAGAAGGCCAAGAATTGAACTATGAATTCTTACATCCTAGAAATCTATTATTTGGTACACCTGATTATGTAGCAGAGAAAATCCAGGAACTTAAGGATGAGCTTAATTTACAAGAATTATTGCTATGGGTAAACCACAATAGTCTGCCGCACGACAAAATGATGAAAAGCTTGAAATTATTCACGGAAGAAGTTATGCCAAGATTCACTGACAAAAAACAAGGAGGTAATGTAAATGTTGGAAGTAAGGAAAGTGTATACAGTCGTTGAGGAAACCCGTGTTGAAGGTGGAAAGGAAATTGATCAGCCAATTAAAATGATTTCTACGATGGCGGTTATAAAAAATCCATGGGCCGGCCGAGGCTTTGTTGAAAATTTAAAGCCTGAAATTGATGAACTTGCACCACAAATTGGGGAGCTATTAGTTGCCGAATTGTTTAAGCATATTGGTTCTGCTGATGATGTCGAGGCATTTGGTAAAGCAGCTGTAGTGGGAGTAGATGGTGAAATTGAACATGCTTCAGCGTTTATTCACACATTAAAATTCGGAAACAAATTCCGCGATGCTGTGAAGGGAACAAGTATTTTAAGTTTTACCAATAAGCGCGGCGGTGCCGGTTCAGCGGTTACCATCCCAATGGTTCATAAGATAGATGATTCGCAGCGTTCTCACTTTATTACCTTTGAAGCAGCAATTCCAGATGCTCCTCGAGCAAATGAAATTGTGGTTGCGATTGGAGTTTCTACTGGAGGACGTCCACACCCGCGTACAGGGAACCGTCATCAAGATATGGTGGAAATGGGGCTGGTTTAATGCCCACAGCTATCCTTGAAAATAGCAAAACTCTTTATGAGGAAAAGGGCAGCGGCGAACCACTCATCCTAATTCATGGAGTTGGACTCGATCATACGATGTGGGTCGGGCAAGTAGAGGGTTTATCCAAACATTTCCGTGTAGTGGTGTATGACATGGTAGGGCATGGAGGATCTGAGCATCCTTCAGGTCCTTATTCCCTTTCCCAGTATGTTGAGCAATTAATGACATTAATGAATCATTTACAAATAGAAAAAACTCATCTTGTTGGTTTTTCGATGGGCGGTATGGTAGCCCAGGCGTTTGCCTTAGCCCATGGGGAAAAATTAAAAACACTTACCATTATTAGTGCAGTAGCAAACCGAACGGTAGACCAGCGAAAGGCAATCTTAGCAAGAGTAGAAGAAGTAAAGGAAAATGGGGCTTCGGCAACGATTGAACCAGCCATTGGGCGCTGGTTTACTCAAGAATTTTTAACTGATCAGAAGGATGTGGTAAACAGAATTCGTACAAGGCTGCAGACAAACAAACATCATTCCTATTTGGCAGCTTATACCCTTTTTGCAACCGCAGATGAACTTTTATGGCCAATGCTTCAGCAAATTGACATTCCAACCTTTATAATCACCGGTGAAAACGATTCTGGGTCAAATCCGGAGATGGCCAACCAAATGCTCGAAAAAATTGCCAACTCAGAAATCAGGATTGTACCGACTATGAAGCATATGCTGCCGATGGAAGGTTTTCAAATTGTCAATGAAGCCATCAACTCATTTATCCAAAAACAACCAGCCTCGGTGAAGTAAAGGGGGAAGTGAAAATGAAAGAATTGAAGAAATACAAAATGTATATCAATGGGGAATGGGTTGAGTCTTTAAACGGAGAATATTTTCCAAGCTACAATCCGGCAACAGGTGAGCCTTGGTGTCAGGTTGCAAAAGGTACAGCTGAGGATGTGGATCGTGCAGTTCAAGCTGCCCATCAGGCTTTTTCAAACCCAGAATGGGCTAATTTAACTTTTACGGAAAGGGGACGTCTTGTTCGCAGGCTTGGGGAATTAATTGCAGAACACGTTGAGGAATTGGCAGAAGTGGAAACACTTGATAATGGAAAACTCATCCGGGAAATGCGCGGTCAGGTTAAGTATATGCCGGAATACTTCTATTATTTTGCAGGACTTGCCGATAAAATTCATGGTCAAACACTTCCAATTGATAAACGCGATATGTTTGTTTTTACATCAAAGGAGCCCCTTGGCGTAGTAGCGGCCATCACTCCATGGAATTCACCACTATATTTAACAACCTTAAAACTTGCTCCTGCATTAGTAGCCGGGAATACGATTGTCATTAAGCCTTCCGAGATGACTTCTGCTTCCCTGCTGGAGCTAGTAAAACTGGTTGAAAAAGCTGGATTCCCTCCAGGTGTCGTCAATGTGGTAACAGGTTTTGGAATGCCGGTGGGTGACACATTAACCAGCCATCCCCTTGTAAGAAGAGTTGCCTTTACGGGCGGCCCGGAATCAGCACGTCATATTGTGCGCAATTCAGCGCAAAATTTTGCAAAAGTATCGCTTGAACTTGGTGGGAAATCACCGAATATCGTATTTGAAGATGCAAACCCGGATAATGCGGCAATGGGAATTATTGCAGGGATCTTTGGTGCTTCCGGCCAAAGCTGTGTAGCCGGTTCACGTGCCTTCTTACATGTGGATATTTACGATAAGGTAATGGAAAAATTAGTCGATCGTGTATCGCAAATTAAAATTGGTGACCCATTAAAGGATGAAACTGAAATGGGACCTGTAGCAACACAGGCACAATTGGAACGAATTGAAAAATATGTGAGTATTGGCCTTGAAGAAGGCGGAAAATTAATTTATGGTGGTAAAAAGCCGGAATACTTAGGAAAAGGCTGGTATTTTGAGCCTACGATTTTCGAGCATGCTAATCATCAGTCACGGTTAATAAATGAAGAAGTGTTTGGTCCGGTCTTAAGTGTTATTCCATTTAAGGATGAACAAGAGGCAATTTCGCTTGCAAACAGCACGGAATATGGTTTAGCAGCTGGCATTTGGGTAGGCGATGTAGCCAAGGCCCACCGGGTAGCGAAAGCTGTAAATGCCGGAATTGTCTGGGTTAATACGTACCGCGCGATCTCTCCAATGGCCGCAATTGGCGGTTCAGGGCTAAGCGGATATGGCAGAGAAGGCGGCTATGAAGCGATTCAAGAATATCTGCAGGACAAAACGGTTTGGATTAATACATCATCAGAACCGATTCCAGATCCATTTATTATGAGATAAAAAATGATATAAAAACAACTAGGAGGAATAAAAGATGAAATTACTAGGAATATCGGGAACAATCACTGGTTCAAAAACAAAAATTGTGGTTGAGAAGGTATTAATGGAAATAAAGCGGAACAATCCAGACATTGAGGTGGAATTGCTCGATTTGAAACAATACGATGTTCAATTCTGTGATGGCCGAGATCCATCAACCTATACAGGAGATACAAAAAAAGTCATTGATATCGTATCTTCCGCTGATTTTTATATTATTGGAACGCCGATATTCCAGGGTTCGATTACAGGCGCTCTGAAGAACCTGTTTGATCTTATTCCTCCTAAGGCTTTCCGTAATAAAGTAATGGGCTTTGTCGCAACGGGTGGAACCTATCAGCATTATTTAGTCATTGAAAATCAATTAAAGCCAATTGCAGGTTATTTCCGGGCATTTGTTGCACCAGGATTTGTTTATGCTACGAATGATCATTTTAATGCACAAAATGAATTGATTGATGCTGATGTATTAAATCGCATTTCAAATCTAAGTAATGAGGTTGTATTCATGCAAAAATCCTTAAAACAATCTCAGCCTGAGCACCAATATAATCACTAAAAAAAGAAGTATCTGGTGGTGAGGAAATGCACAGTTTCTCTATATTGGAAAATAACAATGTAAACGAAGAAAGTTATGCTCTTCCTAAAACAAGGATGATTGGAAAAGTAATCCAAGGTAATCAAATTGGCCGTACAATTGGTTTTCCTACTGCAAACTTGCTTTTAAATCAAAAAGCATCTTTAAAAAAGGGCGTATATGGCGTTAATGTTTGGTACAAAAACACTCATTATTATGGCCTTATGAATGCAGGGGTAAGACCAACCGTTAATAAAGAAGAAATTAAGATTCATTATGAAGTTCATATTTTTGATTTTGATCAATCTATTTATGCTGAGGAATTGGAAATTGAAGTTTGTTATTTTCTAAGGGAAGAACAATTATTTAGTTCAATGGAACATTTGGTGTTGCAAATTAGGAAAGATGTTGAGAACGTTAAAAACATCTTTGGAATAAAGCCATCCACCATTTTTAAAAGGCAGCTTAGCTCATGTTCAGAAGAGTATATCCATTTAACGGATTTAGCCTTTATTCAGCTGTGCAATGACGAGCACGGGATTAATAGAGGTGTCTATAACACTATCGATAACTGGATCTACAATCAAGGTATTAAAAATATACTGGAACGCAGAAGGCTTTTATTAGCTTTTCTGGAGTCATTAAGGGATAACGAAAATTCCCGGAAAAAGTTTGGCCATGGAGGCCTGACTCCAAAACTAGAGGAATTCTTTTATGGAGAACATCGAAATCTTGATGGAGAGGTTGTCTAAAACCTTTAGGTAAATCACTTGATGGAAGGAATTGTATGCGGGATGCCATATGTAGAAAAAACGACAAAAAAGGATTTACTGATTAATGGTGTGTGGGTAGAAGCGAAAGAGTATAAGCCGTTATTCTCACCTTATTCTGGTGAAATAATAGCAGAAATTCCATATGCAACTGAACAAGAGACAGATTTGGCCATCCAAGCTGCTTATAACGCAAAAAAAGTGATGTCAAAATTGCCTGCATTTAAAAGAGCAGAAATTCTCGAAAATTTGGTTCAGTTACTGAAAGACCGAGCAGATGAAGCAGCAGAAATTATTGCTTTAGAGGCTTCTAAACCGATTACAACGGCAAAGGGTGAAGTATCCAGAACCATCGAAACGTATAAATTTGCTGCTGAGGAAGCGAAAAGAATACATGGAGAAACACTAAGTTTAGATGCTGCCAGTGGTGGTGTTAATAGACTTGCCTATACCGTAAAGGAACCGCTTGGTGTAATTGGAGCCATTACCCCTTTCAATTTTCCAATGAATCTGGTCGCACATAAGGTTGGTCCTGCTATTGCAAGCGGCAATACGATTGTCTTAAAACCAGCATCGCAAACACCTTTATCTGCCTTTTTCATTGCTGAACTCCTTCAAGAGGCCGGATTGCCAGCAGGTGCATTAAATGTGGTCTCAGGCAGCGGCAGTATTGTTGGAGATAAGATTGTTAAAGATGACAGGATCAACATGATTACGTTTACTGGAAGTCCCTCAGTAGGGATTGCCATTCGTAATAAAGCAGGATTAAAACGAGCAACTTTGGAATTAGGCTCAAATGCAGCCGTTATTATTGATAAGGATGTAAATGTTGATAAGATCATCTCACGCTGTGTAGAAGGGTCGTTCTCTTTCCAAGGTCAGGTATGCATTTCCTTACAACGAATTTACATTCAAGAAGAATTGTATGATGAATTTACAGAAAAATTTGTTAAGGAAGCAAAAAAGCTAAAAATAGGCAATCCGCTTGATCCTGAAACGAATATATCCGCATTAATTACACCGAAAGATGTAGAACGATCATTGAATTGGATTCACGAGGCGGTTAGCACCGGGGCCAAGATTGCAACAGGTGGAACTGCCGAAGGAAATATTCTTCTGCCAACCGTCATTTTAGATGCTGATGAAAATATGAAAGTATCATGTCAGGAAGTATTTGCTCCAATTGTGCTTATTAATAAAGTTAAATCTGTTGAAGAAGCAATCCAAAGGGTGAATGATTCCCGTTACGGCTTACAAGCAGGAATATATACAAACAATGTCCAAACAGCCCTCGATGCAATCGATGAATTGTATGTCGGAGGTGTAATGATTAATGATATTCCAACTTTCCGCGTTGATAACATGCCGTATGGCGGGGTAAAAGAAAGCGGAAATGGCCGTGAAGGTTTGAAATATGCTGTCGAAGAAATGACAGAATTAAAACTTGTAGTCTGGAATCGGAATTAGGTGGCAACTTATGGCTTACTTTGCAGCATTTTTGCACATGATCGACGCCGAAAAAAATAAAGAAGTTCTTCCACATCATATAAAGTATTTAGACAAACTGGATGAGCAAGGGAAAATTTTTGCAAGAGGTCCTTTCTCAGATGAAACGGGAGGGCTTGTTGTATACATTGCTGATTCATTTGATGAGGCCTACACCTTAGCTGTAAAAGACCCGCATGTTGTTGAAGGATCTCGGGAGTTAGAAATGAAAGAATGGAAAATACTAATAAAATAATAAATTCTTGGTTGATGAAGAAATGGAGAGATCTAAATAACGAATATCAGCGTGTCGAATTTTTTAACTTGCATGGTACATGGTAGTTATTTAAATCTTTCAGGTTTAAAAAAATCATCCGCTAGCGCTGCAATAGGCAATAAAGGTAAGGGAAACTAGGAGTGAAGCATGATGGATTTGAAAAAAACAGCCCTGTTATTAATTGATCTTCAAAAAGAAAGCGGTACATCTGATGTTGTTGGGATGAGTGAAATCGTTCAAAATGCCGAGCTCCTTGTCCGGACATGCCGTGAAAGAGGAATCCCTATTATTTATACCCGCCATATTGGCAGAGCCGACGGGATCGGTCTTGCGAATAAAGAGCCGGTAAATAAACAAGGGGAGCCCATCTATTATCATGCCGAAATGGAAAACATTGAAATCATTGATGAAATAAAGCCACGGAAAAATGACATTGTGGTTGATAAATACCGATATAGCGGCTTCTATGAATCCAGCCTGGATTTAATGCTTAAAAGTTTAGGAATTAACCATTTGATTGTTGGCGGAGTTCTAACAGATTGTTGTGTATTAGCTACAGTTTTAGATGCTTATTATCGGGATTATCAAGTAAATCTCGTAAAAGATATGTGTGGAACAACAACTTTAGGAGCCCACATGTCATCTATTTTAATAATGGCAAACTGGATCTATGATCTAAAAGTATATGATGCAAAACAAATAACAAACCAGGTAAACGGAAAGGAATTTCATGTTTGGGAGTCATCTGGTCCAGATCAACTTCAATTTTCTCCTGATAATGTTAGAGAAGTGTTTTCAAAGCTATCTGATAAGGTAATGATTTAAGATTTTCTTAAACTATGAAAAATGGGTGCCAATTACCAAAAAGGGGGAATTTGTTTGAAGGTTGAAACGCGGAGTATTGAATATGTTCCAGAGAATGAAAGGCATGGAAAGGCAAGAGATTTATTTCCGATATGGTTTGGAGCCAATATGAATATAACTACACTAGTATCTGGGGCACTGCCTATCATGTTGGGGCTTAATTTGTTCTGGAGTGTAGTCGCAATCATTATTGGCGCCCTTGTTGGTGCAATTTTCATGGCATCCCATTCTGTGCAAGGACCTAAACTTGGAATCCCGCAAATGATACAAAGCAGGGCGCAATTTGGTGTTGTTGGAGCAATTATTCCTTTGTTTTTAGTTATGTTTATTTATTTGGGCTTTTTTGCAAGTAATACTCTGCTGGCAGCCCAAACCATTAAAGAGATTCTTCCAATTGGCCAAACTTGGAATATAATCTTTATTGGTGCAATCTGCTTTGTTGTTGCTCTCTATGGATACGATTTAATCCATAAAGTACAAAAATGGTTCTCAGCAGCTTCATTGGTTATTTTCTTAATCATGACTATTATTGTATTGATGCTGCCGGTACCTGCCGAGCAATGGATGCCTTCTGAATTTAAGTTTTCAGCATTTCTACTATCAGTAAGTATTGCTGTTACCTGGCAATTATCCTATGCTCCATATGTTGCGGACTATTCTCGATATCTTCCTATTAATACTCCGCCTAAACAAACATTTTGGTATAGTTATTCGGGCACAGTAATTGGCGCAGTATGGATGATGGTCTTAGGTGCAATCTTAACAATCGCAATTCCCCATTTTGCTGACAATACAGGGGGAAATTTAGCTGGGCTATTCGGAAAATTCTCTATTATTATGTTCGTGTTGATTATCTTTGGGCAACTTGCCATTAATGTGTTTAACTTGTACGGAGCGTTTATGTCTTCCATTACAACGATTGAACCGTTTTTTAAATTTAGGGTAACTCCTAAAGTTCGCTTTATATTTCTTCTTGTAATTACGATAGTAGCAACTGGTTTATGTATTCTTGGACAAGGAAACTTTTTAGACTTTTTCTTAAACTTTATATTTTTTATGAGTTATTTCTTGATTCCATGGACATCGATTAACCTAGTAGATTATTATGTATTGCGCTTAGGCGAATATAGCGTCAAAGACATCTTTGATCTTAATGGGAAGTATGGAAAGGTCAACTGGATTGCTTCATTTGCTTTTGTAGCCTCGATTATTGCTGAGATTCCATTTGTAAACGCTTCATTTTATGTAGGTCCGATAGCAAAAATGCTTGGTGGAGCGGATTTAGCTTGGGCTGTAGGGCTTTTCCTGCCAGCGTCTCTTTATTACTTCCCAATGAAACGTAAGCTGAATCGGTCTGATGCTGCTAATGATGACATTGAACTGGCAATTAAGATGGAAGAAATATAAATTTCGGTTTTAGAGGAACTGGTGACAGTTCCTTCTCATTTTAGATAGGAGAATGTTTCTATATAATTGAAGGAGAATGTTTAGAAAGGAGTTATATCGATGAAACTTCATTGTGCAATAATTGATGATTATCAAAATGTTGCATTAAAAATGGCAGATTGGTCTTCGATTTTGGGATCAGTTGTAGTGGATGCTTTTAACGAACATATTGAAAATGAAGATGAATTAGTGAGTGTTCTAAAGGATTACGAAATCATTGTCATTATGCGTGAGCGAACTCCTTTTGGTGCCTCTTTGCTTTCACGATTGCCTCGCTTGAAGCTCCTTGTTACGACCGGAATGAGAAATGCTTCGATTGATTTGGATGCTGCAAAAGCCCAAGGTATAAACGTTTGCGGAACAGCTAGTAATTCAGAGCCACCTGTTGAACTGACTTGGGCGTTAATACTTGGTTTGTCCCGAAATGTTGTAAACGAACATCATGCTGTTCGTACAAATGGTCCATGGCAGAGTTCAGTTGGGATGGACCTTTATGGGAAAAAGCTAGGCCTCCTGGGGCTTGGCAAAATAGGGAGCCGGGTTGCGCGAGTCGGACAGGCGTTTGGAATGGAAGTTTCAGCATGGAGCCAAAATCTTACAGAAGCAAATGCTGATGAAGTTGGAGTCCGTTTGGCCGCATCGAAAGAGGAATTGTTATCAGCCAGTGATTTTGTTTCGATTCATCTTGTTCTTAGTGAAAGGACGAGGGGATTGATTAGCGAGGAAGAGTTTAAACTTATGAATCCCTCTTCCTATTTAATTAATACATCACGTGCTTCTATTGTGGACCAAGAAGCACTGATAAAAGCACTACAAAATCAGTGGATTGCAGGAGCAGGAATTGATGTATTCGAACAGGAACCTTTACCATTGGACAGTCCTTTTCGAACACTGCCCAACCTGCTCACCACTCCACATCTCGGCTATGTTTCAGAAAGAAACTACCAGACCTTCTACCAACAGGCATTAGAAAATATTCTAGCCTATCTAAAAGGATCTGTTCTACGAAGGCTGGATTAGCTGAAGGACTCGACAAAAATCGGACAGTGCCTGGCACCGAGCGATTGCATTAGCAGTTGTTTTCTAGTTTGTTTGTGATCCGTATTGTTAGTGGCGAAGTTTGTAAAACCAAGTAAACAGCACAACAGTCAAAATGTTCAGGATGCTGTATAAGTGCCTGGCACACCTGAAATTTGTCGAACCCAAGATAAATAATTATAGCAACCCAAGAAATAGGTTCACGTTATGAAAGTGAGTTTGTTTCTTGGGCTTTTTGGGGGAAAAATATAAAGGTGGTGACACCCTCGAAATTTCTAGATTAAGTGCCACCAACCGCTTTTTATAAAAAATCACCCTATCCACTCACTATTTTCCGGATCATTCAAATCAATATGCCGCGGGATGCGTTCTTGAGCTGTTTCGCCTTCATCGCAGAGGTAATAATGCCGGATAGGTTTTAAGTTGTCGTCGAGTTCGTAAACGAGCGGCATACTGTTGGGAATATTCAGGCTAGTGACTTCTTCGTCGGGAATTTGGTCAAGATATTTTACCAGTGCTCGGAGTGTATTCCCGTGAGCAGAAATAATTACGCGTTTGTTTTGTTGCAGGTCCGGGACAATTTGTTCATTCCAATAAATTAAAGCGCGTTTTCCGGTATCGAGGAGGCTTTCGGTAAATGGAATCACTTCTTCCCCTAGTCCAGCATATTTCGGGTCAGCCATATCGCGTGCATGATCCTCCTTGGAAAGTTCAGGCGGCCGGACACTGGCCGAGCGCCGCCACTCGTTTACTTGTTCTTCTCCAAAGCGGCCGATCACTTCTTCTTTATTTAATCCTTGAAGGCCGCCATAATGTCTTTCGTTCAGCCTCCATGATTTTTGCACTGGAATCCACACTAAATCCATTTCATGAAGAAGGATCCAACAAGTACGAATCGCCCGCTTAAGAACAGAGGTATGAGCAACATCGAAGCTGAGCCCATGCTTTTTTAAAATCGCTCCAGCTTCCCGGGCGCCTGAATATCCCTCATCGGTAAGGTCGATATCAAGCCATCCGGTAAATCGATTCTCCAGATTATATAAACTTTGGCCGTGTCGGATAAAAACAATCTTTTTCACTTTTTTTACCACCCGAATTTGTTTTTTCCTTAGTATGCATTTAGTGGGGGTGAATTATAGATTAGTGTGATATTACCGAATTTAAACACTGGACTGGTTCTGCTACAATCCAATGTACCTTTAAACATTCCAGCTAATTCATATTTTTCGACAGAGTGCCTGTCACCGTTCATGGACTTTTAGCTGTTTTTGTCCATGTCCAGTGGACATTAGAGATTCTTAGCTTATAAAGGAGGCTTCTTGTTTTTTATTCTGCTGCTGTTTATAAAGAGATTTCACCTTATACATTTCTTTGTCTGCAATTTCTAGGATTTTCTCAACAGTAGTTACATCCCCCGGCTTATAGTGGTAAAGCCCATGACTGGCAGAGATTGGGAATGGTTTTTGTTTTAATGAATTTATTGCCTCGAAATTTCGCTGAATATCATCCCAAATCCGCTCTGCGTCTTCAAGCTTCTTTTTAAAAAAGAGAATGATAAATTCATCTCCTCCATGCCGGAAAAGTACATCATGTAGATCAATATGTCGGTTAAAAACTTCGCAGCAGGTTCGAATCAGGTCATCCCCCAAAGCATGACCAAGACCATCATTGACCTTTTTCAAATCATTAATATCGATAAAACTAAGAATAAATTCTTCAGACTCATGCCCAGATCCAGACTTATCACCGGAAACGTGCTTACGAAGCAGCTCGATGCCGCTTCTTCGATTTCTGACACCGGTAAGTATGTCATATGAAGCATGCCTTTCGAGTTCTTCTTCGGTTTTCTTGATATCGGTTATATCAGTTGTCCCGATTAGCATACAGGTATCATCCAAGTAATCAACGAGCTCGAAATGAAGCATGGACCATTTGCGGAGAGTATGTGTGATTGGATGTTCCATCACAATATTTTTTATACTTTTTTGTTCCTTTAATCTTGCTAAAATATCGTCCTTTTCAATTGGGTTTCGGAACAGGAAACTTCCATCAGTACTTTTGTCATGAAGTTGATAGTATTCAACCGCCTGTTGATTCATAAGCAAAATCTCATTGTTATCAGGCTTTATAAGGATAAGCGGATTCGGACTGAGATTAAATAATCTCCGGAAACTTTCCTCATTCCTGCTAAGCTTCCTTTTATTAAAAAAATCATTTTTGCGAAATGAATAGAATGCCAGGGCAATTGTAAAAGAAATCACCGCGACACCTGTGGAATTAATGAGTTTGATTATCCAAGAGACTCGATTTTGTTCGATGAGGAAAAGCCCTATGACAAAGACTAAATGAATTCCGATTAAATTAATTAGTAGAATTTTCGGTTTAATCGGAAAGATGACGGCAACTCCAAATAAGATGATGATATAGGCATAAATATTTCCGGTCAAAAGTTGGCTGTTTAGAGATGATACGGCTCCAATCAATAAATAGAAGGTGACGTACAGGTTTACAAAAAATCCTTTGGGCCGGTTCCTGCTCAGGGGCTTGTTAGCATTCCCGTTACGAAAAGAGCGGTAAACCATGATGAAAATGAGCGAAATGACCGGACAGATGATATGTATAGACGCCAGAATTGTTTTATAAACCGGATGTGGGAGCCTATTTAATAGGAAAAAGTCGACAATGAAAAAAGCGGGATAGGTGAAAATCAACATATACGAAACGAGCTTTAACCGCTCAAATAAAACATCGTTGTTAAAGTGAAAAAACTCCCGAAACGCATCCGGACCCATCTGCGTTTGCTTAAGAAGATTCATATGAAGACCTCAATATCGTATCATCCTTTTTTGGTTTATAATGAAAGTAGTGTAGCATAGTCAAAAGGTAGCTATCGACAAAATACGGGTGGTGCCTGTCACCACCCGAAATTCGTCGAACATGCATATTTACGAGTTTCCTTGCAGTACCAATTTCCGCGATTCTACGAATCGTTGCATGCGTTTTAGTGCTTCTTGGAGTTGCTGCATGGAGGTGGCGTAGGAGCAGCGGACGTAGCCTTCGCCGCTTTCACCAAAGACGTTGCCAGGGACGACGGCGACTTTTTCCGCCATCAACAGCTCTTCAGCAAATTGCTCTGAGCTTAATCCCGTTGAACGAATCGACGGGAAGACATAGAAGGCACCACCTGGGATATGACAATCCAGGCCGATTTCGTTTAAAGTCTGCACCATAAAGTTCCGTCTTCTGCGATAGCTTTTTCGCATTTCTTCCACTTCATGATACGTGTTACGCAATGCTTCAATCGCTCCAAGCTGCAGCATATGCGGCGCACACATCGTCGTATATTGATAAATCTTTAACATAACCTCAACAAATTCAACAGGAGCTGCGAGGAACCCTAATCGCCAGCCCGTCATGGCGAAGCCTTTTGAGAAACCGTTGATCAAAATCGTCCGCTCATACATGCCATCGATGGCAGCAAAACTTGTAAAGGTTTCGTCGTAACTCAATTCAGCATAAATTTCATCGGAAACAACGATTAAGTCATGCTTTTCAATGATTCTGGCAAGTTCCGTCAAATCATCCCTTGTCAGCATGGTGCCTGTCGGGTTATTTGGTGAACAAATCAAAATCGCCTTTGTTTTTTCCGTGATGGCCGCTTCAATTTGCTCTGGTGTAACCTTAAAACCATTCTCCGGTGAAGTCGAAACCGGAACTGGTTTACCGCCTGCTAAAGCAACTAACGGAGCATACGCAACGAACGCCGGTTCTACAATCAGGACTTCTTCCCCTTGGTTTAAAATCGCACGGAAAGCAAGGTCAATCGCCTGGCTTGCACCGACGGTGACAATCACTTGATTTTTCGGGTTATACTGGACCGAGAACCGATTCTGCAGGTATTTTGAAATTTCTTGTCTTAATTCCAGCAATCCAGGATTGGCTGTATAGGAAGTGAAGCCCTGCTCAAGTGATAAAATAGTCGCTTCACGAATATTCCAAGGCGTGACGAAGTCTGGTTCGCCGACCCCTAAGGAAATAACACCCTCCATGCTGGCAGCCAAATCGAAAAATTTGCGAATTCCGGATGGCTGGATTTCTTTTGCTGTTTGCGAAAAATAAGATGAATACTCGTTTCTCATGGTGTTACCACCATTCTGCGATCTTTTTCATCGCCGCCTTCAAAAATTACCCCATCATGCTTATATTTTTTTAACATGAAATGGGTGGTGGTGGAGATGACATGCTCAATGGTTGATAGTTTTTCGGAAACAAAGTTGGCAATTTGGTTCATCGTTTTGCCTTCGATTGTAATGGAAAGATCATAGGCACCGGATATCAAGTACAAAGAAGATACTTCGGGAAAACGGGCGATTCTTTCTGCTACTTCATCAAAACCAACGCCGCGCTTCGGTGTAACCTTGACTTCAATCATGGCAATGATGTTTGCTTCGCCTTCTACTTTGCTCCAGTTGATCAAGGTCGGGTAACTCATAATGACCTTTTGATCCTCTAATTTTTTAATGGTATTTTTGACCGTTTCTTCATCGCTCATCACCATGGACGCAATCGTGGCCGCCGATAATTGATGGTCCTCTTCAAGTATTTTTAAAATTTCAATTTCCTCACTGCTCAGTTTCATAACGAGCCTCCTCAATTTATACCATCTTCGCGATGTGGAAGATTGGTAATTGTAATCGAATTTAGTCGATAATATTACTATAATAGGTGATTTTGAAAAATCACTCAATTCAAATCCCCATATTTTTTTATTAAAATTAATGGAAAGGGAAGAGGAATTTCCTCTTCCTTCCACTTTATTAAAAAAATCCCTAAATGTCGTGTTAAGATTATCAAAATAAGGGAGATGTTGGGTTTGATTGGACTTGGTATTATGGGCAGCCGGATGATAGAAAAAATGTGAAAACTTCACAATGGTGACAGGCACCATTGTGAAGTTTTCACATTCCTAGTGATTCTTTTATAAACATGGTTAAATAATCGGTGTTGGTTATTTTTTTATTGCATTCCGAACTGTCGGTGCAAATATAATTGCCGATTGCCTTATAATAATCCGGGTTTTTCGATTTTTTCTGTTTTGTTACCGTGGAAATATAGGTCACCTGGCCGAACCGATTACAGAAGGAACAAATATTATCCTTACTAGAAGGGGTAAATTTGCACTCGATGCCAGCGATTTTCCCTTCGAGTTCATACACAATAAATTTTTTATTGGAACTGAGGTCGTTCCAGCTTAAATACGTCAACTTTTCGAGATCGATTTTTGTTAAATCAGGCAGCTTCAACTTTTTATTTTTGGGAAACAATTTTTTCAATTGTTGCTCGCTGATGTCGGGAAATGGGACCACGGAGGAGGAGAGCTGCTCAATATATTGATCATACTCAATATCCGTGTTCAAGCAGGAAAGGTCGAGCATTTCCTGTTGTTCTCGCGTTGCATTCGGAAAAGATTCCAAAATTTTAGCGTTGGCCAAGTCCATGACCGCAGCCAAAACGGTTGGGGCCACATTCTTTTTCATGCTGCCCTTAATCAAGGCAATTTGTGTTTTAATGAAATTAAATTGTTCATTTTTGATAAATTTTTCGGTCATCACATGTTCTCTCCTATCATTTTGCCGGCCTCTTTTTATTTTAAAAAATTCAGCGAGCTTCTAAAATGGAGAAAACGATTTAGAAACGTTTTTTGCATAAGGCTCTTTTCGTAAACTTTGTTGCTTTTGGACCATAATAAGTGTCAAATACTTAAGTTTCTAGGCAATTTTCGCAAATATTCTTACGAAAAGATGCCACGAAGCATTTAGTTATACGGGTTGATGAACTTATACGAAAAACAACAATCTATGCGAAAATAGCCTTTTATTATGAATTCTATCCAAAATCAACAACGGATAAAACGGTTATTTTATTGCATGGCTTTCTTTCATCCACTTTTACTTTTCGC
>NZ_MLYR01000095.1 GCF_001866655.1 Bacillus sp. MUM 116 | reverse complement strand
TCAATCAAGGCTCTAAGTGACCGAAGAGGTAAAAACAGAAGAGGACCGGTCGTCAATCAAGGCTCTAGGCGACTGAAAAAGTGAAAAAAGAAGAGAAACGGTTGTCAATCAAGGCTCTAAGTGACCGAAGAGGTAAAAAAAGAAGAGAAACGGTCGTCAATCAAGGCTCTATGTGACCGAAGAGGTAAAAAAAGAAGAGAAACGGTCGTCAATCAAGGCTCTAGGCGACCGAGGAAGTGAAAAAAGAAGAAAAACGGTCGTCAATCAAGGCTCTAAGTGACCGAAGAAGTGAAAAAAGAAGAGGAACGGTCGTCAATCAAGGCTCTAGGCGACCGAAAGCCTGAAAAAAGAAGAGTTCTGGTCGTCATTATCTAATCTAGCCCATATACTCAACAAAATCATAAGCCCTATAAAATTTATCTCAACGAAAAACAAACGTGATTTTGTTGATTTTGAATTATGAATGTACCAAGATAGAATATATAAATGGAAAAGTCAGAAATTTAGGGATAGTGAGGAGAGTTGAAACGATGAAACTGCTTCAATTTAGGAAAAACGATGAGATTCGATTAGGTGTAAAAACAGATTTTGGTGTGTTGGATGTAAAAGAGGCTGCAACGGCTTCCGGGCAATCTACTCCAGTTACTCTTCAGGAAGTAATTTCTAATTCTATGGAAGGGCTTGCTAAACTTACTAGTTTAGTAGAACGTACTGTACAAAAAGGAAAAGAAGAATTCTTTATTTCAAGTGAAGATGTAACATACGCTCCGGCTGTAACAAATCCGGAAAAAATCATTTGTGTAGGCTTAAACTATATTAATCATGCGAAAGAGTCAAATATGGATATTCCCACATCACCGATATTATTCAGCAAATTTAACAATGCATTAGCTGCCCACCAAGAACCTGTCACCATTCCGACAGGAGTAGAAAAAATGGATTATGAGGCAGAGCTTGTTCTAATCATTGGCAAGACAGCTAAAAATGTTTCAGAGGATGAGGCATTGTCCTATGTTTTTGGATACACCGTCGGTAACGATGTTTCCGCAAGAGATTGGCAATTTAAAAAACCGGTCAATGGCTGCTAGGAAAAACTCCTGATGGGTTCGCGCCAATAGGTCCATATGTTGTCACAAGTGATGAAATGAATCCTAATGAATTAACGATTGAATGTCGTATAAATGGGCAGCTTCGTCAAAAAGCTAATACAAAGGATATGATATTTAACTGTGCCACATTAGTAAGTTATATTTCTCAGCATATGACTTTAAAACCGGGCGATATCATTTTTACAGGTACTCCTGATGGTGTTATCCTTGGGTACCCCGAGGGAGAACAAAATTGGTTAAAATCAGGGGACGAGATGGTAGTTTCCATAGAGTCCATTGGGGAATTGAAAAATAGTCTGCAATAATAAAAAAGTCTGCCCACCCGTGATACAGGGGAAGCAGGCTTTTCTTATAGTTTGCAGGTAAAAAAATTTTAAAAAAAGATATTGATTTTTCAAAAAATACATATTAAGATATGTAAAAGTAAACCTATAAAATTAATCGGAATTAAATAAAACCAAAACGTGGCCGATCAGACGAACTGAAGGCACTTATCTCATTACATGGATAAGTGCCTTTTTTTTACCTTTTAAGCTAGGTGTTGGTTGTAAGATTAGTCAATTATAAAAAGGAGTTGATTGTTGTGCTAAAAGGACGATTTAATCAGGAAGTGGTGGAAAAAATAGCTAATTTGTTAGAAGGATTGGAGTTTGGATCGATTCAAATAACGGTCCATGATTCGCAAATCACCCAAATTGATCGTCTGGAAAAATATCGGTTTCAGCTGCAAAGTAAAAAAAGTTCTCAGATTCTAACCAGTAAAAAGTAGGAAATGAAAAAATATGATGCCGATCGGACACCCGAAGGCCCTTTAGTTTCTACGTATTCATGTACGTAACTAATGAGGCTTTTTATTTTAAAAAGCCCATAAAAACAATAGGCTTTTTTAGCCCAAAAGGAGAGAAAAAGATGATGAAAAAAACATGGATTACCCTATTTACCTTACTCCTTCTAGTGGGGGCTTCCGGGTGCTCAAACCAAACGGCCAGTAATGAGAAAAAAGGAACAGATTCAAAAAAGAACATTGAATTATTAAATGTATCCTATGATCCAACACGAGAGCTTTATCAAGAATACAATAAGAACTTTGCTGCTTATTGGGAGAAAAAAACGGGACAAAAGGTAACTATTAAACAATCACATGGAGGGTCAGGCGCGCAGTCCAGATCCGTTATTGACGGTTTGGAGGCTGATGTTGTGACATTAGCACTGGCCCATGATATAGATGCCATTGCCAATACCGGAAAAATTTCAGCGGATTGGCAGAAACGATTCAATGACAATAGTTCGCCTTATACATCTACAATTGTGTTTCTTGTCCGTAAAGGCAATCCGAAAGGGATAAAAGACTGGAATGATTTGGTGAAAAAAGGTGTCTCGGTCATTACACCGAATCCGAAAACTTCCGGAGGAGCAAGATGGAATTTCCTGGCTGCCTGGGGGTACGCATTAAAGCAAAACAATGGTGATGCAGCTAAGGCAAAGGAATTTGTCACAAAGCTATATAAAAACGTGCCTGTATTGGATTCTGGTGCCAGAGGTTCAACGACTACCTTTGTGGAAAAAGGAATCGGCGATGTTTTGATTGCATGGGAAAATGAGGCGTATCTTGCCATTAATCAACTTGGAAAGAATAAATTTGAAATCGTCAATCCATCGGTTAGTATTCTTGCAGAGCCTCCCGTCTCCGTTGTGGATCAAGTAGCAAAAAAACATGGGACGGAAAAAGTGGCTAAAGCTTATCTCGACTATCTCTATTCAGATGATGGGCAGGAAATTGCCGCTAAAAATTACTACCGGCCACGCTCCCAAAAAGTTGCCGAAAAGTATGCTAGTCAATTTCCGAAAATCAACCTGTTTACCATCGATGATCTTTTTGGCGGCTGGAAAAAGGCGCAAAAAACCTATTTCGATGATGGCGGGGTCTTTGATCAAATCTATAAACCATAAAGGAGACCTTACAAATGGCTAAGAAATTAAAACAGAAACGGGTCTTGCCAGGGTTTGGGCTCTCGATGGGATATACGGTCATTTATTTAAGCTTAATCATCCTGATTCCACTCGCAGTGCTTTTCTTAAAAGCATCTACACTCAGCTTGAAGGAATTTTGGGACACGGTAACTGATCCGAGAGTAGTAGCTTCTTATAAACTGACAATCTACACTTCTTTCGTTGCCGCTATCATCAATGCTGTATTCGGAACGCTTATCGCCTGGGTTCTAGTAAGATATGAATTTTTTGGAAAACGGATCATCGATGCTGCTGTCGATCTTCCGTTTGCTTTACCCACCGCTGTGGCGGGGATTGCCCTTACAACTATTTATGCACCGAATGGGTGGATTGGGCATTATTTTGATGCTATGGGAATGAAGGTGGCCTATACCCCGCTTGGAATTATGATAGCTCTGACTTTTATCGGATTGCCGTTTGTTGTCCGGTCCGTCCAGCCGATTTTGCAGGATTTAAATCATCAATATGAGGAGGCAGCTTCTACACTTGGTGCCAATCCAGTGCAGATTTTTTTCAAAATAATTTTTCCCGCTATCTTCCCAGCCATCCTTACTGGCTTTGCCCTTGCCTTTGCAAGGGCATTAGGGGAATATGGATCAGTTGTCTTTATTTCCGGTAATATGCCGATGAAAACAGAAATTGTTCCATTACTTATCATTACGAAATTGGAGCAATTCAACTATGCAGGTGCAGCGGCCATTGCCAGTGTCATGCTTGTCTTTTCGTTTATTTTATTATTCGTAATTAATGTTTGGCAGTGGAAAACGACAAAAAAACAGCAACTGACTTAAAGGTGATGATGAAAAATGATCGTTGAAGAAATAACATTTATTGAAAAAAGAGCCCGGGTTGATGGGGCAGCCCTGTTCCGAAAATGGATCTTAATCGGAATTGCATTCGTTTTTTTGGGTTTATTTATCTTTCTGCCACTGCTAGCAGTTTTTTCAGAGGCATTAAAAAAAGGCATTCAATTATACTTTCTATCTCTTACAGAGCCTGATGCAAGGGCTGCGATTACGTTAACTTTGCTCACAGCTGCGATTGCTGTTCCGTTTAATACGGTTTTCGGCGTGATTGCTGCTTGGGGGATTGCCAAATTCAATTTCAAGGGAAAAAATATTTTGATTACGCTGATTGATATTCCCTTTGCTGTTTCCCCTGTGATTGCAGGTTTAGTTTTTGTCTTGTTATTTGGTTCTAGAGGATTATTAGGTCCATTTCTCGAGGTTAACAATATCAAAATTATCTTCGGAGTGCCGGGAATCGTTCTTGCTACTGTCTTTGTTACGTTTCCGTTTGTTGTTCGGGAATTGATTCCGATTATGCAGGAACAAGGAACATCAGAGGAGCAGGCTGCAATTACACTCGGTGCGAGCGGGTGGCAAATGTTTTTTCGTGTTACGCTGCCCAATATAAAATGGGGGCTGCTTTACGGAGTGATTCTCTGTAATGCACGTGCCATGGGGGAGTTTGGAGCCGTTTCCGTCGTTTCAGGCCATATACGAGGGGAAACGAATACGATTCCGCTCCAGGTAGAAATCTTGTATAACGAGTACAATTTTTCGGCGGCTTTTGCGGTTGCTTCTTTACTAGCACTGCTTGCCCTGTTAACCCTTGTCTTAAAGAGCATGGTGGAATGGAAAACAAAACGGTAAAGTATGTTTTAGCGTAATTGGGGGATGAAAAAAATGGGAATTAGCATAAAGGATGTTTCAAAATCATTTGGCACATATTCAGCTGTTAAAAATGTCAATTTGGAAGTGCCCACGGGAGATTTTGTCGCATTATTAGGGCCATCAGGCTCAGGAAAAACTACTCTTCTTCGGTTAATTGCCGGGTTAGAGAACATAGATTCAGGAAAAGTTCTATTTAATGGCATAGATTATACACACAAAACAGTAAAGGAACGCAAGGTGGGGTTTGTTTTTCAAAACTATGCCCTGTTTCAACATATGAATATTTTTGAGAATGTCGCCTTCGGTCTAAAGGTAAAAGCGCGAAAATCACGTCCATCTAAAACAGAAATAAGGGAAAAGGTCTTTGAATTATTAAAACTTGTCCAGCTTGAAGAGTTTGCAGATCGGTATCCATCCCAGCTTTCAGGAGGGCAAAAGCAGCGGATCGCGTTAGCCAGATCTCTTGTTGTCGAGCCTGAAGTTCTGCTGTTGGATGAACCATTTGGGGCATTGGATGCAAAAGTCCGGCTGGAGCTTCGCCATTGGTTAAGGGAAATCCATCAAAAGCTCAACATCACCACCATTTTTGTCACGCATGATCAGGAAGAAGCTCTTGAAATGGCTGATACAGTCGTTGTCATGAATAATGGGGGAATCGAACAAATCGGTTCACCAGAAGAGGTTTATCATCATCCTTTAAATGCTTTTGTTTACAGCTTTTTAGGTAGAGTAAATGAATTTAGAGGCGACGATCTATTTCATATAAATAATCAAATTGAGGAAACAGAGGAGACGATAGGTTACATTAGACCTCATGAAATTGTACTTAGCAAATTGGTGAAGAAGGGAAGTGTTCCGGCGGAAGTTCGGCATGTTCATACTGTCGGTTCCATTGTCCGGATTGAATTAAGACAAATTTATTCGAATAATTTTTTTGAAGCAGAAATGAATGCGAATAAATACCGGGAAATGGGTTCATTTCAAAAAGGGGAGATACTTTACGCCGAGTTTAAAAATTTAGTAGTGTTTGGGAATAAGAAAGATGGTCTTCCCATCGAAAATAAACTTCGAGCCATCTATTAAACGGACTATGGAACCAATAGTGCATTCATCTTTTAAGGCATCATCCCTATGGATAGCTGCCTTTTTTGCTTTATAATTAGAAAGGTCTGGGTTTATTTCTATTTTTAGGAGAGAGTTGAAAATGAAAAAGTTTCTTACTATTTTTATGTTAACCGTCAGTTTCATTTGTATAAGTTATAGTTCAGCGTCAGCAGCAAGCCAAAAGCAGCCATCGTTACATGTAAACCGAATCTATAAATCTGCCAGCCTTGTTACGGGGAAAACAGCTCCTAAAGCTTATGTATCCGTATATCGTTCCACTGGAAAAAAAGTTGCTGGAATCACTGCTGATTCAAAGGGGAATTTTAGAATTCCAGTTTCAGGTCTTTCGGGAAAGACAGTGACAATCTATGCAACAGATAACAAAAATAAAAGCCGCACAAAAAAAGTTATAAAGTTGGATTTATCGGCCAATCCGGCAAATACAATTTTATTAGGAGCTCCTTTTATTGATCAAAATAAGGCTGGTGCACCGATGGGCTGTGAGGGCGCATCATTATTAGAAGGGCTGCAATACCAAGGCAAAGCTTTAAACATCAGCTTAAGGCAGGTATTACAAAAAATGCCGATTGCCAAAGACGATAATCCGTATCATGGTTTTGGCGGATCACCGTTTTATGTATTAAAGCGAGAGGTATTCCAGTCGATTTTTCCCGCCCCGTTGGCGAATTATGGGCGTACATATGGCAATACAAAAAATATCTCGGGGGCTTCCTCCTCAACCTTGAAACAATATTTACGTAAAGGATCTCCGGTTATTGTTTATATTGTTATCCATTGGGAAAAGCCCATCTATCACCGTTACAATTGGGGAGTTGGAATTGATAATTCTCACGTTGTCTTGGTAGATGGTTTCAAAAAAGATGCGTACCATATTGTTGATCCTAACCAAGGAAAATATTGGGTGTCTGCATCAAAGTTTGAAAAATCCTATAATTATAAGAAGTTTGCGGTAGCTGTTCAGCCTTAACTGTATATGAATATACCGGTTACTTAGGGAGAACTCTAAAGAAAAAGGAGGTCTACCCAATGTGTGCCAATTTATTTAATAGAGATAAGGGAGAAGAGAAGGAAAAACTTGAAGAAGTCCTTGAACATTCCATTGAGGTTGAAGAAGATTTAATGCGTACTTATCTGATAACAGCTGAGCGAATTCATGATGATGATGAATTAAAAGAACGTCTCGAAAATTTTGCTGAAGGAAATGCGAAAAGGACAAAACAGTTGATTGATGAGTTGAATGATCGGAAAGAGAAATAATAGGAAGCTGTGGGAAGAAAGAGATCCCGCAGCTTTTTAATTTTATAAGATAAGAAAGTATAAAATTCGGCTTCGAGAATTGTCCAGCTCCAGCGCCTAGCCCCTCGAGGTCACAAGCCAATCCGTCCAAAAGGTTAAA
>NZ_MLYR01000094.1 GCF_001866655.1 Bacillus sp. MUM 116 | reverse complement strand
ATACTAATCGATCGAGGACTTAACCATAGTCTATGAAACAAATGAAGGTGAACTCGTTTTTACTGAAACTTCTTCTGTATTATCTAGTTTTGAGGGAATGATACCTCAATTAAATATAGTCTGGTAATAATGGCGAGAAGGTCACACCCGTTCCCATACCGAACACGGAAGTTAAGCTTCTCAGCGCCGATGGTAGTTGGGGCCTTGCCCCTGTGAGAGTAGGACGTTGCCAGGCACAAAAAGACCAACCTTTAAGAAAAAGGTTGGTCTTTTTGTCTTATCTATAGAATTTAGAATATATCTACAAAAATGTGGCAATGTCTTTTCCGTCCGGTGTTGAGGGTTATCAACATTAAATTGTAGCAGAAATGCGGCCGATACCAGGATATCAACACAAAATTGAATTTTATCAACAGGATTATTGGGGATATCGACACAGATTCCGATTATATCAGCATATTTTGGTCAGATATCAACATATTTTTCCGATATATCAACATTTGGGAAGGATATCTACATAAATAGGGTGGATATCTTCAAAAATTTAATTTATCTAAAAAAGAAATGGCGAATTATTTGCGGAATTTAGAATTTATCCACAAATGACAGTGACTTATCCACAAAACAAAATGCTATCGGCTTAATAATGAAAGCCCGTATCTAGCAAAATGGTTTTATATAATTGTTTAAAGCTCTTTTGCATGCAAATAGAATTTCTGCAGCCATTTCTGACGTTTTTCGAAAGTAACCTGTTTAATGGAAGTTAGGAAGCAAACACTCTTTCGAAAAAGCCTTTCAAGATTGCTGGTACTCCAGACCACCAAATCGGATAAATAAAAATTAATGTATCGTCCTGCTGTATTTGTTTTCGATATTTCTCTGTATAGGGGGCGTTGATCAAATCTCTTCGTTTATGTTGGTCATCAATCACTATAAAACGGGATCAAATTTTTCCTCGTATAAATGCACAACTTCAAATTTCTGATTAGCGTCATTTAGCCCCTTTATGACGTTTTCTAAAATGGCATAATTAAGACTGCGAGTGTTGGGGTGTGCATAAATAATTAAGGTGCTACCTATATTTCTCCTTAATGGATAAAAAAGATTCCAATAGTTGAAAGGACTGGGGGAGCTCCCAAGCCCTTTCGTTTCTAATATTTAGCAATAATCAAGTTCGTCTTTGTCTTTTTAAATCGCTGAATCCAACTATTATCGATGTTTTCGTCCGTAATAACCGAATCTACTTTATCAAGTGTTGCAATATTTACGGTGACGTCTTTACCAAATTTTGTACTATCAGCAGCAATATAAACTTCTTTCGATAAATCAATGATTTTTTTCCGTGTAATGGCTTCTTCGAGGCTAAAGTCAGAGATTCCTTTCTCCATTGTAATGCCGCTTGCACAAATAAATGCTTTTGAAATATTCAATTCATTGAAGTTAAATATATACTCATAGGCCATTACTGACTTCTCGCTATGCCGTACCTTTCCTCCAATGATAATTAATTCAACATCACTATTGAATAGCTCATTTACAACTGGAATTGAGTTCGTTACCACCGTTAGCTTCTTTTTATGTTTTATATATTTTGCTAACTGATAGGTGGTTGAACCACTATCAATATAAATGCAGTCCCCATTGTAAATAAATTCACTGCATTTTTGTGCAATCATTCTTTTTTCCTCTAACTGACTCACCAATCGTGCATCCATGCTTGACTCGCCCATCCGGGAATCCACAAGTTTAACTCCGCCGTAAATTTTTTCAATTTTCCCCTGTTTTGTAAGCAGATTTAGGTCTCGACGAAGTGTATCAATTGAGATACTTAGTTCATCCGTTAGTTCAGAGATCTTCAGGACCTTTTTCATCTTTAATAAGTCCATTATTTTTTTTTGCCTTTCAACTGGAAGCATATCCTCACCCATTCAATTTAATGAAACCTTATTATCTGCATTTTACTGATGATTATCGTTATTTTCAATAGATTTAATCGGAAGTTTAGTGTGAGTGGCGCTAAATGTCTGCATGAATTGTTAATCAATTGGGCAAAAAATATGCAAATTTACAAATCCTTTACGCAGAATTCTTATTGTATTTACAAACGGTAATTATACTGAAGGTGTGCTCGAGGAGGTGACCCGTTTGCTGAAACTACAAAATATAAGCAAACATTTTAATAAAAAGCTTGTACTAGAAAATATCAATCTCGAAATAAAAACGGGAGAAATTGTTTCGCTGCTAGGTCCAAGCGGAAGTGGGAAAACCACTTTATTAAATATCATTTTGGGATTGACCCAAATGGACGATGGAAAAATCATTTTTAACGAAAAGGATATCAGTACCATTCCCATGAAAAATCGGGGATTCAATATCGTTTTCCAAGATTATGCGCTTTTTCCGAACTTAAATGCTTACGAAAATATTGTATATGGTTTAAGAAATAAAAAAGGATTGACTTCGGAAAAAGAGTTACAGGAATATATTGATTTTTTAGAGCTTAAACCGCATTTAACAAAGAAAATTGGTGAATTATCGGGTGGTCAGAAGCAGAGGGTTGCTCTTGCCCGTACACTTGTTACAAAACCCAAATTATTATTACTAGATGAACCTTTGAGTGCCCTTGATGGTGTCATAAAAGAATCCATTAAGGAACGGATTAAATCGATTGCTAAAGAATATAAGCTAACGACCATTATCGTCACCCATGATCCGGAGGAAGCCCTAACCTTGTCCGATAAAATCCTGATTATCAACAAAGGAAATATTTCGCAGTTTGGAACTCCTCAAGAAATTATCAATCGGCCAAATAACCAGTTTGTCGATGAATTTATACTGAATCAATTACGGATTAAGCGAAACAATATTTATCAATTATTTGGTGAAAAGTATGCCTAATGTGAAACCTGAGATGCGAATCATTTATACCGTTATATTTCTATTATTTGCTGTTTTTTTACTGCTACCTCTTTTGGCTCTGTTTTTCCGTTCTTTTGAAACGAGTGATGGTCTGGGTCTATCGAATTACATTTCTCTGTTGTCAAAAAATGACCTAATGGATGCCATGATCAACAGTTTCCGCGTCTCAGCCATAAATGCAGTCATCACAACCGTTTTGGCTTTTGCACTTGCCTATACAATCAATAGTACAAATATAGTTCGTCCGATAAAAATGGTGATAAAAACGGGAATTCTTCTTCCTATGCTGCTTCCGACTATCACGTATGGATTTGCGATTATCTATTCATTTGGGCAGCAAGGGTTGATAACCAAAGTATTTGGAAGAAAACTATTCGAAATCTATGGATTGAAAGGATTATTAATTGGTTACGTGATTTATACCTTACCGGCTTCGTTCCTTCTTATCCATAATTCTTTTCAGTATATGGATAAAAAATATACGATCGTCTCAAAGCTAATGGGGGACGGGAAGGTAAGGGGCTTCATCAATACAACGGTTCGGCCATTACTTGGGGCTTTGGGTGGAGCTTTCGTTCTTTCCTTTATCCTTAGCTTCACAGATTTTGGAATTCCGGCCTCACTCGGTGGAACCTATAATGTTGTAGCGACTCAACTGTATCAAGTCATGCTTGGAGCGATTCCTAATTTTAATCATGGAGCTGTGATTGCGGTGCTGATGTTACTGCCAGCCGTGTTCGGAGTAGTCCTATTAAACTATCTCGAAAAATTTAATTTTCAATATGACAAATTCAGCCATATCGAAATGATTCCAAATAAACTAAGAGATATGGGGATGGGAATTCTCTCTTCAGTCATCGTAGCAGGTATGTTATCCGTTTTTATCGTAATGTTTATTGCACCATTTGTAACGAGTTACCCGTATCGTCTTACGTTTACCTTGCAACACTTTACAGATGTCTTTCAATCCAATGATTTATCCAGTGTTTACATGAATTCACTGTTGGTAGCGGCTTTGACTGCTGTATTTGGAACGGTCATCGCTTACGCTTCAGCCCTGTTGAATACTAGAACCTCTTTAAAGAGAACATCGAAACTAGCGATTGATCTTGTCTCGATGATTACGAATACCGTACCAGGAATGGTCTTAGGTCTATCCTATTTACTGTTTTTTAATGAAAGTAGTTTAAAGGGAACGTTCACGATCATTGTTCTCTGTAATATCATTCATTTATTTACGACTCCCTATTTGATGGCGAAAAACTCCCTTTCCAAGATGAATCTGGCTTGGGAAACAACGGGAGAGTTGATGGGAGATAGCTGGATTAAGACCGTTTATCGGGTCATTCTGCCGAATTCCGCTTCGACGGTGGTTGAGATGATTAGCTATTACTTTATCAATTCAATGGTCACGATCAGTGGAATCATCTTTTTGGTTACGGCGGAAACCTCTTTAGTCTCTAGTAAAATTAAGGATTTACAGCATTTTCAAAAATATGATGAAATCTTTGTTTTATCGCTGCTGATCTTTTTTACCAATTTACTTATTAAGTTCGTATGTGATTCTTTTCAAAAAAAGCCATCCATTAAACGAAGTGGGTTAAAGAAAAAAATAAGTTAAGGAGAGGATATGTTATGTCTAGAAAACTAAAAAGAAGTTTACTGTTACTGCTCACTCTATGTTTCGCATTTTCATTAATTGGATGCAGCAGCAACAAAGCGGAGGCAGGGAAAAAAGTTGTTATTTACACCAATGGGGATGATGCCGCGGTTGAAGCGATGCAAAATGCGTTAAATAAAGCTGGATACGATGGGAAATATGTTCTTCAAACGTTCGGCACTTCTGAATTAGGCGGCAAGCTCATGGCAGAAGGAGACAAAATTGAAGCGAATTTAGTCACGATGAGTTCGTATTTTATCGATAGTTCACAATCCAAAAACGCGATGTTTAAAGACTTAACATTTAAGACGGATCCATTAGAAAAACATCCATCCTATTCTACACCGATTTTAGCCAATACAGGTGCGATTTTTGTCAATACAGAAGTCATGAAGGAAAAAGGCCTGCCAATGCCAACTTCTATTAAAGATTTAACAAAACCGGCCTTTAAAGGACAAGTCTCGATTCCAAATATTATGGATTCTTCAACGGGCTGGTTATTGGTTCAAGCGATAATCTCTCAATATGGTGAAACAGAGGGGAAAAAGGTTCTTCATGATTTAATTGCCAATTGTGGTCCACATCTTGAAAGTTCAGGCTCAGGGCCAATCAAGAAGGTGGAAGCAGGAGAAGTAGCTGCAGGATTTGGTTTACGTTATCAAGCTGTTTTAGATAAAAAATCCGGTTTGCCGATTAATTATGTCGATCCAATTGAAGGAAATTTCTCTCTTACCGAATCGATTGCTGTGGTGAAAAAGGATGATCCGACAACGAAACTGGCGATGAAAATGGCAGAAGTCATTATTAAAGATGGAAGAAAAGACCTGCTTGCCAATTATCCTGTTGCTCTCTATAAAGGGGAAACCATAGACAGCATTCATCAACCTGCACATACCAAGAAATTTAATCAGCCATTAACAGTAGATTTATTGGAGAAGCACCAACAATTTTTTAATGCAGCAAAATAGTTTAGTAGGGAGAGATGGAAGATGAATCATTACAAACTGTTAACACCTGGTCCACTGACAACAACAAGAACGGTTAAAGAGGAAATGCTCTTTGACCGTTGTACGTGGGATCATGATTATAAAGAAATAACGCAAAAGATTCGAATGCAGCTGCTTGAACTCGCATGTGCTGCGAAAGGGGAATATACGGTTGTATTGATGCAAGGAAGCGGTTCGTTTGCCGTTGAATCGGTCATGACGACTGCGATTTCTGAACAGGATAAGGTTCTCATTGTCACCAATGGGGCGTATGGTGAGCGGATAGTCAAAATAGTCCAATATATTGGGTTGAATTATCAAGAATATAGTGTGGAATATGATCAATGGCCAAATGAAAGTGAATTAAGAAAGATTTTAGAAGAAGATCCAGAATTGACGCATATCGTGATGGTCCATTGTGAAACAACGACCGGAATTTTAAATCCGCTTGAAATGGTCTCTAACCTTTCGAAGGAATATGGAAAAACATTAATTATTGATGCGATGAGCAGTTTTGGCGGCATGGAAATCAATGTTGCTGATCTTGGAATCGATTATTTAATTAGCAGTGCCAATAAATGTATCCAAGGGGTTCCAGGGTTTGGATTTGTCATTGCGAAGCAAGAAAAGCTTCTCGCATGCAAAGGAAATTCACGCAGCTTATCACTTGATTTATATGATCAGTGGAAGGGAATGGATCATGACGGGAAGTGGCGCTTTACCTCCCCGACCCATGTCGTGGCAGCTTTTTCGAAAGCATTGGATGAATTAGTAGAAGAAGGCGGTATTTTAGCAAGATTTACACGCTATCAAAATAATAATCGTATGTTACGAGAGAGACTTAGAAAAATCGGTTTCCATGCTTATATTTCTCCTGAAAAACAATCGCCGATTATTTCAACTTTTTTGTTTCCGAATGGAGAGTTCGACTTTGATGATTTTTATTCTTTTTTGAAAGAAAGAGGATATGTCATTTATCCAGGCAAGCTAACGGATGCGGATACCTTTCGAATAGGAAACATCGGTGAAATTTATCAAGTAGATATTCAAGAATTATGTGACTTTATTGAAGAATATATGGGAGTGGTAATCAAATGAACAAAATAGAAGGTGTGATTTTTGATTGGGCTGGGACAACGGTTGATTTTGGATGTTTTGCGCCTGTAAAGGTATTTATCGATATTTTTAAAAATGCCGGTATTGACGTTACAATGGAGGAAGCCAGAGCCCCAATGGGAATGTTAAAAATTGACCATATTCGAGCGATGCTTTCCATGCCGAGAATCTCCGCTTTATGGAAAGAAAAATATGGACGGGGGTATGATGAACAGGATGTGGAAAATTTGTATGCTGAATTTGAACCCGCCCTGTTGGCTTCGCTATCAGCGTACACTGATCCCATTCCTGAAGTGATTGAGACTGTTCAAGAATTAAGAACCCGAGGATTAAAAATTGGGTCCACAACGGGTTATACGAATAGCATGATGGAGGTAGTGGTTCCGAATGCTTTGAAAAAAGGCTATCATCCCGATTTTTATATTACAGCGGATGAAGTCCATTCATATGGAAGACCCTATCCTTATATGATTTATCGAAATATGGAACAACTAAAGTTAACCACACCATGGAAGGTTGTTAAGGTAGGAGATACCATCTCTGATATAAAAGAAGGGAATCAGGCAGGCGTTTGGTCTGTGGGGGTTATTGTGGGAAGCTCAGAAATGGGGTTAAGTTTTGAAGAATTTCAAGCACTTTCTGAATCAGATCAAGCAAGGGAAATCGCAAAAACAAGGTCCTCCTTTATTCAAAATGGGGCAGACTTTACGATTTCTTCCATGAGTGAACTTCCAGAGTTAATTGAAGAGATTAATAAATTGATTTCTGATGGAAAAAGACCTTCTTGTGCTGCTTTAAGCAATAGAGTAGCTCATTAAAATTGCATAAGTTATAGGGAAGAACGACAGTGAATAGCTGTCGTTCTTTTTTTAGATTGGCCGATAAATAATGTAAAAAAACACCCATTATCGAAACTTTTTAGGAGAATATCGACACAGATTCTGATTATATCAACAAATTTATGCCGGATATCAACATATTTTTGGGATTTATCAACAATGTAGCGGGATATCTACTAAATTGGGGATAATATCTACAACATTTTGAATGGGAGAGAGAAGTGTTCGACCTCTCCTCCACATTTTATTAATAAAATTCCGTAATAAATGTAAATATCCTGTTTAATTAAGAGCCTATTCCACAATTAATTTTCCTGTCATTTTGGAATGTCCTGCTCCGCATACGATTGAGCAGTGGTATTCAAATGTACCTGTTTTATTGGCGATAAATTCTGCGCTTTTATTTCCTTGGATATCTACATTAAAGGCAGGAATTGCTAAACCATGTCCGCCATCATCACTTTGAAGGGTAATCCGAACCTTGTCGCCTTTTTTCACATGGATTACCTTTTTATCGTATTCGAAATCCTTTGCCATTACCTTGATATCAACCACTTTTCCTGGTGCAGTATCTTTTGCAGTAGTTTTTGGTGTAACAGTCGTTTTCGTTGTTTGTGCAGTAGTATCTGATTTTTTGCTTGATGATGTTGCTGCACTTGAAGAATTATCCGTTTTGGAAGCGGCGTTTCCACAAGCACTTAAGAGTGATCCCATTAAAACTAAGGCTGAAAATAAAAATGCTAATCTCTTTTTCATCAGTAGTGCTTCTCCTCTCAAATTCAAAATTTGATTACGGCTCTAACTTAACACACATTTTCATGATGTAAAAATTAATTTAGTATGAAAAAGAGTTCATGAAATATTAAGATACTAATTGTTTGACAAGGGGGGCAGGAGTTTGTTTCCGAACTTGGCCGGAAATGATCAACTTTTATAATTTCAGAGGGAATGACTCATATGACTACTATGTTGTATGATTTATCGTTTAGAGCACAAACTAAAAGGATGAAATTCTGCTAATGGGGTAAGTAAAAATGAAGGAATACTTTCAATTTCATTCAAAACTTGATTCGTTTCGCCTATTTTCCTTACAGCACCTCTTGACGATTGGGATTATTTTCGTCCTTTGTATTCTCCTGTTTGTTATGAAGAATGAGCTAAAAAAGAATAGGATAAGAAGGATTTTCCGTTTTTCTCTTGCAGTTCTCTTAGTGGTTTCTGATGTTTCATATCATCTTTGGCATATCAAAGAGCATACATGGTCCATTAGGAGAGATTTGCCGCTGCATCTTAGTGATCTTGTTGTCATCCTTGCTGTTGTTATGCTGCTTTCAAGAAGCTATAAACTTTTTCAATTTATGTATTTTGCGGCGCTGGGCAGTTCCATTCAGGCCATCTTGACGCCTAGCCTTGGCAAGTATTCGTTTCCTCATTTTCGATATATAGAGTTTTTTGTTTCACATGGAGGGGTCATACTAGCTTGTTTGTTTATGGTGGCAGCCTTCCACTATCGGCCAACCATCTCTTCCATGTGGGTGACGATCCTACTAGTGAACTTATATGCAATATGTGTCTTTGTCCTTAATAAGTTACTTAGTGCGAATTACCTGTATATCATGAAAAAGCCTCAATCCGCGTCTCTTTTAGATTACCTGGGCCCATGGCCGTGGTATCTTCTCTCATTGGAGCTGGTGATGATTCTGAGTTTTTACATTCTCTATAGTCCGTTTTGGATTAAAGGAAGGATTGAACGGGGGGAATCTTACGTGTAAGTTTTAAAACGGGAGGGCAGTGTATGCCATTTTTTCCGATATCAACATATTTTAGCCGGATATCAACACAAATTTAGGTTTTATCGACTATCCGCCCCGATATCTACAAAAATACAAAAACCACACTGAAATGAAATCCAGTGTGGTTTGTTACATTTTACGCTACTTTATTAATTTCAACCTTTTTCCCATCTTTACGCCACTTTCTAAATTCAGCTGTTGCTGTGAAAAGGACGTCTGTAGAAGAGTTGAGTGCTGTTTCACAAGAGTCTTGTAAAACGCCGACGATAAAGCCTACTCCAACTACCTGCATCGCCACATCATTGGAAATCCCAAACAAGCTGCATGCGAGAGGAATCAATAATAAGGAACCGCCTGCAACCCCTGAAGCACCGCATGCACATACTGCTGAAAGGACACTAAGGATGATGGCAGTCGGGATATCCACATTAGATGGGGGTGGGGAAAGAAAATATGAATAGAAATCAAAAGATGAAGTATATATTTCAATTAAAAATGACTATCAAATATTTAGATAGTCATTTTTCTATACATCTATTATATTTGCGGCAGGAATCGGATCCCGTTCCTGTAAGTAGACCTATTTTACGACCTTTTGTATCTTGCCGGTGTATATTTTTCTCTAGCTTTAAAGTTATATACCGGTTTAATAAAGGTGGCAATTTCCACAGATTCCTCGACTTTTTCTAAAATCTCATTCATCGACTTGTAAGCCATCGGTGCTTCATCTAACGTTTCTTCTGAAACGGATGTTGTCCAGATGCCTTTCATTGTATGGTGAAAATCATCCATGTTGAGTGTCTTCATTGCTTTCGTGCGACTTAGCACGCGGCCAGCTCCGTGTGGCGCAGAAAAATTCCAATCTGCATTGCCTTTACCAACGGCTAGAATAGAACCGTCTCGCATGTTAATTGGAATAATAAGGCGTTCCCCTTCTTGAGCGGATACGGCTCCTTTACGTAAAATGAGGTTCTCGGTATCAATATAGTTGTGCACCGTATCAAATCGGTCAAGAACTTCAAATCCCATATTTTCCGTAATCGCTCTTGCAATTTCTTCCCGGTTTGCCTTTGCATATGACTGGGCTAATTTCATGTCATGAATATAATTTTTAAAATCCTCGCCTTCCAAATAAGCTAAATCATTGGGAATGATAGGATTCTTTTCTTTGTGGCTTTGAATTGCGGCTTGAATTTCCTTTTGCCGCCCTTCGGCTTTTAATTTTTCAATGATTTCAGTTAAATCATGGCTGCGAAGCTTGGAGATGGCCACTTTTTGATAATAGGTGGCAATCTTTGCTCCAACATAGCGGCTGCCGGTATGAATGGTTAAATAGTGATGCCCATCCGTATCAACCGAAACTTCAATAAAATGATTGCCTCCTCCAAGTGTTCCTAAGCTATACAGACTTTTGTTCTGGCTCAGGATGTGCTCGGATTTGAATTCTTTGGCGTTTGGAAAACTCGTGTTAATAAATCCCACAGTCTCATCCGTATGAATCTCCATTCCGCTTGGCACATAAGTTCGAATAACCTGATCCAGCTTATCAAAATCCACCTTTTTATCTTGCAGCTTGACAGTCAAGACGCCGCAGCCCACGTCAACACCAACCAGGTTCGGGACAACTTTATCCTTTAACTGAATGGTAGTTCCAATCACACAGCCCTTTCCAGCGTGATAGTCCGGCATGATACTAATCTTCGTATCCTTTAAAAAGTCTTGATTACAAAGCTCTTGAATCTGCATAAGCGCCGTTTCCTGCGGATAATTGGAAAATACCTTTGCTTCTGTTTGTGACCCGGTTATTTTTATCACGAGTTCTCCCTCCTTTTTTATTAGGTAAATAAACATTGGACTTCGAGAATTGTCCAGCTCCAGCGCCAAGCGACTACTGTACTTCACTCGCCTCCCACCGATAAGTCAACATCGAATCGGCTTGAGCTCCGTGTTTCCTTTATCTCAGTCGACTCGCTCCAGTCCTGTCGTGCGCTAAACGGGCGCTTCCGCTTTTCTTAAAAACAGATTATTTCTAGACTATCATGGGTGATCCATCTAGACAATGGATGATCGTACGACAATAAACTACTTAGTGGAGGTGAAGATGGATTTAAAGGAAATGTATCGATTTTTTATTTTGCGTGGCTAATATTTCCACCTAATATCAGGAAGAATAAATTATTATCGGTTAAAGGGGAAATTACATGTCTTTAGAAAACGAGCAGCAACGGTTTTTCAAAACCTATAACATTGATGAAAGGGAATTCCAGGAGGCAGGACTTGTTTGGTCGGAGGTAATTCAGATTTACGAGGATTTTTTAAATTTTATTCCAACCTTAAAAGCGGCGACTTCCCCTTTGTTATCGATTCTTCAGAGCCAGCCGGATGTTCATTCAGTACGGACGCGGGTGAAAGATCCGGAACATTTGGTTGAAAAAATCATCCGAAAGACGATTCGCAAGAAGAAGCAAAATCCGGAGTACAACATTACCGTGGGGAACTACCGCACGGAGGTTACGGATTTACTGGGAATCCGCGTTCTCCACTTATATAAGGACCAGGCTATCCATATTGATGAGAAAATAAGAGATACCTGGAATCTCCATGAGCGGGCGAAGATTTATTTCCGTAAAGGTGATTATAATGATGCCGAGATTAAAAAGTACAGCGAACATTTTGATTTTGAGGAACATCCGGCCGGATATCGTTCGTGGCATTATTTAATTGAGAGTCAGATTACAAAAGAAATGACGATTGCGGAAATTCAGGTGAGAACGATTTTTGAAGAGGGGTGGAGTGAGGTAGACCATCAGCTTCGCTATCCATATGATTTGGAGAATGAACTGTTGACGAAACAGTTGATGGTATTAAACCGGCTGGCAGGCAATGCCGATGAAATGGTGAATTCAATTCGGGAAACGAAAACGAATTTACATGAGCTTTTGGAGGAAAGACGGAAGCAAGAGGAGATTATTCAGGACCTCAGTAAGGAACTGAAGGATTTAAAAAATGAGCTGGAGGAAGTGTATCATAAGAAAGAGATTCAGGATGATGATTTGAATTCGTTACGAAAAAAGATTAAGTCTTTGGAAGACTCGCAAAAGAAATTGACGTATTATGATTTTTCTATTGCGAGCAGGATGGATGGAACTGTACCTGATACGGAAAAAGACAATTACGGTTATACGGTAAAAGAAATTGAGGCGATTCAACTGACTTCCGATCAATTAAAACTGCATAATCCGCTGCTTCGGGGGCTGGATGCAAAAAAACAACTTCCAGGGAAGTAAATGAGAGGTGTCCACGGCGCTTCTCTTTTTTTGTCTAGCTTTCGACAATCTTTTAATGGTTTTAAAGGTAAAAAGTCTGGAAGCCTAATTTGTAGGAGTCAGTCGAAGTATAGAAAAAACTCATTTTTTTGGCGAGTTTTGGGGACCAAATGAATGAGATGAACGATTTTATCGACAAAAAATTTCCCAGGAAACTGGACAATGTTCGTTTTTCAAAAGGGTTTGTGGCGGTTTTAATCCAACGTTGGTTTAACAGGTAAGGGGTCGAAAGCTGTCTTTTCATGGAAATCATACTACTTGGACATGTTGGAGCATAGTCTAGAGTGATTACTTTTTTAAGGAGATTTCCATGTATAGAAAAGGCGCTCGCTTTAAAAAAATTGTGGTTGGGGCAATTCTTGCTATAGGGATTTTTGTATTTTTTCAGGTGATTCGGTTGAGCTTTTTTTCGGAGGATCGGCAGATAAAAGGGGTGGTGGAGGAGTTTTACGGTTACGAGCAAGATGATGATTTTGCGAGTTCATGGGGGCTGTTTCACTCGTCGATGAAGAAAAAGTTTGATAAAAGCAATTATATTCAAGTCCGGGCCCATGTGTTTATGAATGATTTTGGGGTGGAGACGTTCACTTATAAGGTTGGTAACCCTGAGAAACTTGGAAAATGGGAAATGTCTCAATCCGGACCGTCGTTCCAGCATGTTTTTAAGGTTCCTGTGGTCCAGAGTTTCAAAGGGAAATTTGGTAATTTTGATATTGAGCAAAATGTTTATGTTGTAAAGGAAAAGGGTGAGTGGAGGATTGTTTGGGATTATGCGAAATGAGTTTGGAAAAATAGGTCAGACACCCAGGGGTCTGACCTATTTTTAGCGATTCAAGGCATTTCGTATTTCTGGATGATTCATGAGAATTTCGTTTCCAAAATAATAACTAATCGACAGTGCAGCGACTAAACCAATATAGATTAAAAATAATTGCACCTTCGTTTTCTTATCCGTTTTGTAATAGGTTGCGGTTTTTTGTACATCTTTTTTATACTCTTCTATGGCTTTCTCTAATTGGATTAGAATTTGTTGAATCACTTGTTCGTTTTCATTTTGAGCTTCTTCGCTTAAAGTTGGGAGACCGGTTAATTGTTGAAGGTACAGATTTTTACTCATTGTTTCAACTTCCGACTTCAGTTTATCCAAAACCTGTTTCACTTCCGGTTGGGAAATATCCAAACTTGCTACTTTCAAGAGATGTTGAATTGATCCGATATTATTCGATTCTTCCTTTAATTTCCTTAAGAGGAGATTGAGTTTTTCGACTTCTTCTTTATTTGCATTTAAATTCTTTTGTTTTTTATAGATTTTGTACCATTCAATCGAACCTAGGATGACAATCATAAAGCCTAAAAAGCTTCTATGCATGACAGAAAAAACAACTAACAAAACAATTCCTAAACCCCAAAGCTTGGTGCTAATTCCGGCTGCAATTCTACCGCCGTCTAATGGTGTGATCGGGATTAAATTAAATAAATTAATGGTTCCGCCCAAAATGATGCAAAGCGCCCAAAATGGTTCATGGGTGATGAGGTATAAGGGAATCGCAGGCAAAAAGGACAACAACCCAAATAAAGGTCCCATGTAAGCCAAATACCCTTCCTCTTTTGCGCTCTTGGGCATTTCTTTTAATCCGATGGCTGCACCAATAAAAGGGATAAATACGGCCGGGCTGACAGAGAGTTTTAATTTTTTGGCCGCATATAAATGTCCCATTTCATGAACAAACAACAGGTAGACAAGGGCTGCAGCGAATTTCCAGCCAAAAATAAGGGCGTATGTTCCAAGCGTAATGAACACGCTTATAAGTGTTTGCAGTTTAAGGATTTTAAAAACGACCAAAAGATATTTTAATTTGCCGAGTAAGAGTAATCCTAATGTGCCCAATATGCCCCAAGAGGATTTCTTTACGCTTTTTTTCAAAAAAATACCCCCTTTAAAATTTTTTCTTACTGTTAGTGGAAGCATCCATTTATTTTAAAGATGTCTCGGGAGGCCTCTTACCGTTCTGTAGGTCCGCGAGTGTTAGGTCAAAGTCCATTTGTAAATGGGGATAATCTTTAAATTGAGCCCAATCCCCGCCCCATTGAAATCCTAAATTTTTGGCAATCGCCACTACCTCATTCCAGTCTGGTATTCTATTTTGATTTCCGTCATAATTTCGATCCCAAATCACATTTCCGGAAGAGGTTTTCAGGGCAAAATCAACGGCCAGCCCATAATTGTGATAGGACTCGCCACCCCTTGCATTTGTTACAATTGTTCCAGCGGTTGTCCGGCCTTTTTGATAAAGTTGATCCTGATCTTCCATGCTTCGGAAACCGTCCGTAATCACCACCGTGATTCCTTTTTTAGCAGATTGCTGGATTAATTGATTGGTTGCTTCTTTTACCATTGAATTAAGCCCGATTGGTAAGGGAACGGGGTGTTTCTCAGATGGCATTTGAGACGCAATATATAGATAAACAATAATCGCAAGACATAATATGAAATTAAAGCTTCCAAATCGTTTCAGTTTCAAAACTACATTTCCTTTCATTTCTACCATTTTGTCATTATCTTATACGTAAAATAAAGGGTTATTGTTTCATAAGTTTAACTCATTTTTTATTCCAGTGCATGGGGAGAGTTTTATCAACATATTTTTAGGGGATATCGACATAGATTTCGATTATATCAACACATTTTCGGAGAATATCAACACAAATTTAAAGCTTTATCGACAATTTAATGGATATCTACAATAGTGTGCAAAAAAAGGAAGCATGAAACCATCATGCTCCTTGATAAATTGGTTAGAACCGTGTCGCAAACAGATTTCGTTCCCAATCACTTACATATTTCGAATACTTGTCCCATTCGGTTCTTTTGATATTGATAAATTCTTCCCAGATTGTTCTGCCAATCGTTTGAGCTAAGACTGAGTCCTCTGCCAGGGCATTAATCGCTTCGTTTAAACTTCTTGGCACCCATTTGATTCCTCTTTCTTTCAATTGGTATTCACTTGCTGTGCTCACATCAAATTCTACTGGCTCACCTGGGTCAATTTGATTCTGAATTCCGCGAAGGCCGGCGGCAACCAGGCAGGCGGCAAGAAGATATGGATTACAAGTCCCATCAGCACCCCTGAATTCGAAGCGTCTTGTCCTTCTTTTTTCAGGAATCCGCACTAATACTGAACGGTTTCCTGAACCGTAACAAATATGTGCAGGAGCAAAGGATCCAGGTTGCATCCGCTTGTATGAGTTAATACTTGGAGCACCAATCGCGATGAGCGAAGATGCATGCTTCAACAGTCCACCAATAAAATGGTAGGCTTTTTCAGACATATCGAGACCGCGATGATCCGTGGAGTCTTCAAAAAGATTCTCACCTTCATCAAATAAGCTAATATGAACATGAAGACCACTGCCGGCATGGTTTTGAAATGGCTTTGGCATTAGGGTGCCGACCAAGCCTTTGTCACGGGCAATCTGTTTGAATAAATGCATGAAGGTAACCTGATCATCAGCGGCTTTCAATGCATTGGTATATTTTAAATTGATTTCTAGCTGGCCAGGGCCGTACTCACTAGATAATTGCTCAGTTTCCACTCCCATCGCATCAAGGGCGTATACAAAGTCCTGAATGAAATCCTCCTGAATATCCGCTCCTTCGATGGAAAAACAGTGGCTATTGTCAGCAGGGACGAGCTGGCCATCGACTTCTTTCAATAAATAAGCCTCTTGTTCAAAGGCCATATTCATTTTTCCGCCAAGAAGGGTTTCCACTTCATTTAAAAGCCGCTTTAAAGCACCTCTTGGACAGCCATGCCATGGTTCTCCGTTAATATCGACTAAATCACAAAGCATCCGGGCAGTGTTTTTTCGATAGGGGAGGATGGCAAATGTACTTGGGTCCGGGATGGCAAAGAAGTCCCCGTCGTTTGCACCAAATGCCGGGTTCGAAATATATTCGTCAAATACATCGAAGCTCATTATAGCTGTACTGAAATTAATTCCTTTTTCCATTGCGTCTTTTAGCTGGAGCGGGCGAATGGTCCGGCCGCGGGTGATGCCTGCATAATCGAGAAATTCGACACGGATGAATTCAATATTTTTCTCTTTCACGATTTCTAATACTGTTTCTTTTGTCATCAATGCTTTATCTTGTACTAACATTTTTCTTCAACCCCTCTTGATAGTTTGTTTAATACGGTTGAGGTAAACAGTTGCACACCTATCGGAATAATCGACTCATCGAATTCAAATTGCGGATGATGTAAATCAAATGCCTTTTTTTCTTCGAGCGCTGTACCGAGTCTGAAATACGTACTCGGAACGATTTGCGCAAATGCTCCAAAATCATCTGCGCCCATGGATGGTTCTTTTAAATAAACGACTTTTTCCGGGCCAAATAGTTCGATTGCACTTTCCTCCACTGTTCTCGTTACCCAGTCACTGTTAATGACCGGCGGGTGTCCATCTTTATAGTGGACAGTGGCTTTTCCGCCAAAGTTTTTGGCAATACTTTCACATAAGTCGATCAGCTGCGATTTTAATTTTTCCCGCGTTTCAAAGGTAACAGCCCTGGTTGTCCCTTCCAAGACTACTTTGTCGGCGACGATATTGCTGGCGGTTCCGCCGTTTATTTTTCCAATATGAACCACGACCGGTTCTACCGGATTACTAGATTTAGTTACGAGGATATGAAGGGCTTGCAAAATTTGCGTACTGATAGTAATGGCATCAATCGCTTGGTGTGGTCTTGCACTATGACCGCTTTTCCCCACGATTTCAATGGTAAAATCATCACATGATGCGGTAATGGCTCCATATTTAATCCCAATCGTCCCATGTGGCAGGTGCGGCCATAAATGCAGGGCCAGCATTGCGTCAATGGAGGGGTTCTCAAGCACGCCAAGATCAATTAACTGCTGGGCAGCACCATCGGCTTCCTCACCGGGCTGAAAAATGCATCGAACACGTCCTGAGAATTTGTCTCTTAATCTATGAAGCTGGTAAACGGTTCCAAGCAGAATGGTCGTGTGACCATCATGTCCGCATGCATGCATGACTCCTTGATTGACAGATGAAAAAGGAAGCCCGGTTTGTTCTTGAATGGGAAGAGCATCGATATCCGCCCGTATCCCGATATAAGGACCCTTCTTATTCCTGCCAATAATATCGACATAAATTCCTGTTTCGCTAATTCGATTATAGGGGATGTCCCATTCTTCTAATACTCTCGTAATATATTCGCAGGTAGCATATTCCTTAAATGATAATTCAGGATGTTGATGAAGATGCCGACGAATCGTGACGAGCTGTTCAAAAAGCTCAATGCTGACTTTCACTATTTCCATGAAAATTTCCTCCAATATTCACTTTCCCTAAAAGATCATAATTCAAATGTCGTTTCTTTTACCTTAAACACTTTTCCCATAATAAAATTGTAAATAATCCCGATCACAATCCAAGAAAATCCAACCTCTAGCGCTAAGTGGTCCATTCCATACATGACATAGCTAATTACGAGCAATCCGATTATCGGGAAGATCAAATGCTTGATAAACTGCTTTGATTTTTGGCGAATCATATAATGGTTGATGACCGATACATGCAGTAAAAGAAATCCGGTCAAGGCACCAAAGTTAACAATATTCGTTAAAATATCAATATGGTTTTCGAACGCCAACCCAACAATTAGCGAAATGATCGCTACCGTAATTGTACTGATATAAGGTGTTTTAAATTTAGGATGGACTTTCGCCAAAGAATAAGGCAGTCTGCGGTCACGTCCCATCGAAAAAAGAAGCCGTGAAATCGCCGCTTGGGAAGCAAGGGCACTGGCAATTCCCCATGAAAATGCCGTAGCCAGAATCGTTAAATTCTTCAACCATTCTCCGCCGGCAAGCTCTGCGATTTGATAGAAGGCCGTATCCATATTATCCAGCTTAAGACCTCTGCCAAGGTCACTTGCAATCCATGTTTGCACGATAAATAAGAATCCCGCAACAAGCAAGGCAGCAACAGTGGCTTTTCCAATCAACTTCCTTCCACCTTTCACTTCTTCAGAAAGAGTCGAAATGGCATCGAAGCCTAAGAAGGAGAGAACTGCAATCGAGACAGCGCCCATAACTAGCTGCATATTAAACTTACTAGAGTCATAGAGCGGTTTAATTGATAAGCTTGTATGGTGAACACCTTTATTTAGAGCAATTAATCCGACAACAACAAATGTAATTAACACCATAAATTCTAAAACAAGAATAATTTTATTCGCTTTTGCAGTAAATTCAATTCCGCGAATATTGATAAAGGTATTGAAGACAATAAACACCACTAACCAAAACCAAATCGGCAAAGCCGGAATAAATGCATTTAGAGAAATAGCACTAACGGCATAAGTAAGCGCCGGAATCAGGATATAATCGAGCAGGATTGACCAGCCGGCAATAAATCCTACATAAGAACTTATTCCATGTTGGGCATAGGCGTAAACAGACCCTGCAATCGGGAAAGCTTCAGACATTCTTGCATAGCTAAAGGCGGTAAAAATCATTCCAACCATTCCAATGATATAAGCTAATGGGACCATACCTTGAGAGGCATCGGCAATATAGCCATATACACCATATGGTGCGATTGGAATTAAGAAAATTAATCCATAAATCAATAAATCCCAAAATGACAGCGACCTCTTCAGTTCCTGCTTATATCCAAAATGCTCGACTGACATAAATCATCCTCCGTTTATTATTTATTTTTTAGAGATATTTTTGATAGACATTCTCAAAATTACGGTAGAGGACCATTTCCCCAATGGCTTGAGCGGTTTCTACATCCATGTAATCTGAGTCTACCCAGGAATTTAGTACTTCCTCGAAGGATTCTTTGAATAGATGGACTCCCATCCAGTTCATTTCCGGTACTGTAAAGGCGTCTGAGCCGTACATCACCTTATCAAACGGCGCAAATTCAAAAACTTGGGATAAAATCCGTTTCACTCCATGGCCACTGAAAGGATTTTGCAAGGAGATATCCATATAGACATTTGGCTGGATGCTGACAATAAATGCCGCTTCTTCCATCCATGGATAACCGCCATGAACAAGATGGACCTTTGTATTTTCATATTTTTGATCACAAAGCATGTCGATGAGGAAGCTTGGACTTGCTTTCGAAAGAACGACCTCTCCGTCACCTACCCCTGTGTGAATATGCATCACCTTGTCTGTTTTCGTACATTCTTCCATCGCTACATGCAGACAATAATCACGGAACTTTTTTACAACGGCACGGGTATTCTGTTTAAATTCAGGGTACTCCGCTGCTGCAGCCAGCTCATCCATTGGCGCAATTTCCAAACCGCTTCTGTAGGCGATAATCGATTTTAATCCTACGATTCCCTTAGTATTTAACGCTTCTGTCAGGTTTGCACGATATTTTTCTCTAAAGTCCGCAAAGGTATTACACTCTTGACTAAGCTGAACCATGGCCGGTTCGATGCGGTGGATTTCCCAGATACGGGCTCCGCATAGGTCGGCATATTCTGCTTTGCTTAACGGTGGTTGGGGATAACCGAAATCACCGACGACTCCGGTCAGTTTTGCATCTGAAAAAAGGTCACGGGTATACTTTCGAAAATCTACTGATCTTGCATTGCGGTGTTCGACTACCGCTTCAAGGGTAGCTTCACATGAAAAATATTTTGCTAATCGTTTTATGAGGATTTGCATCCACATATTGGTTCCCGGGAAGGGCTGTTTTGCTAGTCTTTTATAGTTGGCAGGAATCTGGTTTGGAATAACGGCTAGGGAGAGCTTTCTGACAAACTCTTCCGGAGTATAGGGTTCTGGGTTTGCTGTGTAGGGATGTGCATGAACATCAATGGCTTGTACTTCTTTTAAAGATATTTTCATGGTTCGTAATTTCCTCCTTTATTCGCTTACTCTGAATAAATGCAAGTTATGTGCCAGTTATTTTAGAATTTTCTAAATTGGAGAAACGTTGATTTTTAAGGAAAAAAGGATTTTTGGTAGCCGCAAAAAATTTATAAATAGAAAAATATTTTTCTGTAAAATATTTTTCTATTTTTCCTACTATGCTGAAATTTCTGATATTATTTGATAATATTTGACTAGAACGGGTTTATGATTTTAACTGACAAATTTTTTTCGATAAATATTTTCCGAAAAAAGGTGGTGTTACAATGGATGAGCATTTGCATCTATCAATCGTTGATACTTGGAATTTTTCGTTTGAATGTATCATTCTCTTCAATGAAGCAGGAACTATTTTTTCCTTAAATCGCCCGGCTGCACGTTTGTTCTCAGAAAGTCCTTCCGCGCTAATGGGGGCTTCGATCCATGAATTAATTCCATCGGAGGATTTTAAAAAATGTCTTCAAAGGAAGGGGAAAACTGGAGTTTCTATTTTATTAGGGACGAAACAATTAGTAGCCAATCTCTCTTTTTTTGAAAATAACGAGACGTACTTGCTATTTCTAAAAGATATCTCGCAAATTCAACAGCTCCAGCATCAAATTCAAGAATTGAAGAAAACGAAGCAATTATTTAATTTGATTCTTGATCAATTAGAAGAAGGGATCACGGTTACTAATGAACAAGGGAGGATCCTCTTTTACAATCTTAAAGCGGGGGAAATGGATACATTGGAACCTGAAGTGGTACGGAATAAAAGGGTCCAGGAAGTTTGGGATGTGGATGAAAATACAAGCACCTTATTAACTTCACTTCGAACGAGAAGGACGCTTCACCACAGGGAAACAAAATTTTCATCAACTGGGAAAGCGATCACGACATTAGCTCGGACTGTACCGTTAGAACTTGATGGAAACATGGCAGGTGCAATTGAAATTTTAAAAGATATCACAGAACAAAAGCATCTTTCGGAAACCATCCTGCAGCTGCAAAAACAGACGAAAGGGGATTCGGAACCCTCAAATCCCTTCTCCTCACAGAAAAATAATACCCGATTCCAGTTTGAAGACATTATTTTTTCCAGTAGGGAGATGGCTCAAACCGTTGAGCAGGGCCGCCGTTCGGCGAGGTCTAAATCCAATGTTCTTATTGTCGGTGAAACAGGAACGGGCAAGGAATTGTTTGCACAGAGTATCCATAATGAAAGTCCCCGGAAAGACAAACCATTTATCGCGCAAAATTGTGCAGCGCTGCCGGAGTCTTTACTTGAAAGCTTATTATTTGGAACAACTGCAGGCAGTTTTACAGGTGCGGTAAATCGGCCTGGGCTATTTGAACAAGCTCATGGCGGTACGCTTATGCTTGATGAAATCAATTCCATGAGTATTAACCTGCAGGCTAAGTTGTTGCGAGTGATACAAGAACGGAAGGTACAGCGGCTTGGTTCGACAAAGGTTATCGATATTGATGTTAGAATCATCGCCACGATGAATGAGGAACCACTAGACGCGATCGCCCACAACCGTCTTCGTGAGGATTTATATTATCGGCTTGGTGTGGTGAATCTTGTGATCCCGCCATTAAGAAACCGGAAGGATGATTTACGGGTTTTAATCCACCACTTTATTACGAAACATGCAGATTTATTGGATGTAAGTGTAGATGGGGTGGATCAAGATGTTTTCCGCTGTTTCATGACTTACCACTGGCCGGGAAATGTCAGGCAACTGGAACACGTCATCGAAGGCTGTCTTAATCTGGTTTACGATGAACGTACTATCAGTTTTAATCACTTGCCGCCGATTTTTAAGAATAAAATACAGCAAGAAGAGCGCGATTTTCATCAAGAGCCATTAACATCGTATTCAGGAAGTCTTCCTGAACAGATTGAAAAGCTGGAACGCATCATGATTGAGCAGGCAATGAATCACGCAAAAGGAAATATTACAAAGGCCGCTGAACAGTTGGGAATTTCAAGGCAAAATCTCAATTATAAGCTGAAAAAATTTCAGATTTTCTGTTAAGGGATAAGGAGGAGAAGTTTTGAAAAATTCATTTCTTTATACGGAAGGTCAAGTGATTGCGGACAGTTTAAAAATTCGCTTTTATCCCATTGCTGTTGAGTCGGCAAAGGGTACGCGAGTGATTGATCAATCTGGAAAGGAATATTTAGATTTAGCGGCAGGCTGGGCTGTTGCCAATATTGGTTATGGACACCCGCGAATGAGTCAGGCGATTAAGGAGAAGTATGATTCCTTATCATTTACTTCGCAGCTTTCGGCCCCGGAGGCAACGATGGTTTCTTTAGGCCAGAAGTTAATGGAGATTACACCTGGAGATTTTCCGAAAAAGGTTTGGTTTGGTCATTCTGGATCTGATGCAAATGATTGTATTGCAAAGTTAGTTCCGCTTGAAAAGAAGCGCTCCAAAATGATTTCCTTTATGGGTTCTTATCATGGGCAGACCATGGGGTCGCTTTCACTCTCCGGGCATCCCGCTCAGGCTGGCTTTTCTGGAAGCGGGAACGTGGTGAAAATTCCTTATCCAAATCCGTATCGTCCGCCATTCGGGGAGACGGACCGTTTAACCGATCAAGTTATTGGTTATTTGGAACAGGAGGTTTTTACAACCATTTGTCCTCCTGAAAATACCGCTGGAATCATTATCGAGGGAATTCAGAGTGATGGGGGTCTGATTGTGCCGCCAGAAGATTTCCTGCCGCGGCTCGAGGAGGTTTGCAGACGCAATGATATTCATCTCATCTTTGATGAAGTGAAAGTAGGCATGGGGAGAACAGGTAAGTGGTTTTCGTTTGACCATAGTGGCGTTATCCCGGATGCTGTAGTACTAGGCAAGTCGCTTGGCGGCGGCCTGCCTATCAGTTCGGTTGTTGCCAGAAAGGAAATTCTTGATGCCGGAACTGGAGTTCATATGTTTACAATGAGTGGAAATCCTGTGTGTAGTTCCGCCTCTCTTGAGAATTTGCAGATTATTGAGGAAGAACGCTTAATTGAAAATGCTAGAGTAAATGGTGAATACTTTATCAGTCTATTAAAAAAGCTTCAGGAGAAGTATGAGTGGATTGGTGATGTTCGCGGGAAAGGTCTTGCTATCGGCATTGAATTGGTAGAAGACCGAGAAACAAAAAAGCCTGCTGCTGAAAAAACAGCTGCTATTTGTTATCGTTGTTATGAACTCGGACTGTTAGTGTTTTATGTAGGTATTCATAGTAATGTTATTGAAATTACACCTCCTCTTACTATTGGTAAACAAGAAATTGATTTTGCTGTAACAGTTATTGATCAGGCTTTTTTGGATTTGAATCGGGAAAAGATTAATATGGATTTGGTGAGGGAGTATGGTGGTTGGTAGAAGTGGGGCGGGGGTCTAGGGGACAGACCTCTATTTTAGTTTTTTGGGGGCGGGGGAAATTAGTTAATGGCTTGAGGTTTTTAACGGATTTTTA
>NZ_MLYR01000093.1 GCF_001866655.1 Bacillus sp. MUM 116 | reverse complement strand
ACACAGTGAAATCAACATTCAGTTATAACAGAGCCAAATTTTAAAAAAAGGGGGTGGAACTTTTGATTGATTTAAAAAAAGCATGTATTGAGGTCTTCCCCATCATTGTTCCTGAACCAACATCGTTAAAAAGCGTAAACTTTTATTTAATTAAACAAGGAAAGTCACTTTCATTGATTGATGCCGGATGGAATAACGAAGCATGTTGGGATGGATTAATGGATAGCTTAAAGAGCAATGGATTTACGATAAAGGATATTACGGAAATCCTCCTTACTCATCACCATGTCGATCATGTAGGCTTAGTGGATAGAATTACATCCGTAAACTCCATTCCCGTCTATTGTCACCCTAGTTCCATTGCCCGCTTAAAGCGGGACAAAAAATTTCTGGAAATGAGGGTCGAATTTTATTCCAAACTATACAAGGAAATGGGATGTGGGGAGCAAGGGGAACGTCAAATTGCCTATTTGAAAAGAGCAATAGAGAAGAATAAACAAAATGCGATACAAGCTGATCTTATTCCGATTCAGGAAGAACGATTAAACCATTTTCAAATTTTCGATATTCCAGGGCATTCACCAGACCAAATCGCTTTTTACAACGAAAAACAAAACTGGTTGTTTGCCGGTGATTTGTTGATTGATCATATTTCAAGTAACGCTTTGGTTGAGCCTAATGCAAATGGGGATCGACTTTCCACCCTTTCACAGCAGATGAATTCCTTGAAAACATGCTTATCTCTTAATGCCGATCTTGTTTTTTCGGGCCATGGCAGCTTGATTGAAAAACCAAATTCATTAATATTGCAGCGCCTTGAGCGAATTGAGAAAAAGGGAGAACGTGTGATTCAATTAATAAAGTCAGGCTGCTTAACAGGAAGTGCAATTGCTAAAGCCTATTACAAAACGACCTATTACGAGCAATTCTCTCTCGTTATGTCTGAAATCATCGGTCAACTAGACTATCTTGAATCGCAGGGGAAAATAAAGAAGGAACTGGTAAACGGGGTATGGCACTACTCTGAAATGTAATAACAGAAACAGCAGCAGCCAACAATTATGGCTGCTGTTGTTTTTCGTATAAGTTCATCAACCCGTATAACAAATTGCTTCGTGGCATCTTTTCGTAAGAACATTTGCGAAAATTGCCTAGAAACTTAAGTATTTGGCCCTTATTAAGGTCCAAAAGCAACAAAGTTTACGAAAAGAGCCTTAGCAATAGGTGTATGAGTTTAAAGGTGCTGAAGGAAGTAAAATTTCATCTGTTTTCACCTCATATAAGCCATACGGTACTAAACGAAGCCCTGGCAGAAAATCGCAGGTCAAAAATAACAATGTATAAAGAATGTCATGGAATGGGAATCCGCGTTCCTGTACTGCCGCCAAAAGTTGATCATGATACTTCACCGCATTGGAAAACTCGGGATCTGTTGTCATCATACCTGTCAGCGGCAGCGGAATTTCCAACACCACTTCATCGCCGTCTACGATGACAATCCCTCCCCCCATTTCATACACTCTTACGGCCGCTTTTTTCATCGATTCCGGATTTCTCCCGACCGCGAGCAGCTCTGTCGTAGTATTATAAGTAGAGGCCATGCCATCAAGAGTAACTGCAAACCTTTCCAAAATCGCCTTCGAAACCCATTCACCCTTTCGATCAATTAAAGCAGCGTATACAAGACCTTCATGATGGGAAAGATCTGCATATCCGTTTACTGACGGAAGTACCGTATCCTTTCTTTGAGTAATCACGTTACTTTTAAAATAGGAAACTGGCACAGGATTCTTTTCAGATGGATGTGGATAGCGATAAAGATTCACATTTTCCAAGACTGATTTTGAAAAAGTAAATGTTTTCCGAACAAGATATTGATCCCAGTCAATCTCTGGAAGGGAAACAGTTAAGTCTCCGTTCTTGGCAACAATCTCTCCGGAAGCAATCACCATATTAGGTTTAAAATCTGTTAAATTCGGAAGCAGCAGGATATCTGCTTTTCTGCCGGGAGCAATGCCGCCAATATAGTCATCCAGCTTTAGGTAGGTTGCAGCATTGATGGTGACCATCTGGATGGCAGTCATCACTGGGACTCCAAGCTCTACGGCCTGTCTTACAAGTCCATCCACAAATCCTTCTCTTTCAATAAAACCAGGGTGGGGTCCGTCTGTTGTCATGACAATTCGGCTCGTATTCACGTTTCCGTTCATAATAAGTTTAACGAGTTCTTCCAAATCCGGGCGCAATGAGCTATTGCGCAGTGTTGTCCACATGCCCAGCCTTAGGCGGTCAAAAGCTTCCTTCGCGGTAATCGCTTCATGACATGCCGTCACACCAGACGCTACAACCGCATTTAATTTTTCGTAAGAGCATCCCGCAGTATGTCCATCCGAAACCTTACCAAGTCCCTTTATAAAATCCATAGTTTCAAGTAAAAACGGGTCACCATTATATAAAAGCGGCCAACGCGTTACTTCTGCCGACCCCACAACATTTTCAAGTTCCAATAGTTCTTTAATATCCTTATGATTATACCACTCCCGTTCACCGGGATAATCAGCTTGAGAGACAAGCCGGATGAGCCAAAGAAAGTTACCCGGCAATGCTTTTAAATCGTTTGCCATCTTTTTAAAACCTTTTGCGCCCATATGTAGATAAAAAAATAAATTATCATTGACAGTGGTGGTAGTCCCCAAGGACAACACTTTTCCCGTAACACTTACAGGATTATATACCACCCATGGATGAGCATGCGCCTCGATAAATCCAGGGGATACATACTTTCCTTCTGCATCAATCACTTTTGTATCGGCACCTATTGAGGCTTCACTCTGCCCCACATAGGCAATGGAATCCTGATATACGGCAATATTCAGTGTCAAGAATTCCCCGGAATATACATTGATAACCGTTCCGCCTTTTATAAACAAATCTGCAGGTCTTTCTCCTTTGGCAACTTCGATTAATTCACTTCTTTGAGCTGTCAGCTGCACAATCTTCCCCCCATTATAAAAGTATATCATTCTGGTATTACGCTTTACAAAACACCGGATATTAAACATAATATTAATAGGAGGCAGTTTTATTTGTCAACACATTCAATTCAAAATAGTCAAAATACTTAAAATAAAAGCTGATATGCCTGGATTCCAAAGTATAAGCCGAAAACAATCAAGGAAAGGCCGGAAAAAAGGGAAATCATCACTAATAATCGGGAAGTTAAAAAACTTCGAAAGCTGCTGGAAACTCCCGCCATCGTAATATCCCACACCAAAAGGCCGATAAAGATTGCAGCACTATAAATAATAAGTTCCGTATTATTCGAGGTTGCAGCTGTTTTTGCCAGAACAGAACCATAAATCCCCAGCCAAAAAAGAATCGTTAACGGATTGGAAATTGACATCAAAAAGCCTGCAAAAAAAGATTTAATCAAAGGTTCTTTATTTCGCGTATACTCCAAATTTAATGTACCTGCTTTTAGAATACTCTCAATGCCGGTATAAATAAGAACAAAACAGCCAAAAAGCCACAAGAAGGTTTTTACAATTGGCGTTTCAAGAAACTGAACCACTCCTATGTAAACAATAAGCATATAAACCCCGTCGGCGACAACTGCCCCGACTCCAATTAACCACGCATGCAGAAAACCGCTGCGAATCCCTCTGTCAATTTGGGCAGCATTTATTGGACCAATCGGCGCAGCAAGTGATAGTCCCAGTAAAATATAGCTTAGAAATATATTCATTCTTCTCTCTCCCCGCCTAAAAATAAAGCCTGTCTTTACATTTTTATTCAGGAAGAATGGGTTGTACCACAAAAAAACGAGTTTTCCTGTTTTCAGAAAAACTCGTTTTTAGCTTAATTATTTTCCATAACTTTTTTTTTCTCTCTTTTAAAGATGTCTTCTTCCCTTGCACGATTTAATAAATGATGCCTCGAAATCGGCAGATTAAACGAATCAATATCAATGATATATTTGGGGCGCTGCTTGGATTCTTTGTAAATTTTCCCGACATATTCTCCGATTAGTCCAATCGCAATGAGCTGCAGGCCGCCGATCAGCCAAATAGATGTTATGAGTGAAGTCCATCCTGATTGTGTATATCCTAAGAACTTGAGAGTTAAAAAATAGCCTCCAAATATCAGACTCATAAAGAAGGAGATAAATCCGGTTAGCAATACAAAACGAATAGGTGTAACCGAAAAGGAAGTAATACCATCAAGAGCAAAGGCAATCATCTTTTTCAATGGATATTTTGTTTCGCCTGCGAGCCGCTCTTTCCGGTCATAATAGACCATTTCAGAACGAAAACCGAGCAGCGGAACAATTCCTCTTAAAAACAAATTCACTTCCTTAAAACGTTCCAGTTCCTCTACGGCCCTCTTGCTCATTAAGCGGAAATCAGCATGATTATAGATTAAATCAACACCCATTTTTTTCATTACCTTATAAAAGCCTTGGGCCGTACTTTTTTTAAAGAATGTGTCCGTTTCCCTGCCTTTTCTCACGCCATAAACAATCTCGGCTCCTTCATGGTACTTTATCATAAACTCTCGAATGACTTGAATATCATCCTGAAGATCGGCATCAATCGTAATCAGGCAATCCGATGTTTCCTTTGCGGTAAAGAGCCCCGCAAGTAAAGCATTCTGGTGGCCGGCGTTTCTGGAAAGCTTTATACCGCGGATTTCTTCATTTTTCAAACCAGCTTTATAAATAATTTCCCAAGTACGGTCCTTACTGCCGTCATCGACAAAAAGGATCTTACTGAGAGAAGATACAAGTTTTTCGGCCTTTAAGCTTACCAATAACTTCCTTAATTCGAATATTGTATTAGGCAGGATTTCTTCCTCATTATAGCAAGGAACCACGATCGTAAGGTTTGGCTCAATCATCTTGTCATTACCTCCGATGTCTCTATAGTCTTATACAAGTAAATTTTCCATGCTGAGGTTTTTGATTTAAAAACCTTTTCCAGGTTCAGTTGATTTTCCTCTGCATTATCAATCGGTAAGGCTGAAAAAATATATTGACCGCCCATTTGGTTGAAAACGGCAGTATTTAGCTCCAAGTTCTTTAAATGCCTTTTAGAATGCTTTTTAACCATGTATCGTTTTCCAAGCTGGGCGGTGAACAGATAGCAGCGGCCCCCCCATTGGTCAAAATAATTTCGAACCGTTTTATTTTTTGCCAGCTCCTTTTCAATTATTTCCCGGAACTGATGTTTATAGGTTAACGGATAAAAATTATTATACGTATCCAGAGTGTAAAAACCATTGTACTGTGAAACCGCCGGGTGAATTCCAATACTGGCAACCCTGTAATCCTTTTGAGGGAGGCTGATGTAATTCTTTACTTCCTTGAATAAATCCTCTGCATAAAACTCTTTCACTGTCGGTTTTTGACGGTAAATGATTTCATCATTAAACACCCCTAAAAATAGCAGCTGCAAGACAACAAACCAGTTTGCTGTTTTGGCCCAGCTTTTTCCTTGAAGCGAGATGATTTTTAATGCAATTGCGAAACTTGCATAAGTGACGAGCGGCCTTAGAAAATGGTAACGGGCAAAGTTAAATGTATCCATAAAATGAAAACGTTTTGTTAGTGGCAGCCATCCTTTAAAAAACCAGAACGCATACCATATCGATAATGTAAAATTTAAGATAAATAAAAAAACATAGAGTCTTTCCTGTTTCCATAATTTTTTCTTATAAATAAAATACAGCGCAATAAAAGTCGCGGGAAGGATAAAGAGAGTATGTACGGTCATAACATGGGTATGCCCCAGAACATAGTTTTTGAACGTCAGTCGAATAACCCGCCATAAAGGCAATTCTGCATGGAAGTATTCATCCCGGCTATTGGCTTCAGAAACGAATAAAAAGGAATAAACTAGACGGTATTCCGCAATCATGTAAATAAATGTCATGTACATAATGGAAAATAAAAAACGTGGATTCCATCCTTTTCTTCTGATAATGTCAACAGCCCAAAAAATTCCCATGGCGCTTAAAAAAAAGAAAAATCCCAGGACAATACTTGAATATAACGGCAAAAGTGTTAGGGTTACGTAATCTTTTGCTGTTCCGCTGCCGTTACGGATATTGAGAAAAGCCCAAAGAGCAAGCGGCATTCCTAACGTACTTAACATACCCGATGGCCAAAATGGAGTAAGGGCAAAGGCTAATGCGGCACTTACCTGATAAAACCTCCAATGATTCCCCGGAAGAAAGTGTTGCTTTAATAGGAGATACATTCCAAAAAAAGCAACAATCCTTGTAATGGCTTGGCTGATTCCATAGGCAATCATGGTTGGAAAAAGTGCATATAGCCAGACAATCAAGCTAAACTCTGTACCAAAAGTGTTTCGCGGCACTCCATTAATAATTTGAGGGATGATACCATTTACCGGGCCAAATATTTCCCCGCTTTGGGCAAGCACCTTATACCATGCCAAATTCGAATCCAAATTATCGTGAACACGGATATGGGCATTTTCCTGGAGAATAAAGAGCGGGGATAAATATAATGCAAGCACTAACAAAGCAAAAAAAATCAGCTTTTGCTCTTTCTTCAATTCACTAAACACCAGCTACACCTCAAAATATTTGATTATAGTTAAATTTTGCATTTTCGTAGAAATTTATCCTTATTTGAAGTTGGAAAACATTTCATGCGTCTTTTCATTATAAAAACCTTCCGGAGGACCCGGAAGGTTTAATTTGGTTTTACTTTTTCATTATAATCATTGAGTAAAAGGTCGAGTTTTTGGCTGCATTGAACAACATGGGGATTAGAATATCCATGCTGGCTGGCTAAGAGAATCATTTCTAATCTAGTTTTTTCAATATTGAACAAAAGTGAGTGCTTCGTACTATTCATCCCTTCGACCCCATTTCTTAAGATTCTGGTTGTAAGCTATTATTCATAATTTATTTCATTTTGAAAACGTTTACAAGGGGAATGAACAAAAAAGCCAAAATTTTGCGGCGTCACCTCAATATAAAATAAGTTGGAATATGACTAGATTAACCCTTATTACGTCAATAATGGGAGAAGAATCGATGATCGAGGTGAGAACATGCCCAATCGTTTTTATATCAGTTTTTTAAGATTACCTCTCTTAATTCGAATCCTATTTATTGCCTTATTAGTTTTTCTACTATTCGGAATTTTTATACATCTTGTAGAACCTAAAACCTTTCCATCTATATTCGATGGGATCTGGTGGGCGATTATTACTGGTACAACCGTGGGTTATGGTGACTATGTTCCACATTCCTTAATCGGCAGATTTATCGCCTTAGTTCTTATTCTACTTGGTGCTGGCATTGTTTCCTCTTATTTTGGAACATTGGCCGCCGCAGCGGTGACAAAACAGGATGCTTTATTAGAAGGAAAAATTCAATTTAAAGGGAAATTCCACATTATTATTATTGGCTGGAATGAAAGGTCAAGAGAGCTAACTGATAAGATAATCCGCTCACGTACTCCACAAATGATTGTTTTAATTGACGAAACCCTTGAAGCAAATCCTGTCCATTCGAAATTTGTTCATTTTATTCAAGGCAAGGGCCATGTTGACGAAACCATTATGAAAAGTAATATAACCGAAGCGGAAAAGGTTTTAATAACAGCAGACCGGGGAAATGATGAGCTTCAAGCGGATATGAATAGTATTTTAACTTTATTAACGATAAAGGGCTTATGTGCGGAGGTTAAATGTATTGTGGAAATTTTAACTGCTGAACAAGTAATCAATGCTTATCGGGCAGGTGCAGACGAAGTAATTCAATCAAATAAATTAACGAGTGTTTTTATGATAAATAGTCTGCATTCCAATGGAGATGGTCTTTTGTCCGATTTCGTTCACCAATTGCAGGAAAGCAGATTATCCGCGTGTACGATAAAAGAAGAGGAAATTGGCAAAAGCATTTTAGAGGTCTGCCATCAATTATTAAATGAGGGAAATTTATTGATTGGGATAAAAAGAGGGGAAGAAACATTATTAAATCCTCCCCACTCCATCAAAATAGAAAAAAATGATTTATTATTAATCTTCAAATAGGTGCTGAACAATCTTCAGCACCTTTTCTTTGTACTATAAGAATTTATAAATTGCTTTGAGAATTGTCCAGCTTCAGCGCCTAGGTGCTCGAGGTCACAAGCCAATACTTCAAGAAGGTTAAAGAAAAACCTTCTCGCCGGCTCGCCTTGTGCTTGGCTACAGAAAGCTAGCGCTTTCTGTACGGATTAAGGACTACTAAGTCTCTGTCTTCGCTACGCTCGCCAATCGACTTGTATTCCTATATCGCCCCTGACCAAGGCGATTCCGCTTTTCCTAGTTATTTTAAACGCTTTTCTAGCTCAGCTTTTTTCTCTTCAAAGCCTGGTTTACCTAATAAGGCAAACATGTTTACCTTATAAGCTTCAACACCCGGCTGGTCAAATGGATTTACACCGAGTAAATAGCCGCTCATTGCACATGCTTTTTCAAAGAAATACACCATATACCCGAATGTATATTCATCCATGGCCGGGATGGTAACGATTAAGTTTGGCACTCCGCCATCTGTATGCGCAAGCATTGTTCCTTCAAAGGCTTTGTTATTCACAAAATCAACCGTTTGGCCAGCCAGATAATTCAAGCCATCCAAATCATTATCCGCTTTTTCAATTGTTAATTCATGACGCGGTTGTTCGACCTTAATAACCGTTTCAAATATATCACGGCGCCCTTCCTGAACATATTGCCCAAGAGAATGCAAATCAGTCGAAAAATTAGCCGAAGATGGAAAAATCCCCTTTTGGTCCTTCCCTTCACTTTCACCGAATAGCTGCTTCCACCACTCTGAGAAATATTGAAGTCCAGGCTCGTAGTTAATCAACATTTCAATGGTTTTTCCTTTGTTATAAAGGACATTTCTTACCGCCGCATACTGGTAGGCTGCATTGTCTTCAAGTTCGGAATGGCCAAAGTCTTCCTGTGCTTGGGCAGCGCCTTCCATCATTTTTTCAATGTTTGCCCCGCTGACCGCGATTGGCAGCAGGCCAACTGCTGTTAAAACAGAATAACGGCCGCCAACATCATCCGGAATCACAAACGTTTCATAGCCCTCTTCATTGGATAATGTTTTCAAAGCGCCTCTTGCCTTGTCAGTGGTTGCAAAAATTCGTTTGTTCGCCTCTTCACTGCCGTATTTTTCTTCAAGAAGCTTGCGGAAAATCCGGAAAGCAATTGCCGGTTCTGTTGTTGTGCCGGATTTGGAGATTACATTGATCGAAAAGTCCTTTCCATCCAGCAAATCCATTACATCTTTCATATAAGAAGAACTGATATTATTTCCGACAAAAATAATTAGAGGAGTTGTTCGTTTATCTTTTGGAAGAGCATTGTAAAAGCTGTGATTCAGCATTTCAATTGCAGCACGGGCGCCAAGGTAAGAACCGCCAATCCCGATTACAAGTAAAACATCTGAATCGGATTTAATTTTTTCGGAAGCTTTTTGGATTCGGGAAAACTCCTCTTTATCGTATTCGGTTGGCAGTTCAATCCATCCTAAAAAGTCACTGCCTGCGCCGGTTTGTTCATGAAGCGAATGGTGTGCTACTTTTACAGCATCACGTAAATATGTAAGTTCATGTTCCCCAAAAAAGGTTAATGCTTTTGAATAATCAAAGCGAACGTGTGTCATATGTAGGATCCTCCAGTAATTATATTTTCAATATCCACTTTAACGAATGCCGTGATGATAATCAAGAAAGGGTACATAATGAAAGCGCACCCATTTTCGACATGAAATGCGGGAGCGCCTTGATCAGCCCCGACAAGCGCTGGAGGTCCATCGATGAAGTCGTTTTTTGACTTCATCGGATGGACCGAAGCGACCTAGAGGTGCTAGGCGCTGAAGCTGGACACATTATTTAAAAAACCCAGACATTATTGCCTGGGCCCTTTATTCCTATAATGAAGCACGATAGATCGCTGCCGTATCTTCCCGATTTAGATTCTTAAAATTACCATACTCACCATTAACCATAGCTTTGTCAGCCATTAATTCAATTTGGCTATCATCAATTTGATAGTCTGCCAAACGTGATGGTGCCCCAATGCTATTCCAGAAATCACGGAGTTTTTGAATTCCTTCAAGCCCTGCTTCTTCCGCGCTTTTTCTTTCAGGGTCAACACCGAAAACCCGAACAGCAAGCTGTTTGAAACGTTCTGGTTTAACATCGAGATTATGCCGCATCCAATTAGGGAAAAGAATCGCAAGACCACCGCCATGCGGGATGTCATAAACGGCTGAAACAGCATGTTCCAGATTGTGGGTGGCCCAATCCCCACGGTAACCCATATTGAGAATCCCGTTTAAAGCCATTGTTCCACAGTAAAGAATTGTTGCTCTGTATTCATAGTTTTCAAGATCTGACAGTAATTTAGGTCCAGTTTCCATGACCGTAAGTAATAAGGATTCGCACATGCGGTCCTGAAAATCAGTATTTTCTTCCAAATGGAAATAATGCTCTAAAGTATGTGACATCATATCTACAATTCCATAAACCGTTTGATTTCTTGGGACAGTGTACGTATTAACTGGATCTAATATCGAAAATTTCGGGAATGTGGCAGGACTTCCCCATCCATACTTTTCCTTTGTTTCCCAGTTCGTGATAACGGACCCAGAGTTCATTTCAGACCCCGTTGCCGCAAGCGTTAATACTGTCCCAAATGGAAGGGCATCTCGGGCAATTACTTTTTTTGTCACTAAATCCCAGGCGTCGCCATCATATTTAGCCCCGGCAGCAATCAGCTTTGTACAATCAATGACACTCCCGCCGCCAACTGCTAAAAGGAATTCTATTCCTTCTTGTTTACAAATTTCTACTCCTTTTCTTGCTGTTGAGATGCGCGGGTTGGGTTCTACCCCGGGGAGTTCGAAAATCTCACAATTTATTTCTTTTAAGGTTTCGATTACTTGATCATAAAGGCCGCTTCGTTTAATACTTCCGCCCCCATATACAAGTAAAATTTTACGACCATGGTTTGGCACTTCGTTTTTTAATTGTTCAAGCTGACCTTTTCCAAAAATCAATTTTGTTGGATTTAAAAAAATAAAATTCTCCAAAATCTTCAACTCCTTTTCCTCCATCATTACTTATTATTATGATGTTAATTGCAAAAAACTAGTTTTTTGTTTTCTCGAAAAGAAGTAAATGTAAATTTTTGAAATTACACCATAAAAAATCGGAAGCGCCTCTTTGCGCCTCCGATTTTTTTCCGCTTCCGAAACGATTCCAATAAATTTTAGCCCAGCACCTTATGGATTCTCTCAAGGGCCCAATCCAATTCTTCTTTTGTAATGACAAGTGGTGGCGCAAAACGAATAACCGTATCATGGGTCTCTTTACAGAGTAAACCTTGCTCCTTTAACTCTTCACAATATTTACGGGCAGGCTCTGTTAATTCCACTCCAATAAACAAACCGCGTCCACGAACTTCTTTTATCATTGGATTCTTAATTTCCTTTAGTTTACTGATAAAATACTCACCAAACTCCATTGATTTCTCTGCAAGCTTTTCATCAACCAGCACATCTAGTGCAGCAATGGAAACAGCACAAGCAAGAGGATTTCCACCAAAGGTAGAACCATGAGAACCAGGATTAAACACACCCAAAATGTCTTTATTGGCACATATACATGAAATTGGCATTACCCCTCCACCTAACGCTTTACCTAGTATATACATGTCAGGTTCAATGCCTTCCCATTCACATGCAAACATCTTTCCGGTACGGGCCAAACCCGCCTGAATCTCATCAGCAATAAATAGCACATTATTTTGTTTACAAAGATCAAATGCCGCTTTAATAAAGCCTTCCGGAGGGATCACAATTCCGGCCTCTCCCTGGATGGGTTCAATCAAAAAGGCAGCAGTATTTGGGGTAATCGCTGCTTTTAATGCCTCTAAATCACCGTAAGGGACAAGCTTGATTCCTGGAAGCATCGGTCCAAAACCACGTTGATACTCTGGATCAGATGACAAAGAGACGGCTGTCATCGTTCTTCCATGGAAATTTCCATTACAACCGATGATTTCTGCCTGGTTATCGGGGATTCCTTTCACATCATAACCCCAGCGGCGGGCAGCTTTAAAGGCTGTTTCTACTGCTTCTGCTCCCGTATTCATAGGAAGGGCCATTTCTTTATTCGTTATGTTACAAACTTTTTCATACCAAGGCCCTAACTGGTCATTATGAAAGGCCCGTGATGTTAAAGTAACCCTGTCTGCTTGATCCTTTAAAGATTGAATGATCTTAGGATGACGATGTCCTTGGTTAACGGCTGAATATGCACTAAGCATGTCCATGTATTTATTGCCTTCAGGGTCTTCTACCCATACACCCTCTGCCCGTGAAACGACAATTGGAAGCGGAAGATAATTTCGGGCACCATATTTCTCTGTTTGCTCAATGAGTTTATTCGTATTCACTGTTGCTGCCATAAAGCCTTCCTCCATTTCATTGATGAAATATGTACTTATATTATTGTAGCCGTGCAGAGAAAAAGAATGACCGAATATCGAAAAAGATTTTTACTATTTTTTGTAAGGATGTGTTAAATTTGGCTGTTCATTTCCGCTCCAGGCACTTCGCTTTCCGTGGGCGGTCCGGGGAGCCTCCTAGTCGCTTCGCTCCTGTGGGGTCTCCCCTGCCCCGTACTCCCACAGGAGTCTTCGTGCCTTCCGCTCCAATCAACATGGTTAAAAAATCAACAATGACATTTAACACAGCCTATGAAAAAAGGGCTTGGAAATTTAGAATTCTAAACATCCAAGCCCTTCATTTTATTATTTTTTAATTAAATCTTCCCTTTGTGATTGATCAATCCACTCTTGAAGCTTATCTTTTAAGGTATTGAATCCTTGCGCTCCTTCAGTTTCCGGAACAATGGCAGCCGCTTGGCGCTTACGTGGCTTTTTAACCGGCTTTGCAGCTTGGACAGGAGCCTCTTCTGTAGCGCGAATGGATAAGCCAATTTTACCTGCACCTTCGTCTATAGATAAAACTTTCACTTTCACCTCATCACCGACTTTGAGATGATCATTAATATCTTTCACATAACCGTGTGTGATTTCTGAAATGTGCACAAGGCCTTGTGTATTTTCCCCTAATGCCACGAACGCACCATAGGGCTGAATTCCCGTTACCTTACCTGTTATGATACTGCCTGTTTCGATTATTTCCGACATGAAAACACTCCTAAATCAAATTTATTTTATACCCAATTATATGCAATAAAAAATTATACCACAATGATGATGTTAAATCAAAAAGACAATCACATTTGCTAGAATGAATTTAAAAATTAACAGAATGTTCAAATTAACTATTAGTATTATTAATATAATATGATAAAATATATAAAAGAAAATTTTTTTAGGAGAGGTGAACAGTATGAGATCAATCGGTCAAACAATTAAAAACTGCCGTGAAATGCAAAACATGACACAGCACGAATTGGCACAAAAGGTTAGGGTAGGATTATCTACGATTGAAAAATACGAATCCGGAGAGCAAGTTCCAAGCAGGGAGACAATCTTAAAGCTATCAACCGTTTTAGATATACCTGCTTCAGAACTTTTAGACCAAACGTTTCATACGCACTCCTCAACCATTGATTAAGCATTGTAGAAAATTTACGGTATAAGATTGTATGTAAAAAGCGGTTTATTACCGCTTTTTTATTATTTTTCCGTTTTGTGTATAAAAAAAAGGAAACTGGAAAACCTTATTGTATAAGGCTTTCTAGTATTCCCCCTTTTTGAAGTGGACAATCTCTCGGGATGTCCCCTTTTTTTTTGTTCTAAATAGTGCATGAGTCATTATTTTTAATAATTAACAACTTCTCCGCCATCTCAAGACAGGAATCGATTGGAATGATTTGTTCAAATGAAAACTCGTAAATGCTTTGAATTTTTTCAGCAAGTGCAGCAGGATGATTGAGTTCATGTATCGCCTGAATCGTGTCCGCAATCTCTGTATCGTAACTCCCCTCTTCTAATTGAAAAGGATTCCATTGATTTAATAAATCAACAAATTTTAAATTTGTTTGTAGTTGACTATTCTCCATTTTCTATCACCTATAATTCTCCTATTATGATCCCATTAAAAATCCCCATTGTAATTTTAGTATACGTTGTTTTCCTCATAATAAAAAGCCAGACTGATTTAAAAAATCAGCCTGACTTCAAATTTTCTATTTTGCTATCCATTCTGTATGGAAGATTCCTTCTTTATCAACTCTTTGATACGTATGCGCACCGAAGTAATCCCTCTGTGCTTGAAGCAGGTTGGCTGGAAGAACTTCCGAGCGGTAGCTGTCATAATAAGCAAGTGCGCTTGAAAGCCCTGGAACAGGGATCCCAGCTTTAATGGCAACGGAAACAACCTCTCTTGCCGCATCTTGGTATTCATCAATGATTGATTGGAAATAGGAATCCAATAAGAGGTTTTCCAAATTCGGATTGCGGTCATACGCTTCTTTAATATTTTGCAGGAAGGCTGCGCGAATGATGCAGCCGCCGCGGAAAATCATCGCAATTTCGCCCGGTTTTAAATCCCAGCCATACTCATCAGAAGCCACTTTATACTGTGCAAAGCCTTGAGCATAGGAAACAATTTTACTTAAGTACAGGGATTTCCGAATTAATTCGATAAATTGTTTTTGATCACCGGTATATTCAAATTTTGCTGGGCCTCTTAAAATCTTGCTTGCTTTAACACGTTCCTGTTTCAATGCAGAAAGGAATCGGGAAAATACAGATTCAGTGATGATTGAAAGAGGAACACCTAAATCAAGCGCACTTTGACTTGTCCACTTTCCAGTTCCCTTTTGACCAGCTGTATCCAAAATGACATCAACAAGAGGCTTTCCAGTTTCCGAGTCCTTTTTTGAGAAAATATCGGCCGTAATTTCGATTAAATAACTGTCCAGCTCGCCTTCATTCCACTCCTTAAATACTTCATGAAGTTCTTCCGCTGATAATCCGAGAAGCTCTTTCATGATGTGATAGGACTCACAAATAAGCTGCATGTCACTATACTCGATTCCATTATGAACCATCTTGACGTAATGTCCGGCCCCGTCTGGACCGATATATGTACAGCATGGTTCCCCATTTACCTTTGCAGAAATAGCCGTTAAAAGCGGTGCAACCGCATCATAGGCTTCTTTTTGACCGCTTGGCATAATTGCAGGCCCTTTCAGAGCTCCTTCTTCCCCGCCGGAAACACCCGCTCCAATAAAGAGAATTCCTTTTTCGGCAAGCTCGGAATTTCTGCGAATCGTATCTTGATAAAAGCTATTTCCACCATCTATTAGGATATCGCCTTTGTCCAAATGTGGTAAGAGAGATTCAATCGCTTTATCTGTAATCACTCCAGCATTGACCATTAACAAGATTTTTCGCGGTAATTCAAGTGATTGAATAAATTCTTTAATATCAGTTGTGCCAAATAAGTGTTTCTCAGGATTATGTTCTAGTATTTCATTTATTTTTTCAGCAGAAAGATCATAAATAGAGACAGAAAAACCTTTGCTTTCAAAATTTAGCGCCAGGCTTCTTCCCATAACACCAACGCCAACTACTCCTATTTGTTGTGTTTTCAATTTAAACTCATCCCTTCAGTAGTTGAAAAAAATTTCATTCCCACATAATTATAATAAAAAATTTTTTTCAAACAACTTTTATGCAAAAAATATGTCGAAAAAAATCTGCTATTATCATTGCCTTTTTTTCAAATATCATTAGAATTTAGCCAGTTGTTACAGCATTTGTTCCCCTGACATTATCCTTTCACCGCCTCCTTGGGAAAAGAAAATAGCTTTCAAGTTTTAAATGCATGAAAAAAAGGCCTCTCCATTAGAGAAGAAAGCCATTATGCTTATTTTTTTTCATCTTGAGATCCTTTTTGACCCTTTTGCTGCTTGTCTTTTGTAATTTCGCCGCAAGCCACCCGTTTTCCTGAATCCCCGGCTGGCTGTGTCATGCCATCATCTTTACCTGCATGAACGACAATGGAAGTTCCATTTTTGGTAAATAAAGATTTCTTTCCATCTTTTAGTGAAACATTTGGGGCCATTAAATCGGCTTTAGCTGATCCATCATCACCAACGATTAAATTGGGAATATCGCCTGCGTGGGCTCCATTCGGATTTAGCAGTCCATGTTTTTTATTTTCGGGGTTAAAATGACCTCCTGCCGATTTAAAGTCAGGTGCCTCACATTTACCATTATCATGAATATGTATCGCATGTACCCCTGGTGTCAATCCAGTTAAATTTACTTGCATCTTTACTCCGCTTGCCTGTTCTGATAAGGTGATTTTCCCAAGGGAATCACCGGCCGGATTATACATTTGAACATCAATCTTTTTTGGATTTTCACCGGTGCATCCTGCTAGAAAAAGCAACGGAAGGATCAGCCAATGTTTCTTCATCTAATACCTCCACAATAGACATTTTGTCAATAGTATTTCCGAAGAATAATCGAGGTATTCAAAAATGAAAAAGGAACAGCTTAGAATTACTGTTCCTTTTGACTATGCTGATTCATGATACGATTTTCTAATTCTTTTGCTTTTTTTGCTTCACGATTCGAGATTGCAATAATAAATTTCATTGCTAGAATTGCTCCAATAAAGAAGATAAGAAACGTGATGCCAGCGGGAATATACTCAGATTTATCTTTAGGAAAATATAAAAACAACGACAATATCTGTGGTTGAAACATATTTTTCTCCCTTTCATCAAGGAAATTCATTTTTATCATTATAGCAATAAAAATAGCTTCAACCAAGTTTTATCCTTTAAAATTACTTTAATACGTTGATTTTTTTAATCACGACATCTTCCTTTGGTTTATCTTTGGCATCAACTGGGGTATTGGCTATTTTATCAACAATATCCATACCCTCAATGACTTGCCCGAAAACCGTATGACGGTGGTCTAACCATGGAGTGCCCCCATTTTTATCATAAGCAGCAATGATTTCCTTTGGATAGCCTACTTTCTCCATTTGATCTTTCATCGAAGGATCTACCTCAGGATTTTGCACGATAAAGAACTGGCTTCCATTTGTATTTGGACCTGAGTTAGCCATTGACAAGGCGCCGCGAAGATTAAAGAGGTTATTTGAGAATTCATCCTCGAACGGCGCACCATAGATGCTCTCTCCTCCCGTTCCATTCCCATTCGGATCCCCGCCCTGTATCATAAAATTCTTAATAACCCGATGAAAAATGAGGCCATCGTAATACCCTTTTTCACTATGTTTTACAAAGTTTTCAACCGCTTTTGGTGCATACTCTGGAAATAATTTTATTTTAATATTTCCCATCGAAGTTTCTATTTCGACTAATCTTTCGTTTTCGGATACCTCAGTTGTTAGCTGAGGATATACGGTGTTTGACACTTTTTTGTCTCCTTCCTTTTGTTCAGTGCTTGCTGTATTGTTTTTGGGTTTAGAATCATACTTCAAATTGCTTGTCCCGCATCCGGACATTACCAGCATGATGATAAGCAATGCGGTCCATATTTTTAAACTTATTTTCATTATCATCCCTCCATTTTTTTAATTTAACCGAAATTTACTAATTTTGCACTTTGTTTTTAATTCTTTTAAAATAAAAGAGATGATGGAACTAGAGGGGGGCTTAGATTGGCAGATTTTAAGATTGGGGATCGTGTTACCGCGATTTATAAAACTGGAAAATATATCGGTGAAATAACAGAGGAACGACCGCAGCATTATTTAGTAAGGGTACTTGCAGTTTTGAAGCATCCAATGCAAGGGGACCTACACAATCCAAAGAGTGCAGATGTTCTTGTATTCCATGAAAGAAGGGCACTCGCCTTTAGGGAACAAGCAAATATTCCAAAACAAATGGTCAAACATTTTGAGGAAGAAGTACCGGATTATCAAACATCTTTAAAAAATTCTCTAGAGCAAATGAAAAAAGAGCTTCTGGAAAATCCCTCTCCATGGGCAGAAATGAGCTTAAAAATGATTGAGTCGTTGGAAGAGGATTATTTTAAATAAGTAATATAAAAGGCCAAATCAATTTGAGTGATTTGGCCTTTTATGCGAACTCATTTAATAGTTTTGAAAAATCTACCCGGTCGCCAATTGTCGTTGGTTTTGGCTTTTCCAAATAGCGCTTATCCTTTTCCACAAGCTTGTATATATTATAGGTAGTCAGTGCATCATCAAGTGCACGATGGTGTCTGCCTGTTCCTTCTTTGCCATATTCTTGAACTGCCTTCCAAAGACCTGTTTGGTTTTGGTCACCGAAAAAACGTTTATACTCCATAGATAAATCCAACTCGGCTGCACGAAACGGGAACGGGATACCAGCTGCAAGGCAATTTTGACGTAATACCTTCATGTCCATATTCCCCCAAGTAACAATGGTCATCTCATAGCCTTTGTTGAACTCCTTCATTTTACGAATTAATTCAAAAAAAGTAATCCCTTTGTTTACCTGTTCCTGAGAAATATGTAGAAATGATTTACAGCGCTCCGATAGCGTAGGAAATTTAAGCGGGGTCACATAGGATGAAAACTGATCAATGATTTGATCATCTAAAACTGAAACAATACCAACCTCAATAATTTCTGGATAAAATTCCTTCATACGTACATTTCTTTCCGGCATGGTAAATTCAAAATCAATAAATAGACAATGCCGTTTTCCCATCGTTTTTCACCACCTTTTCTCACAAAGTTCTTACTACCATTATATAAAGAAACCTGTACAAAAAATTGTACTTATTAAAATTTTTTTATTATTTTCTATTATAACACGAAATCGTCATAATTTTTTAAAATTTCGCCATTTCAAAAACAACTATCTTTTAGAAAAAGCCAAGAAAAAAGGATGAGATATCTCATCCTTTTTAACAAATTCAAAATTTGCATCCAAAATATAAAAACAGCCTGCCTGAGTTGTTTTTACATTGTTAATAGAAACCTGGATAACCGAATCCTGGGTAACCGAATCCTGGGTAACCTATGCCTGGATAACCAAATCCGGGGTAGCCCCAAGGCGGGCGGCTTCCTATTGCCGCTCCTGCAAACCCACCTAATCCTCCGCCTAATAATCCTCCTAAAAAGCCAAGGCCACCTATCGCCAACGGCCAACCCAACCCGATAAATCTTTGATCTTGAACTGGATAGGGATATCGATAAGGGTACATACCATCATACCTCCCACTCTCATATACTTGCCTACACTATTTCATATGCGAAAGGCTAGGTTTTTGAGTGGGCCAACACATAAAAACTTAAGAAGACCAAAAGGGTAAAACCTATTTTTCAATTGGCTCGAAACGCTCAACAAAAAGAGCAAGTGTGCGCGTCATGACACCTGTTGCACCGGCCGGGCCAAGATCATAGTCCTTTGAAGTGGTTGCAGTTCCGGCAATATCCAAGTGTACCCATGGTGTTTCTTCCGCAAATTCCCCGATAAACGCACCTGCAACAAGTGCATGGCCTTCACTTCCAGGTGAATTATTCAAATCAGCGACTTTACTGTTTCGCACTCTTTCGATTTCCGTATCAAACAGGGGCAATTGCCAGATCCGTTCTCCAGCCTCCCTAGATGCTTCTAATACTTGTTCATAAAGTTGTTCTTGATTGGTCATTGCTCCAGTGGTGTAAAGGCCTAATGCGGTAATCACACCTCCCGTTAAGGTTGCAACATCCACCAAGTACTCGGCACCATGGTGCTTGGCATATGTTATCGCATCCGCCAGCACTAAACGCCCTTCTGCATCTGTATTTAGGACTTCAATGGTTTTACCACTCATCGAAGTAATCACATCATCCGGCTTAAACGCCGAACCGCTAATCATATTGTCCGTAGAAGGAATAACAGCAACGACGTTTTGTTCAGGTTTCAATTCCCCAATAATCTCCATTGCCCCTAAAACAGCTGCCGCACCGCCCATGTCTGATTTCATGCCAACAATCCCTGCTTTTGTTTTAATCGAATATCCTCCCGTATCAAAGGTAATCCCTTTGCCAACAAGGCCAATCACATCCTTCCAGTCCTCCTTCCCTTGATACTTTAGAACAATCATTTTCGGTGGCTCCGCTGATCCTTGGTTTACTGCTAAAAACGCACCCATCCCGAGCTTTTCAATCTCCGCCTTTTCTAGAATTTCCACTTCAAACTCATACTTGGCGGCAAGTTCCTTTGCATAATCAGCCATATCACCTGCTTTTAGTATATTACCTGGAGTGTTCACAAGCGTACGGGCAGAATTGGTCCCTTTTCCAAACGAATAGCCTACTGTTACCGATGCTTTCAGTTCATCCTTGTCAAGAGATTCATGATAGAAGGTAATACTGTTTAAATGCTTCTCCGGTTCATTAGACCTTTGTTTATAGCCTTTAAATTCATAAGTCGCCATGGCAAATGCTTCACCAGCTGCATGAACAGCGTCCTGCTCATTCAACTCCCCGGTTGTAAACGATTCCAAATATATTGCCAGTTCTTCCAGTTTTGCTATTTTAATCGCCTTGAATAGTTTCCCAAAGGCATCTCTTGCTTTTTCAAAGTTTAGGTCCTTTTCTTTGCCAAGCCCAACAAACCAAATTCTCTTTACACCCATTTTTCCAAAAGTATGTATTTTATTAATGCTTTTAAACTTAGCAGAAAGATCTCCCGATTTCACCAATTCCTTGAGCTGCCCCTCGAATAATTCATCAAGTTTGGCCAGTATTCCGGTAAACTTTTCCGGCCGGTCAAAAAGACCAATCACTAAACCTTCATGTTTATTTGAAAAATTAAAATCTGATTTACTATCAAACATGATTTTTCCCCCCTAGTATCTTAATGATTTAATTATAAAACATAAATAGAAAAAACAGGCCTTTGCCTGCTTTTATCTTTTCTCAGAATTGATATATTGCTGTCTGAATACTTGCATGGATTTATTTTCATTCAATGTTTTTAATTCCTGCTCAGAGAGACTTCCATTCCCTTTTTGGACAACGTATACATCCAGTTTCTTTTTGCCCCATTGGTTGTATACATCTTTAACCGTATTAAAGTATAGGTCCAATTCATCACCATTTATTGCCCCGCCTTTATCGGCAACTACCCCATAACCATAGCCGGGAATAAATAAGATGGTACCCAGAGGAAAAACATTTAAGTCTGCTGCAATGGTTGAATATAAATCCCGCTTTACTTTTACACCCGAATACGTAATCCCATATTCGGGATGCCCCTGATACTTGCCTGTTGACTCAAACCCTGCAGTATAGCCCGTTGCCACAACTGTTTTTTTCGGATATTTCGACCAATCGACGGCTTCTTCTAACGTTGGGACTGTACCTGCTGCCGATTTACTCGAAGAAATGAACGGATCAACAAAATTTAGTAGTGTTTGGGCATTCACCCCGGAAATGGATTGATAGGTTACCAACAGCGCCATTAAGAATAGACATGTCATCAAAAAGCGCTTTGCCCAAATTGTTAATATTTTCATCAAAATTTTTCACTCCTCCAAAAATATTCATTTCCCAAGAGGAAAAGAATTATTCAAAAAGGAGTAAAAGGAAATTTTTCCAAAATAAAAAGACTTCTTACATTTGTAAAAAGCCTTAGAACATCTGGTATCCGTTTTTACGTAAAAGCTTAATGACAATACCTGCTACAATAGCGCCTGCAAGCCCACTTGCCAAGATTAAAATGTCGGCTGTAGCAAGAGAGGTAAATCTATGCCCAAGCTGCACAAATGCTGCTTTACTATCTGTAAAATATTCCACAAAACGAACTTTATCAACAATTAAAATCGCGACAATTGGATAAATAATCGCCATAATCCAAGACATTCTTAAGAGCATATTAAGAATAAACCCAATCCCAAAAAATAACACAAAAAATAATAACATCGAGATGATTAAAACAACAATGCTCATTTGCATTGGAACTCCCCCTTTGACACATCAATTTTAAGTGTACTGAATGTCCAAAAGGGAGTCAATAGGAAAAGCGCAAGCACCTTGGTCAGCCTCAGGCATAGCGTAAGACGAGCCGACGAGAAGGTTGCTCTTTAACCTTCTTGGCGGATTGGCTTACGACCTCAAGGGGCTAGGCGCTGGAGCTGGACAATTCTCGAAGCCAAAAGCTACTCTAAAAAAAATAGCCCTCCGAAGGATTCGAAGAAGCAATGGGTGGTAATTAAATTTGGTTTACTCCTCCTTTTTCCCTGTTCCCTCACAACTGGAGCAAGTTTCAGAGCCGCCAAGCAAAAGTTGAAAATATCCTTTTCCTGAACAATAATCACAAGTTTGTGTATCCAAGTTTTTTACAGTCATTGCTATCTCCCCCTTAAAACTATTATTTAAATTTTCTGATAATATATCAAGAAAATAGAAAAAAGAAAAGGAGGAAAAACCAGCAAAAAAAGATAAGAAAACGGATACATCAGAAGTTTTCTTTCATTTTCTATCGGTTTCTCTAATTTTCTAAAAATTACAAAAATACTCTATATGCTGTATAGCCAAACTGGTCCCCTGGATTTAAACCATCAGTACAAGGAATTGATGTGATAGATGTTTGATTGATAAGATAGCTTAAAAGAATGGAAGCCTCCTTTTCATTTAGAAGCTCTTCAGGTGTCATAAACCGCGCCTCATAAAGCTCACTGTCTTGATGGAGAATTTCCACATTGTTTACCGGTTCAAGTAAAAACATAAGCAAATTGTCACTAATTTCTTCTTTTATTACACCGGTTCTCAGCCCTATTAATCCTCTCACAACACAATCAATACCTGTTTCTTCCTTGATTTCACGAATCACAGCCTCATCCGCTGTTTCGCCTTCGTCAACAAACCCCGCTGGCAGCGACCATTGGCCTTTTAACCCGCCATATCTTTTCTTCACCACAAGCCATTTTCCCTCATAAATGATTAACCCTGAAACAGCCAGCCAGACCTTATCGCGTTTTTTCATGAAAAATCCTCCTAGAGCTTTAGGTTTTAGTTTAATTTTAACAACAAAAGGACAGGTTTTCCCTGTCCTTTTTATCAAAGGCTATTTTCGCATAGATTGTTGTTTTTCGTATAAGTTCATCAACCCGTATAACTAAAAGCTTCGTAGCATCTTTTCATAAGAACATTTGCGAAAATTGCCTAGAAACTTAAGTATTTGGCCCTTATTAAGGTCCAAAGCAACAAAGTTTATGAAAAGAGCTTATCAAAAGAAATTAAGTTTTCCTTTTTTCAGTACGAGTGATGTACCGCCAATCATATAAAGAGCGCGGTTATCGACTACTTTTTTCATAAAGGCTGCCTTTGAACCAGTCACCTTTTTACCAAATACTACTCCAATAGCGTCATCTTCACCAAGGGAACAAACAGTACCTTTGTTATCAAATTTAAAGCTCTCAAGTTCAGCTTTATTTCGAACAAGGGCTGTAATATTGCGAGCAACCACTTCCCCTTGCTGCATGGCAATTTGTGCAGTTGGCGGATATGGGCGGTTAATCTCCTCATTAATTACAAGAGAGCTGTCGCCAATAATGAAGACCTTATCAAACCCTGGTACGCGAAGATCTGGTTGTACTTTAACACGTCCACGCATGGCCTCGAAGCCTGATTTTTCAATAATAGCATTTCCACGTACTCCTGCAGCCCAAACAACTGTGCCGGCTTTAATTTCATAAGGCTCTTCTTCGCCTTTACCTACAAAAATCCCCTCAGTAGTTGCCTCTTTAATCGCCGTTCCGATTAAAAATTCTACACCTCTGCGCTCTAATTGAGAAACGGCATAGTTGACTAATTCCGGATCAAATCCAGGAAGAACAGTTGGTGCTGCTTCTACGCAAGTAATTTTAACTTTATGGATATCCACATCATATTCACGGCATAGTTCAGGAATCCGGTTCGTTAATTCGCCAAGGAATTCAATCCCAGTAAATCCGGCACCGCCAACGACGATAGACAAACGATTTTCATTCTTTTCTTCTTCCATATTGTACGTAGCAAATTGGTATTCAATATGCTCGCGTAATTGACGAGATGAATTAACATTTGTAATGCCAAATGCATATTCTTTCAATCCTTTAATACCGAAAGTTTCCGGTTCACCGCCAAGTGCAATGACTAAATAGTCATAACTCACTTCACCATTTTCTAAAATGACTTTTTTCTCTTCTTTATTGATTAATACTACTGTATCTAGAACGAATTCTACTTTACTGCGATCAATTACATTGCGGATATCATAGCGTACTTTATCATGATGTAATGTACCGGCAGATGCTTCGTGTAACCATGTAGTTTCGTAATGATAATCATTTTTATTGATTAATACAATTTCTGCTTCATTAACACCTAATAATTTTTGCAAACGAACTGTTGTCAAAAGTCCGCCATATCCTGCCCCGACAATAACAATTTTTGGCTTTCTCAAAGTGATCACTTCCACCTTTTTTTTATTTTTAATGAACCTTTTTACCTTATCATCCACTGATTTCTTCATTTTTATTTGAATTGCACAGAAAATGTATGTGATGTTTTTCACGAATAGGTGCAAAGAAATCAGTAATTGCTTCACTTTTATCAAGTTGTGCAAAATTGTATTCCAAATTCCTTTGAAACTTTCTTACTTAACTAAAATATTCTTATTCTGTCACAAAATAGTAACAATATATTCACATCTCATCTTATTCTTTTTTCACCCCATTTTCAAGCTGTTTTTTTAATTTATTTAATATTATAATATCGGAATGTCTTCCATATAAATAAGCCAATAACAGCCGTAATTAATAAAACATTACCAATAAAGTGAATATTCATTCAATTCAAGTGAGCATTGAATATTTTTATGTTATGATTGGAATGTAGATTGTTACTACCTTGATTGGGGGGATTCAAAGTGCAGGAAAATCAAAAAATATTTGATATTACAATCATTGGGGGAGGGCCTGTCGGTCTATTTACTGCGTTTTATGGAGGAATGCGTCAAGCATCCGTAAAAATTATTGAAAGCTTACCTCAACTTGGCGGTCAATTATCAGCCCTTTACCCGGAAAAATATATTTATGATGTTGCTGGTTTTCCGAAGATTCGCGCTCAAGAATTGGTCAATAACCTTAAAGAGCAAATGGCGAAATTTAATCCAGTGATTGCACTTGAACAATCTGTCGAAAAATTAGAAAAGTTGGAAGACGGTATTTTTAGGTTAACAACCAATACGGATATTCATTATTCAAAGTCCGTAATAATCACCGCCGGGAATGGTGCTTTTCAACCTCGCCGCTTAGAACTGGAAAGTGCTGCACAATATGAGCGAAAAAATCTTCATTACTTTATCGAAGATTTAAATATGTTTGCAGGTCAAAGAGTAATCGTTTTTGGTGGCGGAGATTCAGCAGTGGATTGGGCCTTAATGTTAGAACCAATTGCCGATAAAGTTACCATTGTTCACCGCAGGGATAAATTCCGTGCTCATGAACACAGTGTAAAAAACTTATTCAATTCAAAGGTTGATGTGAAAACCCCCTATCTTCCTGCTGAAATAATCGGTAATCACTCCGGAATTAAGCAGGTTATTCTTAAAGCAGTAAACGGTGAGGAACAAATCTCCCTTGATGTGGATGCCGTCATTTGTAATTATGGCTTTGTCTCTTCGCTGGGACCGATAAAAGAATGGAGTCTGCAGATTGAAAAAAATTCAATTTTAGTGAACTCTAAAATGGAAACAAATGTACCGGGAATATATGCTGCCGGGGATATATGCACATATGAAGGAAAAGTGAAATTAATCGCCTGCGGATTTGGTGAAGCGCCGACGGCAGTGAATAATGCAAAATCATATATTGATCCAAAAGCTAAAGTTCAGCCATTGCACAGTTCTTCTATGTTTAATAATTAAGTTTATAAGGCGTCCGTTATGAGGACGCCTTTTTATCTTAGGCTCTTCCTAACATTCTTCCGGTGAACCTGCTGCTGTAGCTGTACGGAAAGAAGATCCACAGCCGCAGGAAGCGATCGCGTTCGGATTATCGATGGTAAATCCGCCGCCCATCATCGATTGTTTGAAATCAATTTTTGTTCCTTGTAAAATGGATGCACTTTCTTTATCAACCAGAATTTGAATTCCATGCAGCTCGAATTGATGGTCATCTTCATTCGCCTCATGCTCAAATCCCAATCCATAAGACAAACCGCTGCACCCACCGCCTTTTACACCTACCCGTAACATTGCACCTTCTTCTTCATTTTGCTTCATCATATCTTTAATTTGCAATGCAGCCGATTCTGTTAAAATAATTACCTCTTTGCTCATCCTAATTCCCCCTTTTTAGCTTTTTTATTTCGTATATCCACTTCAACTAATTCGTTTATATAACTATTATATGATAAAAATTGAAAAAAGGAGCGGATTACGCTCCTTTCTTTAAAACATGGGATTTTCATCTAAGTACTGATAAATATTGTCTACTAGTTCCTCAGGGGTTTTACCTGTTACCACTTCCCCATTCACCAGCGCATAAAGAGTCATTGCACACTTTCCACAATAACCTAGACATCCATATTCGATAATGTCTAAATTTGGATCTTTTTCTAATATCTCAAGCGCACGCTGCGCACCACTTGCTAAATTGCTTATACAAAATTCAATGATTGGCTTAATCAACGGTTTCACCTCTTCATACCTACTAATCCTACCCTTTTTCTGAAATATCGTCAATTAACAAAGCACACTCATTTTGTCAAGAAAGCACGAAAATTGTTGTTATTTCGTCATTTCTTAGCTATACTCGTAATTGTGTGAATTGCTCTTGACTAAACCTTAATTCCAATTTATTGCTTTATTCTACGTGCAATAAATTAATTAAATAAGGAACATTAAAAATAGGAATACAATTGTTTTGTAAAAGGGGAAATATTAAAATGAGAAATCTGGTAATTCTTGGGGGAGGATACGGCGGAATGAAAATCCTAAGTGAACTCCTTCCGAACAATCTTCCTGAAGACGTAACAATTACTCTTGTTGACCGAGTCCCATATCACTGTCTAAAAACCGAATATTATGCTTTAGCGGCCGGAACCATATCCGATAAAGAAGTTCGTGTAACCTTTCCTGAACATTCTCGGTTAAACATTAAGTTTGGTGAAGTAACTGGAATTGAAAGAGAAGAAAAAAAGGTTCTTTTAAAAGATGATGAACCTATTCACTACGATGATTTAATTATCGGTCTTGGCTGTGAGGACAAGTATCATGGTGTTCCTGGTGCAGAAGAGTTTACTTATAGTATTCAAAGCATAGGGAAATCTCGTGAAACTTATTCCGTTTTAAACAATCTTGCTCCTGGGTCTGTTGTCTGTATTGTTGGAGCGGGTCTAAGCGGCGTAGAGCTTGCAAGTGAATTAAGTGAAAGCCGGCATGACCTTACGATTAAATTATTTGACAGAGGAAAGCATATTCTTTCAGCATTTCCAGATCGCTTAAGTAAATACGTTGAAAATTGGTTTAACAAACATAATGTTGAAATTATCAACAATTCCAACATTACAAAAGTGGAAGAAAAAAGATTATATAACCATGACGAAGCGATTGATTGCGATGTCATCGTTTGGACAGCAGGAATTCAAGCAAACAAAATTGTTCGTGATTTACCTGAGGAAAAAGATAATATGGGTAGGGTGTTGCTTACTCCTCAACACAACCTGCCTTCTGATGAACATATTTATGTCCTCGGTGATTGTGCGAGTCTTCCTCATGCCCCAAGTGCACAATTGGCAGAGGGACAAGCAGAGCAGATTGTAGAAGTGCTGAAAAAGCGCTGGAATGGTGAAGAGCCTCCTGCTTCTTTCCCGCCAATAAAATTAAAAGGAATTCTTGGCTCGCTAGGAAAGAAACAAGGATTTGGCATGATGGCAAATCAAGCGATAACTGGACGTGTGGCAAGACTTATTAAATCCGGGATCCTGTGGATGTACAAATACCATAATGGATGACGCAAAAAGAAGCATTCCGCCAATTGGAATGCTTCTTTTTTTACACAGCTTTGTATCCATGTTTTTCAAGCTCTGCAAAAATTGTTTTTAATCTTGGATTTCCTTCTCCGACTACTTTATCTTTAATGACTACAACCGGATAAAACATATCCTCTTCGATTACCCTTTTGGCAAAACTTTGTTTCACTTGTTCCTCAGGAGGAAAAAGAATATCTACATATGTCATGGTAAAGGGCTGTTCCGGAAATTTCCGGGCAATGGCAGCTTGCAGCCATTCAAATGTCTCCTTTGAAGAAGGCAAATTTACGCAGCTTGGACAAAGTTGTTCAGCGCCGTATATAATAATTTCCACTTGATTATGTTCCATATGAATTCATCCTTATTTTTTCTTCTATTTTACAACATCTTTGAACCAAAAATGAAAGAAAATGTTTCACTTCTTCGGAATGGATTTTTATTGTCAACCACATTATAATATAGATAGGAAAGGAGTCGATGGGAATGGAAGAATTAGAAATCAAAGAACAAGTGCAAGAAGTATTAGATAAATTACGACCATTTCTTCTTCGCGATGGCGGGGATTGTGAATTAGTTGATGTTGAGGACGGAATTGTGAAACTTCGTTTATTAGGTGCATGCGGCAGCTGCCCAAGCTCCACCATCACACTTAAAGCCGGCATTGAAAGAGCACTTCTTGAAGAAGTACCTGGAATTGTCGAAGTAGAACAAGTTTTTTAATAAAAAATAGACAGCGATTGCCTTGTTGGCAATCGCTTTTTTAAAGATTTGTTAATCCTTATTAACAAGTGTTAGAGGTTCTTTTCCGTCTAAGACCGCTTCAATATTTGCAATAGCTAAATTCATCATTGCCGTTCTTGTTTCGACACTTGCACTTCCAATATGGGGGAGTGCAACAACATTAGAAAGCCCAAGCAATGGGTGACCAGCATCAATTGGTTCCTTTTCAAAAACATCCAATCCGGCACCGGCAATCTCCCCGGCAACAAGGGCATCATATAAAGCCTGTTCATCAACAACGTGCCCCCTCGAAGCATTAATAAAAATGGCTGAACGTTTCATTTTTTGAAAAACCTTTCGGGTAAACATATTTCTCGTTTCGTCAGTTAACGGTGCTAAACAGACAATAAAATCCGCCTTTTTTAGAAGGTCTTCAAAACTACAATAAACAGCGCCCAATTTCTGTTCGATTTCTGGCTTCCTTGTTCGATTATGATAGAGAAGATTCATCTCAAATCCTGACGCACGTCTGGCAACTGCCTCGCCGATTTTCCCCATCCCAACAATTCCAAGTGTTTTATGATGAATGTCCTGGCCCGCTAATAAAAATGGACTCCAGCTTTTCCACTGACCGTTTTTAATAAAATCAGCTGCTTCCACCACTCTGCGGGATACAGCCATTAATAATGCAAAAGTTAAATCGGCAGTTGTATCCGTTAAAACATCAGGGGTATTAGTAATGGCCACCCCTTTTTTAGTAGCAGCAGTTAGATCAATATTGTCATACCCTACCGCCATATTGGCTACTATTTTAAGATTAGCCGCTAAGTTTAATACTTGTTCATCAACTTTATCGGATACCATTGTTAACAGGGCATCTGCTTTTTTCGCCTCAGCTAACAATATCTCTTTCGGCACAGGAATGTCATCATGCTCCCACATTTTCACGTCATATTTTTCCCGAAATGCAGCAATTGCTTCAACCGGAAGCTTCCTTGTTATATAAATATATGGTTTCATTGCTATTTCCTTCCTTAATGGTCTTGTTAAATTATTTTATCATAAGCCATTCTGGAAGCGGAAGATTCAGCTTTTTTATCGGAGCACCAGAAATTTGATAAAAGCCCCCGAGAAATTTTTCATACTCGGTTGATTGTCTTAAGATTTTACTTAATTTCTCCTCCAATACCTTCTTATCTTGCTCGGAACGGGTGATATAGTAATTTTCCACACAATCATAATATTGCAAAGGAAATAATAAACGGGCATATAAAAGGCGCCAGGAAAAGGATGACAATGGGGCAACGCTTTGATATTCTTCGAAAAATTGCATTAGTTCCCGATCATACGTTTGAATGTTTCGAAAATAGCGTTCCCTCGTCCATTCCGCAAGATCCCGGCTCCGATGGTCAAATACCCAATCAAATGGATTTTTAATATAATAATTTCTGCCCCATGAATTTTTTGAAAAACGCTCATGACACACAGTCCCTGCATCAGAGTCTATTGGTTCATCATCTATTTCGGTATCCACTATATATTGAATAGCATTTTCGGTTAATCCCAAATAGTAGGGAAAAGATTCAATAAACATCTTTTCAAACTCATCTTCAGGTGTTTGATACAACAGACCGCTCCATACCTTCTCCATTTGTTCCAAGCGCTTTTCCCATAAAGATTTCCATTGACCAATTCTGCTAGTTCTTTCAATTTGAAACGGCACATTTCTCCCCCGCTCATGAAACTTCGCCAGTTTCCTCCCTAATTTTATTTTTTGTGGTTTCTCCATCTGTTTGTTTGCCAGAACGCAAAATTTATTTTGTTCCCAGGTGGTTATCAAACTTCCTTCCTTTGATGAAAGTATGACCGGAACATGTTGGTCACCATAGTTTCGCAGATGCGTTGCGATTTTCTCCAACTCGGAAATATCCGTTTCCTCCCTGCCCCCTGGCCTCGATAGTAAATAAAGCCAGCCATTCCCCCTCAAAGCATCATAAGAATCTAGTTTTAAATATTCCTCGACCTTTATACCATACTTGTTCTCAAGTAATTTTTGCAGCATACTGCCACCTCTTTCAAAACCTCTTTTCCATTAAATATATGTGTGTGTCTTTAAAAACTTGTTGATTCCCATTTTTCAATTCGTATGAAAATAATGCATATGTTATCGAAAAAAACTATAAGATATAGAGAACAATCGTGAAAATTCATAGAAAAGGTGATTGTATGGCTGCAGACAAAAAAATGGATATTCTTGAAGAAACCGCTCGCAGATGGATTAAAGAAAGAGGCGTTGAAATTAAGGATATTGCCGATTTAGTTTATTTTCTCCAAAATAAGTATCATGAAAATTTGCAAATGGAGGACTGTATTGCCAACGTAGAAAGGGTACTCTCAAAGCGCGAGGTTCAAAACGCAATTTTAACAGGAATTCAACTTGATAAGCTGGCGGAAAAAGGCCTGTTAGAAGAGCCGCTTCAGGACATTATCAAACGGGATGAAAGCCTTTATGGCGTAGATGAAATTATTGCATTATCAATCGTGAATGTCTACGGATCCATTGGTTTTACAAATTACGGCTACATCGATAAACAGAAACCAGGTATACTTGCTCACTTAAACGATAAATCCACTGGTGAATGTCATACATTCCTTGATGATATCGTAGGCGCCATTGCTGCCGCTGCATCGAGCCGTCTGGCACACCGGGCCGCTCGTAAAGAAACTAAGAATGATGATTAAAAAGGATGGAGCAGTCCATCCTTTTTTACGGTTCCCACTGATCTAAGGAATCAATCGTATAAGTTGGTTTACGGTTATATCTTAAAAGCAATTCTTTTGTAGTGACACCTGTATGAACTAATAATGTATCCATACCGGCTTTCATTCCTGCCATGATATCTGTGTCGTAATTATCCCCTACCATTAAGGTCTCTTCTTTGGCGGTTCCCAACACCTTTAGTGCCTGTTCCATAATAATCGATTCGGGCTTCCCAATAAAAATGGGCTTGGTTTGAGTTGAAACGGAAATGACAGATGTCAAGGAACCATTCCCCGGTAATAGTCCTCGTTCTGTCGGAAGGGCGATATCCCCATTGGTGGAGATAAACACAGCCCCATTCCTTACTGCCAGGCAGGCGACTGCTAATTTTTCATAGGTTATTGCACGGTCAATCCCAATCACGACAAAATCGGCGTTTTCAGATACCTTTAGAAAACCCTTTTCTTCAATAGAAGTTTGAATCCCTTCTTCACCTATCACATAAACAGACGCATCCGGCTTTTGGCTAAAAATATAATTTGCCGTCGCCATACTGGTCGTAAACACTTGATTTTCCTCTGCTTGAATATCAAAGCCACGAAGTTTTTCCGCTACTTGCGCGGGTGTTCTTGAGGAATTATTGGTTACAAATAAATAAGGGATTTCTTTTGTTTGCAGTTTTTTAATAAAATCACTTGCCGCTTCAATCCGCTCTGTGCCTTTATACATCGTTCCATCCAGATCAATTAAATAACCTTTATATTTTTTCATGTTGTTACCTCCTTAAACAGGAAAAAGACCGCAGCTAACGGTCTAATGATTAGTTTTTAAATGCAGAAACGGGGCCTAATTCATTTATAAGGTATTCGCGAACATTAACGGCGAATTGGCTTAATGCCTCAATGTGGTCTGCAAATTGTTTTACCAGCTCTTCATGATTGATTTCTGTATAATTTTGCACAAGAGCCTTTCGATTTTGAATGAGAATCTTTAAACGATTGCTGTTTTCTTGTGAAATTACCTTTTCGTCTGTCAGAATTTCAATAATGTCTTCATAGCTTCCGGGATCCCGCATGATAAATCCATCAATCATCGCATTTCCGACATCTAGTACGGACTCAAGCATCATCTGTGTGAGCCGTTCAAGAGCAGCCTTTTCAATCGGTGATGACCAATTTTTCTGACTTAAAAAAAGGCTAATTTGGTTTTCAAAAAAAACTAAAATGGTTTCGATTTTTTCCCGATCAACAAAATACACGATTGTCCACGACTCCTTGTCTTTCGCTCCTCTTGTGTTGCCAATCTCTATTATACCCCATCATGACACTTTTTGTCTTTTTACGTCATTTTATAATTGAATCTTACCTCCCTTTATTAATGTAAATTTGATATTATAAGGGGAGTGCCGTAAAAGTTTGGAATAAAGGAGACCGTTTTATGAACGAGCGATTTTTCTTATATGATGATACAGAAAGTACACGGACGAGATTTGTTAGCTTTGTGGGCGAAAATCAGCGTTTTGACTTGGCAATTGTCCAAACGAGCCGCCATTATGGGAAACATCTTGTCTTGGATATGCAGGGAAACCGATTTGCCATCATTGGCCATGATGATCTCGAGGAAGAAGGCTATTTAGAGTTTGCCTTCCAATTAAATGAAGAAGATGCTGCTGAATTAAGATCTTTTCTTTCTGAAATCGTTTAACCAAAAATTGATAACATGTTTTCCCCTCCTTTTACCATACTAACGGTAAAAGGAGTGAGGCGAATGTCTAAGAAGGATGCGGAAAAATACACTGAAATATCAACAGTTGAAAAGCGGGAAAATTATTTAACTGCCCAGGAGTTTCCGGAAGGACCGTATGGTTCAACCTTCCGGGTAAATGATCCAGTGCAAAATAAAAGTACGCCTTGGAAGGAAGGGCAACGCCGTTATTCTGCATTTAACTATGAATTCAAATCATTGCATGAGGATTTACCACGGCAAGGGATGGAACCGGCGCACCCAACACACGATGACCCGGATACAGATGCCCAGCCTCCTTATTCGATGAACGAATAATTTAAAAGGACCCAATTTTGGGTCCTTCCATTATTTTTTCACTTTTTTTAAAACAAAATAAGCGCAGCCAAAATTGCAATATTCATAAATGTATTCGCTTAGGGTGCTTATCTTTGTATCAAACGTTGCCTTTTGATTTTGATCATCAAAAAATCCCTTTAAACGAAGCTGACCATAGCCCCAATCCCCGGCAATATAGTCATACCTCGACAAAATATCACTATATCTTGCCTTAAAGGCTTCTTCGTTAAATCCGTTCCGATATTCCTCGACCATTTCATACACGGTATTGTTGATCACCATCATGTTATCACCTCATTTTACCAGCCAATCTTACTTCCCATTATAACCGATTCACCATCAATTACTAAGAAAAAAAAAATTCCTTCTGGCTATTCTAAAAAAAGGAGGTGTTTGTAATTGAAAAAATTCATCATCATCATCCTGGGGCTTTGCACGATAACAACGATAACAGGCTGCTCTAAGGATATGAATAACCGGGATGTTTACGAAGAAAGCGGAAATTCAATCAATGTGAACAATAAAAGGACCGAGCTTTATAATGAGGGGGCTGGACGAAGTGTTCGGAATGTAAGTAATAATTTCGGATATGTCCGCCATCAAAAAAGTCCACTCATGAATGATAATACGGCAAATAATCATTACACTGCCCTTGACCGTGAACAGTTAGCCAATATTATTAGTAAATATAGCACAAATCTTCCAAATGTTAATGATGTCGCTGCATTAGTAACAGACCAGGAAGTTTTGGTTGCCTATACAACTGATTCCAAAGACCGTAATTTAACAGCTGATCAAGTAAAAAGAACAGCAATGTCGGTTGTTCCACGTTACTATCATGTGTATGTCACCGATAAAAAGTCGTTGATGCGCGATATTGAAAACCTTTCACATATGGATTCAACTAACAAAAATTCCAGAAGTTCCATAAACTATGTGATCAAACAAATGAAAGACTCTCCACAGGGGAACCGCATGAGCGATAGTGAAGATGAAAATGGTCTAACAAAAGACGATCGGATGACACAATAATTAAGAAAAGCGCAAGCGCCTTGATCAGCCTCAGGCATAAGACAAGCCAGCGGTTGCTCTTTAACCTTCTTGACGGATTGGCTGTAGACCATCGAGGGGCAGGACGTTTCCGCTGGACAATTCTCAAAGATGAAAATTTTATACTTTCTTTACTTTTTAAAAGGAGTTCAGCCTTTTAGGCTGAACTCCTTACTTTGCTTCCTTAATTTCTTGCTCGCCCAGTGCATGTTTATGTTTTGCTGCTGCATTTACTTGTTCATCTGCATGATAAGAGGAACGAACCATCGGGCCTGCCTCACAATGGCTGAAACCTTTACTCATGGCAATATCCCGTAATTCAGCAAATTCCTCCGGGCTATAATATTTTTGAACCTTTAAATGCTTTTTCGTTGGCTGCAGGTATTGACCAATTGTCATAATATCAACATTGTTTGCTCTTAAATCATCCATAACTTCAAGAATTTCTTCCTTGGATTCCCCAAGTCCAATCATTAAGCTGGACTTTGTTGGAATCTCCGGATACATTTCTTTTGCACGGCGCAAAAATTCTAATGAACGGTCGTATTTTGCCCTTGCCCTTACGGTTGGCGTCAAGCGTCTTGTTGTTTCGATATTATGGTTTAAAATATCCGGTTTAGCATCCATCAAGATTCTTAAATTTTCTTCCTTACCACCCATATCGGAAGGCAAGACCTCAATGCTGGTAAACGGATTTTTTCTGCGGATGGCTCTTACCGTTTCAGCAAATACGGCAGCGCCGCCGTCTTTCAAATCATCCCTTGCAACGGCCGTTACAACAACATGCTTTAGATTCATTAATTGAACAGAATCAGCCACTCTTTCCGGCTCTTGCCAATCCAGTTCTGTTGGCAGGCCTGTTTTAACCGCACAAAAGCGGCATGCACGTGTACAAACATCTCCAAGAATCATAAAGGTAGCCGTTCTTCTTACAGCCCAGCATTCATGAATATTCGGGCAGCGAGCTTCTTCACAAACGGTATGAAGGCTTTTTTCACGCATCATTTTTTTCAAGCCAGTATAATTTTCATTTGTATTTAATTTTATTTTTAACCATTCAGGCTTTCTTAAAGTTGGTTCTTTTGTGCTCAAGCTTTCCACCCCTAAGTTAGAAATATCTTTATAAATGAGTTCTCTCAGTTGTCACTTTATCATACAGAACACAGAAGGACAAGCCTGAGAGGACTTTGAAATTTTTTGGAACTTTTCAGCCTAAAAACATTCATTACCATTTATTAACCATTATGAAATGGCTAAAGATTCATAAACTAAAGTTGTACATTAATTGGAAGGAGGATTCCTGTGCGGGCAGCTCTGATAATTGGAACTTTCCTTTTATTCTTTTCCTCTTCATTTGCTGTAAGGGATGCTCATGCGAAAGAACCTGATGTATACCAGGAAAGAATGAAGCTGTACAAAAAAGTCGAAACCCTAACGCAGATTCCTTGGTACTACCTGGCTGCGATTGATCAGTATGAAAGAAGTATCCGCCAGGTCCGCAAAGACTTGCCGAAAGCAGACAGCGTGATCGGGATCTACATTAGCCCAGAAAAATGGGCAGGACTAACAAATCCAAACCCTTCTGACGAAAACCCCGCCACGATTCAGTTGTTCAATGGATTTGGAGTGGATGGGAACGGAGATGGAAAAGCGGATAGTAAAAACGACGAAGATGTTTTATATACATTTGCTCATTACCTTCTTTCCTATGGCGTGGATCATGAAAATCTAAAGATCGGCCTATGGAATTATTATCATCGTGATAAAACTGTTGGAATTATTGCTGGAAAAGCAAAAATCTACCGGTATTTTGGAAGACTAAATCTGGATGACCAAGCATTTCCGATGCCGATTCGCAGTAATCACAGCTATCGCAGCACTTGGGGAGATGCACGAGGCTGGGGCGGAAGAAGAATTCATGAAGGAACTGATATTTTTGCAGGTTACGGCGTCCCTGTCAAGGCAACAAAATATGGGATTATTGAAATGAAAGGATGGAATAAATTCGGCGGCTGGCGAATTGGAATCCGCGACATTAATAATACGTACCATTATTTTGCCCACTTAAACGGGTTTGCAAAGGATTTGTATGTTGGCCAGGTGGTTGAACCTGGAATAGTTATCGGCAGTGTTGGAAGCTCAGGATACGGCCCTCCAGGAACATCCGGTAAATTTCCGCCTCATTTACATTATGGAATGTATAAGGACAACGGGATAACCGAATGGTCATTTGATCCATATCCACATTTAGCAATGTGGGAACGTCAGGAAAGATTTAAGTTAAGAAAAAGAAGGTAGGACTGTCCACTAAATGACAGTCCTTTTATTTTTTATTGGTTTTATTGGTACTTCCCGAATCAGGGAGTTGGACAGATGGCATCATTCCGCCTCCGCTATTATAAAATTGCGGAACTTTTCCTTCAATTAATTTTCCTCCTGCGGGAATGTTTTGTGTGAGTTTGGTAATTTTCGTTGCAAATGGCGTGATGATTTGAACAGCAACTTCCAGGTGGATATTTACCTTAATCCATGTATTATTAATTCCTAATGCCTCTGTGGAAATTTTAACATCCGGACGTACATCCCCGATGGCATGGAATCTAACTGGTATTTTTGGACCTAAGTTACCAAATAAAGCAAGGTTGGTTGCTTGCCCCAGGGGGACATACCAAATAATCCCGTCTGTTTTTTCTGTTGATTCTTTTTCAATTTCAACATCTGTTAGCTGTTCAAGAGAAGAAATATCACCCTTTTCCGCCTTGGTTAAATTTTTCTGTATCTGGCTTGTGATTTCCGATAATTTTTGGTTAATCAATTCCGTTTTTAAATAGGCGCTTTGTGCATTCCCATTTGTCCCAGGTTCAATTCCGATGACATCGCCTACATCTACGGTCTTCTTTGTGATTGCATTATTGATGACAAGTGCAGCAATTTTTCTGGACTGTGTTTCGGCATATTTCATTAAGGTCGGCTCTAGTCCTTTATTGATCATCCATAAGGCAATTGCAGTAGAAAGGAGAAAAAAGACAAATGACAGCAGCAATACATAGCGGAGAGGCAGTGGTCCTTTACGCTTATACTTTGGACGAAATTTTGCCAAAAACATCCCCCCTTACAAGCTATGTTTATGCTTGAATTGATGGACATAGCACTAAAAGAGAGGGTGGTTGGAATAAGAGATTGGGTTGATAGGGGAATGGTGGGTGAAGAGAAGCGGGAAGTGTTTCTATGAATGCTTTTGGGGTAATATTTAGGGAAAATAAAGTGTAAATTGTCTCCTATTTAGCCTAATGGCGACAAAATAAGCGCATGTGTCGCCTGTGAAGGCTCTAAGGGACAAAAATTAAGAGGACTTCATCAAAAGTTTCTCCTATAAAGGCTATAGGCGACAAAATTCAAGAGCACTTCGTTCAAAGTGTCCCCTATATATGCATTAGGCGACAAATTTCATGAGGACTTCGTTCAAAGTGTCCCCTATATATGCATTAGGCGACAAAAATCATGGGGACTTCATCCAAAGTGTCTCCTATATAAGCATTAGGCGACAAAATTCAAGAGCACTTCGTTCAAAGTGTCCCCTATATAAGCATTAGGCGACAAAAATCATGGGGACTTCATCCAAAGTGTCCCCTATATAAGCATTAGGCGACAAAAATCATGGGGACTTCATCCAAAGTGTCTCCTATATAAGCATTAGGCGACAAAAATCATGGGGACTTCATCCAAAGTGTCCCCTATATAAGCATTAGGCGACAAAAATCATGGAGACTTCATCCAAAGTGTCTCCTATATAAGCATTAGGCGACAAATTTCATGAGGACTTCTTTCAAAGTGTCCCCTAATATGCATTAGGCGACAAAATTCAAGAGGACTTCGTTCAAAGTGTCCCCTATATAAGCATTAGGCGACAAAATTCAAGAGCACTTCGTTCAAAGTGTCCCCTATATAAGCATTAGGCGACAAAAATCATGGGGACTTCATCCAAAGTGTCCCCTATATAAGCATTAGGCGACAAAATTCATGGGGACTTCATCCAAAGTGTCTCCTATAAGACCTTTAAGCGACAAAAATTAGGTTGAACTGCTTCATAGTATCGCCAACCAGTTCCATTGCCGGCTATTTAGAATTTGGAATTTGAAACTATTCACCATAAAGTAAAAAACAGCCTGCCATCAGCAAACTGTTTTAAACCATTTTCAGCAAGGCATCCCTGCCGATCATTCCTTTATAAATTCCTAAGCTTTCAGCCTCAAATGTTACTGACTCTAACGGGGCGTTAAGGAGCTGGTCGATGGTTCTTACTCCTACTGCCCGGCCGGCAACAATTTTACGATCCGCTAATTTATCATTTAATAATCCGACATCTAAGGCACCGCACATGATATATCCCTTATCATTTGAGATTGACAGCAAAGTTGTTTTTGGAAGCAGCACAGTTACTGCCAAAAAAGTATGGCCGTTCAATTCTATTGGTGAAAGATCAATCAAATTCCCACACTCCCTTCTTTTACACTTTATGAAAGTGCCCGAGAAAGGGTGTATACCTAATCATTCATTTGTAATTTCCATTTTAATAAGTCACGTAAAAATTCCGGTAAAAAATAGTGCTTCGGTTTACTTTGGAAATCATTTGCAGTTAAGAAATATCCAAAAGTAAACATATCCGGAAGAGCTAATGAATATTTTTTATCAAACTCTAATTTCTCACCGTTTATATAGGTTGTATCCTCTTCAAAAGAGACTCCCTCATACACCATAATTCCGATCACTTTTCCTCTAAAACCAAGTCCCATAAGTTTCCGTTCCGGCCAGGTTGGATCTTTCGTTTGTTCAAGGACATCCTGTAATTCACGGCCCGTAAGTTCCACCTTACAAGGATTGATCGGATGAGGGCATATTGCTAATAAATCATTGGCTGTAACTTGTCCAAATAGCGGGCCTAATAACAAACCAGCATTAATAAAGGCGCAATCTGCCTCACACCATTCGCGAAGTGCTTGGCACAGTAGCCTAGTTAGTCTAGTTTCTTTAAATGGATGAGCTTCTAAAGGCTCTTTTAAAAAAGTAATGTTTTCTTTTAAAAGCTCCTTCCCAGTTGAAAAATAATCATCTATTCTGCCCTGTTCGTTTTTCACCTCAGGAAGTGACTCAAAAGGAAAAAGAATTGCTTGCTTGCTTTCGATTTCTCTATTAGACTGAAGCGAAAGTGTAACATTACCAACAAAATTCCCATGCTTTCCTGCAGCTGCGATCAGTGTTTCTCCGATTAGCTTTCCTTCCTGAAGAAAATGATGGGTATGGCCCCCTAGAATGACATCAATCTCTGGAAAGTTTTCAGCTATTTGCTCATCAGCATTTAATCCAAGATGGGAAAGAAGGATAATAACATCACTTTTTTCCTTTAACTTCCTAATCCAATTCTTTAGCTCAGCAATGGGATCGGTAAGCTCCCATCCAAGCAATGGATAAAGATGGGTAAATGGCGCCGTTAAACCAATTACTCCTATTCGGGTTCCCTCTTTTGTTTGATAAATTTTGTACGGCTGCGCCCATTCAGGAAGGGTATTCCCTTTTTTGTATAAATTCGCCAAAATCACATCGAAGCCAGCATCATCATATAAGTGATCCAAGTCCTCGAAAGGCATATTGATCCCTTCATTATTACCAATGGTTACAGCGTCATAACCGCAACTGTTTAGCAGTTGAATATTTCCTTTTCCTTTTGTTCCCTCTGAAAATGGATGCCAGCGGTCAATGAAGTCACCAATATCAAAAAGGAATACATCCTCTCCTCTTTGTTGGTGAAGTTCCTTTTGAACTAATAAATATTGTTCAATCCGCGGCCAATGCTCCAAGTGGCTGTGAATATCGTTTGTATGATAAATTTGAATGATTTCCATTCTTATTTCTCTTCCTTTTTCCTCAGCCTACAATCCCCTTATAAATAAGTTGTATGCCGACAATTACTAATATGGTTCGCAATATTAATACGATTGTTTTGCTTTTTAACTTCGAATTTAAATATACACCAATTCTCGCTCCAATCCATGCACCCGGAATTAAAGCAAGGGCGTATAGCCAATTTACATTTCCCAAAGCCAGATGGGTAATTGAGCTTAAGATGGATGTTGGTAAAATCATAAACATCGAAGTCGCGACTGCGACGTGCGGTGGAAAGAAAAAAACTAAGATCATCGTCGGGACCATTAAAGAACCGCCGCCAACACCGAAGATACCGGAGAGAAAACCAACTGCAAAAGAGATCAGGATCCCGACAATTGGATTAAATCCATATTCATAGCTTTTGCCTTCATTGTCCCTAAAAGTGCGGACAATTCCCTTATCTTTACGAAAAGGAATTGGCTTTAATTTATCCTTTAATAGCAGGACAATGGATACGAAAATAATAAAGGTACCAAAAAAGATATTAAATGAGTGCAGGTTTAATTTTTCCGTAACCCAAGCTCCTAGGATACTTCCCGGTCCACTGCCAATTAAAAAAATAAGACCACTTTTATAATCTACGGTTTTCTTTTTCATATACGCAAGCGTCGAAGACAAACCGGTAAAAATCATCGTAAATAATGATGTTCCGACTGCGACTTGAGGTGAAACATGGCCAAACCATGATAATCCCCCAAAATAAAGCAGGGCCGGAACAACAATAATTCCTCCGCCAAGACCGATTAGCGAACCTAAAGAACTGGCTATAAGTCCGACAATCAGTAAAATAACCCATTCCATTTTTTCTACTCCTTCAAATTAAAATAAATCTAATTGCCTTGGGGCAAGACCTTCGTATTCTATCTCTAACATGCCTATCATTTCCTTTGCATTATCTGCAGCATCTCCGCCGGAATTATTGTTAAAAAGAACGTAAACATCCTTGGATTTTGCTTCTATTTGACTTAGGTTTGCAGCCCACTCTGAAAGCTCCTGCTGATTATAGTGGTAAAGGTAACGGACATCCCGCCAATTTTCAGCATTTCGTTTTTGCCATCCATGGGTATTGCGGCCATGAAATCGGACTAAAACCTTGTTCAAATCGAGGGTATCTAAAACCGTCGGAATCGACCCTTCACCAGATTGTGGTTCATCACAAATACTATGAATCCATTTTTCGTTTTTCATAAAATCAAGGGTATTGCTTCTGAAACGGGCTGCAAACCACGTTTGATTTCTAAACTCCAGTGCGCAAGGGATTTCCCCCATTTCGTGTTTACACCATCTTAAATATTCAACATTTTCCCTTACACAATGGAACCATGGCGGAAACTGAAAAAGGACCATCGCCAATTTATTTTTGATTATGTATGGTTTAAGCGACTCTTTGAAAGCCATGAACATTTCCTGTTTATTTTGGAAAGGAATCTCACCGCGCATATGTCCGGTCATCCCTTGATAGGCTTTGACGATAAATTGAAAGGATTCAGGTGTCTCATTGACCCATTTTTCGACATTTCGCTGTGGCTGGATTGCATAAAAAGCTGAATCCACTTCGACAATTGGAAAATGTCCGGAATATTCTTTCAATTTGTCCCTTGGAGATATTTGCCCCGGATAAAGGCTGTCATGGTCGCCCCAGCCAGTTACACCGATATAAATCAATCCACATCACCCCCCATCTATAATAGCATAATTTAACAAAATGCTCATTCTGTTGCCACTACAGTTCTTTTCAAATTGTGTAGAATTAAGGGTAGAAAAGGAGAAAGGTTGTGGAATATGTCTATTTTACCGATCAAGCCGCGTTTTGAACCAGAAAAACTAAAAATTTATCGATTTCTAAACTCAAGAATGTCGCTGACAGAGAAAGAAACAAGATATTATCACAACTTAGTAAAAGGCTATGAAGGAGAGGTAATGTTTGACAGGTTAATGGAGAACCTTTTGGAAGAAAGGCTTATTATTAATGATTTATTACTTGAGCAGAACAATACAACGTTTCAGAGCGACTCTATTATCTTTTCTCAGGATATCATTAACCTTTTTGAAGTAAAAAATTATGAAGGCAATTTTAAGTATGAATCCGGCAAGTTTTATACCTTATCTGGTAATGATATTAAAAATCCCTTGCATCAGCTAGAACGAAATGAAACATTACTTTGCCAGTTTCTTCAAAGCATTGGATGTTATTTACCAATTGAACCACATCTTATTTTTATGAACCCCAACTTTACTTTATATCAGGCCCCAATCAACAAACCTATTATTTACCCGACACAGCTTGTTCAGTTTATGGAAAAATTTAATATGAAGCGATCTAAGCTAACGAATAAACATTCCAAAATTACCGACGTGATTTTATCAGCTCATTTAATTGAGTCTCCTTATAAGATGTTACCGAGCTATAATTACAATTTGTTAAAAAAGGGACTGACCTGTGCCCTATGTCATTCTTTTTCTATATCTGTTGGGGGGAGCAGGGTTCTATGCTATAAATGCGGGCATAATGAATCAGTAGAGTCAGCTGTAATGCGTTGTGTGGAGGAGATTAGGCTACTTTTTCCTGATATTAAAATTACAGCAAATGTTGTTCAAGATTGGTGTAGGGTTATTGAGTGTAAAAGGAGGATAAGTAGAATTTTAAGTAAGAATTTAACTGTAATCGGGTATGGTAAGTGGACATATTATGAATTGTAGATTTTTGATATTAAATTTTAGCAGCCTATGAGTAGGCTGTTTTTTTATTTCCATTTGTGCACTTAGCGACACTTTCACAGGCTTCTGCCTGACGTTTGTCGCATAAATGCTTTCATTGGCGACATTGTTGCGGCCATCCTCCCCTATTTTGTCGTCTATATCCATTATAAGCGACACTTTCCCTCTCTTCCCTTTTGTTTTGTCGCCTATCGTTCTTTTTGGCGACACTTTCCCTCTGTTCCTCCTCTGTTTTGTCGCCTATCGCTCTTTTAG
>NZ_MLYR01000092.1 GCF_001866655.1 Bacillus sp. MUM 116 | reverse complement strand
TTTTCGTATAAGTTCATCAACCCGTATAACTAAATGCTTTGTGGCATCTTTTCGTAAGAATATTTGCGAAAATTGCCTAGAAACTTAAGTATTTGACCCTTATTAAGGTCCAAAAGCAACAAAGTTTACGAAAAGATCCTTAGCAAAAGAAAAGTGCCAAGCCCCATTCAATTTTCCGAATGGAGCCTGGCACTTTTTACGTAATATAAAAAAACTGGTTCTATCATTACCAAAATAACGAAGAACCGGCTTTGTTTGCAGAATCTCTATATCATTAAAGAAAGTAAATATATTCTCCATTTTCAACTTCCCTTTTGCACTCACCTTTTAACCGTAAATATTCGAGGTGGGCAATCGTTTCACCGATGGCAAATCGCAATTCATGGATCGTTTTAATTTTTGGAAAAAGCACTTGGAAAACCTCATAAACCGTTCGACCATCTCTTATCGAATCCAACGTTATTTCTAGACGTTCATCGTGATGTTTCCTAATTTCATCAATTCGCTTGTTTGCTCCAATAAACGGATCGCGATGAGATGGGATTACTATTTCCACATTTAGCTTTCTAATTTTTTCAAGCGAGTCAAAAAAAGTTGCTAACGGATCTGGGTTGCCATGAAACCAATACGATATATTTGGTGTAATTTTAGGAAGTATATGGTCTGTTGAAAGTAGTACACTCTTCTCCTTGTTATAAAAAACAATGAGACCATCTGAATGTCCGGGAGTAAACAGCACTTCATACTGGTATTTCCCAATCTGAACATGTTCGCCTTCTTCAAAATAATGGTCAATATTCGGGTATGGATTCACTCTTGGTACGAAGGTTCTGGTATCTGCAACCATTTGGTTTGCAAAGTTTTCCGGAATTCCTGAAAGTTTATAGTTTTCTGCTAAATTATCAATAAATTCATTTTCCCATGCATTTAACCCAAGATCGGAATCAATTTTCGACATTGACAAACGTGCCCCTGTTTTTTCTTGAAGTCCGCCAGCATAACCAAAGTGATCCGGATGATAATGCGTAATAAAAATATCAGAAACTTTCTTTCCTTGTAATTCTTCTTCCCATCTTTTGACTGTATTTTCATTATGTAAACCGGTATCGATCACAATCCAGCCATCTTTCCCCTCAGCCAAAAAGCAGTTCACATGATTTAACCGAAAAGGTAAGTCTAATCGAACAAGCTGCAGTCCATGTTTATCTATCATATTATGCCACCTCTGCTGTATTTATGTTTCATATTATACCACCTTTACCGTATTTAACTAACATATTATGCTACCTGGAAAATTGGGACAGTCTTCTGGTTATGGTAACACTTTCAACACTGGGAGACTGCCCCCCGTACAGGACTTCAATATAAAAGTAATTTTGATTCTTTCATTCAGATAACAATCTATTTACAAATGGTTTACTATCCGCTAGTTCGACAATTTCATCAAAATTCTCTTGTTATACTATAAATTAAAAAGGTTTCCCTTGATGGTTGAGATTACAACCTTTTGTTCCTAATGCATGCGTTAAAACAGCGATTTTAAACTTTAAAAATCATGATCAATGTGGTAATTCAATTAGTATAGCGGAGGTGAAAGGTTATGAGTGAAATGTTTTCACCTAGAGATGTACAAAAATTACTTGATATAAATAGCAGTACTTTACGGAAGTATGCCACTCTCTTAGAAGAGCATGGGTATCACGTTCATCGTAATACTAGGGGACATAGAAGCTTTTATGATAAAGATGTGAATATACTGAGGAAATTAATTGAATTTAGTAAGCAGGAAGGAATGACTTTGGAACGGTCCATTGAAGAAGTGATGGCGGGAGTTTCTGAAGAAAATAATGCGGATTCCTTATCAGAACCGGTGCATATATCAAATGAACAGCATAATGAACAGGAGTGTAACCATAACGAGCAATTGGAAAATTCCGTTGGGGAGGAACTGACATGGATCTCAGAAGAAAATAAATTGGACATCGGACAAGGACCAGCAGAGACACCTAATAACAGGCATGATCAGCAGGATCAAAACCTAAATGATCTGTTGGAACGTATCGAACATTTGGAGCAAATAAATTTAGATTTAATCAAACTTTTGAAGGAGAAAGCCGTACGGGAAGCTTGTCTGGAAGAGAAGATAAATCAAATAGTAAAGTATATAGAACGTACTGAGCAACTAGTGGCAGAACAAGGTAAAATGATGGAGGAAGAAACCAGAATGCAAATTGCAGCTGCACAGCAAAAGAAATGGTGGAAATGGTGGAAATGGTGGAAATGAGACAAACTGTACTTTTGATATTAAATCACTGAATGAAACATAAAATCTGAATGAAAACAAGCTTGTCGACTAACCCTTTCTTTGGTTACATCGACAAGCTTATTCGTGTTCTTAATCATTAAAAATATAATAATCCCACTTTTTCTTTTGCTTCCAAGTCCTCAATCATCGCATACCACGACTCAGGTTTATTCGGTAATACCGTATAATACCGCTTCAAAAATTTCACAATTATATCTATTTCTAGCTCGTTAATTTCCCCATTCATTGGGAGAAAGCAAAGGTCAAGCCCAGTTACAGCTTCGCCATCATTGTTCCAGGACGGATGAACATAGGGGAAATCAAGACGTTTGTAGCCAAGGTGGGACAACACTTCCCGGCGAACATAAGGATCCATCGGCTTCACTCCGCCAAACTCATAATGCTCCACCCGATATGGATCATAGATTTCAGCAAACATCCCCGTTAATTGCTTGCCATTGGCCGCTGCTAATTCACGCAAATCTTCCAATCTATTATTCGCTAAAAATGGACCGATCCCCAAGCCGGCATGGCCAATAATGGTAAAATCCGTCATCGCGACATTGAAATCCTCATAGTAACGGTACTCGGTCGCCCCGACTACTTTTCCTTCATGAACCGCAACAAACACACGGATCCCCGGATCTTCTAAAGGTTCTTTCCAAAGATCAAATTCTAATACTTCTTCTGGAGGGAAAACTTCTTGCATCAATTGATGCATTTGTTTAAATAACGGATCTTTGATATTCGTAATTCTGCTATATTCCATTTATGAATCTCCTTTTATACTGAACTGATAAATGGATTTTTCCATTCCATTAGTGTTCCATAATTACACGATTCTTCATCTTCTAAATAATCAGCTACTACTTTAACTGGTGTACGGCCGCAACGAAGGAGGAACGCGATGACTGGATCCTTCAGCTCGCCCTTGACAACAGCATCAAGATATTGTTCTGGTGACAGTTCACTTGCTTTTTTATAATATCCTGGCATCCTGCCTCCCCCTAGCAATCTTTCCAACCGCAAATGAACCACCACGTCATACATCGAAAACATCAACCACTTGCCTAATCCTAATTTCCGATAGGACGGCCGCACCCCAATGTCAACAACATATAAGCTATTTCCATTCGGGTTATGATTACGAATATAGCCATGATCGGTTATCTCTTCCCAGGAGTGTTCTGGATGCTGTGGATCAAAATCAACGATTAACCCGGTCATTGAACCGGCCATTTCCCCATCCACTTCGATACATAAAGCTCCTTGTGGAAAAAGAGATACATGGTTTTTGAGTTGTTCTTCATTCCACCATAATTCGGATGGAAATGGAGGAGGAAAGCTTTCCTGTTGAATTCGAATTAAACCAGGAAAGTCGCTTTCTTCATAATTACGGATCACCACTGGAACAGGTTTGTCTTGGTCGAAAACAAAAAATTCTTTTCGATACATGATGGACCCCCATTCTATTTGTGAATCAGCTATTTTGTTTCCCAATCCGGGTAAAGATCTGTACGCCTGTCACGCCAGGTCGTAACAGAGCCCTTTTCACGAACTTGATATAACAACTCTAAATCAAGATCCGCCGTGACAATCATATCTTGATTCATTTCCCCTTCTACTGCGATTCCTTGGGGTGGGAATGGTATGTCATTCGGTGTGATGACGGCAGCCTGCCCAAAATTTGCCCGCATGAAATCAACGGTTGGCAGTGAACCGACCGTGCCAGTCGTTACGACATAGACTTGATTTTCAATGGCTCTAGCGTGACTTGTGTAACGAACCCGATGAAAACCGTGGCGGTCGTCGGTGCAGGATGGACAGAAAATGACGTCCGCACCTTTTGCCTTTGCCATTCGAACAATTTCCGGAAATTCAATGTCATAGCACGTTAACATCGCAATTTTTCCTTTTTCTGTCTCAAAAATCTCAAAGGATTCCCCTGGACTCATATTCCACTCATTTACTTCTGTAGGCGTAATATGGAGCTTTGCCTGCTCGGCAACCCGTCCATCTGGATAAAAAAGGTGGGCGACGTTGAAAATACGATCCCCTTTGCGGATGACATGTGTGCCGCCAATAATATGCATCTTGTATTGTTTAGCTAAATTTATAAAAAAGGAACGATATTGTTCCGTATAGTCGGGTAATTCTTGGATGGTTAATGCTTCCCCTTTATCGTTGCCGATCGACATTAGCTGAGTGGTGAAAAATTCAGGGAATAGGATAAAATCCGATCCAAATTCCTCTGCGGTTTTGATATGATGCTCCACTTGATTAGCAAACTCTTCAAAAGAATGAATCGTGTGGAGATGATATTGAACGGCTGAAACTCTTACTTTCATACAATCCCCTCTTCCTCATTGTTCTATAGTCATTAAACCTATTATTAGCGAAAAAATAAATTGGAACAAGTACGCATTTTTCATATACATAGTAATGTAAAAGTAACATAGTAACAAAAAGTATACTATAAGAATTTTAGCTACAAATAAAAAAGAGGTTATGCGAAATTCACATTACCTCTTTGAATCATATGTTGCTTTTCTGTTTTGGTCAATATGGCAGATGGTTTTACTTAATTGACTCATTTCTTTCCGAAAAATTCAATCCGACTGTTTCCATATAATTTTTCCCCCATTGATACATTGACTCTAGAATCGGCATCAAGCTTCTACCATGTTCGGTGAGAGAATATTCCACTTTTGGCGGAACAACTGGATAGACTTCACGGTTTACAATTAAATCTTCCTCTAGTTCGCGTAATTGGTTCACAAGCATCCTTTGCGTGATTCCCGGCATCAAAGCCTTCAATTCACCAAATCGCTTTGTTCCTTCTCTGCCCAAATGCCACAAAATAAGCATCTTCCATTTCCCGCCGATGACGGACAGGGTTAATTCCTTTTCACAATTAAACATCTTATCCTGCATTCGTGACATTAAAGATCACCTCAATGTCATTATATCCCATAGTATACTTTTTAGCACTATTGAAATAAAAAGTATGTACATATACTAATGTAACAAAATGTTTGATCAAGATATGAACTCATTCTTTTGTTTTAAACAGGTTGTCTGTTAATATAATGTTGGTTAGTTTTAAGACGATGTACGTGATAGGAGAATCAAAATGGGAAAACTTTTTAAGTTCGTCATGCTTTTAGTCGGTGCTTTTGTACTAATTTTTATCATCGTAGGTGTAGTCAGGGGAATTCCTAATATACTTAATGAAAAAAATGCTCCGCAACAACAGGCTTCCTCTCAACCAGGTAAAGCAGAGTACGATAAAATTCGCGTTGGAAATTCCAAGACTGGCCAAGGCGGAATGACTAAAGCGGAAGTTGAAAAAATTGTTGGGAAACCTACGAGCCAAACGCAAGGACAATCGGGAAAAAAGGTAATGGAAGTTTATACCTATGCAGCAAGTGCGGGTCCTAATTCGATATTGGTTACGTATATTCATGGCCATGTTTCTGGTAAGAGTCAAACAGGTCTCGATTAGAAAACGCGAAAATCTGAATTTTACCGTCATAATTGTTCTTTAACCGAATATCTTTATTTTAGGGAAACGTAAGCTTACTTCTTCTTAGTGAGACCGGAGGAAAGAAAATTCACTTAGGTTGGGAGGGCGAATGAAGATTAACCTAGAGGTTATGATTCAGTTGCTGACGCTAATAGTGATGATGATCGGACTTGCTGTGAAAGAAAAGTAAGACTTAAACACCTATGTAAACGAGCCTCCAAAATGGGGGCTCGTTTTCAATGTCGACTGTTATTTAAAAATTCAAAACAAGCTTGATTCAACCATTTTTGTTCTTGGCTAAATTTTCTTTACCCACTATTCCCGGTGGTTGTTCAAGCCAATTATTTTTTATCATGATTTCTGGACCGCTTTTGGCATATTGTGCAACCACAGTAGATAGATATTCATACTTAAAAGCAAGATCGGATCGCTGGATCGCTGCTGCAGAAGTAGCATAATTTCCAATACCGCCAGCACTTAATAGCGACATATAAAACATCATTAATTTGTCGGAAAACACTTGAGTAGTGCAATTGGACACACCGGTAATATCCGAAAATAGCTATAGGTAATGAAGAAATGTATAGGGAAATCAAATCAAACGTAATGAATGCAAATTTCTAATCAATATATTTTGAAATTCTTAATAAATTCCGTGTATGTCCATCATCTTTCTAAATTATTCTCATATAATAATGTAGTCCAATTTTACACCATTTTTCAATCTTTTATGAAGCGTCAACAAGACGCTTCTTTTTTCATTCCCAAATTAGAATGTAAAAAACTTGATTTATTTCAATCAAGTTTTTTCTTACTTTAAAATATAAATCTTTCCTAATAAACTTAATCCTAGACAGATAATATTATGAATTATCTTGATGATTCGGTTATATTTTGATTATCTTTCATTTTATCTAAATTTTTTAATAAACCCACAAACCCTCTAATCGTAAATAAAGTAAAATTTACACTTGTAAAAGTGTGAAATGGAGTCCATTTTTTCCATTTAAATAGCCTAGACGTTTTTTCAAAGTACCATTGACCGATACTCATCGGGACACTAAATATTAAACTTTTCAATAGAATTATTCCAATTTTATCATTATAGGAAATTTTTACCCAAATTACACTTAAAATAGGAAAAAACAACATGTCATAGATAATGTTCGTTTTGAAAGTTTTTGAAAAAGGGCGAACTGGATATTCAAGTCTTTTCGTTCCGACTACATAAGCATCAACAAGAGTAGCAAGAACACCTTTAGCGAAAAAAATAACGAGATTTTCTCTCATTTTTGACCCTTTAAATAAAAAAGGTAAGGAAACGATGCACAATCCAGTAAGTAAATTTAACAGTTTTTTCTCCATAAAGACATCCTTTCAAAGGATTTATTTCTAACACTATTACCATTACCTATAAAATACAAATTATCCTTTAATCATTCCAATAAAACTTCTGGAAGGAGAAATTTAAAGTCCAGTTAATGAGATAAAAAAAGCTAATTGAAAGTAAATTCAATTAGCGACTTAATACATTATTCCTCAGTTGGATATTTCGTTTTATGGTCAGCAAGTATTACCAATAGCTTTTCCTCAGGTTGAAAATTTATTTGTGCTTCAGAGGAGTAATACCAGGTCTTTTCCTTTGTGTCAAAAATATTTAACTCGTACTTTTGCAAAGTTTAGAAATGGTATAAAAGACAGTTGACCCGGTTCCGACCCTCATACTATTCCATCTCTTTTATAATCTACCACCTTTTCTCCAGCTTCCTTTTTTCATTCAAGGCCAATTGCTCCTTTCATCACTTCTACATTTTCCAAATGTAATTGGGATGCTTGATTTAATAAAAAATCTGATTGTTCCCTTCCGTATAAATACAACCGATGCATCGGTCTTGTCATCGCCACGTATAACAATTTGATGTCCAGGTCTACTTTGGCGTAGGGTTCCCCCAAACATACAATCAACACAGCATCAAACTCCAACCCTTTCGATAAATAGGAAGGTACAATGACCACATGCCGCTTCTTCATATCTTCTTTTTCCTCCAATAGTTGAATCGGAAGATGACTTTTTTCAAATATCTGATGGATTCTTTGACATTCCCTATCGGTTCGACCAATGATGGCAATAGAATTTAGTTCTTCTTCTTTAAGAGCGACAATATCTTGTTCCAGCTGAAGCCTAACCTGTTCTATATTGGAAGGTTCAATCATTTTAAACATGGGTTTTTGCCCATGTCGAATAACAGGTTCTACCTTTGGCAGGTCTTGGTCAATCATCTTTAAGATATCATTAGCCAAATTCATGATTTCGACGGTGGTACGGTAACTTTTTTGCAAGGCTTGATAATTTGCATTTGGGAAGATTTCTTTCAAAACAGGTGCCCAACTATTCAAACCGCGATAAGAATGAATACCCTGTGCTAAATCCCCAACGATGGTAAACAAGTCCGTTTCAAAGCCTTCTTTTAAGGATGCAAATTGAAAATTGCTGTAATCCTGGGCTTCATCAATAAAGATGCTGCGCATTTTATATTTCTCATCGATGCCCTCCAATTTGGCCTTCATATAAAATAAGGGAGCTAAGTCCTCGAGTTCATATGCATCTTTATCAAAAATCCGTAGACAAAATTGACTTAAAACCTTACATTCTTGATCTGACAGAGTGTTTGAATGCTTTTTAAGAGTATCTGGTGATGACATCAATTCTTTGTACAAGGTAAAAAAATCTTTCATCACAAACGCTTCCATATATTTTTTTACCGCTGTCTTCGATTCCTTCTCCACCTGAGCGATTCTTTGTTTTTTCATGTCCATGAGATCGATTACTTTTTGCTTTCTTTTTTCTGAATCGATTCTCCTGCTATACAGCGCCCTATCTAACGCATCATCATATTTTATATTGATTTTTGTTAGGATAATCACTTTCTTCATTTTTAAATCATTTTCCAATAGGGATTTTATTTTGCTAAGTCTTTTATAGATTGGCAGGTAGGTATATTCTTTTAAGAATATTCTTTTGAGATTTTGACCTTTCAGAAGAATCGATTTTTCAACGATAAAATCCTCACTAGGGGCAAGACTTAATTCCAATTCCTTCAAGAAATTGTCGATTAATTCCTTAAAGGCGAGTGAACCCTTATAGCTGGACATCCATTGGATTGTCTTGTTTTTCCCCGTTCCTTCAAGAAGTTTCATCAGCTTAATATTCGGAGATAACAGTTTTATTTTTCGCCCCAAGGACGCTTTCATAAAATCAATAAAGGTGGTTTGATTAATTTTATTTACCCCTAATTCCGGTAAGACAGCTGAGATATAATCGATAAATAGGCGGTTCGGCGCAAGAATCATGAGTTTTTCTGGAGGAAATCTAAGCCCTAAGGAATAGAGAAAGTAGGATATTCTATGGAGTGCGATGGTTGTTTTCCCGCTTCCCGCAGCCCCTTGTACGATAATAGGGTGCTTGAGTGATGCACGGATTACTTCATTTTGCTCATTTTGTATGGTCGCAACGATTTCGGTTAAGCGATTGTCTGCTTTGCCCGACAATGATTTCTGCAACAATTCGTCGTGTGTGGTCAAATCGATGTCCCTGATTTCTTTTAATAATCCATCGATAATTTCATACTGCCTTTTTAATGACAAGTATCCGGTTTGGATCTCCCCATATGCTTCATACGATACATCTCCCAGCCGGCCGTCATAATATACGTTCGCAATTGGCGACCGCCAATCCACGATAATCGGCTGTTGGGTTACGCGGTCAAATAATGATACCTTGCCGATGTATAAAATTTCTTCCATATTTGTACTTTTGCTTGTAAAATCAATCCTTGAAAAATAGGGCTTGCCAATCACGCTTTCTAACCTTTTTAGTTCACTTTGAGCTACTTCTAGAAACCTTGCATTGGCAAGCAGGTCCGTGTAACTTGCACTGCTTTCTTTTGAGTCGAGCTCGACAAATGCTTGTTTCATATTTTCAACAAAAAATTCTTTATTTCCTTTCGAAATCTCTAAAACGGTTCGTATGTATTCCTTAGTAAACTCTAAGCGTTCCACTTCTTCTTGATAATCTTTGTGGTCCCGGACAGACACTTGATCTTTCGTACTCATTCTGTAATCTCGTCTCCTCTCTGTGCAATTTTGGAAACATGGGATATTAAGATTAACGAAAAGTTTATTTCTCGTCAAGTTCTAACTTGTAGTAAAAATAAAAATACCGCCTTCTGACGGTATCTTTTTGAGGAACAGGTTTACTGCCCCCTCAGTTTACTTGTTTTTCCCTTGTTTTTCCATTGATTTTAAAGCTACTTTTTCGATTCCATTGTTTGCAAATTCCACATCCGTCTTGGGCAGTGCATGATTATTCCTTAATTCCTTATTCTTTTTTGTAGACAATTTTTTCACCTTCCTTATAGATTAATTTTGTGTTTCACCAGGGATGCAAGTAAATCTAACATTTTTCCACTAATAGCATCCATCCATATTAGTTTGCTTTTTTTTTTCATTTTAATTAGCTAAGTTGAATGTATTTTCCTTAATTTTTAAGCATTCGGCATTAAAATTTTCGACTTCTTCGTAATTTGAAAGGTGTCCTGAATTTTCAAACCAGATCAATTCTTTATGTGGACATTCTAGAATCTCAAAGTATTTTTCTGCTAATTGTGATGGGACTTGATAATCATGTCTGCCCGCAATAAAATAAACAGGTATTTCCAGTTTTGAGGCCGTATCGATGAAATTAATTTCCATAAGCTGCTCCCATAATGAATCCAAAGAAAACTTTCCCGCTTTTATTAAGGTCAGCCAATCCTTCATGGTGTATTCTGATCTAAATAAAATATTTGAATAAACAAGATCATACATTTTTACACCAATGAAGGATCCTCCAAGCTTTACAAGCCACTTTCTTTGAGCCCCTAGGTATTTCATATCAAATGGATTAAACTCTATCTCCATTAATTTTTTTAGTGCCTTCTTATGGTTCAAATCTTTCGCTTTATTGATCGTATATTCATAAGAGATTTTTTCCCCTTCCCTCATATTGACGACCTGACCAATCCCTATGTATCCATAAATATATTCCGGTGCTTTTTTGGACGCTAACACCCCAAGCACCGAGCCCCAAGAATGACCGACTAAAAACAATTTGGGTTGATCAATGCGTCTTAACAGATATTGAATTAATTCAATTGTATCGTCGACCATTTTTTCAATTGTAAGGTCTTCTTTTTTTAAATCCATGGAATAGGATAAACCTGCCCCTCTTTGATCCCAGTTGACGACAGTAAAATTCTTTTCTAAATCACGTTGAAATTTAGCAGCAAAGCCAATTTGGGCAGTTCCAGGCCCTCCGTGCAAAAACAGCATTAAAGGATTCTTTATATTTTCTCCCCTAATTAGGATGGTCTGTTTAAAACCACCAATCGAAATTTCTTCCAAGCTGGAAATTGATTCGAATTCACTGTTTATCTCCTTTGTTTTCCTACTAAACATGAATTTACTTCCCCCTTCATCCCTTAACATTTCAGAGATCATCAAGAAAAGCGCAAGCGCCTTGATCAGCCCCGACAAGTGCTGGAGGTCCTGGCGGTGAAGTCGTTCTTTGACTTCATCGCCAGGACCGAAGCAACCTAGGAAAAAAGCAGTTCATTTTTTCCCTCGAGGGGCTAGACACTGGAACTGGACAATTCTCAAAGACGAAATTATATAATTTCTTATCCACCAAGAAAAGGCTGATCGCTTCTTAATGAATTATTTTGGATAGTTCATAGGTATGTGACTTAGGGGGTTTATAGAATGACTAAAGTACTGAAGTAATTTGTCCTCATAACTCTTAAAACGGGAAAAAGGCATTGAATCGTTCAATGCCTTTTCTTCCTTATCGCGGATTGATTTCTTCCCCTGACTTTAAATCAATAACCTTAACAGGATTCTTTGGTGTATGAATGGTTTTGCTTTCTGGTGGAGCGCTTTTCCTTTCCACCCAGTCAATTAATAAATTAAAGGCTTGATGAGCATAAGGCAGTAGAGGTTGGAGTTCCTTATTGGGATCAGTTACAGCGTTCCAAACAAGACTGTCTACATGATTCCCTTTTTCAATCATGTATTGGCGATGCAGATCTTGTTTTCCAGCTTGTTTAACAAGTTTGTCATAACCATACGCATGGATTTCTGGAAAAATCAGCGAATCATTCGAACCAGAGATACTGATCAATGGTGCATCAATATCACCCGTATTTGAAATGGCTTTGATTTTGTCTTTTACCGCTTTCGGTCTTGTTTCATATTTATAATCTTCAAAAATAGAATCATAGGAACGGTCCCTTATTCCATTGATAAAATTTAGGTAGTTTGGCCATTGAATCCGTCCAGGTGCTTCGGGGTCAAAATGATCACGGTAGATATTTAGCGTTACAAACCAATACACCTGGTCATGATAAGGCCATAAATTTTCTGATCCTTTTGGCAATCCTGCTTTATACATTTCCTTTATCGCTTTTTCTTTCTCTTTTCCTGTTCCGTAAATCGCTTGTGTTGCATTGTTCACAATGGTAGTCAAGGAACTGATCAAATTCGGTGTTTTTTCCGTCCAGAGAACCCCTTCCCAATCTACTCCCCCATCAAAAAGGCGTGGTTCCCCGGTTTTTTTAGGGCCATCATGTTCGAGTGCATAGCGGACGACATATCCCCCATTTGAAATCCCCATCGCATATGTAGGTACCCTGTGGTCTTTTGAAATTAAATAGGTTGCAGGATTAGAGGAGTCGGAAGGCTGAATGAGCTGGTCCCCGAAATGCTCGATTAAATAGGTTTGAGCCGCTTTTGTCAATTGGCGGAAACGCATGTTCCATTCAGCCACACTATCGTCTTCATTTACTAAGGCATTTTTCACTTTCCCCAATGGGTCACCAGGAACGTCTTCACCCTGCGTACCCTTATCAATGGCAGCAAAAGCATACCCTTTTTCTAGGACAAAGTCGCTGAATAAAAGGTCTGTAGAGGTTTCGTTTCGAGTAGCTGGAATTCCGGATACCACAAGTTTTCCGTTCCAATTCTCTGGAACCCGAATGACAAACCGGGCATCATCAAAAACTCCGGTCACCTGCGTGCCTTTTATAGGTGCTGGCTTATACATATAATACCAACCTGTACCTTCTGTGGGATTTCCCCAGGTATAGGGTGCTAGACCAATATTTCCATATAAGGTTGCTTGTTCAAATTGTTGGGGGTTTTTTGTTGTGAGCCAATTTTGATCTTTTCCATCGAAATAGATTTCATTTACAGAATATGCACCGGGAATCACTGTATTTTCACTTCCTTTGGTTTGATTAGGATGGCCAAATGGACCAAAACCCAAAATGATTGCAGAGGATATACCAAGCATCAACTTTTTAAATCTCAGAAAAGCCAACTCCCTTATTTGTAATTAAGTCCATTTTAACCATAATTTTCTAAGTGTTCATGAGTCCTTTTCCCCATTGGACAAAAAGAATAAAATTTTCTAAATTATCTGTGAAGAGAGGAAATGCTCCTTTCTAAAAAACAAAAAGGGAAACAATTGTTTCCCTTTTACATTGTGTTTAACAGCACCTTGAAACCTTCCCGCCCTTGGCATTGTATCGAGCTTCCTGTGCCTCACAGAAAAACTCTTTCCGCGAATTAACGGGCATATCAGGATGATGCGTTTTCATATGGTCAACGTAGGTTTCATAGCTTGGAACCCCGACCAGCAAACTGATAAATTGTGTCCTTAAGGCGCGCAGTTCCCTTAATTTTTTAAGCATAATTTGTAAAATCCCCTTTATCACGTCCTACATACGGCGATTCGTGCAACGGCAATTTGTGATTGGTTAGAACTTTAAACCAGATACGAAGTGCAGAGATCAAAACAACAATGACCACAATCATGAAAATAGCTGTTAGGGCTGCATCCACATAATCGTTGATGATGACTTGTTTCATTTGTGCTGCTGTTTTAGCAGGAGCAAGGATCTTTCCGTTAGCATTGGCTTCACTAAAAATATCTGCATGAGCCATGAATCCGATTTTCGGATTGTCATGGAATAATTTTTGCCAGCCAGCTGTTAACGTGACAATAAGTAACCATGTTGTGGGTAATAGGGTTACCCATACATAGGCTTTTTTGCCCATTTTATAAAGAACTGTTGTCCCAAGAAGTAACGCAATTCCAGCTAACATTTGATTGGCGATTCCAAAAAGCGGCCATAACGTATTAATTCCACCTAATGGGTCAATAACACCCTGATATAAAAAGTACCCCCAAAAGACCACGCATAAGGCTGTTGCAATAATATTTGGTATGATCGCCTCTGTTTTCGCAAAAGGCTTATAAACTGTACCGAGTAAATCTTGAATCATAAAACGCCCCACACGCGTGCCAGCATCAATGGTAGTTAAGATGAACAAAGCTTCGAACAGGATGGCAAAATGATACCAAAAGGCCATCAAGGCCTTCCCGCCAATGATTTTTGAAAAAATGACCGCCATCCCAATCGCAAGGGTTGGGGCACCGCCCGTTCTGGATAGAATCGTTTGCTCACCCACATCTTTGGCAAGTGTTTGTAAAACATCCGGAGTAATTGTAAAACCCCAGCTTGTGACGGTATTCGCTGCTTGGACAACATCCGTTCCGATCAGAGCAGGCGGACTGTTAATCGCAAAGTAAACTCCTGGAGTCAACACGCATGCAGCAATCATGGCCATGATGGCAACAAATGATTCGGTCAGCATGGCTCCATATCCAATTGGCCGTGCGTGTGATTCCCTCTCAATCATTTTGGGTGTCGTGCCTGAGGATACCAAGGCATGGAACCCTGATACAGAACCGCAAGCAATCGTAATAAATAAGAATGGGAAAAGATTTCCGGCGAAGACTGGACCTGTTCCATCAATAAATTTCGTTAAGCCTGGCATTTCAAGATTTGGTGCTACGATGACGATTCCTAACGCAAGAGCAAGGATCGTACCTACTTTTAAAAACGTACTTAAATAATCGCGTGGTGCTAAAAGAAGCCATACTGGTAGGACCGACGCAATAAACCCATAGATAATCATCATGATTGCAATTGTCTCACCTTTAAAAGTAAACATCTTAGCCAATTCAGGGGTTTCTGCAACTGTTTGGCCGAAGTAAAGTGAAAGGAGTAATAATACAATTCCAATTAAAGATGCTTCACCTACACGACCTGGACGAATAAAGCGCATATAAATCCCCATAAAAATGGCTATTGGGATCGTTGCGGCAATGGTGAACATTCCCCACGGACTGCCTGTCAGCGCTTTTACTACCACCAAGGCTAATACAGCTAATAAGATGATCATAATTCCTAAAATACCGATCATCGAGATTAGACCAGTTACGCGGCCCATTTCGTCTTTAATCATTTCACCGAGTGACTTTCCATTTCGGCGCATCGATCCAAAAAGAATAATGAAATCTTGGACTGCACCCGCGAGAACTACACCCACAACTATCCAAATGGTCCCCGGCAAATACCCCATTTGTGCTGCAAGAATCGGTCCCACCAATGGTCCCGCACCGGCAATGGCTGCAAAATGGTGTCCAAACAGAACCCATTTGTTGGTTGGAACATAATCTTTTCCGTCGCTATTGATTTCTGCAGGTGTTTTGCGCTTATCATCTAGTTGGAATACCTTATTGGCAATAAACCGACTATAAAATCGATAAGAAATTGCATAGACGAAGACTGAAGCTGTTAAAAGCCAAACAGCGTTTATAGTCTCGCCGCTGTTTAAGGCCATTACAGCAAATCCTGCCGCGCCTAGGGCTGCAATCACTCCCCAAATAAGAATTGATTTAAGCGCTTTCAAATAGCATCGCCACCTTTTCTATAATCTACCAATATTGTAATTTATTATTCAGAAAATTAAAATAACTATTTTGTCCTATTCTTAGTTTGCACTGATGAAACTGTTAATTGTTTTTAGAAATAAAGCAGATAATTTATCTATTGTTCCGTTTACCCATAAAGCAAATTAATTTGGATACATCGCTTTATAGAAACACAATTCCAATAACACCAAATATTTAAGCAACATCTTTTGCCTGATTATCAATTGATAGTAATATTTGGATATATATAAACTGAAACTGTGCTACAAAAGTTAAAAAAGCCAATCACTCTGGATTAGCTTTTTTAACTTAAATCTCTACAATGACACTAAGAATGACTGCCATTCGCTATCAATGGCGTCTTCATCTCCCTTGCAATCTAAAAAAAGTAAAAAAACACAGTCAAATTTAAGGATCCCACTTCTAGGAAAGCAGTCCATAGGAAAGTCAAGTTTTGAAAATGGTGATTAAAGGTTATAAATTTGAACATTTTGTGTCTAAAGGAATATTATTTTTAACTTTTAGTGGTAGCTATTAATTAACTCACAGTTCTTTCGAAACCCTATTGTTACAATTGAACGATATTAAGGTCACTTAATAAACGAAAATGAAATGGGGTCTTTTTTTGAACTTTCCACAATTGAAAATAGGTCATATGTTGCCAAAGGTTCCAATCATGCAAGGTGGTATGGGTGTAGGAATTTCATTAAGTGGGCTCGCATCTGCTGTTGCGAACGCTGGGGGAATTGGAGTCATATCAGGAACAGGAATTTCCGTCGATGAAATGAGGTCACATATAAGGAAGGCAAGGGTTCGAAGTATTGATTCCGGCTATATTGGGGTAAACGTTCTTTTTGCTATGAATGACTTTGCTGAAAAAATGAAAGCAGCCATTGATGAAAAGGTTGATTTCATCATATCAGGTGCAGGAATTTCAAGAGATATGTATGCTTGGGGCAAGGAATCCGGCATACCTGTCATCTCCATTGTGTCCTCCGCAAAGCTTGCCAAGTTGTCAGAACGTCTTGGTGCTTCTGCAGTTGTTGTAGAAGGTCATGAAGCCGGAGGACACCTTGGTACAGAAAGACCTTTGTTTGATATATTACCTGAAGTAGTTGCGGCCGTTAAGATTCCGGTTATTGCTGCTGGAGGAATTATGACTGGGGAAGATCTTGCGAGAGCTATACATTTGGGGGCGTCTGGGGTACAGATGGGAACTAGGTTCGTTGCTAGTGAAGAGTGTGATGCTCCATTAGCATTCAAAAAAAAATATGTACATGCTCAGCAAGAAGATACCATTTTGGTAAAAACAACTGTTGGGCTCCAGGGTCGTGCAATTAAGAACAAATTCACTGAACTTATTTCTGAAGATAAAAAGGTGAAAATTAAAAAATGCGTTGATTGCCTGAAAAATTGTTCCTATCGTTTTTGTACGCTAGATTCTTTAATAACATCTATGAATGGAGATTGTGAGAATGGTCTTGTTTTTGCTGGAGCAAGAGTACATGAAATCAAAGAAATCCTCCAAGTTAAAACAATTATCGACAACATTATAAGTGAATATCAAGCTTGTATGGGATTTTGACCTGCACTTATTTCAAAAAAAAGCAATAGGTTATTCTTGACAGACCTATTGCTTTTATTTATCAGAACTCACCTATTCCACTATTAGCATCAAGGGACTATAACCTTTGAAAATTTGAATATGGAAATCAGCGTTTACAAAATGAGGTTAAAACTTTTTTTATAATCAATGTCTCAATAAATTTACAAAAGTATTCACGGCATTCCATTCCAAGCATTCCTTATGGTAATACCTCCATGTTCTGCGTAATATTGGATTTCCTTTTTGGTCCGTTAAAACGATTTTATAAAAATCATCTATATCTTTAAGAATACAGCTCGACAAGAAGCCATAGCCTAATCCATGTATAACCATTTCCTTACAAGTATCAACCTGGTCCACTTCTATACTGATACATGGCAGGTATCATTCGAATTTTATTCCCCCATGGAACCTTTAAAATGTCCTTCATCCTTGTGAATCGCATCAGTTTCCACCTTTAAGTTAACATAATATTATTATAAGTAATCATTTATAAGAAAACAAAAGTGATTCAGATTATATTTTTAAAAAATTCAAAAACCCAAAAAGTTTTTTTGTAGATTTTTGTTTATTTTTGTAGTCCACACTTTATAGTAAAAACAGAATTTATAGTAAAGACCCAGATAGAATGAAAGCGCTTTTTTAGTTTCAACTGGGGGAAACTCTTATACCAAAAGAGTTTATATAAAGCTACTAAAATTTTAATATGAGGTGATGGAATGCAAGAATTACTGCAAAATCTGGTTGGTGTAACAAATGATTTCCTTTGGTCAAAATTACTCATCATTATGCTAGTTTTTTGTGGTCTTTATTTTACCTTTAAATCGAAATTTGTACAGTTTCGAATGTTAAAGGAAATGGTCCGCGTTTTAATGGAAGGAAGAACTAGTTCTAAAGACCACGTTTCCCCGTTTCAAGCGTTCTGTATAGGTATGGCCGCTCGCGTTGGGACAGGTAATATTACAGGAATTGCGATTGCGATTGCATTAGGAGGTCCTGGAGCGGTATTCTGGATGTGGATTATTTCTATTATTAGCTCGGCATCCAGCTTTATTGAAAGTACGTTAGCTCAAGTATATAAAGTAAAAGATAAAAATGGTTTCCGCGGCGGACCATCCTATTATATGGAAAAAGGATTAAACAAACGTTGGATGGGAGTATTATTCTCCATTTTAATTACACTATCTTTCGGTCTTGTCTTCAATTCTGTCCAATCCAATACGGTTACCATTGCTTTTGAGAACTCATTTGGTACAAATCGTTTAACTTTAGGGATTATCATGGCAGTTGCTTTCGCTGCAATTATTTTCGGTGGTGTGAAACGGATTGCAAAAATGGCTGAATACAAAGTTATGGTTCTAGCCGTGTTATACATTGGTGTTGCATTATTTGTAGTTATTACGAACATTACAAAAATGCCGGAAGTTCTTTCTCTTATTGTTAAAAACGCGTTTGGCCTTCAACAAATAGCAGGCGGTTCCATCGGTGCTGCACTGATGAACGGAGTTAAACGTGGTTTATTCTCGAATGAAGCAGGTATGGGGAGTGCGCCAAACGTTGCAGCAACAGCAACAACCAGTCACCCGGTGAAACAAGGACTTATTCAAGCATTTGGCGTATTGACGGATACACTGATCGTGTGTACAAGCACAGCATTTATTATTTTACTTTCTGATGCTTGGAAACAACCGGGGCTAGAGGGAATTGCCCTTACACAAGCAGCATTAAGTGAACACGTCGGTTCATGGGCGTCTGGCTGTCTTGCTATCTTTATATTCCTTTTTGGATTCGGCGCGTTAATTGGTAACTATTATTATGGGGAAACCAATGTTCGATTTTTACACAAAAGTAAAGTATGGTTGATGGTATACCGAATAAGCGTGTTAGCCATGATTGTATTCGGTTCTATTGCAAAGGTCCAGCTTGTATGGGATTTAGCGGATTTATTTATGGGCTTCATGGTTGTTGTGAACTTAATCGCCATTCTATTATTATCAAAAGTGGCCTTTGCAGCGTTACAAGATTACGTGAAACAGAAAAAAGCCGGCAAAGACCCTGTTTTTTACAAAGACAGCATTGAAGGTATTGAAAACGTTGAATGCTGGGAGTATTCCGAAGAGGATTCAACTTCAAAAATAGCAAATTAGCTGAAGTAAAAAAGATGTTCAGAATGGTTTGGTCTGAACATCTTTTTATTTACTCCAAACATAGAATAGACGCCTCAAATTGGTGTTTGTGCTGCTCCAACTGGCAAATCAGCTGTTCTAACAAGCGATTTAGCTGCTCTAATTGGAGAAAGACACCCTCAGCCGTCCCCAACCTAGCGGATCTTGTGAAAGACTTCCCTACCATAACCAGCTTATTAAAGCGACGATCCTCATGGTAAGGGGTCCATTTCATTCATCATTTTTTGCAGCGCAATAATTTTCTTATTCAATTGTTGGCTGATTTTTCTTACTTCCGTATCAAAGATCCCCTTATTCTGTACGGCATCATACATAATCCAGCGGTCTTCATTTATACTCTTGCTTAATTCCAGTGCATTCTTTAGAAGCATTATCCCTATTTCCTTTCTACAATAAAATATTCTTAAGCGCTTTCACACTTAATATAAATAGAACGTAGTTTCAATCTATATTGTGAACTACATCATTAGACAAAAAAATACAAAAGGTTTTTTTAGAAATTTTTTTTAATGTTCGATAGAGAGGATGAGGTGCTTTTAAAAAGCAGATGGGTTATGAAATCCACAAAAATATACAGAAAAAGAGGTACTAAACAGTACCCCTTTTTAGATCAAAGTTTTATCTACTTCAAAACTTCTATTACATTTTTAATGGTCCGGATCGAACTCTTCCGGCTCAAGTTGATATATACGTTAACAGCAAAATTCAAAAGGATGCTCTGGTGATATTGTATTCCAATGCCATTTTGGTTGTTTAGTTGGATCTGCCCAATGCCATGCTGCCAAAGCTGCAGCACATGTATCAATTTGATGTGAACTTTGGCTAATCTTTTCAGGTAAATCTAACATTCCATTGGTTTTAAACCATTCAAGGATTGCCTTTCTAGACTCAAATTCTCTCTTGTAAAGCAATACATGGTCTAATCCTTTAGATCCTATACGAGTACCAATCGCAGCACCTGGATGGACTTCCACAATCCGGACCTTTTCTAAAAGATTCAAAGCCATAATTCTTCTTGTTAATGCCATTCCACGAAGGGTTAAATAGACCATTCTCGTTAAGGTTGGTGGCATAATCGAGCTGCCTGAAAGTCCAAAGTGTTTGATAAACTGACGGATGCTTTTATCTTGTGGTCGGTCGCCACCTCCGTCTTGATACGACAGAGGTGCATCTAAACCGATTACCACATCGCCCATCGAGGCAGCTGCCATAATGCCCGAAATAATCCTTTCATCACTAGCATCTTCAATCATCTCTTCAAATTCGAGTAGATCATTCTTTACTTGGAAAACAGCCATCACTGTGTCTTTTTGATTGGAAGGGCCAGATAGATCGATTCCAATAACTTTCATTTAGCCAACATTCCTTTTTGTCGATTCATTAATCTAATACTACCATTCAGTATAAATTAAAAGGAATGCATGGGTGTAAGTTCGTTTTTTGAACAGCTAAAATTAGCTTCTTTTTTGTTTAAAAGTTTTACAACAGGTTTCCGCTGAATGGCCAGCTGTATCTTGATGATTCTTTTCACCTAATTCGGATGACATTTCGGTATCATATCTCGCATGGCTATCAAGTTCAACCATAATTTTTTCAGCAGTGCAAACATTTCCTTTTCCATAAAACGTACAGTTTGAAATAGCGCAAGAAACTTCTACTTTAGGCATAATACTCCTCCGTTTTATTGTCATTTTCATTTCTATTTTTTACTTTGGAGGGTATTTTAATACTTCCATAAGAATTTCCTATTAAGTATAATCTACAAAGCTCCCTCTCATTGATATAATCAAATTTGTAGGGGAAGATATTTCTTCATTTGTCTTTTCACTATAGACAATGGATACGGCCTTCTGGTTTAGTTTCGAATTTATAATGATTCAAGAGATCCATGTTTCGTCCAATATTATTTGATTCTCGAAGCCGAATCACCCATAATCCAGTTTTTAATAGCCAATTCCCTGGGTAAGCTACTTTTTTACCAATTGTTGCTATCTCATCATTTCGGACTTTTATTAGCTGTTCCCAATCCGTTTCTTTAGCAGCAGCCAGTTTCAACGCAAAGTCCCATGCATAATTGCGTGCTTTCACTAAACTGAAATTGATAATCGCTTTAGATGAATTTTGATCAATCCGGTCCAAAAACCCAATCCATGGTGAAATATAATCCAAGTCACTTCTTACTTCATCGACGAGCGACGCCAAAATACTGTTTATTTTCATGAAATCATCGTGCAAGGTTAATATATCCAAATTTTTGCAAGTCATTGCAGCTGCAATCCCTAAATCAAGGTTGATATGTGCATTTATACCGAGAAGTAAATGCTGAAGAACAATCGGTCTGCGCTTTTGCGAACAGCGAAAGGCGACTTGCCAGCTAATGCTGGTCGGTTTACCGTTTAAATAGTCGTTAAGTGCATTCAGATAGAAATTGGCAAAACATACATCCAAACGCTCCATTCTTGCCCCGTTTTCAAATTCGTTTTTTAGTATTCCTTCTTTGACTCGTACTGTTACCATTCGATACAGAGAAGCAAAATAACCGATTTTGTTTTTCGTTTGCATACTCATTGCAATTATTTGATCTAATTGCCAAATGACTTCATCAATAGTTCTTGCATTCCCTAAAATACCAGGCAGTGGATTCATTCGCAATCTCCTAACCTCATAAAATTAGACCGGCAAAATATTCGGTAACCGAAAAAGAAGTTCAAGAAAATTCCATAATGAAAGGGACGGATATTCATTCCGTCCCTTATTTCATTCATATGCAATTGAGGTCGTTAAAATGACGCTATTTTTAGTTAAATGAACAGAGGTAAGATGGAGAGTTCCTAGGTTACAATTCAATCTGTTTTTCGTCGTAATAATTCATTTTTGTTTTTAGATAAAACTCCATCTCGTTCATTAAATGGTAGACAGCTGCCCTTGTTTCGAATTCGTTACGGGATTTTGGCAATTCAAGCTCCTTCATTTTTCGGTACTGGTCTTTCAGTCTGTTAAGATGTTTGTCAACGGTGTTTGCGCTTTTTACATCGGTGCTGATATCGTACAGGTATTGAGCGAATACATGCCGTTGAACAACATCTTCATTCAGCGAGGATACTATGGGCAGCATGCGATTTAAAATGACAAACTGTTTTTCCCTCATATCGAAATAATGATAGTACCCCTTTTTATCGGCAAGTAATTGGTTTTCATCAAATTGGATGGCCAGTATTTTACCCTTTTTGAGATCCTCTTCTAATTCCAATAGTTCTTTTCCGTCCCATCCCTGATCGCCTTTTTCCAAATAGGCTCCATATTCAAACAATATTTTTTTGAACTTTTCTTCGATTATTGATTTGGTTTCCTTGAGGTTTTTTTCTACGTTTGGCATATAACTGTTCAACAGGATTGCTACCCCCACACCAATGATAACAATTTGAAGTTCATTTAAAGCAATGGGAAGAGTGAAATCTTCCAACGTGAAGATGTGCAAGACGATTACCACACTGTTGATAAACCCTTTTTGCAGTCGGAGCCGGACCAATAAAGGAATTAATAGTAAAATGAATAACGAAAATACAAGGGGATTGAAACCCAGCACTCGAAACACCAGACCACTCAAGGCCAAAGAAAGTGTACAGGCGGCAAACCGTTCCAGAGAAGACCGGATGGACTGTATTTTCGTTTTTTCTATGCAAAGTATGCAGATAATAGCCGCGAAACTTGAAAACTGAAGATGAAGCAATTCGGCAATCCAGATGGAAACTCCTGCACCCAATGCTGTTTTGATTGTCCTTAATCCAATTTTCATTTATCCACCCCCATTATTTATATTTTGTTAGTTTAACATGATTGACTTCGATTTTTTGGTAATTTGATTATAAATTTTTTGGCACCGTTTTCTTGAAAGAACTAAGGTACTGCTCCATTTTTTATCCCTCATATTTTCTAAAAATTTGTAAAATAAACTGACAAAATAAAACTCCTATACTTAATCGACACTTAAGTTAATATTAATCCGTTTTTAATAAACACCCTTCCCATTTCTAATATAGTGGAGACAAGGTCATCTCAAATGATAATAAGAGATGGAAATTTATTTATACCCATAACTGCTATCAATAAGGAGATGAGTTCTTTGAAAGAAAACAAAGCTCACTTAGCCGCTTCTAATGATGTGAGAAATAAAATCAAGCTGTGGGGAACCACTGTAAAGAAAGGAAATTATGTATGCTAGAAAACCAAAATAATTTGAAAATATTACTTAATAAGGTACCACAAGTTACCATTTTCTTTTGGATCATCAAAATTTTATGTACAACGGTTGGTGAAACATTTGCTGATTTCATCAATTTTAACCTTGGAGTAGGTTTAACTATCACTACCATCATTATGGGTATCGCGTTTTTCATTTCATTGTTTCTCCAATTCAGAACAACTAAATATGTTCCAGGCATCTATTGGCTAACGGTTGTGCTGATAAGCGTATTTGGTACGTTGGTAACAGATAATCTGACTGACTCAATGGGCGTACCACTTGAGGTTAGTACAATCGTTTTCTCGGTCCTACTAGGATTAACTTTTCTTTTCTGGTATCTAAGTGAAAAAACACTCTCAATCCATTCTATTTTTACAAGGAAAAGAGAAGTTTTCTACTGGTTGACTATTCTTTTCACATTTGCACTTGGAACAGCAGTCGGAGATTTATATTCCGAACAACTTGGTTTTGGTTATCTTAACACAGGAATCAACGTCATCGTTATCATCGCTTGTGTATTTTTGGCATGGAAGTTTTTAAAACTTGATGGAATCTTAGCGTTTTGGATTGCGTATATACTTACACGTCCGCTTGGGGCATCATTAGGAGATTATCTATCTCAACAAAAAAATAATGGCGGGCTAGGTTTGGGGACAACCGTTACGAGTGTGATATTTCTTATCGCTATTTTAGCGATCATCATTTTTCTTGCTGTTACAAAGATTGATACAAACGCAAAAAATGAAACAGCTGAAACAAACGAGACTAATGGAAGCAAGAAAAATGTTTTGACGCAAACCATTGCCGTACTGTGTATTTTCTTAGTTGTGGGTATCGGCGGATATGTTTGGCGGAGTAATAATATCGCATCACAAAGCAGTTCTGCACAAACTACCTTATCTGGGCAATTAAACGATTTTGTCAAAATTGAAAGTGATATGTTAAACAAAGTTAACTCAAAAGATTTTACTTCGGCGAAAAAAGGCGCTGACAATTTGGAACATCAATGGGACACATCGGAGCCTAAACTTAGGAAAATTGATGGCACCACATGGACAAAAATTGATGGCACGATTGACGTTGTATTAGCATCCGTTCGTTCATCAAATCCTGATGTCAATAAGTCCAAATCCGCAATTAATGCTTCACTTGGTGTCATAAACGGAGCAAATAAATAAAAATCTTAGGAATCGCAAATCGCGGTTCCTTTTTATATAAAGTTTTCTTCTTTCGTTTCCTGTAAATCTTTTTGCAATCTCTTTTTGAAAAATAAAAAGGACACCGTTTTTTTCTTCACTTTCTGTTGCTTACCATACAAATATTGATTGAAAAATTTGCGACCTGACTCCTCTATAACGATCAATAAGATGATAAACAGTGCTGGAACAATCCAAATTAACATTTAATTAGCCCCCCTTTATCCACGTTTTTATGAACTATTATTAGAATATTACCAAAAATTAGGATGTTTCCACAAAAAATATGGGAAAAAAGGGAAATTCTCCATCTTTAAAGGCAGATTTTTCTTTAACCTCAACCTTCCCTGCTAAATCTATACGAAAAGGATTATTCCTTAACTTAATATTTCCATCTATATCCAATTGTTTTGGAACAAGGTTTTTTACTTCTCATTTATTCTTGCGGTTACTATCGAGGGCATTTGTTGATAGATTAACGTACAATTGCAATAAAAAAGGGTACAAACCTAAAGCATGTCTTATTCGTGATACATATAAATACAGTACAACTTTACCGGAAGGACAAATGGAAGGGAGGGACAAAAGCGGACAGACCTTTAAGGAGGTAAGGTTGTCATGAAAAACTAACTAGTATGGAAGGAGAATAAAATATGCTTCAACCAATGGCTTGGCTTACCATTTTAGCCTTTTTGGGTACCCTGGTATTTATTCTATGGAGACCTAAAGGTTTAAATGAAGCCATACCTGCTGCGATTGGTGCATTGATTGTATTACTTAGCGGCAGTGTTTCATTTTCAGACTTAGGTGTCATCACGGATACCATCAGTGGTGCTGCGATTACTATCATGGCAACGATTGTAATGGCGATTGTGTTAGAAAGCTTTGGATTTTTTCACTGGGTAGCCGATAAGCTAGCTGAAAAATCCAAGGGGTCAGGCATTCGATTATTTTGGTACGTCAACCTTTTATGTTTTCTAATGACACTCTTTTTCAATAACGATGGAAGTATTTTAATCACCACACCCATTTTAGTCATGCTGTTAAACCATATGGGCTTAAAAAACCATCAAAAAATACCTTATTTATTATCTGGAGGCTTAATTGCTACCGCTTCTAGTGCTCCTATCGGTGTAAGTAATATTGTAAATCTAATTGCATTAAAAATTGTGCATATGTCGTTGTGGTTGCACACTGCGATGATGTTTGTTCCTGCTACACTTGGTTTACTACTCTTAGTCGGGCTCCTATTCCTTCGTTTTCGCAAAATCTTACCGAAAACTGTTCCTACTTCCGTAAAGAGTTTATCAACCCCTTCTCAACATCCGCACAAGCCAGGACCTAAATATGCTTCAGAGAAAGAACGAACAAGATTTATGATGCTTGTCCTGCTATTCGTATTTGCTATACGTGTCAGTCTCTTTGTTGCATCATTTTTCACCATCCCGGTTTCCCTAGTGGCGGTTTTTGGCTCACTTGTTCTTTTAGGCTGGCGGTGGGTTTATTTAAAAATACCCCCAGGCGACATGCTGAAAAAAACACCTTGGTATATCATCATTTTTGCCTTTTGCATGTATACCATCATTTACGGTCTAAATAACATCGGTTTAACCGATTGGTTGATCGGATTCATGCGTCCGCTGGTTTCTGGAAGCCTGCTCCATGCGAGTGTTTTAATGGGAATTCTGCTAACGGTACTGTCCAATTTATTTAATAACCACCCTGCCCTAATGGTGGGAACCCTTACCTTAACTCATATGAACTTGGATTTACTCTCCTTAAAAATCGCTTATTTGGCAAACATTGTCGGCAGTGATATGGGATCATTACTTCTTCCAATGGGAACGCTCGCAACGCTCATGTGGATGCACATTTTAAGACGTGGAAAAGTCATGATTACTTGGTGGGAATATATGAAAGTTACATTTGTCGTTATTCCACCTACTGTATTGTTCACATTAGTGATTTTATATTATTGGGTTTCTTATTTCTTTGGCGGAGTCCTTCAAAGATAAACCTATATGAAAAGGAGGTGAAAGGAGAACTAAAATGCTTTTAGATTTCATTGAAAAAAATATTGATGTGGAGATCTCAGGAGGAATTTTTCACAGAGGAATCCTAATCGATTCCGGCTTAGACATCCTTGTTATGTATCATGAATTAACCCACACCTTTCTCTATATTCCATTCGTTCATATCCAAAGAGTGAAAGAAATCAGTTTAATTGATGAAGATAGCACATGCGATCCTCCTTCAGAAAAACCCATTGATATTGAAGCAATATCCTATCGCCAGGTTTTAATGAATGCTAAAGGTTTATTTGTCAAGGCTTATGTGACAGGGAATAAAACTATCAATGGCTATATAACCAACATCATGAACGACTATTTTGTTTTTCACTCACCTGCTTACAAAACGATGTTTATATCCATGAACCATTTAAAATGGCTAATTCCTTATCCGCCAGGTACGACTCCTTACACTCTGGACACTCAAAACCAACTCCTTAAACCACTCTCAAGTACATTTGCTAGAAGTTTTGATGTACAGTTAAAAAAGTTAGAAAATCAACTTGTTATTCTGGATGATGGTGATCACCCTGAAAAAATAGGCTTGCTCAAAAAAGTACAAGATAATCAAGCAATCTTGATTACAGATGGAGGTGAACCAGTGGTCTGGAATTTAGAGCATATAAAAACAATTCAAGTATCTCATTGATCCTTGCCGATGGTCCTGAAATCATCAAACCAAATCGAAAAAAGCGATATTTCATATATGCAATACAAGTAAAACGAAAAGAATAATCCACCCATTGTTTAGCGGCTAGGATGGATTACTCATTTATTTCTAAAATTTTTGGACCGTGATAAAAAGTCACGGTCTTTTTTTGGTGTATCACCTATTATTAGCATATGTAATTGGGGTATTTTTGTTCTTTTCGTTAAGATAAATGTAAAGACACATATATTTATTAACCAAAAAAATCACCCATTTATGGTTTTTCTTTCTACATGGGTAGGATAGCGAAAGAATTAAGCATCCCTTCTACATATTTGTAGAATTAACACCAAAATATTGGGTCCTCCGATCCCTAATGAGAATAGGCTTGATATAGTTTTTTCCTAAGAAGATATTACTCCATGAGTGGAAGTTGTAAAGAGCATCTTAAAATTAAAAGTTTCATAAAAATTTAATAATTATTTAAGAAATGGGAGCTGCTCTAATCCATATATTTAGGTAAAGGAGGTGAAGTAAGATGTCAGATGAACCTCAGGGGCAACCTCAAGAACAACCTCAAGAAACATTCCAAGAAAGTAGACAAACTTTGAAAAATGAAATTAAAAATGAATTAAAAGCTGAATTTAGCAATTTTCGTCAAAAAAGCAAACGACGTTTCATCTATTCTGTATGCATCTTTGCTCTCGGAGTAATGATTGGCTTTGGAGGAGGAAGAGTTACTCATTTCGACCATCACGCTGAACATGATCACATTCAAAAATGGCATCATAAACAGAAATAAAAGTTCACTTAAACAGCTTGGAGAAAGACGTTCTCCAGGCTGTTTAGGTGAATTTCATCTGTTTCTTCCGTTAAAAAACATTGGGGTGTTATCAACATTCTTATTCCAAATATGCTATATTAGTTTAACAATTACAATTAAAACACTAACTTTACAAAAAAGAATTAGGAGATTTCTTAATTGTGTGCTACACTTTGATTACTTTGATTTACTGTTTTGGAATTCCCTACTCATCTGAGTGGGGTTTTTTGTTTTTAAGAAAAATAAAAAACAGACTCTAAAAATAGAGCCTGTTAATTGTTTCTCAATTAAGCTTTACGCACGTTAGCTGCTTGTGCTCCACGTTGTCCTTGCTCAACATCGAAAGAAACTGCTTGACCTTCTTCTAAAGTTTTGAACCCTTCTCCTTGAATCGCTGAGAAATGAACGAATACGTCTTCTCCACCTTCACGTTCGATGAATCCGAAGCCTTTTTCGCTATTGAACCATTTTACTTTTCCGTTTTCCATTTTTGTTGCCTCCTAGTGTATAATCATACACAATGTAATACTATCCTTGCTCTCAGTGATCATCAAGACGAAAAGTTGAAACTTATACGATCCTTTCACCGAACAAAAATAATTCTTCTATACAATAACATTAATTGAAAGTGTTTTCAAGAATCCAATATATTCGGTATTACCAGTTATTTCCCACTAATCCCTATTTATCCTTTTCATGGGAGAAGTCGTAGGCTCGAATCCCTTAGATCATCATTTAGAGAAGGCTCATCTCCACGGGATATACCGAGGAGTTTTTTGTAATAATAAGATAGTAAAACAAGAAATTAAGGAGGACTTATATGCAACAGAATCAACAAACTAAAGAAAATTTAAGTTCTATTATCAAACCAGAATTTGCCGGAACTGATGCACAAAAAGTAAAACAAGAAATTCAAAAAGATGTTAGCGAAGGACAAGGTGCAATGACTTCCCGAGAGGCAGGAGCAATGCGCGATTAAAAAACCACTTTGAGTGGTTACTGTAAAATCTGTAAGTCTAAAAAACCGAGATCTTTCACCTATTACAATCGTGAGTAGAAGTTGAGGGTGCAGTTCATACTGCATCCTTCTTTTTTATCTACAAGCACCCGTTAATAGAATAAAATTTTTATCCTGCATGAAACCGTCCCTCGCTTCCCCATAAACTTTATTTAATCTGTACACTAAGTTTACAAAGCTTTAATAATCAAATGATATGATTGGCTTACCAACGAATGAGGAGGCAGTATATATGAATGTGCGTGCAGTATTTATTGATATGGATGGTACACTACTAACAGCCTCAAACAGTATTTCCCGCCGAAATAAGGAAGCCATTTATAGACTCATGAATCAGGGAGTCAAGGTTTTTCTAGCTACTGGTCGACACTATGAAGTAACCGCTCCCTACCATAAAGAAATTGGATTACAAACTCCTATGATCTGTTTGAATGGTGCCGCTATTCACGATGCAGAGACAGGAAGAGCTATGCAAATGAAAACCGTCCGACTGAACGAAGAACGATTCCACTATCTGACGGCTGAAAATTCCTATAATGTTATGATCCATACAGTAAATGGGCTTTATTGTAAGGAAACAAATGAAGAAATCGATTATTGGACAAAAGTTGGGAAAATTCCTCCAAGGTATATTGGAGATTTAAGACAGGCAAATTATCAAGATGTTCTTAAATATAGTGTTCGAACAGGTTCACCAAGTCCGAAAATTTCCGCTTTGTTTAAAAACGAAGCAGAAGTAATCGATTGGAATGACGGGTTTGAAATAGTTGCTCCTAATGTTTCAAAATGGTCTGCCATAAAAAGCTTACTTCGCACATTGCGAATTAGTCCAAATGAAGTTGTAACCATTGGAGACGGCCCCAATGATATAGAGATGCTTCGTCAAGCCGGTACTGGTGTGGCTATGGGGAACGCTAGCGAAGAGGTTAAAGCAGCATCTGATTTTGTTACAGGGCACCACGAAAATGATGGATTAGCTGAGTTTATAGAATGTTATCTTCATAAATCATATGAATCATATGTGATATAGGGTTATTTAAAATTACTTTTGTAATAAAAAAATGACCGGTTGTGATCTATTTTGTTAGAGATCACATTAAGTTTTAGCGTGAATTCGTATAAGAATTCACGCCTTTATTTATATTGAATGTTCCTAATTAAATGCACTTTCATCCATATAAGCAATTTCCCATAAATGTCCGTCTAAATCCTGAAAGCCCCATATATACATAAATCCATGATCTTGAGGATCACTAAAAGATTTACCACCAGATGACAATGCCTTATTTACCATCTCATCCACTTGAACCCTACTTTCAGCTGATAAACTGAAAATCGCTTCGGCTGAAATAGTAGTATCCACAATTTCCTTCTTAGTAAACCCTTTGAAACGTTCTTCAATCATAATCATAGCAAAGATATTTTCACTGATGATCATACAAGATGTGGTCTCATCGGAGAATTGTGGGTTGAACTCAAAACCCAGCTCCTTGAAAAAATTGGTAGACCTGTTCAAGTCTTTTACCGATAAATTGAGAAAAATGTTTTTGGATGTAAATGCCATTTTTTATTACCTCCTGTTAAAATTACTGGCAAGAATGCCATTTCAATTTTATTTACTTTAACTAAAATACCGCTTCGGAAAAAGAACGACTCCCCTGTTCCGAAATTACCCATTTAGCGTAATTATAACCAATTCACTCGGTTTATTTCAATATTTATAGTCAATTCTTCCCTGTCCTTAGTATTTCTTAAGGGATGTCCTCTTCAAATTCTTGTTAAAAAGCCCTTCCATCCATAATTTCTTAACATAAATTATAATGAGTGAGTTTATGAAAAATACTTTTCATATAAATGCGATTGGAGGAATTCATCTATTAAAAAAATTATTATGAACGAAGCGATTCAATCAAAAGAAGTAAGACTCATATCAGAAAACGGTCAACAAGTGTTACCCATCGTTCAAGCGCTTAACATGGCGATTGATATGGGATTAGACCTTGTCCAAATCAATGAGTCTGATCCACCGGTTTGTAAGATTTTAGACGGCGGAAAATACAAATTTGATTTACAGAAAAAAGAAAAGCAAAACAAACAGAATCAGAAAACCATCGTAACAAAAGAAATACGTATGTCCATCTCGATTGACGAAAATGACTTTCGAACAAAGGTAAACAGTGCAATCGCTTTTTTAACAAAAGGTTATCATGTAAAGGTAAGTGTTCGATTTCGTGGAAGAGAAATCACCCATTCAAAAATTGGCGAAGAACTCCTCGCTAATTTTTGCCAAGAGGTTAGCCACCTAGTTAATTCTAGTACAAGCGCTATATTGCAAGGTCGCATATTATCGATTCTATTAAAACCATAAAGAGATTATAATCGGGTGCAAATGTATAAAATAACTCCTAAAATAGCGTACGACGTGATCACGCTATTTTTTCTATTAACAAAAAGGTTCTTTCCGTTTTTTTTAGTTTATTGCCATTAGAAATTTCCATACTTTTCAAATAACATTTCCGTTAAATATTTTAAAAAAGACTTCATAAACTAAGTGCAATATTATAGAAGTGTGGTGTGATTGATGAAAAAAATATTGTTTATTACATTTTTTTTATTAATGCCTCTATTTTCTTTTGAAATTAATGCGTCGGCTTCAACTACCCAACGATTTAAGTTTGAAAAAACCGGACAAGCATTTTGGGAGGTAAAAACAAAAGAGAAACTCGTGGCCTTGACGTTTGATGACGGACCTCATCCGTTTTTCACGCCCAAAATTCTCGATATTCTTGAAAAATATCATGCAAAAGCAACTTTTTTTGTCACTGGTTTGAAGGCTGAACAATATCCAGACCTTATCAAGAGGGAATTTGCAGAGGGCCATGAGATTGCCAATCATACATATAATCATCATTTTCAGGACAATCTAAATCCTCGCATATTATCAGACGAAATCAAAAAGGCAGATAAAGCTATTAAAAGAATTACTGGGGTTACTCCATCCCTATTCCGCCCGGTAGGAGGGTATTACAATGATTCGGTTATCAAAACGGCGGTACAAAATCAAAAGACAGTCATCATATGGACATGGGGACAAGATTCTCGAGATTGGAAAAACCCTCCAGTAAGCCAAATTTGCGATTCTGTTTTAAAAGGAGTAAAACCTGGAAATATCATTTTATTTCATGATTGGCATGGCGACCAATTTTCTAAAAAATGTTCAACCACGAAGGCGCTTGAAACAATTTTGGAAGATCTGAAAAATCATGGATATAAATGTGTGACGATGTCTGAATTGCTCTACCGTACATCCAAAATGATACCTGACAAGTACCACATATATCCTTAAAAGAAAAGCTAAGCCTAGCCCTGAGATATTTCCTAACTACCCGACGAAAGTAAAGATGCTTGTCATGATGTAACTCTATCAAATGTGAATCATAGGGTTGCCTCCCCACTTTTTTAATTCTCTATTACTGGCATAAAACAATAGCTATACCGGATGATAAAAAACCCCTCATTGACGTGACGCGGTTCTCGGCGTGACAATGGGGGTTTTGTTTGCAAAAATATTGTTTCTTTTCAAAAATCAAAGTTCAATAAATTAGTTAAATTTAACTATTCCAAAATTTTCACTCACCCACGTTTTTTACAGTGTGTTTTTTTAAGAAAGCTGGCTTTATTTCCGCAGTTAAGATGGCCAACATAATGAGCATAGCGCCCATAATCATCCGACCAGTCAATACTTCATGTAAAAATGAAACGGAAAACACCATTCCGAAAAAAGATTCGGTTGATAAAATAATAGCTGCCTTTGTCGCTGTTGCATATTTATGCGCCATATTTTGGAAGACATAAGCAATTGTTGTAGAAAAGACTGCCAAATACAAAATCGAATACATTCCTTCTTTTTCAATCGATGTCGGTATATCACCTTGAAACAACACCGTGACCACACTTAACAGGGATGCTGTTATGAATTGAACGATTGTCAGTGAAATGGAATCTTCCTTTTTAACAAAAAGATTTGTATAAAATATATCAAATGCAAAGGCTACTGCACACCCAAGGGACAATGCATCACCTTTATTAATTGTCATCGAATTTTGCATTGATAAAAGGCCAATTCCTACAATTGCTATAATGGAACCAAACATTTCATATCGATCAATTCTTCTCTTATAAATTAGGTAAGCAATGATCGGCACAATTACAACATTGACGGAAGTTAAAAATGCATTTTTAGAAGGTGTCGTATGTTGTAAACCCACCGTTTGTAAAACAAAACCAAAATATAAAAAAGTGCCTAAAATAGCTCCCTTCCACACGACAGATTTTGTAAATTTTTTAAATTTGTATCCAAACAGCATTGTAAGCAAAAGCGCAGCTAAAACAAATCTTCCAGCCATCACTTGATATGGAGTTAAATATTTTAGTGCAATATCGGTTACAACAAATCCGCTGCCCCAAACAATCGCTGTAATGAGCAGCATTCCATCTCCTATATATTGTTTCATCTCTTCTCCCCCTTGGTATCACAAGGATACCACAAGAAGAAGGTCAATTATTTAATTGCATTTCCAAACTTTTTAGCTTATTTTTGGAATGATTCCAATTCAATGGTCGGTGCTTTAATTGCTTGATGCAGTAGGTACAATTTAACTGCCGCAGATAGATTCTCATAAAAAACAAGTTCATTACCAAATGGCTCGATTAATTGACGTATTTTCGCCATTCGATAACGAATGGTATTAGGGTGACAATAATGTGCATCCGCCACTTCCTTGACATTACTTTTCTTTAACACAAATGTAACCGCAGTATTTAGTAAATCCTTATCTGCCTTTTCTTCTAGAAGCGGTCCTAAATACATTTTCACATAGTTGTTCGCGAATGGTGCATCCCTTCGATAGAGCTCAATCAGCAGCCGTTCGGATGCGAGTTGTTCATAATTACAATTAGACTTCATTTCGATTTCAGCCATTAGTCGTGCATAGTAGGCTTCTCTAGCAGCTAGATGAAGTTCTGTTTGCGTCTGGTGGACTTGACTATACCCAATTGTTAATCCTTCTGAGGGAATAGCATAAAGATCCATCCATTCCTTTAGTATTTTTTCAAATTGGAGTTCTTGGGATTTATCCGTCAAAAGGATGAGAATACTTTGTTTATATGTACAAACGATACCAGATTTCAAAAATGATTCGAATTGGAAAAAGGAGTGGATCCATTGGGAATCTGCGGATTCTTTCATATGAATATTGGCTCCAAATATATATTTCTTAAACGGTTTACTCATTTGTTGTAAGAAGGACTGTATTTGTTTCTCTGATACCTCCTCATCGATTAAACGTCTCATTATTTTTTGTAAAAAGTGCTTATTTTCCCTATTTTTAATATCATTCATCACTTCAAAAATTATATCCTCAAAAAATTCATCTCCACCAAAACGTAAAATCGGAAAATTTTGCTCATTTGCAAAATTTAGGACCTCGTTCGGTAAATCCTCAAAAATAACCGGCTTAAAGGCTAGGGCACTTACCTTTAATTCAATCAGCTTTTTTATTGTGTCAATTAAACTCTCTGGCTTTTGTTTTGCAAATAATAAGCTGCTAAGTATAAGGCTATGTGGGCTGAAAGCAGTTTGTCTCACTTTCTGAATCCCTTCCGTAAATTCAAAATCTAAAATTCCAACACTAAGAATTGTTTTATTTAATGCATTGCCACCTGCTATTACGGAAAAATCTTTTGTAACTGACAGATGAAATAAATCCTTTACGGTCATCATACCTATCATCCTTACTAAATCACTTGATAACATGATTATAATGCATTACTGCAT
>NZ_MLYR01000091.1 GCF_001866655.1 Bacillus sp. MUM 116 | reverse complement strand
CCATTATATTGATACTGTAGAACCCATTTTTTGATGAGATTATGCGAAATTCGATATCTTTTACCAAGGGACTTATAACCTCCCTCATTACTTAAATATCTTTGAACAATTTCTAATTTCTTTTCGAATGTAAATTTGGACATAAAAACACCCCGTAAATGTTAGTTTGGTGTCTAACATTCACGGGGCAGATCAACTCGGTGCCATTATTTAAAATTTGAAAATTTTTTTTGTATATTTTTATTTTCCACCGCTTGATGGTAATTTTCCGAATTCATTTTTGAATTCTTGTCCTTCCATTGATCATAAGTCATTCCGTAAGAGCCTTCATCATTTAAATATTTAATATAATCGTTCCCGTATGGATACAACATATAATCACCCCCTTAATACCAATGTATGCGCTTTCATATGATTTTGACCAAAAAAAACGCCACATTTTTCGTGGCATTTTGACCTGATTATTTTCCGGCTAAGGCATTCCGCTTGATTGGCCTGTTTAACACATTCCCTTTCCAATAGGCCATCCCCATAGCAGCTAGAAGTAAAATTCCCGTTACGATAAAGACAATTTGGACAGGGAAAATGCCCCCAATAAAACCACCGATCATGGGGCCAATCATCCCGCCAATTTGATTGGCCGTTTGGTTTAACCCAAAGGCTCTTCCTCGGAAATCTTCCGGTGTGGATTTAACAACAAGACCATTTAACGCCGGGAAGACGGCACAGAAAAACACGCCAAAAATAAAACGGATGAGCGAAAATCCCCAAATCTCGCTAAAAAGAATTTGTGCCAAGGTCCCAATTCCCCCGCCAAGAAGTCCAATGACCAACACACGTTGAAAACCAACCTTGTCAGCCCATTTTCCCCAATATGGAGCAAATAAGGCACTGGCAATCCCCGGGATTGAGAATACAATGCCGGCAAGTAAGGAAGCATTTTCAGAGGAACTTCCCAATTTAACAATGTACAATGGCAGAACCGGCTCAATTGTCATAATCGAGCAGCTTGTTACGACGGTTAAGGTGAGAACCATCATTAAAGTCCGATTAGTCCAAGCCACTTTAAAATCATTTTTAACGGAGCCCTGTTCTTTACTTGGCGTAAAATATTCTTCTTTTACCCAAAAGATAATAAGAAATGTAGCGATAAAGACAAAGATTCCAGCACTGGCAAACGCCAATCGGTTTCCAACAAGGTGGGCAATTCCCCCTCCAAGCAAGGGGCCAACTATTCCCCCTGAAGCCGTTGCGGTAGAGATTAAGGAAAGTGCATACCCGATTTTTTCATTTGGTGTATTTGTTCCTATTAAGGCAATTGCGCCGGGAATAAATCCGCTTAGCAATCCCTGCAAAATTCTTAAAACTAATATCTCGTAAGGATTTGTTACAAAAGCCATTAGTGTATAGATAACAAACAGAACGAAACCAGCCCGAACAATCATTGGCTTTCTTCCATAACGGTCAGCTACTCTTCCCCAGAAAGGCGAAGCAACCGCACCGGCAAAAAAGGCCGAACTAAATAGCAGCCCTGACCACATTTCCGTATGCTGATTTACCCCAATTTGCAAAAGAAAAATCGGCAAAAAAGGGATGACCATCGAAAAACTGGCCGATGTAAAGAAACAACCGATCCACAGCACCCATAAGTTCCGTTTCCATGTTTCCATTCTAATCGCTCTCCCGTTATTTCCTTAAAATGATAAAGATGTAATTCAATATCCATTCCAATCGTTTGATAATGCCATCATAACATATAGTTTATTTATTTTCATTCCCGAAATATTAGGGTATAGAAAATAATTAACACGGCTCTGTTAAACTTGGTTGTTGATTTCCTCTCCAGGTGCGAGCGGTTCGCGGGCGGAACGGGGAGCCTCCTCGTCGCTTCGCTCCTGCGGGGTCTCCCCTGCCCCGGATTCCCGCAGGAGTCTTCGCACCTTCCGCTCTGATTAACATTGTTCAAAAATCAACATTGTTTTTTAACATAGCCATTAACAAAAAAAGCACTTGCTCTTATAAGCAAAGTGCTTTCTCTCCAGCGTGGCATCAGGCAGGCAGGTTCTTTTACTACTAAGTCCCAATCCCATCGCATAAAATTTTTAAATAGAGCTTGGTATCGCAATTGTAACGGAGGGAAATTATGTTTAACTTCTTTTCTTTCAGAAAAAAGCAAAAAAACAAAGAAAATCAACTATCCCCTCTGATTATCTCAAAACTAGATCGAATTATTGAATTATTAGAAAAACAGCAATTAGAAAATCCACAAAACAATCAAAAAGGCAACAATCTTCACTTTGATCATGTTCAAGTTGATCATTTAGAGAACATTGTTTTTCGGTTAGACAATATCGAAATTGACGAATTGAGCGGAAAATTAATTATTGGGAACAATATAACTGGCTCGGAGGAATTGGCCAAGTCACTCATTCAAAAAACAGATAAAGAAAAGGCTAAACAAGAAGCCATGTCGGAAACGGAATCAAGTGATGAGGCCCAAATGATGAAAACTGCTAAAGGTTATCGTTTCCGAAATAACATATAATCGGGTAACCCTAGCATGGTTCCTTATTAATATTGGCAATTTTTATATCCCGATCATCCATTATGGCATCGATGCCATCCTGATCATGATTTAGATTCAAATTATTTAATAAATGATTATGGTTTCCATACAAGCTCCCCTGGGAATAATTTACTTTTTCATTTCCATCCATTCCTGTTACATGGCCGCTCCCTACGAATACCGAGCTATTTTGAAACATGGTTTGGACATTTAAACTATCAAGATCCAGGTTCGTTGTATGTTCTTCCTCCCCATAATTTTCCACTGATACATTAATATCCCGGTCGTCGATTGGGGTATCAATAAAATCGGGGTCATTCAGAATCGAAATATTATGGAAAAGATAATTGGATTTACCACTAATATTTCCAATTACACTATTTTCTTTCCCATGGGCACTCCAGCCCACCGCGTTATTGCGTTCCCCAATAAAAATGCCTGATTGTCTTTGCATGGTCTGAACATTTATATCCCCAGCAAAATGAAAATTTGAAGTTTTCATCGCAAATCGTTCCCTATATAGTATTTAAAAACATCCTTACTACCTTCCTGAACTAAGTGTATGTTTACATAAGCCTGATTGTGATAAAGTGAAACTTCAATCAGTTGGGGTTTTTTTTTATCCCCCACTGATTGTTAGTTGAACCGATCGGACTTTTACGGGCAGTTGATCCCCCCACTTACTCTACCTGCTTAAGCTAAGTCCTGAAGTGGGGATCTTACTGCCCGTTAATGCGGGATAAATGCCTAAGTCTTTATGAAAGATTGTGACATTCGCCCAATTGATGAATAGACTAATTTAACGAAAGGATGGGAATGTAAAAATGATTCATCTTCATTTAGAGAATATATCGATCAATAGCATGAAAAAGGTTTCGGGTATTTTCCTGGGCAAAAAAAATACACTTAAACAATTCCGTTATGAAAGTGTACAAAATGAAGCGGTTGGTGCATTTTCCGGAGACAAGAATAAAGTGATTGAGAATTACTGGGTTAAAAATAAGGAAAATTGGGAGGGGGATTAATTCGTGTCTGCTCCAATTTTATCGCCAACCTTTCATATTGGCACCATTAAAATTGGTACCATTGAAGGTGCTTCCTGTTTTAGCATTGGAAACAATTTTATCGAGGACTTTAAAAACACAAAAAAACATAGCCAGGGATTAGGAAACATCCATGGAGACGGAAACACATTTGATCAAACGAGTTCTTCCTTAACAAACTATGAGCCTGACCAGATGAAAAAGAATCCTTCCGACTTATAAGTTCGGGCCAAAATTTGGTTTAAAATCTTGGTCAAAAATTACTCCGTCAATCACTTCAAAACTATCAACAATATTACTTATATTACCTGCACTAACATTAAAGAAACCATAAAGACCGCCAAATCCTAAATTATATTTCCGATTTCCATCCATTCCGGTAACAATGGATTCGCCAACAAAAACGGCTGCATTGGGCTGGGGAGAATTTATATTCATGATTCCTAAATTAATAACTGAAGGCATTGTAGATTCCTCCCGTTCTAACCATTATTTTAAAGTATCTTATGTATGTAAAAAGCTTTCTGTGATAAACATCCCGGATACAAAACAGAGCTGTACAGTGTGCCAGCTCTGTTTTACTTTTTAGGATAAACTTACGAAATATTATTTGGATTGCTTTCATAGATCGATTTTCTGCCATAGGCCTGGCTTTTAATAATTGTGCTAACAACAATAGCCACAACAAAATTAACAACCAGCGCAAACCTCGAACAGATGCATCCGAACCAGCCGCAGGTATAATTCCCTGGTCAATAAAATCGCGGGCAGGATACATGTAATGAACACATTCCCCATAGCCGTAATCACTTCCCCGTTGATAAAAACTACTTCTGCCTCCATTACTGCTCACCTCTCTTTTTTATCTTGAATTCTGACTAATTCTAATGTTAACTTAATTATATTGGTAATGATGAGCGCTTTCATTAGACAAAGCGTAAAATTATTCAGATTATTTTGTAGTGTTATGCGAGAAGGATTGTACCTTATAGGACTATTTGTCTAGTACCATTTGAAAAGCTACTATCTATAATTTAGCGTTGATAAATTGTAAAGGAGTGATTTTATGAATTTAATACAGCCTACCATACTAGTCTTTGATCCAAATCATGCTGAAGAGTATGCGAAAAGCGTACGTGAAAGTGGTTTTACTTCTGTGAGAGCCGCAACAACTAATGAAGAAGCAGAAAAATTTTTACCTAACTCCGAAATTATTTTGGGTTGGAAATTTCCCACCCAGCTCCTGAGTTCGCCGAATGCTTCATCTGTCCGCTGGTTTCAGTCTATGGGGGCAGGGGTTAATGATTTAGTGGCCGACACGTCTATTTCAGAGAACATCATCCTTACAAGAATTGTGGACCAGTTTGGCACCTATATCTCTGAATATGTTTTTGCTTATCTTTTATACATAGTAAAAGAAATTCCCCGCATGAGGAAAGCTCAAACTGAACGGGCCTGGGATTCCTTTATTTCTGAATCCCTCAACGGTAAAACGATTGGGGTCGCAGGACTTGGCTCGATTGGGGCAGAAATTGTCCGGAAGGCAAGGGCCTTTGATATGAAAGTTTACGGATTAAGTTTTAGTGGAAAAATGACCGGAATTGTGGATCACCATTTTACTCCAAATCAGTGGAAGGATTTTGTAAGCGAACTTGATTACCTTGTTCTTACACTTCCGTTAACCGACGAAACCTATCATGTTATCAACCGTAACATCCTTTTGGCTATGAAGTCTGATAGCTGTCTTGTTAATGTGGGACGAGGTGCACTGATTGCTGAAAATGATTTACAATCCGTCCTCGAGGAAGGACACCTAAGAGCGGCAATCCTAGATGTGTTTGAAACTGAACCACTACCAAAGGACCATGCTTTTTATTCCTTGCCAAATGTCTATGTCACTTCGCATTTGTCCGGTCCTAGCACAATTGAAGGTGTGACTCAATTTTTTGCGGATAATGTAAAAAGGTATTTAAATGGTCAAACTTTACACGGAATCGTGGATCGAAAGCGCGGATATTAGTAAAAGGTCTGCCCGGAATAGATTGGGCAGACCTTTAGTTTACTTTAAAAATTTAAATACCGCACGAACAAAGATGTTAACCGCCATTTCCAATAATTCTTCATCAATCCTAAACCGTGGAAGATTTACACTAACGTTTTATTCAGGTTATTTTTGCGAAGTGCTTGTTTATCGCGTATTCTGGTAAGTCGTTTCGTTTTTTGCTTTTCATACAAATAGTAAACAATGAAGTAAGAGAGAACGCCAAGGACAATCCCAAATATCGTCATTCCAATTAACACATGTACTCCACCATGAAGTATGTTAATCAGAACACTAAAATCCCCATGCATTAATTTATCAAAAGAAAAAGGTACACTATGACCAACATTAACTTTCATAGGAAAAACTGTTTTCCCGAGTTTTTTAGCAAAAGGTAAAAGGATTACCGGAAGAAAAGTTAGTTTGCCAATTACATTTCCAATGATTGCGGCGGGAAATGAGCCTTTTGCCAGACGGACTGCCGGGATAAACAATATATAGATAAGTGATGCAGATGAAATCACAAGCATTTCCAAACCAAAACCAATGGCGAATCCCAATGATACTTTTTTAGCCCCGCCAGGAGAACGAAAAAGTTTTAAAAAGTTTAACCTAAAAGCGCGCCCTATGCGCTGAAAAAAATTATACCGCTTTTGTCTTATGCTCATGTGGTAAACCTCCTTTGTTGCAGGCTAATTTTACAAAAATCACAAAAATAATAACTTTATATTAATTATAATCAATTTTCGTGTCAGTTTGTCACTATTTTTATATTTTTTAGACAGGAAATTTCATACTTCTTTGGGTTTCTTCAGCAATCGCCTTTCTTTGTTGAAGAATGATTGCCGATGCTTGTGAAGATAGTGTTTTTACAGGATATTTTCCTTAATCTTATTAGGAAATATTGTACATTATTCCATGTTGGAAAGATAGTTTTCTGTGTTCTTCATTACAATTTGTCCTTCCAGACAAAAAATCGACAGGGCCTGTCACCCTGTCGATTTTTCAAATATTATGGCACTATATTTCCCGCCGCTTTATAGATTTGATACCATTCTTCTCTTGTTAATTTAAGTTCAGAACCTTGGCAGGCATCACTCAATCTTTGTGGATTTGTCGTACCGAGAACGACCTGAATGTTAGCCGGGTGGCGTGTAATCCAAGCCACTGCAATTGCGGTATTCGTAACACCATACTTCTTTGCAATCAAGTCGATGGTTTTATTCAACTCTGGAAAACGCTCCTGATCTCCAAAAAATACTCCATCAAAGAAGCCATGCTGGAATGGTGACCATGCCTGCATGGTGATGTCATTCAAACGGCAATATTCTAAAACACTGCTATCGCGGTTAACCGATTGGTCAATCTTCATATTTAAAGCAATGCCCGAATCAATAATCGGAGTATGGGCGACACTTAACTGGACTTGGTTGACGATTAACTTATAAGGTATGTACTTTTGCAATAAGGCAATCTGTGCCGGATTATGGTTCGATACCCCAAAATACTTAACCTTACCACTTGTATAAAGTTCCTCAAACGCCTCTGCCACCTCTTCAGGCTCCATTAATGGATCTGGGCGGTGAAGCAGCAAAATATCCAGATAATCGGTTTTTAACCTTTTTAAAATACCGTCGACAGACTTTAAGATATGCTCCTTGGAAAAATCAAAATAGCCTTCACCAGCCCGAATTCCGCACTTACTTTGCAAAATCATTTTTTCCCGGATTTTTGAATTCATCTGAATGGCATCTGAAAAAATTTCCTCACATTGCCCTTCTCCGTAAATATCTGCGTGATCAAAAAAATTGATTTCTTCCTCCATAGCTGTCCGGATTAATTTTTCCGCTTCTGGCAAAGAAAGCTGAGTTAAGCGCATATTCCCCATAATCATATTTGAAACTTTTAAATCAGTATTGGCAATGTTTATGTATTTCACACCCGACACATCCTTTAACAGAATTACATGAATATTTTAACACATCCGTTTAAAAACATCCTCTCTATTACCTTTCCAGCGCTTAAATCAAGTAAAAAGATAACTAAAATAAAATTGAGGATAAAAACACAACTGTTGTTACGGTAACCATGCTGAACATCGTTGACATCAATACCACTTGTGCAGCGTATTCCGGATGATTATCGTATTCTAATGCGAAAAGCGCACTGTTTCTGGAAGTTGGGAAAGAACTTGCAATAAACAAAGCCTGCGCTGTCGTACCATCCAATTTTAACGTATAAATAATTAGAAGAGCGATAGCCGGAGAAAGAATAAGCCGGCCAACGAGACTTAAAACCAGCGGTAAAGAAAACCGTGTAATTTTTAGAAAAGCACTTTGTGCCCCTAGCGTTACAAGCGCCACTGCCAGAAAAGCATTAGATGTATTTTTAACAGGTGACCACAAAAATTCAGGTATTTTTATATGAAAGGTGTGAAGCAGCAGTCCTAACAAAAAAGCATAGATAACCGGGTTCTTCAGAAACTCTTTCATTGCTTTTATTTTTCCGCCATCAACGGAAACAGAATTCAGCAGCCCGTAGGTATAGGTAAGCAAATTTTGAAAAATCATCACAATGATTTGGATGGATGCGCCTAATGGGTTTTGATGAAATACCAGCTGGCTGACAGGAAGACCAAAATTTCCAGAGTTATTGAGAACTATGCTATTTTTAAAAGTTGACGATAAACCGTTATCAAATTTGGCTGCCTTAGAAATGAGCGTACTGATGACCATCAAGCATAGAGCTTGTAAGCATAAAAATCCAAGGATATGCAGGAGTGTTTTTCCCCCCACATTATTTTGATAAATATTTGAAAAACTGACTGCCGGCATTAAAAAATACGTATTTAATTTTGATAGCGTGTTCATGTCAAAGTGAAATTTCCGATGCAGGAATACACCTGCCCCTATTAAAAGAAATACAGGTAAAACAACATTCAATAAAATTTGAAAAAATATATACATATGATTCTCCTGAATTTTACAAAGTCCAAAAGAGCCCCTATTTATAGGAGCTCTTTTTTTAGAATGGAATAATCGTTAAAACGAGGGCAACTAAAATCATGACCACTGTTGAACCACAAGCCCATTTTAAGAAAGAGCGCTGTAAATCACCGAAATCGGCGCCAACCATCCCTACTAATAAATAAGTAGAAGGAACGAGCGGACTTAATAGATGGACTGGTAATCCTAGTAATGATGCTCGTCCAATCATCGCAGGGTCAATTCCAAACCCGCTTGCTGCTTTTGCCAGCAAAGGTAATACTCCGTAGTAAAATGCATCATTAGACATAAAGAAGGTAAATGGAGCACTAATAATGGCCGTGATTAGCGCAAAGTGTGAACCAAGTGCATCAGGAATATGAGAAATCATGCTACTTGCCATCGCATCCACCATTTTTGTCCCTGTAAGAATTCCAGTAAAAATACCGGCTGCAAATACCATTGAAACTACAGATAAGGCATTATCCGCATAGTGCATGATTCGTTCTTTTTGTTCTTTCAAATTCGGATAATTGATCGTGATAGCGATTGCAAAACCAATCATAAACAGTACAGTTGTCGGAAGGACTTCTTGAATTAACGCAACTAAAAGTAAAATTGTAAGCATATAGTTAACTAGGATTAACTTTGGACGTTTAAGGTATGCATCCTCTGTTGTAGCTGCCATCAACGCCATTGTCGAATGATCAATTTCCAATACTCCTATCCGTTTACGCTCTTTTCTACCAAGACAGTATGCCATAAACAATACAAACAACACGCCGCCAATCATACTTGGAATAACCGGAGTAAATACATCTCCCATTTCAAGATGTAATGCCGTCATTACCCTGGCAGTAGGACCTCCCCATGGAAGCAGGTTCATTACTCCTGAAGCTGATACTGCAATCCCCGCTAAAACCAACGGCTTCATCCCAATTCGTTTGTACAAAGGAAGCATCGCGGAAATGGTAATCATATAAGTGGTTGTTCCATCTCCATCAAGGGAGATTAATAATGCAAGTACGGCTGTACCAATTGCTATTTTTACTGGGTCACCCTTCACCACTTGTAAGATTTTTTGAATAATCGGATCAAATACTCCCGCATCAATCATAATTCCAAAAAAGAGAATCGCAAACAAAATCATAATTCCAGTTGGTGCAACACTTTTGATCCCTTCTAATGCCATAGGACCCATTTCCTTGCCAAACCCGCCGATTAAGGCAAAGGCAACTGGAACTACCATTAGAGCGATCATGGCAGACAGACGTTTTGTCATAATTAAAATCATGAAACTAATAATCATTAAAAATCCTAAAGTTGCAAGCATTGTCTTCACCCCTTTTGTTAGTAAATTAATAATAATCAAAATTTTCTGAGGTGAAAACGTTTCCAAAATAATGTTAATATCGTAAATTAAATGGTATTTTGTACATTTTGTTCACACGATTGGGTATTTTTCCAATTGAAATCATGAGAGGATTACATGATCTTGCAATCCTCTTTTATATTGGATAATATTTCCTTTCTGGTCTACCCACAATTCCATAAACCACTTCTGCTTTTGCCTCTTTGATCGACGCTAAATATTCCAAATATCGGCGAGCCGTAATCCTGGATGCACCAATTTCCTGTCCCACTTCTTCTGCTGAAAGACCGTCTCTTTTTTCATATAAAACCGCCTTCACTTTTCCAAGCGTGATTTCATCAATTCCTTTTGGCAATCCTGTGCTTTTTCCTGACCTTTCCATTTTATTTTTTCCAAATAAAAGGTCAACATAGCTTTGATTTACCTCTTGGTTTGACATTAACAGCGTGTGTTTTTTAATATATTCGAAAATCACCTCATCAAAGCGCTCCCTGTTAACTGGTTTGATTAAATAATTTTCTACTCCATAGCTTATCGCCTTTTCAAGAAAGACTTTATCGGTTGCAGCTGTAACCATAATAATCCCCATTTTTGGGGAGCTCTCACGGATAATAGGAAGGAGCTCGGCTCCAAGCATATCCGGCATGTATACATCCAAAAGGAGTAAATCAGGCTGTTCATTTTTTATTAATTGTAAGGTTTGCTCCCCATTCAACGCTTTACCAACTACTTCAATTTGCTTAAATTTTTGTAAAAATTTTTCGTGAATATCTGCTATTCGGAAATCGTCTTCTGCAATCACTACCTTGATATTATTCAATATCCTGCCCCCCTATCGTTGTCTTTAGGAAGATATACGGTAAAAACAGTCCCACTCCTCCCACTGCTTTGTACCTCAATCATTCCACCCATCTCTATTACTGCCTCTTCAGCATTTGAAAGGCCATAACCCCTCGTTTCCGTTCCATCCTTTGTAGTAAAACCCTTTTGAAATAGAAGCGGTAATTCATTTTCACTAATTCCGTTTCCATTATCCGCAATCTCAAAAATGATGTCACTGCCAATATCCGTTGCAAAAAATTTAACACTTGGAAATTCAAGGTCATATACGGCCTCAAAGGCATTATCGATTAAATTTCCGAGGATGACAATTAAATTGGACAGTTTTATATGAGGCGGCAACGGTTCCAAATAACTGTCCGAAGCAATTTCAAAGTGAACCTTCTTTTCCGATGCTTTCCCCAATTTCCCTAAAAGGATGGCCTGGATTTTTGTATCCTTTAATTGATTAAATACAACAGAATTCTGAAATTGAAGTGTTTGTGTTTCCAATTGGAGCATTTCAATGGCTTGGTTGTATTCTCCTAACTGGAGCAGACCTAATAGCACGTATAATTTGTTCGTGAATTCATGTGTTTGTGCCCGAAGGTCTTCGGAATAACTTTTCACCTCCGAAATCGTGTTCAGCATTTGCTCTATTTCGGTTTTATCCCGGAAAGATGCGACCACTCCGCTAATTTCATTTTCATCGTATACTGGTGTGCAGCTGACGATTACGGTTTTATCTTTCCAGTTCATTTCTTTATCAATTTGAGGGCTTCCCGTTCTTAATACTTCATATAAGTTGTCTAATGGAAACAGACCATCCACCTTCATATGACGGACAGAACCATGAATGTTTAAGAGTTTTTTAGCGGGTTGGTTCATGGTCGTAATAATTCCTGTTTGATCAATCGCAAGAATACCTTCTTTTACCGCATGCAAGATGGCATTTTTTTCTTTATACAGCCGGGCAATTTCATAGGGTTCAAGTCCCATGGTATCTTTGCGAATATTACGGCCAAGCAGGATACTTCCGAATAATGATATCATAATAGCGAAAAGTGAGACGTACAAAACTTTGGTCACATTATTCATAATTTGTTGATGGATATCTTCCAATAAAAATCCAACAGAAACAATTCCAATAATCTCTCCATTTTGATTGAAAATAGGAGATTTCCCTCTAATGGAAGGGCCAAGTGTCCCCTTAGCCTTTGATACATAATACTTCCCGTTTTGAAGAGCCCTTTCGTTATCTCCACCCTTCATTTTCTTTCCGATAAACGTTTTTAAAGGATGGGAATATCTTGTTCCGTCTTTATTTCCGATCACAACAAATTCAGCACCTGTTTCTTTGCGAATTTTTTCTGCTAATGGCTGGATTGTTTTGGAAGGACTACTTGTTTGAAAAGACTCGATAATGGTAGGAATGAATGATACCGTTTTTGAAATCTCTAATGCCATTCTCCCTTTGTTTTCTTCAATTTGTTTGCTTTCCATATAGCTGAAAAAAACCGTCAGCAAAAGGATTAATAATAACCCAAGTGACAGTACCAGCCCGAAGATTTTCGTCTGAAGTGATATTTTTATTGTGTTCAGGGAGGACTCCTCCTTGCTTCCATGCGAATTCTATTATTCATTATAGCGTTATTTTGGGGAGTTTTCCTTGATATATTGAGCGGAATCATTAAAAAACGACTGGTGTTTCGCACCTGTCGTTTTTACATTTCTACGATATTTACTTTTTTACATTGTTCCGATAGTAACGAGATAGTTCAATCACCATCGCACCCATTCTTTCATTTACAGGAGTAATTACTCTGTCTATCGCTTCTTCTCTTAACGCTTCAGCAGTGACCTTACCTACTGCAACAGCAAGAGTATTGGTCTGAAAAGCATCCAAAATTTCCTCAACCCAGCCTTTTTCTTTTGCAAAATCAAATAAAGAACGAACTTGGTTTGCAGTCGTAAAACATACCGCATCCAGCGTATTAGTTATTAATTCATCACAGATGGTAGCAACAGTTTCAGCTTCTGGAGCAATATGAATGTAAGGAAGCAATTTTAATACTGAAGCCCCTTTATCTTCAAGAAACTTAATCAATGTTGGTGCCTGTTCCCCATGAAGTTGGACCATCACTTTTTTACCATTTAAATCAAACATTTCCAGCGATTTAATTAATCCACCAGTTGTCCCATCCTGGTCAACGGCAACGGGTTTTACACCTAGTTCCTTTAAGGCTGATAGGGTTTTATAACCTCTTGATGCGGCTTTAGATTGACGAATAATTTGTAAAAACTCTTTTTCCACACCCATTTTCTTAGCCAATTCATAGAGAGTGGATGTTCCCATTCCAGTCGTAAAAATTACCCAATCCGCTCCATCACGAACAAACCTCATTAGGTCCGGTTCTACTTCCTTCTCTGATAAAAGTACTGTTCCTTGTAAAGGCCGAACAACCGGAATGCCGCCTTGTTTTTCAATAAGAGTGCTGATTTCTTCTATTTTCCTTGATCCGGTAATCGCAATTCGTTTCGCCATTAAATCTTTTTGCATGAATATTATCCTCTTTCTATCTTTTATTTAATGTTGATTATAGCGGGAAAGTATGATTAGAAAAAGGGAAATGTCTAAATTATCTTTCTTTTATATAAAGTTGACCAAATAAATTAATAGAAGTATAATTCAAACATAAGTTTAAAAATAAAACAATTGTTTAAGAATGCATCATAAGGGGGAACATAAATTGAAAAAACGTAAAATTGGAATGGCGTTATCACTTGTTCTGGCCGCGGGCACACTATTAGGTGCGTGCGGAAAAAGCAATGACAACGAAAATGCCAAAGGAAAAACCTTCTCTGTAGCAATGGTTACGGATATCGGTGGTGTCGATGATAAATCCTTTAACCAGTCTTCATGGGAAGGACTTGAAAAATTCGGAAAGAAAAATGGCCTGACAAAAGGCAAAGGCGGCTATGACTACCTTCAATCTCAATCTGATGCCGATTATACCACCAACTTAAATACACTTGTTCGTCAAGGGTTTGACTTGGTATATGGGATTGGCTTCTTAATGCCAAATGCTGTTGAAGAAATTGCAAAGCAGCAAAAAGATACCAAATTTGCCATCGTTGATGCGGAGGTTAAACAGCCAAACACGGCAAGTATTCTTTTTAAAGAGCAAGAAGCAGGTTTCCTAGCGGGTATAGCGGCTGCTCTTTCAACAAAATCTAACCATGTAGGATTTATTGGAGGTATGAATATCCCTGTAATTGATCGATTTGAATCTGGCTTTATAGCAGGCGTTAAGGCTGCAAAACCAGAAGTAAAAGTCGACGTCCAATTTGCAGGTGCATTTAACAAGGCCGAAGTAGGTCAAGCAATTGCTTCTAAAATGTATTCAACAGGCGCAGATGTAATCTTTCACGCTGCTGGGGCAACGGGTGTTGGCGTATTCAAGGAAGCTAATGACCTAAAGAAAAAAGACCCTAACAAACAAATTTGGGTAATTGGGGTTGACCGGGATCAATCCGATATGGGTCCGAATGTTGTACTTACTTCAGCGCTTAAACGTGTAGATGTCGCTGTACAAGACCTATCTCAGAAAGCAAAAGATGGAAAATTCCCTGGCGGCAAAGTTGCATTATATGGCTTAGCAGAGGATGGTGTTGGCTTAGCACCGATCAATGAGAAAGCTCCTAACAAAGAAAAAATTAATGCAGCCGTCAAGGAATGGGTTGAAAAAATTAAATCAGGTAAAGTAAAAGTTCCTGAAACTCTGAAAGAAGCAAAAACCTTTAGTCCAAAATAAATCGACTGTTTAGGAACGGGGTGAGTTTTGTGCCTGAAAAAATGAATGAGAAAGAACAATTAATTTTGGATTTAATTCGAAAGAACCCCTATGTTTCGCAGCAAGAGCTTGCTGAAACATTAGGCTTATCAAGGCCCTCCGTCGCAAATATGATTTCCGGTTTAACCAAAAAAGGAAAGATTTTAGGCAGAGCCTATATTTTAAGTGAATCGCAGCATGTAATTTGTATCGGCGGAGCAAATATTGACCGTAAATTCCATGTGAAAGATAAAGCACAGTTAGGTACTTCTAATCCTATTTATGCCACTCAGAATGCAGGTGGGGTAGCAAGAAATATAGCAGAAAATCTGGGACGGCTTGGAATGGAAGTGGATCTTATCTCAACAAGCGGTGATGATAAGGACTGGTCCTTTATTGAGGAAGCATCCTCACTTTATATGAACTTAGAAACTGTGACCCAATTTCCTGAAAGATCTACTGGATCTTACACGGCTGTCTTGGATTCAAACGGAGAATTAATTATTGCGTTAGCAGATATGGAAGTCTACGAAGCAATCACACCTGAGTTACTTCTTAAACATGACGTCCTATTAAGCCAAGCAAAATGTATTGTGGCTGATTTAAACTGTCCAAATGAAACGATTCAATTTTTATGCCATTTTGCGAAAAGTCATGACATTCCGATGGTTTTAATACCTGTTTCATCACCAAAGATGAATCGATTACCAGATAATTTAGATGGTGTATCATGGTTAATTACAAACCGTGATGAATCGGAATCATACTTCCATACTGAAATTGAAAATGAAGAAGACTGGAAACAGACATTAGAAAATTGGTTATCACTCGGTATATCAAATGTGATTATTACCAATGGTAAAAATGGTTCGATGATTGGTAATAAAAAAGAAGGAATTTTCCATGTTCCCTCCTTTGAACTAAAGGAAATTATCGATGTTACAGGGGCAGGAGATGCCTTCTCATCTGCGGTTATATACACCTGGTTGGAGGGGAAATCTTTACCTGAAATCGCGAAAGCCGGCAATATAAATGCCGCCAAAACTCTTGAATCCCCTTATACTGTCCGACAGGATTTATCAGCTGAAAAACTATTAAAAGACATGGAGGAATTATCATGAAACAATATATTGAATTATCCGAAGAAGTACGTACTGCTAAGGAACAAGGAAAACCAATTGTTGCTTTAGAATCAACCATTATCTCTCACGGGATGCCCTATCCGCAAAATGTCAAAACCGCTCGTGAAGTAGAACAAATCATCCGTGATAACGGCGCCGTTCCGGCAACGATTGCAATCGTGGATGGAAAAATTAAAATCGGTTTGTCCGATGAAGAATTAGAAATGTTCGGTAAAAGTTCAAATGTAGCTAAAGCATCTAGACGCGATTTAGCTTATTTAATTGCAACAAAAAAACTGGGAGCAACAACAGTTGCTGCGACAATGATTTGTGCTGAGGCAGCAGGAATCAACATCTTTGTTACCGGTGGTATTGGCGGTGTGCACCGTGGTGCCGAAACAACCATGGATATCTCAGCGGACTTGGAAGAACTTGGACAAACAAATGTGGCCGTTATTTGCGCTGGTGCCAAATCGATTTTAGATTTAGGATTAACAATGGAGTATCTTGAAACAAAAGGTGTCCCAGTAATTGGCTATCAAACTGATGTACTTCCTGCCTTCTATACTCGAACAAGTGAATTCTCTTTAAACTTACGTGCTGATGATGTAGAAACGATCGCCTCTACGTTAAAAGTAAAATGGGATTTAAATCTTAAAGGCGGTGCCGTTATTGCCAATCCAATTCCTGAAGAACATGCAATGGATGAGCAAACGATCAATAATGTAATCGAAACCGCATTAAAAGAAGCAGAAGAAAAACATATTTCCGGCAAAGAGGTAACACCTTTCATGCTTGGGAAAGTGAAAGAACTAACCGAAGGAAAAAGTTTAGATGCAAATATTGCTCTTGTTAAAAACAATGCAATTGTTGGCGCAAAATTAGCGGTAAGTTTTAATGCAATGAAATAATTTACTTTTTAATTAAGCTTGTAGATGAAATCTAGGTTCTAGACTAGTCTACAAGCTTTTTAATATTTTAGAAGGTTTTTTGTTATATTTTTCTCCCAATAACTATTCGAATACTTTTTACTGCTGATGGGAAAATTTATTAATGATTCGAATCCACATTGCTTTATAAAACATTTTTACCACCCCTGTAAGGAAGTGATAGCCATTCATAATGATTTAAATAATTTATTTAACAGGGGAACAATGAAATGGTTGATAACATCTACATTAAAAGGAATCTCTCAGGTAATTTTGATTGAAAACGCAGTATCTGGATTTATTATTTTGCTAGCAATCACCATTTCATCGTATTCTTTAGGAATCATCGCCCTTTTTTCTGCTATTATTGGAACATTAATCGGAAAAACAGGCGGCGCAGACCAGGAAAGTGTTAGTCAAGGGCTGTATGGATATAACTCCGTCCTAACAGGAATGGCCCTATTCTTATTTTTAAGCGGCAATGATCGATGGGCAATTGCCCTGGCTGGATCTGCAATTGCAGCTTTATTTACAGCTGCAATGATTTATCTCATGAATCCAACTAAAATCCCAATTCTTACCTTTCCTTTTATCGTTCTAACCTGGTTTTGGCTACTTACTACCTATCGTTTGGTATCCTTTAAGATAAGCCCTAATCTCACTCCGCAATCTTTATCCAATTGGACCCTAAATATAAAAGGAGAAACAAATTGGCTTGACGGCGCTGTGAACGGAATCGGGCAAATTTTTTTTCTAGATAATACCTTTTCCGGTTTCCTATTATTTGTTGCCGTATTTTGGGCTGGATGGAAATTAGGGGTTTATGCCATAATCGGGAATCTGGCTGCCCTCATTACATCCTACTTACTTGGTGGTGAGCATAGCTTAATTTTTATGGGCCTTTATGGTTATAATGCCATTTTAACCATCATAGCAGTATCGATCGTTTTTAAGGATAATGATCGGAATGAATTACTATTTGGTATTATCGCTGCTTGTTTAACTGTTCCGATTACCGCAAGTATTGTTACATGGCTTCTGCCTTATGGACTTCCTGCACTGACCATGCCTTTTGTATTTTGCACTTGGCTTTTCATCTGTGCGAGGAAGGTACTTCCTTCATTTTAAAATCGAAAAAAGCATCCCGATAATCAAACGGGATGCTTTCTTTTATGATTCTAGATGTTCACTCATTAAATCAAAAACCTGTGATTCAATAGAAGCTAAATATTCTTTTTTAACCTTTTGTTTCGGATGTGGATGGTACCATTGGATTTTTCCATCATGAACCATCCCCTTATAATCATGACCTTGTATATTTAATGAAAAATGAGGTTGTTCATGTGCATGCCCCTCAAATAGACGATTTACCTCAAAATTTTCAAACATACATCTTCCTCCCTTCTATTGATAAGGCTCTTTTCGTAAACCTTGTTGCTTTTGGATCTTAATAAGGGTCAAATCCTTAAGTTACTAGGCAATTTTCGCAAATGTTTTTTAAGAAAAGATGCCACGAAGCATTTTGTTAAACGGGTTGATGAACTTATACGAAAAACAACAATCTATGCGAAAATAGCCTTTGAAAAAGGTTCCCCTTAAATTCAGACTTGTATCCCAGATTAAATCCAAAGTTTAAATAAAGCTTCATTTACACCTAAATTATACATATAGTAAAACCCAAAAATTGTACTTAGGGCACCTGTTGCTAATATAAGTGTTCTCCCTGCAACAATTCGTTTCATGCTTAATATAAAAGGAATTCCAATAATAGTTGTAAAAATTAACATTCCGACTACGGTTCCTAATCCAAATACTAAAATATACAATGCACCCTGCCATACAGAATGAACAGTACTCATAGTCAGAAGAACCATGGCAGCACTGCCGGCAAGGCCATGAACAAGACCGATGAATAGAGATTTATAATAAGCAGGCTTTTTTAGAGTCGATGAATTATGTACATCATCATGATGAGAATGATCTCGATTTTTTCGAATCGATAGCATGGCTGCTACACCTAAATATACCAGCATGATTCCCACCAAAAATTCTAATGTAAGTGACCATTTTTCTGGAATATCATTTTTTAACAAAATCAAAATAATCCCAATAATAAATAATGTCGCTGTATGCCCAATTCCCCAAAAGACGCCTGCAAGTGAGGCTTGCCAAAGCTTTTTACTTTGACTTGCAATCGTTGAAACTGCGATAACATGATCCGGTTCCATGGCATGTCTGATACCCAAAACAAAACCTAAAGCCAATACTGAATATAAAGTAACATCCATATTGTTTCCCTCCCCTAAATACTTTTTTCTATCTATAAAAAACCGGCAACCAATTTCCGATTGCCGGATTAAAGCGTTAGTATTTCCTTAGAAAACACGGCTTTTTATGAAACCATTCCTGACTGATGATATGATGAAATTCTGAGAACATTTTTTCGATTACTTGTGTGGAATTAGCTAACACACGAATCGTAAAGCCTGGAACTGGAAGAGAGGATAGTCCAACTTTATAATCATTTGTATTCAATTCAATCTTAGAATATAACTGATCCTGCAAGGCAATATTGGATTGCTCACCGATTACAATCATCGAACCTAAATGGGAAAATCCCTCCATGTATCCAAGTCCCCTTAAATTTTGAATTTCGGGTTTTAATTTTATGTGATCATACACTACTAATTCATCATCCATATAGATTTCGTTCAATAACTGGATGGTTTTATAGCTGAAATGCTCGCCTTCTGGTGACCAGCCCGGTGTAATAATATCCGAATAGAGAAGTGTTGCTGTTTTATCCATTCGAATCACATTTTTTTGTTTATAATGAGCATTCTGATATGCAATCAAGGGATCAGGGATATATTCAAGGTAGCTGCCTGCCCGAAGAATAAACTCTGCCTCTTGATAGGCATGCTCTCTCGGTGTTCTATAAACTTTTGTAGCTGATTGTGTTGTTAATGTTACCCGAGCGTTTTCCTCCAAGGAAATTTTCATTTTATAACGATCTCCATCTAAATAGCCGCCGCCCGGGTTTAATAAATAGTAGCAGGGCTGTCCAGTTTCATCATGGTAAATAGGGCGCATCACTTTAAATGCACCCTGAAAATATACATTTTTTGCAACGGTTTTACCGCTTCTGTTCTCAGCATCTAGGTGAAGAATACCTGTCCAATCACCCATACTAAGCCAATCCTTTTAATAAAGCATTTTGCTTTAACCAATCAATGACATTATCCAAGCCGGAATTATCTTTTAAATTGGTAAAAGCAAATGGTTTGTCTCCGCGAAACACTTTTGTGTCAGACTCCATGACGTCAAGACTTGCACCAACATGCGGTGCCAAATCCGTTTTATTAATAATAAATAAATCGGATTTAATCATCCCCTGACCTCCTTTTCGCGGTATTTTCTCTCCTTGTGCCACATCAATAATATAGATGGAGAAATCAACCAATTCCGGGCTGAAAGTTGCAGCTAAATTATCGCCCCCGCTTTCAACAAAGATCAGTTCTACATCCGGGTGTTTCTCTATTAATTCATTGATGGCGGCAAAATTCATCGAAGCATCTTCGCGAATGGCCGTATGTGGACATCCACCTGTTTCAACACCAATAATGCGGTCAACCGGAAGGACTCCATTTTGCATTAAAAATTTTGCATCCTCTTTTGTATAAATATCATTCGTGACAACTGCCATGCTTATTTCATCCTTCAAATGCCGTGTCAACTTCTCAACTAACATGGTTTTTCCTGCTCCAACAGGTCCACCTACACCGATTTTAATTGGTTCCATTAAAAACATCCTTTCATTTTTTATGACATAAAAATTCTAATATTTACACGCTCGTGCCTCATTTGAGATAACTCAATCCCCGGTGAAACGATTCCAAAATCCTCTTCGTCCAACTGTTGAATCGTTTGGACGGCCTCGGCCAAAACGGTTTGGACGTCGCGAAGAATGATTTGTCCAGCCGTCTGTCCTAATGGGATGCCTCGCACTGCATTTTGGACAATACCTGAAACAACGGAATACAAATAAAATAAAAGGGTCGTTGGTGATGGCACACCAAGGTGATTGGCAACCATTGTAAAAACAATGGATGGGTGACCAAAGGATTGCTTTGTCTCAATCCTTTTTCTGTAAACGGAAAGAATTGGTGCATCAAATAATGATTGCACCAGGTTTAACATTCGCTCACCCATTCTTTGAGTGCCTTCCCTTGTTTCACGGGGTAAATTTTGCACCGCCAATAATCGATCCAGCTTCCAGATTTTCTGAAAATCTTCCTCTTCCAGTGCTTGATAAACAAGTTGACTTGCAAGCCCATCAGAAAAGATGAGCTGCTCTTTTATATAAACCTGAAGCCACTGTGAAAATGTTTCCGTATTATGTACAGCATTTTCTTGAATATAGCTTTCAAGGCCGTATGAATGACTAAAAGCACCGGTTGGAAAATTAGAATCACATAACTGAAAAAGTGATAGGAACTTATGCTCCATGACTATGACCAATATGGCGAAATGCCTGCTTTACCTTTCGCTCTTCCCGCTTATAAGGAATCTTAAGTTCTTTTAAAAGTTCTTCCACTAGGTAATCGTATTGAACCATCATTTCGTCCCCTTCAAATTGGGCAGGAAGATGGCGGTTCCCTAATTGATGAGCAATGTTTCCCATTTCCCTTAAATTACGCGGACTGATCACCAACAAATCATCCGCGACCACATCAACGACAATTATATTTTTTTCATCCATATATAAAACATCGCCTGCAACAAGGTCACGCGGATCCTTTAGGCGGATGCCAATTTCCCTGCCATGGTCCGTTGTTACTCTTTGAATCCGTTTTACAAGATTCGCACTTTCCAAGTAGACTTTTTCAATATGCCTTCTAAAAATCTCTTCCTTTTCCATTTCTTCAATATTGGTTTCTATTCTTTCAATTAACATGCGCTTCACCTCTAAAATAAGAAATATCGTTGTCCCATTGGTACCTTATCAACGGGGTCACATGTGATAAGCTCGCCATTGACTCTAACCTCATATGTTTGCGGATCAACTGACAACTCAGGTGTTTCCGAATTAAGTTTCATGTCTTTTTTCGTTAATTTACGGATTCCCTTTACAGGGAGGATCATTTTTTCCAGACCAAGTTTTTCATGAACTTTCCCTTCATAGGCTGCTTGTGATACAAATGTAATCGAGCTTTTTGCTAATGCTTTTCCTGTTGCGGCATACATCGGACGGCTAATTACCGGCTGTGGTGTCGGAATTGACGCGTTTGCATCCCCCATCATACCGTGGACAATCAATCCACTCTTGAGGACTAGTTCTGGTTTCACTCCAAAAAATGCTGGGGACCAAATGACCAAATCAGCAATCTTTCCTACCTCAATGGAACCAATATAATCGGAAATTCCATGGGTAATCGCAGGATTAATCGTATATTTTGCAATATATCGCTTAGCACGGTTATTGTCTGAAAGCTCACGATCTCCTTCTAATAATCCTCTTTGTTTTTTCATTTTATCAGCGACCTGCCATGTTCGGATGACAACCTCACCAACGCGACCCATCGCCTGTGCATCAGAGCTTGTCATGCTAAAAATCCCCATATCCTGAAGAATATCTTCTGCGGCAATGGTCTCTTTGCGAATCCTTGAATCGGCAAAGGCAATATCCTCTGGTACGGAAGGATTTAAATGATGACAAACCATTAGCATATCCAAGTGTTCGTCGATGGTATTAATAGTATACGGACATGTTGGATTGGTAGAGGAAGGTAAGACATTCATGAAGCTTGCTGATTTAATCAAATCGGGTGCATGCCCTCCTCCAGCCCCTTCTGTATGATACATGTGAATAACCCTATCTTTAATAGCGGCCATCGTATTTTCAACAAATCCACCTTCATTTAACGTGTCCGCATGAAGTGCCACTTGAACGTCATATTTGTCAGCAACTCTTAATGCATGATCAATGGCAGAGGCCGTTGCCCCCCAGTCTTCATGAACTTTAAGACCGATGACACCTGCCCTAACTTGCTCTGCTAAAGGTTCTTCTGTTGCAGCCTGACCCTTACCTGTTAGTCCCACATTTATTGGGAGACCTTCTACCGATTCGAGCATACGGTGAATATTCCACTCGCCGGGAGTGGCCGTTGTTGCCCTTGATCCTGCAGTAGGGCCTGTACCTCCACCAATTAAAGTAGTTAGCCCCGCTGTAAGGGCGACCTCCACTTGTGCCGGGTTGATAAAATGTACATGTGTATCAATTCCCCCGGCTGTTACAATCATTCCTTCACCTGCAATGATTTCAGTGGAAGTACCGATGATAATATCCACACCATCCATGATCAATGGGTTACCGGCTTTTCCGATACCAGAAATCTTTCCATCACGAATTGCAAGATCGGCCTTGTAAATTCCGGTATAATCTAAAATCACCGCATTCGTAATCACCACATCCGGAATACCTTCTCCTCTGGTGACCAGAGGATGCTGACCCATTCCGTCTCTGATTACTTTACCGCCACCAAAGACCACTTCTTCACCATAGACGGTATGATCCTTTTCAATTTGAATAATCAAATCTGTATCGGCCAACCGTATTGAATCACCAGTAGTCGGTCCGTACATTTGCGCATACTGTTTACGCGGCATTTCAAAACTCATTGATTCCCCCCGCTTTCAAGAGTCCCATCGGTTTTATTGTTAAAGCCATACACCTTACGTTCTCCTGCAAAACTAACCAATTCAACTTCCTTTTCATCACCTGGTTCGAAACGAACCGCCGCACCGGCAGGGACATTTAACCGTTTTCCAAAGGCTTCTTCCCTATCAAATTTTAGGGATTCATTCACTTCATAAAAATGAAAGTGTGAACCGATTTGGACCGGGCGATCTCCTGTATTGGTTACCTTCATCTTGAAAAGATCTCTTCCTTCGTTACAAATAATCGGTTCTTCTTTTAAAAACAATTGACCTGGTTCCATCTCCATTGGGTTATCCCTCCTGCTGTTTCTTATCGAATTGGATCATGTACAGTGACTAATTTTGTTCCATCGGGAAAAGTCGCTTCCACCTGTACATCGTCAATGATATCTGGAATTCCCTCCATCACATCTTCGCGTTTTAAAATGGTCGCACCATATTCCATCAATTCAGCCACTGTTTTTCCATCTCTTGCTCCTTCCAGCACTTCATATGTTATCAGTGCAACAGCTTCAGGATAGTTTAATCTCAATCCTCTTTCTCTCCTTCTTTTGGCAAGATCTGCTGCGACAACAATCATAAGTTTATCAATCTCACGAGGAACTAATAGCATTTCGCGGCCTCCTTCAAATTCCCTCTATTTGTTGTTAAAATTAACCATACTTCAATAAAATTTCCCAATTCAATTTCTTTTTAAACAGCAGTTTTAATATTTTAATTTTTTTGAACTAAAAAAAGCTATCGGGGCTGAGTCCCGATAGCTCGAATTTATTCACTAATAATCATCACAGAAGACACAACACTCGCTGCTTTCTTTTCATTTTGAAATAAATCTGCAATGACATAGGCAACCTTTCTGCCCATTTTTTCAACCCTGGCCTCGACCATAACCTCTCCTTTTAAAATTGGCCGATGAAAGGTTGTATGTAAATCAATAGAAGTAAAACTCTCACCTTCATTTATTTTGGAAGCAACCGCATAGGCCATCATGATGTCTGCTGCTGATGAAACAAAGCCGCCCATTGCCACTCCGAGTCCGTTCATGAACTGATCATCAACACTCCAAATCCCACGCGCGACTCCATCACATGCTGAGGTCACCTTCAACTGCAACGTCTGATCACACGGAGGAGGCACCACGCCATCCGTAACAACCCTCATAAGATTAAACCCCTTGTCCATGTTTCCCATCCCAGAACTCCTTTCAATAAACAGTTAAAATGTGAACAGGCTTAAGCGCTCCTCCATGACAGCTTTTGCTTCCCTCATCATTCCATCTACTAATTCCTGTACTGTCGGAATATCTTCGATAAGCCCGGCAATTTGACCGCTGTTCATGAAGCCATTTTCACTATCGCCATTTAAAGCACCTTTCAAATGGAAATCCTCCGATGTCATCTGACGATATTGTTCCTCTGACAAACCTTGACGCTCCAAATCAATGATTTGTTTCGCATACCCGGATTTAAGCACTCTACGGACTTGTCCAACCGACCGGCCTAAAATCACCGTTTCATTATCGGCAGCATCAATTAGTCTTTGTTTATAAATAGAATGAAACGGAGCATCCTTCGTGGCAATCAAGCGTGTTCCCATTTGCACGCCTGCCGCTCCTAACATCAATGCCGCCGCCAAACCGTGCCCATCGCCAATTCCCCCTGCTGCCAAAACAGGAATCGAAACATGTTTGCAAATTTGCGGGATCAGTGCAAATGTGGTCAATTCCAGATTGGAATTGATACCTGCTGCCTCAAAACCTTCCGCAACCAATACATCAGCACCAGCCTCTTCTGCTTTTTGTGCGTGTTTTACAGCAGCCACAATAACAATGACTTTTATGTCATGTTGATGAAAACGAGCGATATAAGGAGCGGGATTTCCGGCAGACAATGAAACCACCGGTATTTTAAGTTTGATGACCAATTGAACCATTTCTTCTGTAAAAGGACTAACATTAATTGGAATATTAATAGCAAAAGGTTTATTCGTTTTTTCCTTGGTTTCCAGAATAATCGCCTCAACCTGCTCTGGTGTCATCGTACCGCAGCCAATTGTCCCAAGCCCGCCGGCGTTCGAAACAGCTGCTGTCAGATGGGCATTACTGATATTTCCCATGCCGCCCTGAAGTATTGGATATTTTATCGACAGCAATTCATTTACATATTTCATGCCTATTCCCCTTTCATCTAAAAAGCAATTAGCCCAATTCAATTGACAACAAAGCAGCTCTTCCTAAAACAATGTCGAAAAGCTGCTTTGCTGTTATTGAATCATATACGGATGTTGTTTGGCATCATAAGAGTCATCTTTTTTGCAAAGGTCATTGTTTTCCTTAAAAACACTCTCAAAAAAACGACTGGCAGGCTCTGCAAGGAGTTGATAATATTGATTAAATAGCGTTGCGGCAAGGTTTCCGTTCCAATTCTCCGGTAACAGGTCGTTCGGAAGACCGGGGTCGATAAACAAAAATTTACGGTATTCATGGACAAGCTTTGTCCGTTCGACGAAGCATTGGGCATCCGTCATTTCGCCGCGATTAATAATCTCTTGATTGGCAAAAAACTGCTTACTGTACATAATAATAAATTCTTCGTATTTCTCCACCACTTCTGCTAATGGCCAGCTTCTTTCCACAAGGGTGGGATTATCCCTTGGACCAATATATTCGGAAACAAAAAAGTCGACATACTCACTGATGTCATATTTTTTAATAAGAAGCTTTACCTCTTTCTCCAAGTTGTTAGGAGATATCCAGCAGGCATTGGAAAAGCTTCCAAAACCGCTCCACAATAACTCTTGACGAAGCTCATCCCGAATCTGTCTTTTTTCTTCAGGAATGGTATACATAAGGACTCGCCATTTCCCATCCCATTCACTTGGATGCAGTTTAAAAATACGATTTCCTGCTTCTTCAATCCGGTTAATCCCTTGTTTTGTAAGAAAATAATAGCTGCGATTCTCTATTTTTTCAGATTCAACCCATCCCTGCTTTAACATACGGGAAACCGCCACCCGCACTGCCTGCTCATTATGGCCGAACTCCTTTAACAATCGAATTAAACTGCCAATCCAAATTTTATTACCATAATGATGAATATAATCACCGTATATTGTAAAGATCATTGATCGTGTATTTTCACCCATTCTCTTCACCCCCATTTCTTTTTATATCACAAATTTTATACGAACGTTACTATTTTTATATATTTTTCTTAAAAAACAAGCTATTTCCCCAAAAAACGTGGTGCTCTTTTTTCACTGAAAGCATTTAAAGCTTCAATGCGATCTTCTGTCGGAATCGTTAACTCATATGCCTTTGCTTCTATTTCAAGCCCTGTTTGCAAGTCCGTGTTAAGCCCTCTTGTAATCGCATATTTTGCCTGTCGGATAGCAACAGGTCCATTTTTCATGATTTTCCCGGCAAATTCCTCACAAGCAGACATTAATTGGTTTTGTGGGACTACCTTAAGGACAATACCTAATTCACGTGCTTCCTCAGCGGACAATTTTTTTGCAGTAAAAATTAATTCTTTTGCCTTTGTCTCACCAACCAGCCTTGGCAACCGCTGTGTTCCGCCAGCTCCCGGTATAATCGCCCAGCTTGTTTCTGTTAAACCTAGTGAGATTCCTTCCGCTGCAACCGCAAAGTCGCAGGATAGCAGCCATTCGAATCCTCCGCCAAGCGCATAGCCATTAACAGCCGCAATCGTTGGCTGTGGAAGCAGCGAAATACTGTTAAATACATCTCGAATCGCTTTTACATTCCTTCTTGTTTCTGTTTCGGTTAATGTTTTTCGTTCCTTTAAATCGGCACCGGCGCTAAATGCTTTTTCTCCAGCCCCCGTAAAAATCACAACGTGAACATCCGGATTTAGAGAAATACCATTCACAATTTCTTGAAGCTCGGATAGGGTCGAATAGTTAAAACAATTTAAAACGTCAGGACGATTAACTGTTACATAGCCAATATGATTTTCAACTTTAAATAATACGTTTGCCATAAATTAATTTCGCTCCCTTATTAGACAAAATAGCCCTTATTAGTCAAACTATATAAGGGCTTAAAAATTAATTCTCAATGTTTTCAATAATCGCAGCAATTCCTTGACCGACACCAATACACATGGTTGCAAGTCCATATTGTACCTTTTGTTTTTTCATTTCATGGACAAGGGTGGTTAAAATCCGGGCACCACTTGCGCCAAGAGGATGACCAAAGGCAATTGCACCGCCATTGACATTTACTTTTTCAGAATCAAGTTCTAACTGTTTCATGCATTCAATCGACTGGGAAGCAAAAGCTTCATTTAATTCTACTAAACCGATATCGCCGACCGATAGATTCGCTCTGGAGAGTGCTTTTCTTGTCGCATAAATTGGTCCAAGGCCCATGACTGCTGGTTCAAGACCGGCAACAGCCCCGACTACATATTTAGCAAGCGGTTTTAAGCCAAGTTCCTTTGCTTTTTCAGCACTCATTAATAATACCGCTGAAGCACCGTCATTCACGCCGGATGCATTTCCCGCAGTGACCGTACCGCCTTCAAAAATAGGCCGAAGTTTTGATAGCTTTTCTAAGGAAGTATCCGGGCGTGGATGCTCGTCCTTTGTTACCACTACCTCGTTCCCTTTCCGATCTTTAAAGGTGACAGGAACGATTTCATTCGCAAACCGTTCATTTTCCATGGCTGCTTTTGCCCGTTGCTGGCTTCGGAGTGCGAATTCATCTTGCTCTTCACGAGTGATGGAATGGCGCTGTGCGACATTTTCTGCTGTTTGCGGCATGGAGTCTGCACCGTACATTTCTTCTAATTTTTTATTCGTAAAGCGCCAGCCGATGGTCGTATCCTGAAGCTCCATGGAACCTCTTGGATAATCAATTTCCGGCTTACCCATTACATAAGGGGCTCTTGTCATGCTTTCAGTACCACCTGCAATATAAATATCCCCTTCTCCTACGGCAATCGATCTTGCTGCAAGAATTACGGCATCCAAACCAGAACCACAAAGACGGTTAATCGTTGTTCCACCAACAGTTATCGGCAATCCGGCAAGTAAGGCTGACATTCTCGCAACATTTCGATTGTCTTCCCCCGCTTGATTGGCATTTCCAAAAATAACATCTTCAATTTGTTCCGGAGGAAGCTTTGGGTTTCTATCAAGAAGGGCCTTAAGTACGATGGCACCCAGGTCATCCGGCCGGACACTTTTTAAAGCACCTTTATATTTTCCAATTGGTGTTCTAACGGCGTCAACAATTACTACTTCTTTCATTTTTTCACCAACTCTTCTTTTTTGGAATAATCATAAACACCTTTGCCCGTTTTACGGCCTAGTCGACCTGCAGCCACATATTGTTCGAGCAATGGTGCCGGACGGTATTTTTCACCCAATTTTTCATGCAAGTATTTCAAGTTATTTAAGCGGGCATCTAAACCGACAAGGTCGACCAATTCAAATGGACCCATTGGGTAATTCAAACCAAGTTTGATTGCTTTATCAATGTCCTCAGGTGTGCCGAGACCTTCTTGCAGCATATAAAAAGCTTCATTTCCTACCAGACAGCTGATCCGGCTTGTGACAAAACCTGGGAATTCATTAATAACAACCGTTTCTTTTCCCATTTGTTCAGCCACTTTTTTAATCGTCTCTGCTGTTTCGTCACTTGTCTCAAGCCCACGGACAATTTCCACAAGCGGCATTCTGTGAACCGGATTAAAAAAGTGCATCGCAATAGTCCGTTCTGCACGTTTTCCATAAGAAGCAATTTCAGTAGGACTCATTGTGGATGTATTGGTTGCAAAAAGGCAATGCTCTGACGCAAATTGCTCCATTGTTTCAAAAACCTGTTTTTTGATTTCCGCTTTTTCCGGCACGGCTTCAATAATTAGATCAGCAGAAGAACAAGCCTGCGGCATATCACTGGCATAGGACAGATTCGCTTTTGCCACTTGTTCCTGTTCGGCAGAAATTTTTCCTCTTTCGCGGCCTTTTGCAAAAATTGAATTCAGTTCACCTTCAGCACTTTTAAGCGCATTTTCATTCACATCAACTAATGTAACGGAAAATCCACCAAGTGCAGATACATAGGCAATCCCTCTGCCCATTACACCTGAACCAACAACAACGATGTTTTTCATCAACCATCTCTCCTTTGTCTAATTAAAGAAGTACGAATGAGACCATGAAGTCTCATTCGTACATGTAGGATATTAAACACCTAGTGGATTTATTGGACGACTTCCAAAGTAAGAAACAATGCTCTTTGTTTCGGTATATAGATCAAGTGTTTCGATGCAAAGCTCACGGCCGAAACCAGATTGCTTATAACCGCCAAATGGTGTACCAGGGAATGCTGAGAATGGGCAGTTTATCATTACGATTCCTGCTTCAATCTGCTTCGCCACACGAGTTGCACGCGCACCATCTTTTGACCATACGGCAGATCCTAAGCCGAATTCTGTGTCGTTTGCAAGTTTAATAGCTTCCTTTTCATCCTTAAACTTCATAACAACGACAACAGGACCAAAGATTTCTTCTTTTACAACGGTCATGTCGTGGTTTACATTTGCAATGACAGTCGGCTCATACCAGAATCCACCTTCATATCCCTCGACAACAGCAGGTTTTCCTCCTGCTAAAATTTCTGCTCCCTCTTCAATGGCTGATTTTACATAGCCATCGATGACATTTAACTGGTCTTGGTCGATGATTGCACCCATATGAGTTCCTTTATCAAATGGATTCGCAAGTACTAATTTCTTTGTTTTTTCAACAAACTTCGTGATGAATTCATCGTAAATATCTTCATGTACGTACAAACGGGAACGTGCTTCACATGATTGGCCGGAGTTATAGAAAATACCAAAAAGTGATCCATCAACAGCTGCATCGATATCCGCATCTTCAAATACGAGATTAGGAGATTTACCGCCTAATTCAAGAGTAACGCGTTTTAATGTTTCAGAAGCTTTCGCCATAATATCTTTACCGATTGGTGTAGAACCAGTGAAAGCCACTTTATTTACTTTCGGATGTTCTACTAGGTAGTTACCGACTTCTGAACCTGATCCAGGAACAATGTTCACAACCCCTGCAGGAACGCCTGCCTCTAAGCAGATTTCACCTAAAATAATCGCAGTAAGCGGAGTTAAGCTAGCTGGTTTTACAATAACAGAACAACCAACTGCAATAGCAGGAGCAATTTTCCAAGCCGCCATCATTAATGGATAATTCCAAGGAATGATTTGCGCACAAACGCCAACAGGCTCTTTTTCTGTGAAATTATGAAATTGACCGGGCATATTGTTAACGACACCACGGTGGCCGACAATAGCAGCTGCATAAAATTCAAAATCTTCAATTGCTTGTGATACTTGACCTTGCGCTGCAGCCAATGACTTACCAGTATCTAAAATCTCTAATTCTACAATCTCATTAAAACGGGAGCGCATAATTGCAGCAATTTTATTTAATACTTGTGAACGGCGGTTAATTGGATATTTGCGCCATTTTCCGTGATCAAATGCTTCGCGGGCTGCTAAAACCGCTCTTTCTGTATCCTCTTGTGAAGCTTTTGCTACTTCAGCAAGTAATTCTCCAGTAGCTGGATTATAAGTTTTAATCGTTTTACCATTGGAGCTTTCTACTTTTTCACCGTTTATAATTAAATGATAGTAATCTCTTTTTAAAGAAACCGCTTCAGTTACTTGTGTTGTCATGAGTTGATCCTCCTCTTATTTGCCGATAAAGGTTGGTTTTCTTTTTTCCATAAAGGCCTGTACGCCTTCACGAGCATCTTTCGTTAGGCCGGCAATTCTTTGGGCTTGGGCCTCTTCTTCTAAGTAATCAGTAAAGGATTTTTCACCTGCGGATTTAATTGTACGTTTGATTAATCCGATTGCTTTAGTTGGCAGGGCCGCAATTCGCTCTGCAAATTGGGTGACTTCAGCGTCCCAGTTATCGGAAGAAACCACTTTGGTAGCAAGTCCGAATGCAAGTGCTTGGTCCGCAGGGATTTTTTCACCTAAAATCGAAATTTCTAGGGCTTTGGCTTCTCCTACTAATCTAGTAAGGAAGTAACTGTTACCTGAGTCCGGGATTAATCCAATGTGAATAAAAGCATTTAAAAAGCTTGCCCGGTCTGAAAGAAGACGAAAATCACAGGCTAATGCAAGGCTGAACCCTGCACCGGCAGCAATTCCGTTAACTGCCGCAATAATCGGTTTCTCACATTGATAGATTTGCTTCACCATCGGGCCGTATTTCTCCCTTAATACTTGCCCGTGATCCATCTTTTCATCCACTTCCGATAGGTCTTGGCCGGAACAAAAACCCCGTCCCTCACCAGTTAGAACGATGCAGCGGACCTCATCAGATGCGGAAGCAACTTTAATAGCATGCGTGATTTCTTTATTCATTTGCGCCACGAAGGCATTTAAGGTAGTCGGCCGATTTAACGAAATTCGGGCCACACCGTTTTCAACGGAATACAAAATCGTTTCATACATATGGTTATCTCCCTTTAAATTCCGGTTTTCGCTTTTCGATAAAAGCGTTCATGCCTTCTTTTTGATCCTCGGATGCAAACAGTAAATAGAAATTTTTTCTTTCATATTGCATTCCTTCATATAAGGAATAATCGACTGCCTTATTGACCGCGTCTTTAATTAAACGAATCGAAAGCGGTGCCTGTCTCGCAATTTGTTTAGCCATTTTCATTGTTTCTTCCATTAATACTTCAGGCGAAACGACTCGATTAATCAGGCCATGTTGAAGGGCAGCTTCCGTTGTAATCTTCGTGCCGTTCCATAACCATTCCAACGCTTTCGTCCTGCCGACAATTTTTGTTAAACGCTGGGTTCCTCCAGCTCCCGGCATGACTCCAAGGTTCACTTCCGGGAAAGAAAATTCCGTACCGCTGGCTGCAATTAATAAATCACAGCTCAGTGCCAACTCAAATCCCCCGCCAAAAACAAAGCCTTTTACCGCACCAATGATAGGCTTCTTGATTAAGGATAGACGGTCCCAATCTGCGAATTGATTCAATAGCTCCAGTCGAACTGGATCATCCCCCGCCATTTCATCAATATCCGCACCGGCTGAAAATGCCCGTCCTTTCCCTGTGATTACGATGACCCGAACTTCCTCATCCCCATCGAAAGTTTCCATCGCATCCACAATTTCACGGACCATTGTACGATTTAATGCATTATATTGAGCAGGTCTGTTTAACTCAATCAACCCGACACCGTCTTGCTGTGAAGTCTCAATATATTCGTGTGCTTTCATTAATCGTCTTCCCCAATAACCAAAGTAACGAGCTTGCCAGCAAATTTCATCAAATCTTTTCCAGAAGCTTTACCTTCTTCGGAACGCATGCCATTTTGTAAATCTTCATAACTGTCGTAACGCATTTCACACATTAAATAATATGGAGGTTCCCCGCCCATTGGCGTTCCAGTAAATCTTGTTACTTTGATTTCTCGCAAGCCAGGAATTTTTTCGGTGATTGGTACATGTACATTATTATAATGTTCATCAAATGCAGCTTTGTCTTCGGGTTGTTTATATAAAGCAATTAATTTTGCCATCGTCTATTCTCCTCACATTCTCTTTAAAATTGGAATTAATATCATACACATTTGAGAATTGTCCAGCTCCAGCGCCAAGCGGCTATTGTACTTCGCTAAACAGGGCGCTTTCGCTTTTCTTATCTACATTAAAGTTGATATCGGTTTCATTGCTTCGAATGGGTTTTTGCAACTTTTACAGTATAAAATACTTCTGCAGGCTGTCGGTCCAAAGATGTTGTCCATGGTCACATAGGTAGAACCGCAATACGGGCAGTCAACATGCCACGATCCATCACTGTCCATTAAACGAGGCGGGGGAGCAATTCCGAATGCCTTAAGCCCATTTCTGCCTTTTTCCGAAATCCGATCTGACGTCCATGGCGGGTGGTTGATAAATTCCACCTTAACCTTTTCTACATCCTTAATGGCCTTCACGGTATTTTCAATATTCTTTTGGATTATGCTAAGGGCCGGACATCCTAAGAAGGTCGGCAGGATTTTAATCTCAACCACACCGTTTTCGGCGATTACTTCCTCTACCATACCCAAGTCGATAATACTCACTGTATCGATTTCAGGATCTTTAACATCATTTAATACTTCCAGTACCTGCTTTTCCAGTGAATCTATAGACATTTGCATGATCACACCTCTTTCTATGTTTACATTACCATGATGCAGCTGTATCTAAACGATAAACCTCTGAAAGTGTCTCAATTGCCGATACTAAATCTTCTGTATGCTCCAAATTACGGCCGTTTCTTTCTGGGTTAGCCGGAATTTCCGGAAGGCTTAAACCAACAGATTGAAAAACTGGTTCCAATTGTTGCTTCCAACGTTGGATTAGGACATCATCTTTTTCAATTAAACCAAGTTCAACTATTTTCTCACCGTCTGTTCCAAGCGAAAAGACATCGTAGAAATCACCCATGACTTGTTCAATTGCTGCTTTCATTTTTTGCTTGGCTTCATCTGTTGAACTTAGAAGCTGGACAAACCATGTTTTCCAGTGAAGCAAATGATAATACAATTCCATATTTACTTTAATTGCAACTTTAGCCAGCGGCTCATAGGAACTGTTTTTCAAAGATTCAATTTTAACTTTCTTTGCTGCTGTATAAAAATAATTCCGAACGACTGCGTAGGCCCAGTCATATTTCGGCACTTCCATGTAATAGCCTTCACCATTTGGTCTCTCTACTAAAACACTATTCTTTCTTTCATTTGCAGGTCGCAGATGGGCGAGTGCATCAGCGTTTCCGATCCCGATTTCTTCTAATAATTGATAGAACATTGCGGCATGGCCCATGCTGTCCTGACTGATAGATGAAGATGCAACATCCTCTTCAATATGAGGTGCAAGTCCAAGCCATTCAGATCCACGATACGAATAAAAGAAGTCGTCATCTGCAAGTTGAAACAATAAATTAACTACTCTGTCCTTTAATTCAGGAGTGATGGTTAAATTTTGTTCGGTCATTTTTTATTACCTCCCGCCCAAGAAAGGATTTCTTTTTCATCGAACATTTGTTGTTCATAATGCCGCCATTTTTTCTTTAAGTAACCGTAGCCCTTCGTTGTACGGTAATCTTTATTATCTAAACGTTGTAATGTGAGCTTTTCTTCTTTTGTCATATCACGGATATGTTCACGGTTCACTACCCAAATATCTGCAACCGGATCACGGCGCATAAAGTTTTCTTGAGCCATTACCATCGCCATTTCAGCATTTGGTGCTAACAAACTGAATTGGTGCTGAAAGGGTGAAGAAGGTGTCCGTTTACTGAAAACTTCAAATTCCTGATAAAATGTTTTCTTTTGCTCCATTTTTCTCTTCCCCCTTCATTAATTAACTGTTGCAGCTAAGGCATCGCGTACCCACGCATTCGTTTCATAAGAAACTCTTCGTAAATTCAATCTTGCTTGTGAACGCGGGCCATTGTTTTTAATAATTTGCTTAAATTTATTCCAATCAGGCTGCTGGTAAACCCAAAGCTGCTGCTCTTCATCAAAATGAAGTGTTGGATCCGGAATTGTTAAGCCCAATGATAAAATTCTCGGAATGTACTTCGTAAAGAAGCTTTGACGAAGTTCTTCATTTGTACTTGTGCGAATTTTATATTTAATCGTTACATCCTGTTTACTTGTACCGGTCGTTGTGCTGCTTGCTGGGCCAAAGAACATAAGAAGCGCTTCCCACCAATCATTTAATGCTTCTTGAATCATTTGTTTTTGTTCTTCTGTTCCTTCAGCGAGTGCCATGATAATCGCTTCCCCATGCTGTGCGTGGAAAACTTCCTCAGCGCAAATGCGGTGCAAAGCTCGCGCGTATGGACCATATGAAGCACCCAGCATGTTTGTTTGTGTAATAATGGCAGCTCCATCAACAAGCCAGCCAATCATTCCGGCGTCAGCCCAAGTTTTTGTTGCCATATGAAACACATTATGAAACTTTAAATCTCCGTTAAAGAGATCCTGCATTAAATCGCCTCGGTCTTTTCCGTAAGGCTTTAATAAATCTTCTGCTACACGAAGAAGAAGCTGTCCATGGCCCATTTCATCCTGTACTTTTGCCATGATTCCTAATTTCCTTCTTAATGATGGCGCTTTTGGCACCCATTCCTTTTCAGGCAGCGCGCCCATAATTTCACTAATTCCGTGCTGTGAAATTAATTTAATTAATGCAATCCGGTATTCCTCCGGCATCCAGTCATCCGCTTCAATTTTATCACCCGCTTCGATACGTGCGATAAACTGTTCTAATAATTCATTTTCTTTTAAGTCACTTTCAAGGATGCTCATTTTAATACCACCTTCCTTATATAACGTTTATCTAACGTTATTATATTTTATTGTTATATAAATAGCAAGAATATTTTCTATACTTATCTTTACAATAGTGTATTCCCAATCATTTCACCTATGCTTGCTCCCAAGATTTAAACAAAACTAAAAGAGGCAAGCACAGGTGAATTCGCTTTCATTTCATCTATTAAAAACCCCATTAAACTACAGGTACAGCATTCCTTTTATCCACAATTCTCTTTGCTTTACCATCAGAACGAGGAAGGCTTCCAGGTTTATTGATAATGGTATCCATGGATACTAAACAACTGGATTTCATTTGATGCTGAATATTGCGTTTTAATTTTTGAATGGTTGCATGTCCTAAATCTTCGCCAACTCCCTGATAAAGCTGCTTATCAATTTCAACATGTAATTCCACACTGTCTAAGCTTCCTTTTTTAATCAAGTGAATTTGGTAATTTGGAACAAGACCTTCAATTTGTAAAAGAACGCGTTCAATTTCAGAAGGGAAAACATTTACTCCACGAATGATGAGCATGTCATCTGTCCGTCCTTTCAATCGGGACATACGTGTATGGGTTCTGCCGCACTTACATTTTTCACGCGTAATTGAGGCAATATCCCCTGTGCGGTATCGGATGATTGGCAGCGCTTCCTTTGTTAAGCTAGTAAATACAAGTTCTCCATCTTGGCCGTCTTCTACTGGCTTTAATGTTTCAGGATTAAGGACCTCAATTAAAAAGTGATCTTCAGCAATATGCAAACCGTTTTGAGCTTCAATACACTCAATCGCAACACCCGGACCCATTACTTCACTTAAACCGTAAATATCAATGGCTTTAATATTCAGCTTTTTCTCAAGTGTAGCGCGCATCTCTTCTGTCCAAGGTTCGGCTCCAAAAATACCATATTCAAGACTTGTTTCACGTGGGTCCAATCCCATATGTTCCATTTGTTCAACAATATTTAAAATATAAGAAGGAGTTCCACAAATTCCTCTTGGTTTAAAGTCTTCAATAAGGGTTATTTGTCTTTCTGTGTTACCGCCAGAAATAGGAACTACTGCTACTCCCAACTCTTCAGCCCCAGAATGAAGACCAAGTCCTCCAGTGAAAAGGCCATATCCATAAGCATTATGGAAAATATCTGATTTTTTTCCTCCTGCAGTGACGATGGCACGTGCAACAATGGTTGCCCAATTTTTAATATCATTTTTTGTATATCCGACAACTGTTGGTTTACCGCTTGTTCCCGAAGATCCATGGATTCGGTTTACTTCTTCCATCGGAACTGCAAACAAACCAAATGGATATTGATCCCGTAAATCTTTTTTCTTTGTATATGGAAGCAATCTTACATCTTCCAAGGATTGAATATCATCAGGTGTAATTCCTAATTCATCAAACTTTTCCCTATAAAATGGGACATTTTCATAAACCCTTTTCACAGTTTGTTTAAAACGCAAAAATTGTAGCGCTTCCAACTCTGAGCGGCTCATTGTTTCAATTTCCGGATTATACATTTTTTTATCCCCCTTACTTTTTCATTAAAAAAATTCAGTCAATCTTCTTAATAACACATTTCATACGATATTTAAATTTGATGTAACATAGTTATAGATTAATACTCTATTACCACTATGTCAATATTAATAACTGAAAATTTTAATTATAAAATTTTCCTCCTGTATGATTGAGTTATAGCCATTTATAAGAAGGAATTTTAATATTTTTTAATATTTAAAATTGATACTAGATTTATAAAATGGTATATTTCAAATATGACACGTCACGTTAAAAAGTGTTTTATACATAAAAAAAGGTGGGAAATAAGATGACTACGAATCTTGATGACAAAATGATTCACGAAAAACATTATGAACAAATTGTCAGCACCATGAAAGATGAACCCTATAGCCGATTCCTTGGCATGAAGTTGACAAAGCTTGGTCCCGGAACTGCAGAAGCTGAATTAACTCCGGATGAAAATATGTTAAATGCCCATAGAACTGTCCATGGAGGAGTTATTTTTTCTCTGGCAGATTATGTATTTGCTGCAGCCAGCAATTCTTATGGAAAAACTGCCGTTGGTGTAACCACCAATGTTAATTTTATGTCTGCTGGAAAACCAGGGGAAACACTCCTGGCAACAGCAGAGGAAATTAAGAAAAATCACCGCCTTGGCTGGTATAATATTCGTGTTTTTAGCGACACTGAACTAATCGCCACAATGGAAGCAATGGTTTATCGTAAAAGTCAGTACTTTGTTGAAAACGAATCGTAGATCTTTCATATTTTAAAGTGAGTTGTCCTTCATCGATTTGATGAAGGACATTTTTTTGTTTTCCAATGAATTTTGTCCTTCAATTTTTTCTTAAGAATTTATTAAGGGAGTTTGGCTATAGTTAGGCTAATCCAAGAATAATTTGCATTTTTTTGAAAGGAGATCTGAGTAGCGTGAAGGACGTAAAATATTCCATTATCATCCCTGTTTTCAATGAAGAAGCAGTTATCCGACAAACCTATCAAAGGTTAAAATCTGTCATGGATTCCACCGGGGGTTCTTATGAACTTCTTTTCGTCAACGACGGCAGTAAGGACCGAACGGAAGATTGTCTTATTTATTTAAGTGAGAGAGACGAGACCGTAAAGCTAATTAACTTTTCGCGAAACTTTGGCCACCAAATCGCGATTTCCGCTGGGATGGACTATGCCCATGGAGAAGCGGTGGTAATTATTGATGCCGACCTGCAAGATCCCCCCGAACTCATATTATTGATGATCGAAAAATGGATGGAAGGCTTTGATGTGGTTTATGCCAAGCGGACATCGAGGAAAGGAGAATCCTTTTTTAAAAAGAAATCTGCGTCATTGTTCTATCGAACGCTTCGGAATATGACAGAAATTGATATTCCGCTTGATACGGGAGATTTTCGCTTAATGGACCGGAAAGTCGTGGACCAGCTGAAAACCCTACGTGAAAAAAATCGGTTTGTCCGAGGATTATCAAGCTGGGTGGGATTTCGCCAAACAGCAATCGAATATGAACGGGATGAGCGGGCTGCCGGCGAAACGAAGTACCCGCTTAAAAAAATGTTGAAGTTATCAATGGATGGAATTACCTCCTTCTCCTATAAACCTTTAAAACTTGCAAGCTATACCGGTGGATTGCTTGCGGTTACCGGTTTCATTTATATGGCAATCGTCTTCTATTTGAAAATTTTCACCAAGCAAATCGTCTCAGGATGGGCTTCAATTATTATTATTCAGTTGTTCTTTAGCTCCATCGTTCTAGTCCTCTTAGGGATTATCGGAGAATACATTGGCCGAATTTATGACGAAACGAAGAATCGCCCTCTTTATGTGGTACGTGACATTTATGGAATGCAACGAAGTGAAAAAAACGTTCAAAAACAAGTGAAAGGAAATATAATATGAAAAAATTACAAAGAGTCGATTTTTTGCTGATTGGGATTCTTTTATTATCCTTCTTATTAAACTTTTACAATTTAAAAAATGCTGGATCAAATACCTATTATACAGCGGCCGTAAAAAGTATGATGCAAAATTTTCATGCCTTTTTTTACGGCTCCTTCGATTCTCAGGGCTTCATTACGGTCGATAAACCCCCTGTGGCATTATGGATTCAAACATTAAGCGCGAAAATTTTTGGGTTAAGCGATTTTAGCGTTTTGCTTCCCGAAGCATTAGCTGGAGTAGTTTCTGTTTTTATTATGTATATTCTTGTTAAGCCGAAGTTTGGCCGGGTTGCTGGATTAATCTCCAGCCTAGTTCTTGCCTGTTCACCTATTTTTGTTGCTGTTGTACGTACGAATAACGTGGACAGTATCCTTATCGTAACTTTATTGGCTGCCACTTGGGCATTAGTGAAATCAATTGAAAAACAAAAAGTGGGCTGGCTTATTCTTAGTGTAATCCTGGTTGGTATCGGCTTTAATATTAAAATGCTTCAAGCCTATATGGTGTTGCCTGCATTTTATTTATTTTACTGGATTGCAGTAAAAACAAATTGGAAAAAGCGACTGATGCATTTATTGGCTGCTACCATGGTTTTGGCAGCCGTATCACTATCATGGGCAATTGTGGTTGATTCTGTTCCTGCAAGCAAACGCCCTTATATCGGCAGCAGTCAAACCAATTCAGTTCTCGAGTTAGCGCTTGGTTATAATGGGGTTTCTCGTTTAACTGGGATGAATAACAAATCTCCGAGAGGTTCTGCTGTTAACGAAAAAAAATATCCAACACAGCAACAAGGAATAACTTCTAATCAGGGGCAAACATCATCGAATCAGAAGCAAGGTAACCAAAGTTCATCTGGAAATGACGGTGCCTCTAATTTCCCAGGTATGTTTGGAAATGACACCTATCCTCCACACTTCCAAAGTGGCCGAATGGGTGGTCCTGGAAATGGTTCAAGCAGCATGTTTGGCACCGGTACTCCTAGTCCTTTACGCCTTTTTTCTACAGAGCTTTCCGGACAAATCAGTTGGTTTTTACCATTTGTTTTCTTCGCAGCAATTGGTATTTTTGCTGAATCTCGGAAAAATAAAAGGTTTGACCTTAGCAGTAAATTTTCCACCTTCTGGATTTCCTGGCTGATTCCGATGATGATTTTTTTCAGCATCGCAAAATTCTTCCATCAGTATTATTTAAGCATGATGGGGCCGGCAATTGCTGCATTGGTGGGTATTGGCTGGACTGTTCTCTGGAATTTATTTAAAAACAAAGAAGGCTGGGAATCTTGGCTTTTACCTTGTTCCGTGGTCGCAAATTTCCTTTTTGAGGCATTAATTCTTTATCAAAATTCGCAGGCATCCATGATGATTTTAGGAACATTGATTGCAGGTGTAGTCTCCTTAATTATCTTTATTCAATTAAGGAGAGGAGAAAGTTTTACGCTAAAATTACCGATGGCTGCCGTTCTCGCCTTGCTTGTGATTCCACTTTATTGGACGGGTATAACGATTAATAAAACTGGAAATTCAATGACACCGATTGCCGGCCCAAATTCGTCCTTTGGCAGGATGGGAGGCGGACAGTTTGCACGCAATATGGGGGGCTATGGGGGGATGCATCCAGGCAATTCTTACGGTGAGGATGCATCGTTTATTACAAAACAAGATTCAACGAGTGTTCCAGCTAATGCACAGTTCCATACTCGGCAAGGAAGAGGCGGCCGCCCTGAGAATGAAGTAAATACATCTTTACTCTCTTATTTAAAGAAACACTATGATGGCGAAAAATATTTCTTCGCTACGGACAGCACCCAATCTGCCGCACCATATATTTTAAAGACGGATTATGCAGTTATGGCAATGGGTGGTTTCTCAGGAAGTGACCCTGCCCTGACTCCAGCTAAATTGGCGAAAATGGCAAAAGCTGGTGAGGTAAAGTTCTTCTTAATCTCAGGCAGAGATAGGATGGGAGGTGACCAAAGCCAATCAGTTACAAAATGGATTCAGGAAAATTGTAAAGAGGTTCCGAGCAGAGAATGGCAAGGTAACACTTCTACAAATATGTTTGGTGGAAGAATGGGTGGAGAGACATTGTATGTATATAATGGGTAATGTTTCTTAAGTTCTTTGGTAGTTTTGTTTTTTAGGATTGATTTTTAAAATCGAGTTTACTCTCTTAATGACAGCGGCACTTCATTTTTCAAAAAAACCGGGCAAAAACCCGGTTTTCTCTTTAATACTCCCCTTCAAAAACTATTTAATGCGAAACGGCGAATACTCAGAAATAACCAATCCCCCCCTTTCTAAACCCCAGCATACAACCCAAACACAGTGAATAGCATACTGTATAACTGTTTTGAATGGGAGGAATGGCATATGAGAGGCATCATGATTCGCCAGCTGGTTAGAGAAAGACAGCAGGAATTGATCGACCTTGCCACTAAGCTTATTCGAATACCATCCGAAAATCCATCTAACGAGTTTACAAAATATTCACGGGAAGTGGGACAGCATATTAGCGAATATTTAAATGTTAAAGGATTCTCCATTTCTGAATATAACGACAAAGAAAGTGGACTGGTCACACTAGTCGGGGATGCTCAGTTAACTGGAGCCCCCGGTAAAAGGCTCCTATTTTGCGGACATACAGATGTTGTACCCGCGGGAGACCGTACTCATTGGTCCTTTGACCCGTTCTCAGGAGAGGTTATAGATGGGTTTGTTTTAGGCCGGGGGGCATCCGATATGAAAGCCGGATTGGCAGCACTTATCTTTGTAGCTGGACTGCTTCAAGAACTGGCCCCCAAACTTAATCTGAGGGGGAGTCTTGGGGTTGTCGCCGTTCCAGACGAAGAGACCGGCGGCAATGCTGTGGAAAAACTCATCGACCAAGGAATGATTCACGGTGATGCCTGTATAATTGGCGAGCCAACATACCCTCGTAACCCGGATGTTGGAGAGAAAGCACCTGCATGGTTTAAGGTGATAATCCCTGGCCAGCCGGGACACGGCAGCCAGCAGCCGGTTTCAGGAATCTCTGCAATAAGGAAAGGAGCATTAGTGGTTGAGGCACTATCCAGATTATGGGATTTGAAGGCAACTCCTCCTGCAGAGCTTGGGCCACTTTTAAAGAAGAGCGAGTGGTTCCTTTCCCGCCAGACAGGAAATCCCTCCCTTGCGCAGCTACTTTATCGTCCTTCATACAATCCAGGTATCATTACGGGCGGAACCAAGGTAAATGTCGTCGCCGAAAAATGCGTTATTGAAGTAGATACTAGGGTCCCATTCGGTATGAAGCCTGAGTTTGTACTAAATACCGCCAGAAGACTTGTTGAACAAGTTGCTCCAGGCTCAATTGTAGAGCCGATGGGGTCCCTTTTAGACCCAAACTGGACCTTGGAAACACGTCCAATCGCGCAGGCATTAGAGAGAGGGATTCAACGAGTCCTGGGAAATGAAGAACTAATTTTCAGCAAATTGCTACTTGCTTCCAGCGATGCTCGTCATTCCCGGAGAAATGGAATTGACACAGTCCTATACGGTCCCGGACTACAACAAACGATTCACGGGTTCGATGAGCGTGTTTCAGTACAGAACATAATTGAATCTGCAGAAATATATGCTGCAACCGCAGTTAAGTACCTAAAATAGTTTTCAAAATAAACTACTGAAATAAACACCCAGTAGTTTTTCGATCCATCATTCAGTCCTATGGAATCAATTTAGTGGCTTTTGCCTTTTCAGCTGTGCGCTGGATCCGATTTCCTATTGGTTTCTTTAAAACCAGTGCAATAAGAAAGCTAACACCAACAAAAACAAGAAGAGCTAAAAAGTCTTGGATTACAATTTTATTTATCATCCCACCAACTGTTTCCCTAAGCATACTAACACCATAAGTAAAGGGCATAAAAGGATTCAAGGTTTGAAAAAACGTTGACGTCACGCTCACGGGAAATGTTGCCCCTGAGCTGGAGATTTGCAGGACCAACAAAATAATGGCCAGTCCTTTCCCAATATTGCCAAACACGGAACACAGCGAATAGATGATTATCATAAATACCATGCTGATAAAGATACAAAGCAAAACAAACCAGCCTTTGTCCACCACATAGGTATGAATTAAAAATAAATCTCCTAAAGAAACAATGATAGCTTGTATAATCCCGATTGTTAAAAAGGTGAATAATCTTCCCAAATAAAGCTGATAGTCCCTATATCGATTATCCGGATTATCCACATCCACCCTAATGGAGGCTACAAGGAGCGTAGCCCCTACCCACAAGGCCAGCATCGTATAAAATGGCGACATCGCTGAGCCATAATTCGGAATAGGAAAAATTCGCTTAGTTTTTAATAGAACCGGATTGGACAAAAAATTACTTTCTTTACTAGGATCATGCTTTAAAAATTGAATCAAATCGTAGATATTGATACTGCTTTTAAACTTTCTGATTCTGTCAGCAGCCGTCCTTACTTTTTCTTCAAAACCCGGTAAGTCATTTCTTGAGAGGTTAGCTGCTTTATGTATCACCTTTTCAACTTCAGGAAGCTTTGTTCGAACGAGGTCAGCTGCTTTTCGAATATCCGACTCCAGTCCAGGTAATTCGTTCCGGACAAAATCCGCCGCCCTATGGATTTTTTGTTCAATCGTTGGTAATTCAGTTTTTACAAATGAAGCTGCTGTGTTAATTCCACCTACTACTTGATTTACTTTTTGCTCAAGGTCTACTCGTGCTGCTTGAACATCCTGATGGATTTTTACTAATTCATCATACACTTGATTCAATTTTGCTTGGTTTGCTGAGGTATCTGCCCCGTTTGCAGCCTTCGCTTGATCAATAGCTTCCTTAATCCGAGTTTCTACTTCTGAAAGGTTCGATATCACATCTTCAACTAACGAGGATACTCTCTGAATATCGGTAATTCTATTTTGAAGGGCGAGCACCTTGTCACCGGCTTCCTTAACAAGCGGTAATTTTGCTTCCACCTTTAAAATACTTTCTCCAGCTTGATTTAATTCCGGTATTCTTTTCTCCAGTTCAATAATTTGCTGTCCCTTCTTGTGAATCTCCGGTAGTTTTCCTTCAAGCTCAATTGCTTTTTTCCCCATTGCGTCAATTAACGGAAGTGCTTTTTCCAGTGCAAATATTTGTTTTTCCACATCCAGAATCGAGGGCAACTCTTTTTCAAGTTCCACTCCTGCCTTATAAAAGCCTGAAAAAATGGCATCCCCAACGGTTTTGATAAAAGCTTGGCTAATTTGAGCTGTCACACCGGAAGCACCAGAGCTGGTTATTTTCGGTGCAACCGCATTAATTTTTTCATTAACCCCAAAAATAATTTTCGGTTTTTGAGGATTTGCTGCGATGATACTTGTGATGTTTTTCGAAAAAGTCTTTGGAATGATTAGATATGCGTAATAATCACCTTCCTCCACCCCTCTCTTGGCTTCTCGGGAGTTTACAAATACCCAGCCAAGTTTATGATTCTTTTTTAAATTCGCTATTGTTTCATTTCCTACATTTATATTTTTCCCACGGAGTACAGCACCTGCATCCTCATTCGCGACGGCCACTTGAATTCCTGAAGTATTCCCGTATGGGTTCCACATCGACTTGATATTAAACCAAGCATACATAGAAGGCAGGATCATAAGTCCTACAACTAATAAAGTAACAGATGGAACACCGAATATTTTTTTCCAATCATTTATGTAAATGTGCCAAATTTTGCCCATTTCAGGAACACCTCTTGCATAATCTTTCCTCTTATCATTAGAAATTCCGCAATCTTTATGCTCCAAAATAAAAAAACAGGGCCTAAACGACAGCCCTGTAACGAAAATAGTTATTCTTTTTTTAATTATCCTACCTTCTCTTCTGTTATTGTATTATCCGGGTTTTTAAATTTAAAAATGGAAATCACAACTAACACTGCCAAAACAACGAGACAAGTAATAATACTGACACGATTTTGTGCATTTAATACAAATATCACGGATATTATGCTTAACGTAACAACAGTAATCGATGTGATATATGGGAAACCCCATAATTTAAAGCTCGGATTCTTCGGATAGGTTTTGCGAAGTTTTAACTGCGCCAAACAAATACTAATCCACACCAAAGATACAACAAAGCCCGGAACCGCCATTAATAACATAAAAACTTGATCCTGAGCAACATAGGCAATCATCGAACCACCGATTAAGACCACAGCACTTAGCATTAAGCTATATAACGGAACACCTTTTTTTGTTACAAAAGAGAAGGCTTTTGGTGCTTCCCCTTCAACTGCCAAAGAATGGAGCATTCGCGTACAGCCATAAATACCAGAATTTGCTGCAGATAAAACTGCAGTAATTAAAATAAAGTTCATCAGATGAGCTGATCCCTGCATCCCCGTCATGGATAATACTTGGACAAAAGGACTTGAATGGTCACTTATTTTATCCCAAGGAATTAAACCGCAAATGACAAGAATCGGAAGCGTATAAAACAAAATAATGCGCCAAATAAAACTTTTAATGACTTTAGGTAAAATACGCTCTGCATCTTTTACTTCCGTAACGGTTACCCCTATTAGCTCCGAGCCTCCGTACGAAAACATAACGATTAACAGCGCTGAAAAGATGGACATCCAGCCTTTAGGAAAAAATCCGCCATGTTCTGTAAAATTTTGCAGATAGTTCGCTTGATTACTAGGGATGATTCCAAAAAGAATGCAAGCTCCCAAAATAATAAAAACGATAATCATGGTAATTTTAATGCCCGCAAACCAAAATTCAAACTCCCCATAATTTTTAACATTCATCATGTTAATGCCAATAACGAGAAGAGCACATGCCAAACTTAATTCCCAAAGCGGAATCGATGGCAGCCAATATTGCAGAAAGCTCCCCGCAACCACAATTTCAATAACACAAACGGCCAGCCACATGAAACAATACATCCAGCCAACGACGAAGGAGGCACGCTTACCGAAGGCTTTCTGAACAAAGCCTTTCATATTTGTATTTGGATAGACGATTGCCATTTCTGCTATCGCTCCCATCACAACTAGAAGCAACAGCCCCGCGAATACATAAGTTAAAATAACTCCCGGTCCCGCTAATGATACGGTTTCCGCGCTCCCTTTAAAGATCCCGGTTCCGATTGCTCCCCCCATTGCCATCAAACTTATGTGTCGCGGGAGTAACTTTTTTTGCAATGATGCAGATTTCAAACATATTCCTCCTTCATTCTATCTAACCAATTGATTCATGCCTTATATATTACCATGTTATTGTATTTTCGTAGAATAATTTTCTTAAGCGAGTTCGATTGGCCATAATTTTGGGTTTTCGATCAATTGTTTAAAGCGGTTGGTAAAAGCAACAGCTGTACCACCGTCAGCCACTCGATGATCAAACGCCATCGACATGGTCATGATGGAGCGGATTGCAATTTCATCATTTTCCACGACAACTGGCATTTTCTTTGTTTTATGAAAAGCGATTAATCCTGTTTCAGGATAATTAATAATCGGAGTTGCACCAATACTTCCCAATGGACCAACATTGCTGATAGTAAAGGTGCCGCCTTTCATTTCAGCAGACGTCAGCTTGTTCTCTTGCGCTTTTTTTGTTAACTCTTTCAATTTGTCATGTATTTCACGAACCGTTAATCGGTCGGCATGATGAATGACAGGAACAATTAAACCGTCTTCTGTATCAGTAGCAATTCCGATATTATATTCTTTTTCAAGACGAATCACTTCATTTTCTTCATCCAGCTTCGCATTGAAAACAGGGAATTGTTTTAATGCCACGGCAATCGCTTTGATAAAAAAGGCAGCAGCTGAGATATTAATTCCCATTTCTTTTAAATCGTTCCGGTAGGCAAGCAGTTCGGTTAAATCGGCCTCTTCAAAATGAGTTACATGCGGAATAGTATAAAGGGACTGGGTCATTTTCTTTGCAATCTGCTTGCGACGCCCTCTAAATGGAAGCACTTCTACATTTGTTTCTTTTTTATTTTGAATTTCCTGACTCGGGATTTCCAGTTCTGTTGTTTGTTCAGTCGTTTTCACAGAAGTTGCCTTCATTTTTTCAGGAGACTGAATCATGTCACGCTTTTTAACAAAATTGTATACATCTTCAACAGTGATGCGCCCGCTTGTTCCCGTACCTGTTATTTCATTAATATTTACCCCAAACTCGCGGGCAATTTTCCTTGTATACGGTGCCGCCATAATGAAGAGTTTTTCCCCTTTTTGCGTTGAAGCATCAGTTGGAAGTGGATGTGTTGACATCTCTACCTTTTTAGGCAATGCTTCTTCAGCTTTTATTTCCATTGCAGGTTCCACTGCTTTTACCTCTTCCGATTCTAGAACAAGAAGCGTCGTACCAACAGACACCGTGGTGCCATCATGGACAACAATTTCCTTTACTTTACCTGATGCGGGAGAAGGAAGCTCCGCCACCATCTTATCTGTTTGCACCTCAACTAGAGGTTGATCCACCTTCACAGCATCCCCCACTTTGACAAAATAGTGGATGATTTCTCCCTCTGTCATTCCCTCACCAATATCATGAAGTTTTACTTCAACCAAAGTTTTCCCCTCCTAAAAATGAATAACTTTTTCAATTGCTTTCAATACTCGCTTTGGTGTTGGCAGATAATGTTCCTCCAATGCGAATAATGGAACTGGAACATCGAATCCCGTTACACGCTCAACTGGAGATTTCATGAAGAGAAACGAGGTATCATTTATGATGGAGACAATATCATTGCCGACTCCGCCTGTTTCATGGGCTTCATGAACAATCACCGCACGTCCTGTTTTTTGAACAGATTCCGCGATGATGTCTTTATCCATTGGATATAACGTACGCAAATCAATAACATCACAAGTAATCCCTTGATTTTCAGCCTGTTCAGCTGCTTTCATTGTTACCGGAACCATCGCTCCCCAAGAAATAAGTGTCACATCATTACCTTCTTTAAGCTTTTTCCCTTTTCCGATTTCAACAGTGTATTTTCCTTCCGGCACTTCTTCTCGTTGAGCACGATAAATTCGCATCGATTCTAAAAATAAGACTGGATCCGGGTCTTCAATGGCAGCAATCAGCAGTCCCTTTGCATCGTAAGCAGAAGACGGGCAAACCACTTTTATTCCGGGCATATGTGCAAATAATGCTTCCATACTGTCACAGTGAACTTCGGGGGCGCGGATACCAGCACCGTATGGAGCCCGAATAACCATTGGAACCGAGTATTTGCCCATTGTTCGCATTCGAATGCGTGACACATGTGTCATGATTTGCTCAAACGCGGGGTAGATAAATCCAAGGAACTGCATTTCTGCAACGGGTTTAAAACCATTAACCGCCATTCCAATAGAGGCACCAATAATGCCTGCTTCTGAGAGAGGTGTATCCATCACACGGTCTTCCCCAAATTGTTCCAGCAAACCTTCGGTGGCGCGGAAAACTCCCCCATTTTTACCGATATCTTCGCCAAGCAACAGCACCTGTTCATCTTCTTTTAACATTGTGCGCAGCCCATCTGTTACTGCTTGAACCAGCGTAAGCTGATTCGTTTTAACCGCAGATTGTTCTAACGGTCTCTCCAAAGTCATAATCATCACGCTTCCCTCCCGATTAATTGAAGATACTGTTCTTTTTGCTTCGCAATCGTCCAAGTCGGCTTTTCAAACACATTATCGAATAAATCATGGATATTTGGTTTCGGAAAACTCTCCATATCCTTTACCGCTTTCTCTATTTCGCTTGCCGTTTCTTCTTTGATTTTCTGTACCCATTCCTCATCCCAGAAGCCGTTTAATTTCATAAAACGCTCTACACGAAGGAGAGGGTCCCGCTGCTCCCGGATCATATCACTTTCTGCTTGATTACGGTATTTCGCAGGGTCATCTGCTGTAGTATGGGCACCATATCTCCATGTGATGGCTTCGATTAACGTTGGTCCGCCCCCAAAGCGACCACGGTCAAGGCTTTCCCTTGTTTGGAAATAGACTGCAAAGATATCGTTTCCATCGACACGGACACCTGGCATATCATAGGCAACTGCCTTTTGAGCAATCGTTTTCGAATTCATTTGTTTTTCAATCGGCACAGAAATTGCAAAGCCGTTATTTTGATTAAAGAAGATAACCGGCGCTTGAAACACACTGGCAAAGTTCAATCCTTCATGGAAATCGCCCTCTGAAGTGGCTCCATCGCCAAAATAAGCAATCGCTGCATTCTTCGTGCCTTTTCTTTTTTCCGCCATTGCCGCGCCAGCTGCATGGGGAATTTGTGTGGCAATCGGTACGGCTGGTGGGAAAATCTTTTTCCCTTCTTCAGGAACACAACCCTCAACACGGCCATTCCAATATAAAAACGTGCGAGCCAAACCGGCACCAAAGGTGATGGTAGCCCCGTGGTCACGGTATGTTGGGAAAACCCAGTCGTCCTTTTCAAGCGCTAATGCACTTCCGACCTGAGAGGCTTCCTGCCCCTCAAACGGTGCATAGGTTCCAAGTCTGCCTTGCCGCTGCAAACTTATAGCTTTACGGTCAAAGGTACGAATTCGAACCATATTGTAGTAGAATTTTTTCACAAGCTCCTCTGTAAGTAGATCTTTATACTCCTGTTTCTGTAATTGGCCGTTTTCATCGATAATTTGAAAGATTGGAAATTCTTTTGACATCTTTTCACCTCATTAAAAAAATTATTTACGGATAGCCCATTTTGGACGTTTTGTATGGGTAAAAAAGCTATTCTGCTTTTTTCGGTCTTCCATTCGTTTTTCACAAAAACGGTTTGCAGCCTGAATCGTTGTGATGTCATCTAATTCCGCCTGTCTGTAAACTTCCAATAAAGAGGTATATATCGAGTAAGTTTTTGCCAACACACGCTCTTTATTATAGCCATACAATTCATCTGCTACTTGAATTAAGCCGCCTGCATTTACGATATAATCAGGAGCATAAATAATCTCTTTTTGTTTTAATGCTTCCCCGTGTTTTTCCGAAAGAAGCTGATTGTTAGCAGAGCCCACCACTGCTTTTACCTTCAATTGTTCGATCGTTTCATCGTTAATAATTCCACCGTAAGCACATGGAACAAATACATCGGCATTTGCAGAGTACACTTCATCTCCACTTATCCGGCGAACGATGCCCCCTAATTGTTTGGCTCTTTCTTGAATGGACAATACAGCTTCTTCATTGATATCGCTTACATAAAGATCAGCACCTGCTTCCAGCAATTGTTCGGCTACTTTATAGCCTACTTTTCCCAAGCCTTGGATGGTGTAAGTTTTACCGGAAAGATCATCCGTGCCAAATACAACTTTATTCGTTGCTTTTAAACCATAAATAACCCCGAGGGCCGTTGGAATCGATGAATCACCGCCGCCACCGTAAGCTTCAGGGATTCCTACAATACAATTGGTCTCTTTTGCCGCATGGATAAAGTCATCCATTGAAGTCCCCATATCTGTACCTGTATAAAAACGGCCCCCTAAAGAATCAACAAACTGTCCAAAGGCTCTAAACATCGCCGGTGTTTTATCTTTTGCCGGGTCACCGATGATTACCGCTTTTCCTCCGCCAAAATCCACATCGGAAGCTGCACATTTATAGGTCATTCCTTTGGATAAACGCAGTGCATCTTCCAATGCCTCATCCATTGAACGATAAGGTCGCATACGGCATCCACCCAGTGCAGGACCAAGTGTGGTATTATGAATGGCAATAATCGCTTTCAACCCACTTTTAGTGTCATTGCAAAAAACAATTTGCTCATGTTCGTTCATTTTTTCAATCACGGTATCCGTTGTTTGCAAAGATTGTTCAATCATGTTCATTTCATTTTCCTCCATTATCATTATGAGTATAGTGAAAACTATTCGAAAAAAATTTTCCTACTATAATAAGAATCTCTTTTATTCAGCTGATCTTGGTAACGGTTACATTATTTTTAAATGCTTATACCAAGCCGGAAATCTATAAAGCTGAATTTTAATTTTTAATATTAAAAATATTATGTTTCTATTAAATAATAAGGTATAATGAAAACGAATTATATAACAATCCGCATAAGTTTCATGTGGTTGGCAATCTATTTTGCATAATTTTTTTGGTATTTTACTTCATTTTGAAAGGAGAATTATTCAATGGATCAATTAGACAGTCGTCTTATTGAACTTCTTCAAATGGATGGACGTATCACATTAAGTGAATTATCGAAGAAATTATCCCTTAGCCGTCCAAGCATTACAGAGCGTTTGAAACGGCTCCAGGAGAGGGAGATTATAGAAGGATTTGGAGCAAGAGTTTCTCCAAAAGCCATTGGGAGAGATGTAATCGTTTTCATCCAGGTTAGTGAAATGAAGATACTTTCATATACAGATTTTGAGAATTGGATTATGAATGATCCCGATATCATCGAGTGCCACCGGTTAACCGGCGCTGTCAGCTATTTACTGAAAGCTGCCGTACCAGGGATGGACCATCTTAGTAATTTAATTGATCGGCTAACCCCATATGGAAATGTCAATACATCCATCGTATTATCATCACCGGTCTCATTCCGATGCATTACCCCAAATTCCATTGAGCAATCATAATGGAAATAATTTTTCCACAAAGTCAGTTTTTTGCTAGATAGTGAGAATTTCAACTCTTTTATTTAAAAATAGGGAGAATTGCATAACCTATATTCTCCCTTTTCCATACATTTACGCCTATTAATTTATTTTTTGAAAACCCTTTCATAACCCCTTGAATTATCAGAATAAAACAAATATAATATGGTTACTACTACATATATGTTGTTTTTTCATATGGCTGTGTTAAACTTATCCGTTGATTTCCGATACAAGCACTTCGCTTTCCTCAAGGTTAAAAAATCAACAATGTCATTTAACACAACCATTCATATAAAAAAGAGTGCTCCTTAAATGGAACACTCCCGGATTATTCATTTCATGATTTAGTTGGAACGCTCTGCAAGCCAGCCGCCAATGGTAGGATACGTGATCTTTGAAGCTTGACTGCCAAACGTAATGGATGTATGCCCAACAGGCAAATTTTTATATTGCTTATCTTTACTGGATATTGCGTCCATCAATGCTTCAACCATATGAGGTTGGGCAATAAGATCACTTTTACCAGCAAGGTTTAGAACATTCGCTTTAATATTCTGTAATTCAACTTTGCGGCCACGAATCACAAGCTCGCCGTTAATTAATCTGTTCTTTTGATAGAAGTCTCTAATCCACTGTCGATAGGCCTCACCTGGGAACGGAATACCGTCATTTAGCCATTTTTGCAGCAGTTTAAAGCTTTTTACAAACCTATCATTATCTGAACGATCAACGAGACTGATATATGGCCCGTAGAAATTGGACATTGGCTTAATCAGTTTGTTTCCAAAGTCGATCATTTCAGGTGGAATAATTCCAAGTGTATCTACTACTTTATCAATATCAAAATAGCGCTCATCGAGCATGGCACCATAAAGTCCTGAATCTTCAAAGTTAAATGGACTTGTCATAAATACAAGGTTACGGATTGGCAATTCAGGGTGTAATGCCGCAAAAACGGATGTCATCGTTCCGCCCATGCAATAGCCAAGGATGGAGACTTCGTCAACCTTTGATGTTCTCATTACTTTTTTAACAGCGCGCGGGATATAGTCCATAATGAAATCATCTAGTTTCATATTCCTGTCTTCATAACCAAATGTTCCCCAATCAATCATGTAAACATCAAAACCTTGATTAACTAGATATTCAACTAAACTGCCGCCCTTTGTTAAATCTAAAATATATGGTTTGTTAATTAAAGCATATACCATAAGAAGTGGAACTTTATGCTTTTTCGGTGAATCAGAAATAAAACGGTAAAGCTTCGTCTTGTTCTTTGTCCAAATTACTTCCTTTGGTGTCGGACCTACTTCCGGTTCAGCTTCAGTTGTTAACACTTCTGTCGCCCTTTTTACACGATTAAACACCTGTTGATATTCATCAGGAACCATTTTGGCATACTCTTCCCATTCTTTTCTGGCTAAAATGCTAATGGGTACTCACTCCTTACATCTTTTATTCAGTCTATAAAATATATCTTTAGGACAAAGTGTTCATGACACTTACATGTAAAGTCCGCCGTTAATATTTAATTGTTGTCCTGTAATATAGCCACCGTCTTGACATAGGAATACAACACCACGGCCAATTTCTTGTGGAGTTCCTAAACGTTTTTGTGGAATCTTAGAAACAATCCCTTCGAGAACTTTCTCAGGAATCGCTTGAACCATTTCAGTACCAATAAATCCTGGGCAGATTGCATTTACGGTTACATTAGTTTTTGCTAATTCAAGAGCAAGTGATTTCGTATAACCAATTAAACCAGCTTTAGCTGCTGCATAGTTTGTTTGACCGAATCCCCCAGCCTGACCAATAATGGATGAGATGTTAATGATACGGCCTGCATCTGATTCAGTTAGGTGTGGAAGGGCAGGTGATGTTGTATTGAATACACTGTTTAAGTTCACATCGATGACTTTTCTCCAGTCTTCTTCACTAAGCTTTTTAAACGTACTGTCACGTGTAATTCCTGCATTATTTACAAGAATATCTAATTTGCCAAACTTCTCCACCGCTGCTTGAACAAGAAGAGCTGCTTCATCACTTTTTGAAACATCGGCTTGAACCGCAATAGCTTCTACGCCAAATTCTTGGATTTCTGCAACCATTTTTTCAGCTAATTCTGGACGGCTAACATAGTTAAGAACGATATTTGCGCCTTGTTTCGCTAATTCTAATGCAATCGCTGACCCAATTCCTCTGCTTCCACCTGTTACGATTGCTACTTTGTTTTTTAATTCAGTCATTTTCTTTTCCTCCTGATGTAAAGTTAGTTTAGTATTTTCATAACATTTCTAGGTATTTATGTACCCCGGATTATTTTGAAGAAGTTTCCGGTAATTTAAGCGCTGCCAGTATTTGATTAAGCTTAGTATCAAGATTTTTCATATCTTTTTTGATTCCAGCCAATTCGCGTTGATAACTTGCAGGGTCAACTGCTTTGTCTGTTGCTTCTTCCAATAATTCTTCTAAATTATCAACTTTTGCATCCACATTCACAATCAATGAGGATAAATTTGCGAGATCATTACGAGAAGGAATATTTACAAATTCTAAATACTTTTCTGTACTCTCATCAATCATTTTTTTAAACATAAGATTCATTTCTAATACCTGGGCTATCCCTTTGGATGGAAAATCCTCTTTTACCTTATCGTCAAAAAAACTGCTGGATTTTGAATATAAATCCTTCCACATTTCATAAATATTGGTTTCAGAACTCATGATTTTTCCTCCTTTTTCGTTTTGGACATATTTATCATACTAGTAACTTGGAAAGAAATGAAGATAAAATATTAGAAATTGTCATAAAATATTACTGCTTTTTTTGACAAAATTCTACATGAATCGCGATTCATATTTGTTTTTTTAAAAAAATTTCCCCTAAGTGTAAATTACACTTATAGAAACCTTTGACAAAATGAATCCATAGGTGTAAATTACACTTATAGATTATATTTTTTGGAGTGATATGATTTGACCATCCATCAAAATGAATCTGAAAAGGCTGCTGCGAATCAAGATCGCACGATGAATACAATGCCAAAAAACTTAATGGTCCCTTTTCTCCTATTAAGTTTACAAAATGTAAATTTACATGGTTATAAGTTAATTCAAGAACTTGCACAGTTTGGATTTGCAACTATTGACCAAGGCAATGTGTATCGAATATTAAGGCAGCTTGAAAAAGATCAATTAGTCCATTCTGAATGGGATACAACAACTGAAGGACCGGCAAAACGGATTTATTCTATTACAAAAGCCGGAGAAGATTATTTGAAAACATGTTTTACAACTCTTGAACAGTATCAATCCATGATCAATCGCTTTTTTAACATTTACATGGATATGCTTCTGCCCTCATCTCGTAAACTACAAGAGGATACAGAAGATAATTAATTGTAATTTTTCTCAATTCAAGTCAGTAACACTGCAGTCAATAACTGCAATGATTATAAAATTGGAGGTTTTTCACATGGCACAAAATGTAAAAAAACAAGAAACAGTTCGTTTCGGAGAATCACTTTTTAACACTTGGGTAAATAGTTTGGACAGAGTCTCCAATGCACAAAAGGAATTGGAAGAATTATTTCTTCAGTCTCTAGAAAAACAAAAAGCGAATCTGGAAAAAATGACAGACGATGTAACACTTATTCAAGAAGAACAAAAGAAATTATTTAATGAACTTCGCGAAAATGCAAAGTTTAACTTACAAAAGAACTTTGGTCCTTCAGCAGGTCAAGTTTACGAACAATGGAATGTACAATTGGATGAAGTTTCAAACCGTGCATTACAATTAATCGAAACACCATATAAAGAAAGTTTAAAATTAATAAATCAGTCTCAAGAGCGTTTCCAAGAAACAGTAAAAAATGGAATTTCTCAACAGCAAAAGGTCCGCGATGAAATTACAGAACAAATTAAGGCTTCCCAGAAAGTTCTTTTTGAAATTTTTGAAACAAATTCAAAAGCTGCTTTTGCTCTTTTCAAGTAAAATAGAAAAATTGGTTTTAGAACAGAGGATATTCCTCTGTTCTTTTTTACTGATTTTGGGAATAGTATGAATATTGAAAATTGTGTTGGCTTGCCATGGTCTCAATTCCTGTATTTTCTTATAACCCTTATTCGACATGACCTTTTGAAAATCAGCAAACGAAATTTTAACTAGAGGTGGGGAAATTTTGAAATTTACTGGGAAAGTTGTGTTAATTACTGGGGGCGCACAGGGCATTGGTAAAGAAACAGCAAAGCAATTTCTACGTAAAGGAGCAAACGTGGTCATCTGTGATTACAATGAATCTTCTGGCAGAGAAGCACTTGAAGAGCTTCAATCTGAAAACGTTACCTTTTTTAAAGTAGATGTAACAGACAGTTCTCAAATTCAGGATATGGTTCAATCAACAGTCGCAAAACATGGGCGGATTGATGTTTTAATTAATAACGCTGGAATCACAATGGATGGATTTCTTACAAAAATGAAGGAAAGCGATTGGGAAAAGGTTATTAATGTGAACCTATCCGGGGTTTTTAAGTGCACAAAGGCCGTTGCCCCGATTATGCTTAACCAGGGGTCCGGAGTCATCCTGAATGCATCTTCTGTCGTAGGTTTATACGGGAATATCGGTCAAACAAACTATGCTGCCACAAAAGCCGGAGTCATTGGCCTAACAAAGAGCTGGGCAAAAGAATTTGGTCCTAAGGGTATTAGAGTGAATGCAGTTGCACCGGGTTTCATTGAAACCGGTATGACGGCCGCCGTACCGGATAAAGTCCTAAACTTCATGAAGGAAAAAACCCCTCTTAGGAAAATTGGAAAACCAGAAGATATTGCTGCTGCTTATCTGTTTTTAGCTTCCGATCAAGCAGGATACATTAATGGAACGATTTTAAGTGTTGATGGCGGTTTAGTGATTTAAACAAAAGTAATCCATGGTCCATTCACATAGAGGTAAATTCGGGGAAACATTTTCATGTTTCTCCTTTTCTTTCGAATAAATTACAACAAGTTTCGACATCTTCTTACAAAATTCCATAAAGATTTTTTAATTGCCATACTTCTTCAATTTAAATAAACAGTTGCTTCTACCTCTTATTCATATAAAATGAATGAATCCTCATTTATTAAAAAACGCTAAATTTGTCGAATAATAATTCAAAAAATTATGGTTTTTTTACGGTATTATTTTAAGGGGGTCTTGAGAATACATAATTTTTTTAAGGGAGGAAAATAAAATGTCAACAAATGAAGTTGTAATCGTAAGTGCTGTAAGAACCGCAATTGGAAGTTTTCTTGGAGGTTTAAAAAACGTCCCAGTCACTCAACTAGGAGCGACTGTAATCAAAGAAGCTATTCAAAAAGCAGGAATTACTGCAAATGATGTTGATGAAGTCATCATGGGGAACGTATTACAAGCAGGAGCTGGCCAAAATCCAGCGAGACAAGCTTCCCTTGCAGCAGGAGTCCCGCAAGAAGCACCAGCAACATCCATTAATAAAGTCTGTGGATCAGGATTAAAAGCTGTTCATCTGGCAACACAAGCAATTCTAGCAGGAGATGCTGAAATTGTTGTTGCAGGCGGAATGGAAAACATGAGTCAGGCTCCTTACCTTCTAAAAGGCGGACGCGATGGATTTAAAATGGGCGATCAGAAGGTTGTCGACAGTATGGTCGCAGACGGCTTATGGTGTGCTGAAAATAACTACCATATGGGAATCACTGCAGAAAATCTTGCAGAAAAATATGAAATCACTCGTCAAGAACAGGATGAATTCTCAGCTGCAAGCCAACAAAAAGCACAAGCAGCAATTGAATCCAACCGTTTTGCCGATGAGATTGTTCCTGTGGAAGTTCCTGGACGTAAAGGTCAAGTAACCTTATTCAGTCAAGATGAGTTCCCTCGATTTGATACGACTGCAGAAAGTTTAGGAAAACTTCGCGCTGCATTCAAAAAAGATGGTACTGTTACTGCAGGAAATGCTTCAGGTATTAACGATGGAGCTGCAGCATTCGTTGTGATGAGCCGCAAAAAAGCTGAGGAATTAGGAATTAAACCATTAGTATCGATTAAAGCCAATGCAACTGCAGGCGTAGACCCAAGTATTATGGGGATCGGTCCTGTTCCGGCTGTTAAAAAAGCACTTGAAAAAGCATCTATTTCATTAGAAGATGTAGATTTAATTGAAGCAAACGAAGCATTTGCTGCTCAATCAATCGCAGTAGACCGCGAGCTTCAATTCAATAAAGAAAAATTAAACGTAAATGGCGGCGCTATTTCTCTTGGCCACCCAATTGGTGCGAGCGGAGCAAGAATCCTTGTTTCGTTAATTCACGAAATGAACAAAAGAGATACCCGCTACGGTCTAGCCACACTTTGTGTCGGCGGAGGCCAAGGTGTTGCAACAATCGTCGAAAAAGCCTAATGAAACCAAAACGAGACTACCTGTTAGGGAGTCTCGTTTTTTATTTCAAAGGAAATACAATTATTTAAAAAATTCAAAAATCCGTCACCATCTTCCCTTCTATTTTTAGTGAGATGGGATTATAAATAAAGTAAAGGGTGAAAACATGCTTTGCCCTTTGCAATAAAAAAAGGGGGTGATTACCATGTCAATGGCTGATTACGATGATATTTATCAAATTTGTTGCAACTTTGATCCAGCTGAACAATTGAGGAGTAAGAAAAAAAATGAAGTTAATCAGTTAGCGACTGAAGAAGTTACAGATTCTTTATTACCATGTTCAGAAGATTGGTGGGAGGTTATTGAAAAAGACATTCTTGAAGAGGAAAAAAAAATATTCGTATAAAAATACATTTGAAACGGCAGGTAAAATAAATGAATGATCTGATCACTTAATCCCTTGTTTGTTCCATTCTTGGAAATGAACAAACAAGGGATATCATAAATAATAGTTACATAGGGATATTCCTCTTCCGGAAAATATTGCTTTAAACTGGAGGGGGACTGTCCCTTCTACTTATTTAATCAATAATTCCTGACTTACAGCGAAAGAAGCTTCTGTGTTTTTGATAACTTCTTCTACTGTTATGCCAGATTGTGTTTCGACAAGAACCATTCCTTCCGGTGCGAAATCAAAAACAGCCAAATCTGTAATTAAGCGGTGAACCACTTGTTTTCCTGTTAAAGGGAGGGAACAGGTTTTTTTAATTTTAGATTCCCCTTTTTTATTGACATGTTCCATTACGACAACTACCCTTTTGGCCCCATTCACTAAGTCCATGGCGCCGCCCATTCCTTTAACCATCTTCCCCGGAATCACCCAGTTGGCTAAGTCACCTTGTTCGGAAACCTCCATTCCGCCTAAGATGGCAAGATCGATGTGGCCTCCACGAATCATTGCGAAAGATTCGGCACTATCAAAAAAGGATGCTCCATTAACGGTCGTAACTGTTTCTTTTCCTGCATTAATTAAATCCGGATCTTCACTCCCTTCCAGCGGATAAGGTCCAATCCCTAATAATCCGTTTTCTGATTGAAGCAAGACATTATAATCTTGCGGAATTTCATTGGCAATCAAGGTGGGGATGCCAATTCCAAGATTAACATTCATTCCGTCCTGAATTTCTTGAACAGCTCTTTTAACAATCAACGAGCGTGCATTACTCATCGTTTTTCTCTCCTTTCTACTATGAAACTAGGCATTAATTACTGTCCGCTTCTCAATTCTCTTTTCATAGTTTTCACCAAGCAAGAGCCTTTGTACATAGATTCCTGGAGTATGAATCTGATCCGGGTTTAACTCTCCGGCCTCCACGATCTCCTCTACCTCTGCAATTGTCACCCTTCCAGCCATTGCAGCAAGCGGATTAAAGTTACGCGCTGTTTTTTGATAGCTGAGATTCCCGAGCGGATCCGCTTTCCATGCTTTTACAAGAGCAAAGTCCCCTATGATTCCCTCTTCTAAAATATAATTTTTACCATTAAATACCTTATGTTCCTTCCCTTCGGCTATCGCTGTTCCTACTCCTGTTGCTGTGTAAAAGCCAGGTATTCCTGCACCGCCAGCACGGATTCGTTCAGCCAATGTCCCTTGTGGAACGAGTTCTACCTCCAGCTCTCCGCTTAAAAACTGCTTTTCAAATATCTTGTTTTCCCCTACATAAGAAGAGATCATTTTCTTAATTTGCTTGTTTGCTAGTAAAAGACCAAGCCCCCAATCATCTACCCCGCAATTATTACTGACGATGGTTAAATCCTTTGTTCCTTTATCACGTAATGCGATAATGGATTTTTCTGGAATACCGCATAGCCCAAAGCCGCCAACAATAATGGTAGCTCCATCGGGAATATCCTGAATGGCCTGAGTAAACGAGTCAACGATTTTTCCCTTTTTCAAAGAAATACCCCCTTATTAATTGCTAAACTAGGTTTCTATTAAAATTTATACTGGATAAACCGCATGCTTCCGCTCAGAGAATTGCATATACTTTGAGGAATATGCGTCAAAACGATTGACAAGTTCCTCACGTAATGAATTACCAGTGATAATCCCATCAATAATCATTTCGGAAGCCAGGCGATAAATATCAATATCTTCCTTATATTCTTCACGCTTCTGTTGTATAAAGGACGCCTTCTCTTCATCTGGCAGTCGCTCAATTTTATTAGAATAAACCGCATTAACAGCAGCCTCCGGCCCCATTACAGCAATTTGAGCTGTAGGCAGTGCAAGACAGCAATCCGGTTCAAAGGCGGGGCCTGCCATCGCATAAAGTCCTGCGCCATAGGCTTTACGAACAATGACTGAAATCTTTGGTACGGTCGCTTCTGCCATCGCCGAAATCATTTTTGCCCCATGACGGATAATTCCTGCCCTTTCTACCTTCGTTCCAATCATAAAACCAGGGACATCCACGAGGAAAAGAATAGGAATATGGAAAGCATCACATAGATTAATAAACTTTGCTGCTTTATCAGCCGTATCGTGGAACAGCACTCCGCCTTTCACCCTTGGCTGATTGGCAATAATCCCGATTGGTTTTCCGTTAATTCGGGAAAGGCCGGTGATCAATTCTGCAGCAAAAAGCTTCTTAATTTCAAAAAATGAGCCTTCATCAATAATGCGATCAATCAAATCATACATATTAAAAGGAGTATTTTGGTTTGTCGGAATAAGCTCTTCAATTGTTTTTTCAAATGATTTCGGTAACAATGCCTCCCTCGCTGGCGGTTTCTCTGAGAAATTTGCAGGAAAATAAGATAAATATTTTCGGGCCATTTCAATTGCGTCTTCTTCCGTTTTTGTCAAAAGATCTCCGCAGCCAGAAACCGAACAGTGCATCCGTGCTCCGCCCATTTCTTCAAGTGTAACCTTTTCCCCAATCACCATTTCCGCCATCCGTGGTGACCCGAGATACATGGAGGCATTTTTATCGACCATAATCACAATGTCACAAAATGCCGGGATATACGCTCCTCCCGCGGCCGAAGGTCCAAATAGTACACAGACCTGTGGAATCTTCCCGGATAATTTCACTTGATTATAAAAAATCCGGCCAGCCCCGCGGCGTCCAGGAAACATTTCCACTTGATCAGTAATCCGAGCACCGGCAGAATCGACAAGATAAATTAATGGAACTCTTAGTTTTTCAGCTGTTTCTTGGATGCGAATGATTTTTTCAACTGTCCGTGAACCCCAGGAACCGGCTTTAATGGTAGAATCATTCGCCATAACACAAACGGTTTGACCATTTATTTTACCAATAGCCGTAACAACCCCATCCGCAGCCAGATCCTCTGCCATACAATTAGCAAATGCCCCATCTTCCAGGACAAAATCCTTGTCAAACAATAGCTTTAAGCGCTCACGAACAAAGAGTTTTCCTTGCTCGCTGTTTTTTTCGTGGTATTTTGGCGCTCCGCCTTTATAAATCTTTTCAAGTCGTTCTTGTAATGTACGATTCTCTGAATAAACTTCTGTTGTCATTAAGTGATCCTCCATTTCATTTCTAGCTCGGATATTACTCCCCTTTGTAGACAGGTTTTCGCTTTTCTTTAAAAGCCTGAAGTCCTTCCAAACGATCCTTTGTAGGGATTGTGACCTCATAAGCATTTTGCTCGATTGAAAGCCCTGTTGCTAAATCCACATCGTATCCTTTATCAATCGCAAATTTAGCCTGACGAATAGCAATCGGTCCATTCTTAACAATTTGACCGGCAATTTCAAGTGCCTTATCTAACAGGGATTCTGGACGTTCTACATATTCGACCAAGCCAATTTCCTTTGCTTCCTTAGCATCGATACGTCTAGCCGTATAAATCAACTCTTTCGCTCTTCCTTTTCCCACCAGCCTTGGGAGGCGCTGCGTGCCGCCTGCACCAGGAATGATTCCGAGTGAAGTTTCTGTCAGACCAAAATTAGCTGTTTCGGAGGCAATTCGAATATCGCAGGCTAAGGCAAGTTCCGTTCCACCGCCAAACGCCGCTCCATTTACAGCAGCAATTACTGGTTGCGGTAAGGTTTCAAGACTATTTACACACTCCCTAATCAACGAAACTGTTTTTTTCACCATCTGGGCATCCATTCCCGCCCGTTCCTTTAAATCAGCACCAGCACAAAATGCTTTTTCTCCTGCCCCGGTTATGATCACACAACGTACAGCCGAGTCAAATTTACAAGATTCAAGAATCGTTTTTAATTCTTCCAATAGATTAGTAGATAGTGCGTTGGCGGCCTCAGGACGATTTAAGGAAATAACAACAATTCCATCCTCCCGTGTTGAAACCTTTACAGCTTGGTCCATATCTTTCACCTCTTTCGTTCAGTTACATGCTTGAAGATTGCGACTAGGTAAACTTCTTCCTATTTTTTTTTGAATAAAGCTTCCTGCCCCAAGTAGTTTTTCTAAGTTGACGCCCGTTTCAATTCCCATATTATTTAGCATGTATATAACATCTTCCGTTGCCACATTTCCTGAAGCACCCGGTGCATAAGGGCAGCCGCCTAATCCCCCTGTAGAAGAGTCGAAGGTGGTAATCCCCATGTCTAATGCCGCTAAAATATTCGCTACGGCAGTTCCATGTGTATCATGAAAATGCAGTGCCAATTTTTCAATCGGGAAGCGGTTTAAAAGAACATTTAAAACCTCTTGAACTTGCTTAGGGTTTGCCACGCCAATTGTATCTCCCAGTGACAATTCCTGAATGCCCATTTCAAATAAATGCTCTGAAACCCGAATGACCTGATCAATCGCGACCTGCCCTTCATAAGGACAGCCAAAAACAGTTGAAACATAACCGCGTACAGACTTTCCTCCTGATAGTGCCTCTTTAACCACTTCTCGCAAAACAGGAAAAGTGTCATCAATGGATTTGTTAATATTTTTATGATTATGTGTTTCACTTGCTGACATAAAAACGGCCACATCATCTACGTTTCCTTCTAAGGCACCCTCCAGCCCCCGAAGGTTTGGGACGAGAGCAGTATAGGTGATACCTGGCACGCGTTCAATTCCTTTCGCCACTTCCAGCGAATCGGCAAGCGCTGGAATCCACTTTGGATTCACAAACGAAGTAATTTCTATATGCTTTAGTCCTGTTTGCGACAATTGATTAATCCAGTTGATTTTATCCTCCGTTGAAAGAAATGTCTGCTCGTTTTGCAGCCCATCTCTTGGTCCAACTTCTTTAATGGTTACATGCGCTGGCCAATTCATGATCACATCTCCCTAAATGGTTTATTCCACTTCGATTAAAACATCTTCTTCATTTACAAAGTCGCCTTCATTTATTTTTACTTCCTTTACCGTTCCACTAAATTCAGCCGTAATCGGAATCTCCATCTTCATCGATTCCAGAATGATAACATCCTGTCCTTCCTCTACTTTATCACCTGGTTGAACTAATACCTTCCAGATATTCCCTGCCATCACTGCAACAATTTTATTCATTTATAAACCCTCCTGTGTTATTTCTTAACTGATTTTTTATTTTCCTGCAGATACTTTTCAACAAAATTTGTGGTCGTGTCACCGGAAACGTATGCATCATGCTCCACTACTTTTTGAAGCATCGGGATATTGGTTTTTATGCCTTCAACTTCATAGTGGGATAAGGCATTCTTTAAGACTTCAATTGCCTCAGCACGATCCTTGCCCTTTACAACCAGTTTAGCAATCATCGGGTCGTAAAACGGGGTTACGACTGACAGCTCACCCACTCCCAATTCATGACGGATGCCCGGTCCTTCCGGTAAAACAAATTTGGTGATTTTCCCCGGAGATGGGAAGAAAGTTTTTGGGTCCTCCGCATAGATTCGGACTTCAATCGCATGCCCATCCCGTTTAATGTCCGTTTGTTTAAATGGTAAAGATTCACCCCATGCGATTCGAAGCTGTTCTGCTACCAGGTCCAACCCGGTAATTTCCTCTGTTACAGGATGTTCCACCTGCAGTCTGGTATTTACTTCCAAGAAGTAAAAATTCTTGTCTTCATCCACTAAAAATTCAATGGTACCCGCATTTTTATAACCGATGGATTTGGCAGCTTTTACTGCAGCTTCCCCCATTTTGCTTCGGGTCACTTCATCTAAAAATGGAGATGGTGCTTCTTCAACGACTTTTTGATGGCGGCGTTGAATGGAACATTCCCGTTCCCATAAATAAACCGTATTGCCATGCGAGTCAGCGAGAATCTGAATTTCAATATGTCGAGGGTTTTCAACATACTTTTCAATAAACATTTCACCGTTTCCAAAGAAACTGACGGCTCGTTTCTGGTTACCCTCAAAGGCTTTTCTAATTTCTTCTTCGCTGCGAACAATCTGCATACCAATGCCGCCACCGCCTGCAGATGCTTTCAGCATTACGGGATAACCAATAATCCTTGCGGTTTCTACTGCTTCTTCTTCATCATCTAAAGGAGAAGTAATCCCTGGAACAACTGGAACACCGGCAATCTCCATTAATTTCCTTGCCTCGATTTTGCTGCCCATTTTGGAAATAACTTCAGGAGAAGGGCCAATAAAGACGATACCTTCTTCCTCACAGCGGCGGGCAAATTCTGCATTCTCTGAAAGAAGTCCATATCCCGGATGAATGGCTTCGGCCCCGGAATGGCGTGCGATTTCGATGATTTTATCGATATTCAAGTAACTTTCAGATACCTTTGCCTCCCCCAGTAAAAAAGCCTCATCTGCCGCCTTCACATGAAGGGAGTCCTTATCCGCTTCAGAGTAGACCGCAACGGTTTGGATCCCCAATGATTTACATGTTCGGATTACGCGTCCGGCAATTTCACCACGGTTGGCAATTAATACTTTTTTGAACATATCTTTCCTCCCTTTCTAACATCCTTAAGAGAATATGTAAAAAACTAATCCTTAATATTAATACATTCATACAATTATCTTGTTCTACTTATCTAGTATAATTGGAACCAGTCATTGCCGATCATGTTCCTGACAAATGACTGGATCTAATTTATAATTATTTAACTAATGATTTTTCAGCAACTATTTTTTGTATTTGTGCAACAGTTGATGGGTCTTCAAGTCCTGTAATGTCTCCCAATACTTTTCCTGTTACAACAATTTCTTTTAATAAACGGCGCATAATTTTTCCACTTACAGTTTTGGGTAACATATTGGTAAAAATTATTTCTTTTGGACTGGCAATCTTACCAATTTGTTGTATAATATTTTCATTTATCCGTTCTTTTAACTCTTCGGTACCTTCAAAACCATCAGCCAGACGGACAAATACTAAAGGAACCTCCCCTTTTATTTCATCGGGAATCCCGATGATTGCGCATTCAGAAACACCCTCACATTCAAGTACAGCACTTTCCATTTCCATCGTACTTAACCGATGTCCCGCTACATTAAATGCGTCATCAGAACGGCCAACCACCCATATATATCCATCATTATCTATCAATGCTAGGTCGCTTGCATAATAGCTTCCTTCCACTTGGCTAAAATAAGATCCGTAATATCGCTCCGGTTCTTTCCATAGGGTACGGCACAGCATAGGAAATGGTTTTCTAATCACTAGGTTTCCTAACTGACAAGGTTTAACCGAATTGCCTTCTTCATCAACAACATCAAAAACAGCGCCTAAAAATTGAGTACCTGATGAGCCCGGTTTCATTGGTGTCAGCCAGGCTGCACCTGCAATAGGAGATCCCGCAGTTTCGGTTTGCCCCCAAGTATTATTGATATATACCTTCTTCTTTCCTAAAACTTCATATGTCCAATGCCATGTTTCAGGATCGAAAGGTTCTCCCACAAGAGAAATAACATCAAGACATGATAAATCAAATTGCTCTAATGGTTTTTCTCCCATACTTTTTAACATTCGTAATGCAGTTGGGGCGGTAAATAATTTATTCACCCGGTATTTTTCAATAATTTGATAAAAACGATCCTTAGTTGGATAATCAACTGCTCCTTCATAGATAACAGTTGTTACACCATTCGCTAAAGCACCTGTAATTCCCCAAATATGCATCGTTAACCAGCCGATATCAGCAGTACACCAGAAAACATCATCATTGTGGTGATCCATATGATATTTGGCATATGTGTAATTTTGAGTGACAAAAGCCATCCCGGAATGCACGACACCTTTTGGTTTACCTGTCGTACCACTTGTATAAAACACAATACCGCTCTCATTTGCTTCTATTCTCTCAGGTTCACAAACAATACTTGCTGCTTTTGTCTCTTCATGCCACCAGTAATCCCGGCCATCTTTCATTTGAATCTCTGTACCTAATCGGTTTACAACAATGACAGCTTTGACAGATGGAATCGATGGTACAACATTATCGACTTTTTCTTTTAAACGAATGACTTTACCCCTTCGTTCGGTTGCATCTGCAGTGACCAATACTTTTGGTTCAAAACTGATGAGGCGGTCTGTCAATGATTTTTCGGAATAACCTGAGAAAATCGTATTGTAAATGGCACCAATTCGAAAACAAGCTAAAACGGCAATAAAGGCTTCGGCCAGATTCGGAAGATAAATAGCTACGCAATCACCTTTTTTTACACCAAATGATTTAAGAACATTTGCAAATCGATTTACTTCAGCAAGAAGCATATTATACGTGTAAAACTTGGTATCCCCGTTTTCGCCTTCCCAAATGAGAGCGGTCCGGTTTCCTGCCCCATTTTCTATATGCCGATCAAGCAAATTTATACTCGGATTACTAATACCGCCGACAAAAAAACGAAAATCAGGGAGTTGTCCACTAATGGTTTCATTCCATGGTTCATACCAAACAAGTTCACGGGCTGCATGATCCCAAAAGGCAGCAGGATCTTCTTGGGATTGTTTAAGTAGTTCTTGAAAAGCAACGCTACTCCCAATAGAGGTTGAACGTATTTTTTCTTCTTTTGGATAAACGAGTTTGCTATTTGAAACCACTTGTAAAATTCCACTAATATCCATGTATTTGCTCCTTTAATAATTTTTATTTAAGGCTCTTTTCGTAAACTTTGTTGCTTTTGGA
>NZ_MLYR01000090.1 GCF_001866655.1 Bacillus sp. MUM 116 | reverse complement strand
AATCCGTCCAAAAGGTTAAAGAACAACCTTTCGGCCGGCTTGTCTTGTGCTTGTCGGGGCTGAACAAGGCGCTTGCGCTTTTCTTAATGACAGCTCATCAATTTCCTGTTTTCCTGCTTTATTTCCAATGAATTTACAAAAACTTAATGTAACTTTGTGTTGCCTTAACAAAATAGAAATACTGCTTTAATAAAACTCTTATTTAATAGAGTTGTGAGTGAAAAAGTTTTTTACTTAGGGGGAGAAAATAAATGAAGAAACAACTTTTTGGAAAAAAAGGTGCGGCTATTGCCTTAGGATTAGCATTAACGATTCCCGCACTAACGCCTGCTGCTGCGGCGACAAACAGCCAAGTAAAAATTGATTCAGTTAAATTTAACGGAATGCCAGCACCAGCTACCATTAAACAAATGGTCGATACATATACCACAGCATCAGTAGATGTAAAATACAGTAATGGTCAAGTGAAAAAGTTCCCATTGTCCTATAAAAAACTATTTAAATCTGAAGATAAAGTTGCAGATAACAATGGTGAACTAATTGCTGCAGGAACACCAATTGATTATTATGGTGAACCAATCGTCGACACGAGTGTATCTGGAAAGCCTCAACATTTCGTTTCGGATGCTCCAGACTCAAACAGCTTACTAAATCCGATTAACGGAAAGCTTTATATGGTTACCCATTATGAATATCAAACATTAGATGCTTCAGGAAAATCTGCGTACGGTATTGTCCCAGCTTCCATGTCCTTAACTACTTTGGACCAAAATAGTAAAACCGGTGAATTAAAAGCAAAGGAAGTAAAGAAAATTGACTTCTCCAGTGTCAATGGACTTTGGATTCCTTGTAACGGATCTCTTTCACCATGGAACACTCATTTAGGTTCAGAAGAATACGAGCCAGATGCCCGCAGCTTTGAAGCGGACCCTAAATCATCAGCAAGAACTCAAGTGGAAAGCTTTGCGAAGCTTTATTTTGGGGATTCATCTAAAGCTAATCCTTATTTTTATGGGTATGTTCCAGAAATCAAAGTGAAGAATAATGGCAAAACAAAAGTAGAGAAACACTATAATATTGGCCGTTTCTCACATGAATTAATGAAAATGATGCCTGATAAACGCACTGCATTCTTTGGTGATGACGGTTCCTATACTACTCTGTTTATGTATGTAGCGGACCGTGCTGAAGATTTGTCAAAAGGAACTTTATACGCTGCTAAGTTCCATCAAACAGGTACTGAAAACGGTGGCTCAGGTGACTTAGAATGGATTAAACTTGGGCATGCTTCAGATAAGGAAATCAAAGCAATCATTGACAGCGGAGTTAAATTCAGTGATATTTTTGAAACATCTGATGCTCCTAAAGAAGGATTTACGGCCATTAAACAATACACTTATGGCAAAACGGAATATTTAAAAGTTAAACCTGGAATGGAGAAAGCGGCTGCCTTCTTAGAATCACGCCGTTATGCTGCAATGCTTGGTGCGACATCTGAATTTAACAAAATGGAAGGTGTTACACTGAATGAAAAGGATAACAAAGTCTACGTAGCGATTTCGGATCAAAGTAAAGGAATGGAAGCGAACCCTAGTGATCCTGTTGACGATATTAAACTGCCAAAAGTTAAATCAGGTGTAACCTATCAATTGGATTTAAAGAGCGGACAAAGAGATAAAGATGGAAACATCATCCTAAGTAAATATGTAGCAGCCTCCATGTCTGGATTAGTTGTAGGTGAAGATATGCCAGCAGCTGATTCATATGGCAATACGGCAAAGGTTGATTCAGTTGCCAATCCGGACAACCTTAGCTACTCAGAAGCAATGCGAACACTCTTTATTGGTGAAGACAGCGGAATGCATACAAATAACTATGTATGGGCGTATAATGTCGATACAAAAGAGCTAACGAGAATTTTATCAAACCCTGCTGGGGCAGAATCAACAGGCCTTTTTGCAGCAGATGACCGTAATGGTTTCTCTTATATCATGAGTAACTTCCAGCATCCTGGGGATGAACTAGAAGGAAAAGCGATTACAGCTGTCGATCAAGCAAAATTATTGGAAGCTATGGAAAAAGGAATTGGTATCAATAAAACTGGCGGTGTAGGCTATATCTCTGGTCTTCCTTCCTTTACGAACATGCCAGATTTTATTGCACCTAATGCTCCAACTATTAATATGGTGACAGACCAGTCTCCTTTAGTAACAGGAAAAACAGAAGCTGATGCAACTGTAACCCTTTATATTAATGGTAAAATGCAAAAATCTACAACTGCTGATAAAAATGGAAACTTTAAGTTTTCAATCACCAAACAAAAGGCAGGAACAGAAATTAAAGTAACTGCTGCTGATCAAGCCGGGAATGTTAGCAAAGAAGCTATTGTTAAGGTTGTTGATAAGACAGCACCTGGTAAACCATCCATCAATAAAGTAACCTCTAAATCTACTTATGTTACTGGTAAAGCCGAAGCCGGTTCAACGGTCTACCTATATAATGGAAAAAATGAGTTAGGTAAAGCAGTTTCAGATTCAAAAGGAAATTACAAAATCAATATGAAGGCTAAGAAAAAAGGTACCAGTTTGACCGTTTTTGCTAAGGATAAGGCTGGTAATAAAAGCACTTCTGTTTCTATCAGAGTGAATTAATAACAAAACAAATTGCAGCGATTAGAAACGAACTTGTTGAAAAAGAACCCAGATTGGGTTCTTTTTTTAGTAAAAAACTCGATGCACCAGTTATGTAACAAATTGGTAAATTTTCATACCAAAACTTTACAAATGGGTATATCGGTATAGTTAAAAAGTATGGTACTTCTTTAGTTGTAATTTACAATTACTGAAAAAGAGTTTAATAAAATAGGAGTAATCTATTCTTGTATTAAAAGATAGATAGGAGTGGTGATGATGTTAAAGAAGTTTAGAAAAAAGAAAAGACTTCTGGCCGGGTTGACCTTAGGTGCGTTCCTTCTTAGTTCTGCCGGTGTCTATGCTGCGCAGGATGGGGCATTTGGAAGCAATCTTGTAGGGGAACAGGCAGATGGTTCCGTTCAGACCCCTGTAAACCAATTGATCACACCGGCTGGAAAACAAATCGAATTTGGCGGGAACCCAATTTCTGTTGCGATTCATCCAAACGGGAAGACGGCTGTAACAATCGTTGGTCGAAACAATTACGGCGGAAAAGGCATCAATGTTGTAGATTTGGCAACGGGAAAAATGAACGTAACAGATTTTTCTATTGGACTTTCTACTATGTGGGGACTAGCTTATTCCAAAGACGGAAGCCAGCTTTATGCAACCGGTTCTACGGGTGGTACGGGTAAAGTTGTCGTTATGTCCATTGATGAAAACGGTAATCCTTCAATCAAAAAAACTTATAATCTTCCAAAACCCGCTATTGGTGGAAATATCAACCCGCTTGACCTAACTGTAGGACCACAAGGCCAGTTATTAGTAGCTCTCAACAGAGACAACAGCCTTGGAGTTTTGGATCCGCAAACTGGTACATTAACTGCTAAAATTCCAGTAGAAAATGCCCCTACGAGTGTTTTAGTAGATGGAAATACTGCATACGTTACCAACCAAGGCGGTAGAATTGCAAAAGCTGGCGACACGACAGTGGATTCATCCGGAACACAAGTTGTTGTAGATCCTAAAACAGGAGCCACTACAACAGGAACCGTGTCTGTTATTGACCTTACAACAAATAAAGTGACTAAAACTATCGAAGTTGGTGTGCAGCCTGAACGTATGACACAGTCAGGTCAGTACATATTCGTAACCAATACTAACAGTGACACGGTTTCTGTCATCGACTCCAAGACGAATAATGTGGTGCAAACTATTGACATTAAACCATATCCGAATGCGCATAAAGGCTCTGCACCTAACGCTGTTAAGGTAGTAGATAACAAGCTAATGGTCAGCCTTGGCCGAGATAATGCGATTGCTGTATATGACTGGAAGGGACCAGATAAAACTCCGGAACTGCAAGGATTATTGCCTACAGCATGGTTCCCTGTAGATTTAGCAGTAGATCATGAAAATAAGAAACTAATGGTTGCTAATGCGGATGGAATTGGTTCACGCGGACCTGCACGTGATTTAACAATTCAAGGAATCACAGTAACAGGTCACTCTTCTTATGCGCAAATGGGTTCCCTTTCGTTAATTCCGTTCCCTACAAAACAGGACCTTATTAAAGGAACCAAACAGGTATATGCGAATAACAACTGGTTTGGGTTAAAGGACTTGAACGCAAAGCCAAGAAATAATAAAAAACCAGTGGCCATGCCTGAACGTGTGGGTGAGCCTTCTACTATTAAACATGTATTCTATATCATTAAAGAAAACCGCACATATGACCAAGTCCTTGGAGATTTAGGCAAAGGCAATGGAGAACCGGCCTTAACTCAATTCCCTAGAACGGTTACTCCAAACTTTCATAAATTAGCTGAAACATACCCGCTTTTAGATAATTTTTATGTTTCCGGCATCCAGTCCGCCAGTGGACATCAATGGGTGATGCAAGGAACCAACACAGATTATGAAGATAAAGAGACCGATACTGCCAACGTTCGCAGCTATCCAGGTGGAGCCGGGGACCCAATGGCCTATGCACCTACAGGACATTTATGGGATCAGGCGCTTAAACATGGTGTTTCAGTAGAAAACTTCGGGGAAGATACGATTAGTTTTGCCGGTTCCGCACCATTTGGTACCTGGACAGATTGGTATAACGATTCATTAATTCTTTCAGGACAAAAGCAAGGCGATCTTCATGTTCCAATTGGAAACTATCAGGCAACCTATGATATTCCATCGCTTGGACCGATTACCGATAAAACGTTCCCAACCTTTGATATGAACATCCCGGACCAGTATCGCTTTGAGATATTCAAGAAGCAATTCGAAAAACATGTAAAAAATAATGATCTACCAGCATTGAACACTCTGTGGATTACAAATGACCATACTGCCGGAAATGCAACAGGTTCTCCTACACCGCAAGCAATGGTGGCGGACAATGATTTAGCTGTCGGTAAAATTGTTGACCTGATTTCTCATAGTAAATACTGGAAAGATTCGGTCATCTTCATTACAGAGGATGATGCTCAAAATGGGTTAGACCATGTGGACGGTCATCGTGAGCCGGCATATGTAATCAGTCCTTGGGTTAAAAGAGGAATTACAGATAGTCACTATTGGACAGTCATCAACATGGTTCGCAGCATCGAGCAGATTCTCGGACTTCCTGCCATGAACCAAAACGATGCGTCTGCAGAACCGATGAATGAGATTTTTACAAATAAGCCTGATTTTAGACCGTACAATTTTGAAGCAAATCAAATTCCGCTTGATACCTTAAATGGTTCGCCGAATTCCAATACGGCAGCACTTGCAAATACAGACAAAGTAACACCGCAGGCAAAGGAACTTTCGAAACAATGGACAGAATGGTCCAATAAAAACAAGAAAAAATTAACTGGACGGCATGCTTCACCGGATGATGTGAACACAAATATGTTAAACCATTCGGTCTGGTATGCAACAGAAGGCTTTGATAAACCATATCCTGGTGATAAAAAGGTTCACACGCCAGATGAAGTGGCAGAACAGCCGGAAAGCTTTGCACCATCTCCAGCGAACAATGATTAATTAGCCACTTAAGAGATAAAGCCCGAATCAAAACATATAGCTGCCCACAGGGTAGCTATTGTTATAATTGGATTTTTAAAGTTTAATAGGTAAGTTTTTAAATCATCCATAAGGGGGGAACATTTCCGGTGGCCTGCCCCGGGAAAAATTCATATGAACCGAATCATTGATGAAACGATAAAACGTGCCGTTCTTATTGTCACATTAATTGTCCTCATCCTCGTTTGGGGTGGGATGTCTGCCATACATATTCAACGGGATTACCTCCCTGAAATTAATAATTCAACCTTAATGGTCACTGTGCGTGCAGAAAATTATCATGCCGGGCAAGTAAAATCAAAGATTACGGAGCCCATTCAACAGGCTGTACGGGTAGTAGACGGTCTTCAAGATATTGAGACAAATTCTTTTAATGGCGGCTCACTGGTCAGTCTCAACTTTCCCATGAATTTTGATATGAAGCAGGCAGAGGAACAGGTATCAAAAGCCTTAGATGGGATTTCGCTGCCTTCTAATATAGAAAAACCGTTAGTGACACGACTAAGTACCCATTATCTTCCAATCATGAGAATAAGTCTAATGAGCTCATCTGACAATATAACAGAAAATACTCTTCGAACAGCCATTCAAGAAGATATTGTGAATCGCTTAAAAACAGTCCCAGGTGTAAAAGATGTTCTTGTTTCTGGTGGCGGAATGGCAGGCTATGCTGTTAATCTTCGAACGGACGATTTAAAAAAATCAGGCATATCTGTTGCTGATATAAAACAGTCACTTGCTGAAAACTATACCACTGGATTGGAAGGTCAGGTGTCAAACTCTAGAGACTCTATCCCTATCCAAGTTTCCGGCTGGGGATTAACAGGAAATGACTTGATGAAGCTTCCAATCCATACTCAAGAAGGCAAAACCGTCCCGCTTTCTTCTGTAGCTGATATCTCAAACTCGATCGTCAATTTGCAGACGATTTCAAGAACGGAAGGGAAACCTAGTGTCCTTTTAGATGTTTTAAAAACTCCTTCATCCAATATTACAGATGTATCCGATCGGATTAAAAGCAGAATAAAAGACATTCCTGCATTGAAAAATAAGGATGTACAACTTACTATTCAATTTGATCAGGGAGAACAGATCAATTCATCCTTAAAAGGTCTTATTAAAGAAGGTTTGCTAGGCTGCTTATTCTCGGTAATATGTGTCTTTCTCTTTTTCCGTAAAGTTCGTTCAACACTATTAATAGCTATTTCATTACCAATCTGTTTATTAGCAACAACTGGTTTATTAAAAGTAATGGGAATCAGCCTTAATCTGCTTACCGTATCCGGACTTATTGTTGCGATGGGCAGAGTGGTCGATGACTCGATTGTTGTTCTTGATAACATGAACCGAAAAGTGTATGAGATAAAAGAGAAAAATCGCGTTCATTTGTTAACGGGTGCTGTTTCCGAAATGATTCCTGCGATTGTCTCATCAACGGCGACAACCATTGCGGTCTATATTCCAATCGCTCTAATTGGCGGGATGGTGAGTGCTGCATTTTCTGGATTTGCCTGGTCTGTTGTCATCGCATTAGTGATTTCTCTGTTTGTATCCATCATGGTGGTACCGGCTCTTTACCATCTTTTTTGGAGGGGAGAACCTGTTGCTGTAAAAGATTATCTAGAACCGCTTGGAAATAAACTGTTTACTTGGATATTCAAACATAAGGGGAAAGTGGCGCTAATCACTCTGGCATTATTTTTGCTCACATCTGTGGGAGCAGTTTTTCTCCCAGTTAATTTTTTACCAGTGACGAATCGTACAGGACAACTGGGAATCCAAGTGGAAATGCCTAAAAATACGGCATTAACTGAAGTAGATGCAGAAGTAAAAAAATTGGAGGCATTATTGGGAGCCAATCCTAAAGTAGCTTCATTCTCTTCCGGATTAGGTTCGTCATTTACCCCTCAATCCGATGATGTTTTTGATTCAGGTGGCGGATGGATACAGAAGCCAAATATTGCAAATTTGTCGATAACAGTTAAGAAAAATATTGACGTGAATGCCTTTATGCCTTCATTGCAGAAACAATTAAGCTCTCTATCTAGCAAAGCGGTCTACACTGTATCGAATCAAAGCATTGCTGGCGATGATTCGCAATTAAAGATTAATCTTACAGGATCGGATAGTCAAACATTGGAAACAATGGCTCAAACGATACGAAACCAGCTTAAACTTGTACCGGGTCTCTCTGTACAAGGGGTTGCCGATGCAGAAAATCAGATCACTCAGTATGAGGTTACACTGAATCGTAAGGCGATTGAAAAATATGGTATTCAGCTGGACGATGTTTTAAATCGAATCCAGCAATATACAGCCGAAGGGACAAAAGGAGTTATCTCCATTAACCAAAATACTTTTCCAATTGTGATTCATTCTGATGTGCAAAAAGGTACTGGGAAAGATATTTTTTCCTTAATGGGTGGGGAAAGATTTCAGAATAGGGGCGGTCAAGAGGTGACATTAGATCAACTTGCGATCCTAACTCCCTCTGGTTCATCGGTGATGGAAGAGAAAGATGGAAAGCCATACGCTGTGGTTACGGCAAATATCATTTCCAGTGATATTGGAAAAGTAACGAAGGAGGTTAAAACAGCTCTTAAGAAAATACCGTTGCCAGAGGGTGTTCATTATTCTTTTGCAGGAGCTCCGCAGCAGGTATATGAAATGATGTATGAAATGGCACTTGCTTTATTCTTTTCCATTTTGCTTGTATTGATCATCATTAGTGCTGTTTTCCGAGGATGGAAAGCACCGCTATCGGTATTACTTTGTATTCCGTTAGCGTTTATCGGTTCAGTGATTGGTATGTTTATTTTTAGATTGGAATGGAATCTGGCGGCATTGGTGGGACTCTTGATGTTAACAGGAATAGTTGTTACAAACGGAATTGTCCTTGTAGATAAAATCGAAAGGAACATAGCAAGTGGGATAAAATTAGAAGAAGCGATTTTACAAGGAACATTGTCTCGTGTTCGTCCGATCCTGACAACAGCACTCACAACCGTTCTAACCCTGCTCCCGCTTGCACTTTCGGCGAGATCTGATTCGGTTATCTCGCAAACTCTTGGGATTGTCGTTGTCGGCGGAATGATCAGCTCGACCTTTATCAGTTTATTTATAATCCCAATTTGCTATCGCTGGCTGAATCAACTGCGAAAAAGTTCTTCTGGATCGTATAGAAAAGAGGAGCAATTAATTTCGTGAATCAGTAAATATACAGGTGAAGTATAAGAATCCTTTAATCCCTGAATGACAAATTTCAGGGGTTTTTTTCATGGTAAGAAATATTAATATTCGACTTTGAGAATTGTGCTCTAGCGCCCAGCGACTAGTGTACTTCACTCGCCTCCCTACGATAAGTCAACATCGAATCGCATTAAGTGCTCCTGCGCCACAGCAGACTCGAAGAAGCTGCTGTTCAGCTCGTCGCAAAGCTGCAAGATGTTATTCAGGCAGTTGCTTCGCTCTTCGTGTTTCCTTTATCTCAGTCGCCTCGCTCCAGTCCTGTCGTGCGCTAAACGGGCGCTTCCGCTTTTCTTTTTTACATTTTATTTACAATCCTTTTACACCTGGTTTAGAAAAAATCCTCAAAAATCAAATACAATATAGATAAATAAATACTTGGAGGGATTGGATGAAGATTCTCGTTACAGGTACTGCCCATTCTATTAAAAATGATGTGCCTGGAGGGATAAATGAACGAATCATGCAAATCATCGCAAGAAGAAAACCTCCAAATCTAGATACAAAATAATATAAATAAGGGGGAAATACCATGATAAGAATGTTAGATATGTTTTATGGGTTCGAATGTAAACTATTTCAAAAAGTAAATCGTCATTTTGATAAGAAGCTATTAAATCTTTTTTTTCGTTCCATTACACACCTTGGCGGAGCGAAATTTACCATCATTTCTACTTTACTTCTTATGCTTTTATCTCCAAGAGAGAACAGACTGATAGCTATTTCAAGCGCAATTGCATTATCAGCAAGTCACATACCTGTTCAAATTGTGAAGCTGATGTTCCCACGAAAAAGACCCTATTTAATGATCGAAAAAACAAAGTTTCCTGATAACCCATTACAAGACCATTCTTTTCCTTCGGGTCATACAACTGCAATATTTGCTGTTGTCATCCCATATATATTATTTTTTCCTCAATTAGCTCTTGCCCTTATTCCTTTAGGGGTTTGTGTAGGAGTATCTAGAATTTACTTGGGTTTACACTATCCTTCAGATGTATTTGCTGGCGGCGTCCTTGGAAGTTTAACAGGTATGATTAGTTTTTATATCCTATGTTTTTGAAAGCGTGATGAGGAGGGATTATATGAAAATAGCCATTTTCACAGATACCTTTTATCCGGACATTAATGGGGTGGCTAAAACCCTAAAAAGGCTCACCGAATATTTAGAAGCAAACAACATCACCTTTAAAATCTTTGCGCCTGAATCCGAAAATGAAGAATATGTTGCCAGCCATATTCATCGTTTTAAAAGCCTATCCTTTTTCTTATATCCTGAATGCCGTTTAGCATTTCCGAATCTACTCCAAATTAAAGCAGAATTATTAAGGTTTTCTCCAGATTTAATCCATGTTGCCACCCCATTTAACCTCGGCCTTGCAGGGATTCATTTTGCAAAAAAATTAAATATTTCACTTGTCGGCTCCTATCATACAGATTTTAATCAATATTTAAACTATTATGACCTTCAATTTCTATCTAAATTCCTCTGGAAATATATGAATTGGTTTCATCATTCTTGTTCCAAAGTGTTCGTCCCCTCTAATGAAACCTTTAATCAACTAAAACAACATGGATTTACTAATCTTGAAATTTGGCCAAGGGGAGTAGATTGCAAGGTTTTTCATCCTTTTTATGATAAAAAGACTGTCCGCAAGAAATATGGGCTTTCCAAAAAATATCTTCTGACCTTTGTAGGCAGGCTTGCACCTGAGAAAGACGTAAATACTTTACTGGATATTTCAAAATCAATGCCTGCTGAAGTAAATACAAATATTGAGTGGTTAGTGGCTGGTGACGGTCCATTACGAGATGAGCTTCAAGAAAATGCCCCAAACAATATGAGTTTTACAGGATATTTAAACGGAGAACAATTAGCAGAAATTTATTCAGCTTCAGATTTATTTGTCTTTCCTTCTGCAACAGAAACGTTTGGAAATGTTGTTCTTGAAGCATTAGCTAGCGGAACACCTGTCATCGGAGCGAATGCAGGCGGAGTGAAAAATATTATAAAACCTGGTGTTACAGGTTACTTATGCACACCAGGTAATGTAGAAGAGTTTACTAACTCCATTCAAAAATTGTTACATCATGATAGTTTGCGTATTCAAATGGGATGGGAAGGAAGGAATTCCGCTTTATCCCAAAACTGGGAAACGATTTTTGGGAATTTATTAAAACATTATTCCAGTGTGATCAAAGAAAGAAAGTACCCAAAATATGCTTGATAAAAGAAATCCCCTAAAAACAATCTGGCTTTTAAGTAAGTCGGACTGTTTTTGTTTTTTATCGGTATTTTTACCTATTTTTTGTAAATTTCTTTACAAAAAGTTAATAATCTTCACGAAGATTCACAATTGTTCACCAACTCTTAATTCCAACTCAACAGTACCTCCAAATTCTCTCCCTATAATCTTTCATAACGGGCCGCTTAACGAATTAAATAATCTTATTAAGGTGGGTTTGATTGTGAATACTCAAAGAAGCTTTAATCTTTACCATGATTACACTATTACCCAAACCTCAAAACTCTTTTTATCAAAACAGGCGGAGCAATATCTTTATTTAAAAAGAGCTTTCGATGTTCTCTTCGGGACGATCGGGATATTTCTCGCATTTCCTCTGATTGTTGTATTTTCAATCCTTATCGTTTTTGAATCACCAGGTTCACCATTTTATATCCAGGAAAGGATGGGGAAAAACGGGAAACGGTTCAATCTGATAAAACTCCGATCCATGAGAATCGACGCTGAAAAAGAGGGCGCTAAGTGGGCTGAGGTAAATGATCCACGTATCACAAAAGTTGGTGCCTTTATTCGAAAAACACGGATTGATGAACTTCCTCAATTAATTTCAGTCATAAAAGGGGATATGTCCATCATCGGTCCAAGACCAGAAAGGCCTTTTTTTACCGAAAAATTTGATAGGGAAATCAAAGGTTTTTCTAATCGTCTTCTAGTAAAACCGGGTCTTACAGGTCTTGCGCAAATTAGTGGGGGATATGATATATCTCCAAGTGAAAAGCTTCAATACGACTTGAAATACATTCAAAATCTCTCGTTTTCGCTTGAACTAAAAATAATAGTGAAAACTTTTAAAGTAATTGTAACAGGTGAAGGTGCACGTTAACGAAAGCAGGGAAAAATAAATGTCAGCAATTAGAGGTCAGCTACATAAGGGAATAAAGTGGACAGGAATATCAACACTCATCATTACATTTTTACAAATCATCCAGTTTGCAATACTTGGAAAACAAATGAGCATTTCTCAATTTGGATTGGTTGGTATGATCTCAACCATTGTAGTATTTGCGCAGATTTTGTTGGATTTGGGTCTAGGTTCGGCTGTCATTCAAAAAGAAGAAGTACCTAATAGGACCTTATCGACATTATTTTGGCTCAATATGATAGCTGGAGTTGGATTGTTTGTTTTCTTATTCCTTTCAAGTCCATTTATTTCCATGTATTTTCATCGAAAGGAACTGACAGACTTAATCCGGATTCTCGCGATAATGTTTTTAATCGCTCCAATCGGACAGCAAAGCCAATACTTATTACAAAAAGAATTACGGTTTAACACGCTCGGTGTGATTGAGGCAGCGGCAACTCTCATATCTTTTTGTACTTTGGTGGTGCTCATTCTTACGATTACTCCTATTTATGCCTATTGTCTTTCGCAAGTAGTGCTTTATGGGTTAAAAGGGATTCTTTACTTTATCTGTTATCAACGGGTATGGCGCCCTTCCTTTGAATTTGATCTTTCAGCATGCAGAAGCTTTCTATCATTTGGAGCTTTTCAACTATTATCAAGAATCGTCAATCGGATTGGCTCGAATATCGATGTGATATTAATCGGACGATTTATGGGGGCAGAAGCGCTGGGGATTTATAACCTAGTCTATCAAATCGTTACCATTCCTGTCTTGAAAATCAATCCAATTATTACAAGAGTGGCTTTTCCTGTTTTTTCAAAAAATCAGCAAAACCAAGCTGCTCTTAATGATGGGTTTTTACACATGACAAAGCTGTTAAGCCTTGTTTCATTTCCACTATTAATGGGCCTGACTGCTGTTTCGAATGTCTTTATCCCCTCCATCTTCGGTCAAAAATGGATGGAAGCCGTCCCGATTTTGCAAATTATGTCCATCGTTGGGATTCTAAGAGTTTTAATGAATCCGAATGGCTCTATTATTCTTGCAAAAGGTAAGGCGAATATTGCATTTTATTGGGATTTTGGCGTGCTGTTCCTTTATGGTGCATCTTTATTTTTCGCTGTGGCATCGGACAATCTAAAGGTTGTCGCTTGGACCTATGTAGTGGTGAGCATCGTGAATTTCTTAATTGGAAGATGGTTGCTGACTTGGTTAATAAAGCTCCAATGGAAGCATTATCTGAAGACCATTTTTGTTCCATTTCTCTTATCACTCTTAATAACTGTGATGGCGTATTTTACGAAAGCACTTAGTACTTGGTATTTTCAAACATCAGCAATTTGGCCGTTAACAATCTCAGTGAGCTTTAGTGCTGCATTATACTTGCTGCTATTGCTTAAATTATATCCAAATTACTTCTCAAGGTTCATAAAAAAACAAGCAAGAGGACGATGAAGATGAAGGTTTTATGGATCACAAGTGCATATCCAAGTGATAGTCAGCCCGGTAGTGGAGTTTTTCACGAAACACAGGTTCAGGCATTACACCGTTTAGGGGTGGATGTCACCGTAATATGCCCAATACCGCGAAGTCCAGCATTCATCCGGCCTTTTCGGAATGGAGATAAAGCAAATCAAAATATTCCTTCTAAATATGAGAGAAAGGGAGTTATGGTCTACCGTCCCTATTATTTAGCAATTCCTGGCCAGCTCAGATGGGCTCAGCCGGACAAGAGGATTGCGGAAGTAATCATGAAGACGATGTCTGATTATGATCTTGCGCCTGATTTAATTCACGCACATTTTGCAATGCCTTCAGGTGGTGCGGCAAGAATCATTGCCGAGAAAAAAAAGCTGCCATGGATTTTAACATTACACGGTAGTGATGTAAACGTATATCCCTATTACAGTTCCATTGCCAAAAAAGCATTTCTCCAATCCGTTACGACAGCTGATTCCGTTTTGGCAGTTACAGGCCATTTACAAACGAAAACGAAGGAACTAGCAGGAAGGGATAGCTCGGTTCTCCCGATTGGAATCGATCTTTCACAATTTCAACAGCCGGAGCTAACGAAACAGCAAATGAGGAGACACCTCGGGCTTCCTGAAGATAAAAAAATGATCACATTTGTAGGAAGATTAACCGGGGCGAAGGGAGTTTTTGAACTTGCTCAGGCATTAGACTTCCTTTCCAATGAATTTGCGATAGTGTTTGTTGGCGATGGGCCGGCTAAAGAAAAATTAACTAGAAATCCAGAATTTAATAGCAGGCTTTTCATAACGGGGCAGGTTAACAATGAAAAGGTAAGAGATTACTTGTTTGCAAGCGACGTGTTTGCCCTTCCATCCTATACAGAAGGAATGCCGACCGTTGTGATTGAAGCAATTGCTTTGAAAATTCCTGTTATCTGTACAGCTGTTGGTGGTGTTCCGGAGTTGTTTGGTGAACACCGGGATTTATTAATTGAAACGAAGTCCGTATCAAGTCTCGTACAGCGAATTCACGATATTTTTAATCGCAACCTATATACACCAAGGATTCTGCAGGATTTCTATGAGCATATACAAAAAAACTACCATGCTCATACAAACGCGATTCAGTTAAAAGAAATATATAGAAAACAATTAAATTAACGACTGGGAAATGAAGGGAAGGATAAATTTGAAGAAAATTACGGTAATTGGAACTGGCTATGTAGGTCTTGTATCGGGAACATGTTTTGCGGATGCTGGAAACCAGGTTACTTGCTGCGATATTAATCAATCCAAAATCAATGATCTCCTCCAAGGGGTAATGCCGATTTATGAGCCTGGATTAAAAGAGCTTGTCGATAAAAATGTAAAGAGAGGCACCCTTCATTTTACATATGATATAACAAAGGCCATTCAAGAGGCTGAAGTTATTTATATTGCTGTCGGCACCCCAATGACATCCTCTGGGAAAGCTGACTTAACCTATATTAAACAGGTGGCTAAAAACATTGGAGAAAATTTAACTGGTTACAAGATAATTGTTACGAAAAGCACAGTGCCTGTTGGGACTGGAAAACTGATAAAATCCATCATCCAACAGCATACGGATAAGCAGGTTCCTTTCGATATTGTTGCCAATCCTGAATTTTTACGTGAAGGTGTTGCCATAAAGGATTCTATGAATATGGAACGTGCGGTAATTGGTGCTACCAGCGAAAAAGCCTTTCAAATCATTTCGGAGCTGCACGAGCCCTTCACCTCCAATATCGTAAAAACTTCTTTGGAAACGGCGGAATTAATTAAATATGCTGCCAATGCTTTTTTAGCTACAAAGATATCCTTTATTAATGATATTGCTAATATTTGTGAACGTGTCGGGGCTGACGTTACAAAAATTTCGGAAGGAATTGGTTTAGACAGCCGGATTGGCGATAAATTTTTACAGGCAGGTGTGGGCTTTGGGGGTTCTTGTTTTCCAAAAGATACTGCAGCACTTCTGCATATCGCGAAAGAGTGTGGATATGAATTTAATTTAATTAAGTCTGTTATTGATACCAATGAGGGACAGCGGGTTCAATTAGTGAAAAAGCTGGAGAATGCAGTAGGATCCTTAAAAGGTAAAACCATTAGCATTCTGGGATTAGCATTTAAACCAAATACAGATGATATTAGGTCTTCACCGGCATTGGATATTATTCCTTATTTATCCATACAAGGAGCAAACGTCCAGGCTTTTGATCCGATTGCGATAAAAGAAACGAAAAAGCAGCTTGGATACCAGTGTTCCTATTCGGAAGATGTATATGAAACGATTAAAAATAGTGATGCTTGTGTCATTTTAACAGACTGGCAGGATGTAAAAGAATTAGATTTAGGAAAAGTAAAGGAACTAATGAACCAGCCGATTATTGTAGATGGACGAAATGTCTTTGATTTGGAGACGATGAGAAATTTTGGTTTCACGTATTTATCTGTTGGGAGACCAGCAATTCGACAGAATTCTGCCTCGTCAAAGGCAATGTAGGAGGTTCTTCAAAATGAAAAAAGTACTCGTAACCGGCGGAGCTGGATTTATTGGTTCACATATAGTAGAAGAATTAATTCAAAAAGAGTATCAAGTAATCGTCATCGATAATTTTTCGACAGGCCGTCATGAGAATATCGAAAACCTGCAGATCGAACTCTATCATTACGACATTACCAATCCCAACGTTGTCGACTTAATTATGTCTATAAATCCTGACTTTATGATTCATCAAGCAGCCCAGGTAAGTGTAGCAGAATCTGTCAACAATCCTCTATATGATGAAAATATTAATGTGAAAGGTTCTTTATATATGATTGAGGCTGCGATTAAAGCGAAGGTCAAAAGAATTGTTTTTGCCTCTTCAGCTGCTGTATATGGAAATCCTGTTGAATTGCCTGTTTCCATTGACCACCCAACAAGTCCGGAATCACCTTACGGGCTTACAAAATTAACCGTAGAGCATTATTTGAAATTGGCAAACAAACTCCACGGTTTGTCTTATAGCATCTTGCGCTACAGCAATGTATATGGACCTAGGCAGGATGCAAAAGGTGAAGGCGGGGTGGTTGCTATTTTTGCTGACCGTTTAACAAACAATATCTCACCCACCATCTATGGGGATGGGGAGCAAACCAGGGATTTTATTTATGTGAAAGATGTAGCAGCAGCAAATGTAAAAGCATTATTGGCAAACGATAATATTTGCGTGAATGTTTCATCAGGTACGTCGATTTCTATTAATAATTTGTTTCAAATGATGAAGGAAGCTGCTGATTCTAATATGCAGCCCATCTATAAGCAAGTGCGTCAAGGGGATATCCGGGATAGTGTCCTTTCGAATGAGCTATCCAAATCTCTGTTAAATTGGGAGGCTTCTTTTGAACTTAATCATGGTTTAAAGGAGACGGTTCAGTATTCTTTTAAGAATAAACGAATCCCAATTTTAAAATAGATTGAGATAAAGGGTGAACAAGGTTTTATGGAAGCTAATCATAGTGTTGTACAAGAAGTTGGTACGCCAGCTTTCCGAATGGTAAGACCTCATATAGAAACGAACCGGCTGTTTTGTGGTGTGATGTTTTTATTAGTAGCGACCACCTTTCTCAATCAGTCTGTGTTAAGTATTCATTTTGGTTTTTTTAGTTTGTTTTTATATCGATTGATATTGATCTCTGCAACGGCTCTCTTCGTTGTGTCAGTTGTAAAAGAAAAAAATCTCGCTCAATTTTGGAATCAAATAAAAGTAAAAGAAGTTCTGCACTTTTTGCTGTTTTGGCTTGTCTATGGAATCGTTTCGCTTTTATGGGCGAAGTCATACGTAGAGGGGATTAAGTATTTATTCCTGCTCGTGACTGGTATTTTATTTGTTTTTTTAGCAGTGTTTACGTTTACAAAAATATCCAGATTGCTAGTTTTTTATGGAATATGGCTATTCATGACAATATTTCTTCTGTGTATTGGCTTGGTCAATCATTTTACTCATATTCAGCTCCCAAGTTCATCGCTTTATGGAGGTCCTGAATATAAGTTGTCTTATCCAACAGCGGTGTTTTTTAATCAAAACGACTTTGCAACGTTTCTAACTATTTCATTCTCGTTTTATGTAGCGGCAGCCAAAAACAGTCGCAATGTGTGGATCAAGACCTCGACTATATTGCTTGGATTGTTATGTGTTTACATCATTTATTTAACTGAATCACGAGCTAGTTTACTAGGGATTTTTGCAGGTTTGCTATTCTATTTATTTATCCATCTGCCTTCTTTTTTAAAGAAGGTGACAATTACCATTGGTTTGGTTGCAATGGCTCTTTGTTCCTTGATTCTTTTCGACAAGGTGTCAAATATGTTTGCAGCGAATGATGTCCATTCATCGAATGTAGTAAGGCTGAATTTATTGAAAAGTGCCTTTCACTATTTATTAGATTCATTTGGCTTTGGTGTAGGGGCAGGCAATATTTCATACTACTTGAAAAATGAATCCATTTACGACACCAACCATGTTGTTGAAGTGCATAATTGGCTCGTGGAAATTTTGGGTAATTTTGGAATATTTGTATTTTTAGGTTACCTCATTACGTATGTTTATCTATTTTATTGTCTTTATAAAGCCTTCAGAAAAACAAAGGATTGGAAGGAAAAAGGAATCATTGAAGCATGCATGATTGGGCAAATTGCCTTCCTTATTTCCAGTATTAGCCCGAGCTCCGTGAGCAATCTATATTTCCATTGGGTTTTCCTTGGATTTGTAATTGCTACGCTCAATGTATATAAGAACAAAAACAGAAAAATTAAAGGTGAAACTAAGCTAAGGAGTACACTTCGAAATGGAATTAATCGTAAATAGACTTGCGCAAAGAAGTAAAAAATATTTTTTATTTTTAATAGCAGTTCCAATTATTCTCGGATTGGTTGGCTGGTTTCTTCCTGTTGGGAAAGAAGCATCCACTTATACTGCCGAATCAACGCTTTCTTTAGGGAGCTATGATCATAATGATTTAAATAATTCCAAAAACGTAGTGATTTTATTAACCAATCCCCCTTTCTACCGAGAGAATTTACCAAATTTATCGGATGAGAAACGGGCCGAGATTTTAAGCAAATTACAAGTAACTGCTGTATCGGATAAAATGATTAAACTTTCTTATACTGATTCTCCAAAAGAAAATGCAATTGAAGTAATAAATGAAATTTCAACAGCATTTTTGAAATTGGATCATATAATTTTTCAAGAAAAAAAGAAAATCATTCAAGATTCCATTCATACATTAAGTCAAGAAAAGGTCAGCGAAGATACAAAAGTTGACCAAGAGCGCTTTCTAAATGAACTGAAAACGACACTTTTCGAATATAAAGATGCGTCAAAACTACAATCTACAGATCCAAGTGAGGAAATGACGGACAATAAAGCCCTCAACTCAAAGGAACGGGCGGTAGCAGGGATTTTAATTGGAATTACACTCGCGTTTGCTTGGGTTTTGATTCCTGAACTGGTTCGGGGACAGTCGGATTAAGGTGAAACTTCAATCAGTGGGGGTTTTTTTCATCCCCCACTGATTGTTAGTTGAACCAATCGGGCTTTTACGGGAAGTTGATCCCCCACTTATGCTTCCTGTTTCCACTAAGCCTTGAAGTGGGGGTCTTACTGCCCGTTAATGCGGGATAAAAGGAGGAAAACCTTATGGTTCAAAAACAGCCAACCATTTCGATTATTACCCCTTCGTATAATGCCAGCAAAGTTATCAATAAAACAATCGAATCTGTTTTAATGCAGACTTATCAAAAATGGGAAATGATTATTGTGGATGATTGCTCAACTGACGATACTCCGGAAATATTAAAACGTTATGCGGAAGAAGATGACAGAATACGAGTCATTTTTGCAAAAGAAAATGGTGGTGCCGCGATTGCCAGAAATCTTGCATTAAAGCATGCACAAGCAAGATATATTGCCTTTTTAGATAGTGATGATTGTTGGAAGTTAGATAAATTAGAGCGTCAACTAACCTTTATGCAGAAAAATGACTATGCCTTCACTTTTACGGGCTACGAATTTATCAGCAATGATGGTGTGCTTTTGAATAAATACGTATCAGCACCAGAAAAAATTACTTATGAGGATATGTTAAAGAATACAATCGTTGGTTGTTTAACTGTGATGGTTGACCGAAAAAAGATCGGTCAAATTCAAATGCCCAATATTCGAACAAGACAGGATTTGGCTATGTGGCTAGCGATCTTAAAAAAGGGATTTAATGCCTATGGATTAAATGAAAATTTGGCTGAATACCGGATTGGTAATCTCTCCATTTCAAAAAACAAATGGAAAGCAGCCAAAATGAACTGGTTTGTGTATCGCAAAATCGAGAAATTAAATTTTCTAAAAGCATTTTGGTGTTTCTCTCATTATGCCTATCATGCAGTAGTTAAAAGAATATAAAAGAGGTTTTGGATAAATGAAAAAAATTCATATTGTGGTAGCTACAGGGGAATGGGAAAATGATGGGCTCCGTTATCGCAGACATCGACTTGCGGAATTTTTGCAGCAACAACCGGATACGAAAGAAGTGATTTGGGTTTGTCCAAGCCCAATTCGAAAGGAAGTTTCTGCTAAAACACTGCCAAACGGGATCGGACAATGGTCGATACAAGATTTGCTGCCAAATAAGATGTTTCGATTTGGACGCTATATGGATGGATTCTATAGATCAAAATTGTTTCCTTTCCTTTCCTATATAAAAAAATTCCAAGGACAGTATACCATCAATCTTTGGTATACCTTTCCCGGATTCCCATTACTTTCAGATCTCTTTTCTTGGGACAATGTTATATATGATTGCAGTGATTTATGGGCTTCACCTATGAACGGGAAAAGTTCAGTCGTCTCTACTCTTAGACAGAACATTATTGCAAAAGCAGAAAATCGGATTATTCAGAGGGCCGATACCATCTTTTGCACTTCTGAATATTTACAGGATCAAATTATAGAAAAAACAGATTCAACCCAAAAGGTCTTTACATTTGAAAATGGGGTTGAATTCAATCTATTCGCAAGTGAACATAATCATGTTGAGAATGTTCTTCCGGAAAACTTTAATGGAACTGTTTTGGGATTTATCGGGGGGATTAAACCGAAGCTTGATTTTGAACTCATCCAACAAGTGGCAAGGAAAAAGCAGGAGTGGCTATTTTTGTTCGTTGGTCCGGATGGAACGAATCAAGATTCTGATTTTAAAAAGTTATTAACGGAACAGAACGTACTATGGACCGGCAGTGTTTCTCCTGTTGAAGTTCCGAAATATATGAACTTAATCGATATCGGGATCATGCCTTATAAACCATCGCAATACAACCAGGCAGTATTCCCGTTAAAATTATTTGAATTTCTTGCAGCAGGCAAGCCTGTTGTAGGGATTAATTTGCCTTCAACCAAAAAATATGCTCAAGAATCGGTATATAGCTATATTGAAAACAATCAACCAAGTGAATTTATCCGTGAATGTGAAAAATTAGAAGGTTATAAGAATCAAAATCACAATATGCTTATTCGCAAGCAGGTAGCTAAAACTAGGAACTGGAATGATGTATTTGAAAGTATGCTTCAATCAATTATCTTCCAAAAAACACTTTCTTAAGTTGAAGAAGGTGTTTTATTTTTTGGCAAAAAAAAAGAGCCAAGCCATATTTTATTTTTTTCTTCATTATAATTCCTTTTTTTGAGGGGCAAAAATGGAATTATAAAAAATCTTACCAAAGCAAATGACCAGAAACAATTCGAAGATACCATTTAGTAAATGATGCATATGATTACCTCCATCTGAAAAGTTTGGTGAGAAGCAAATACTTTAAATTTATTTATCTATACTAAATATTCTAAACTGAGAATAATAAGGCATAGTTAATTAGATGTAAATCTACTGTAAAAAAGAGGCATGCATCGATGGTTAGAATTTCTTATAATGATAAAAAAGGCAGTTAAAAGGAAGTGTTTAAAATGTTCATTGCGGGGCAAAAGGAAATGCAGAAAATGGATCAATATACAATGGAAAAAATCGGGTTACCGGGTGGAATCAATTGAAGCTTGTCCGCAAATACAATGGAAATGTCATTTTGACACCCAGGGGGAAATTGCTAATTTATTAAATACATCGATAAAAGAAATGGAAGCGGATAGGATTGGGACAGCTAAAAATTTTGCAAAGGCTGGAGAGGAAAAAGCTAAAACCTTATCCAATTATGGTATTATGCCATTTGATTTAGTGGATGGAATGAGAGAGCTTTTGAACAGGTTTTAGTTTTCATCACCGATTAGTAATTTTTTTATTTCACGATCGATATCACCATTTTCTTGATCACACCAATTATTTGGGATTATAAAATGTTTGCAGGCACTGCTTTTTAAATAACTATATATTATTTGAGCTTCATCGATATCATCTTTATTGATTTTAAAAGATTCATTTGATTCCATATTCTTAAGACAAGCCAAAATGTCTTTTTCAATGAACGAATTCATCTCTGTTATACTAGTAATACTATATTTCTTATTGTAAAAAATTATGTTTCCTTTAATGAGAAAAAGTTTAAATGAGCGATCGTTTAAAAATTCAGCCACCGCAATAATCTTATTTGCTTCCGTAAATTCGATTACTTTTTCCTTATTCATAATAAAGTTAATTGATTCTATATAGTCTCGATATTTCGAAGCCGTTTCAAAATCAAATTTTTCCGATGCCTGTAGCATTTTTTCTTTCATGTCTTCAAGCATGCTCCTATCAGTACCATTTAATAACGCAATAATGTTTTTTATACTGTTATTGTATTGTTCGACTGCTTTAGGGTGGCCTTGACAGATGCTATTACATAAACCCAATGAATAATTCAGGCAGTGTGCATTCTTTTTAGTTGGTTTCGAGCAAAGGATTTTTGTATATTCTTTTAGAATTAGGATCGCTTTTTCTACGTTGTATTTGTTAATGAATGGTCCGAAATATAAATAGTCTTTATTTAAAATTAGTTCGTTGGTAACTTCAATCTTCTGAATTAGCTCACCAGTTTTAATCACAATATAGGTATAAGCTTGCGGGTTTTTCATTTTTCGATTAAAAAATGGCTTTATTTCCTTAATTAAATGACATTCGAGCATTAAAGCTTCGAATTCGGTATCGGTAAGTATATAATCAAAATCCTTGATGTTATTTTTGAGTTTTACAATCTTTTGAGAATGGGATTTTGAGTTTTGAAAGTAGGACTGAACGCGGCGTTTTAGGTTCTTTGCCTTACCAACATATATAATAATGCCGTGGGAATCTTTCATGAGATAGACTCCTGGGGATGTTGGGAGACTTTTGAGTTTTTCTTTTAAAATAATTATCCCCACCGTTCTCATAGAAAATATTCTCTATCATTTTAGCACAAGATTTTTAGGGGGGAACGAATATTTATACGATAATGTTATTCATTTTAGCAGGGTTAGCGGAAATTGGCGGGGGATATCTAATTTGGCTTTGGCTGCGTGATGGCAAGCCATTTTGGTATGGGATCATTGGCGGCATCGTGTTAATTCTTTATGGAATCATCCCAACTCTCCAGAAGTTTCCTACATTCGGGAGAGTGTATGCTGCTTATGGAGGTGTATTTATTATTCTTTCCGTTTTATGGGGATGGGGTGTGGATAAGAAAGCACCTGATACATACGATTGGATTGGAGCGGTCATTTGTTTAATCGGGGTCTCTGTAATGCTTTGGGGGCCGAGACACTAAATCACCTTTTTAGGAGTAAACCATGAAAGAACATCTATATGACAAACAACTGAATATTAAAACTGGCGGGGACCAAATGGCACCAACAAAGTCCTTTCATTACCATCGCTACGAGCCAACACCCTATCATGCACTGGAAAATTTATATGATCAATATAAATTGAAAAGCAGCGATCAGGTTGTAGACTTTGGCTGTGGGAAAGGACGGCTTCTTTTTTATACCCATTACCTATTTCATCCAACAGTAATCGGAGTAGAAATGAATGAGGAACTATATCAAGAGGCAGTTGCCAATCAGGAGCGTTACTTGCAAAAAGCAAAACTTAGAACAGACAAAATTCAATTCTATTGCTGTTTGGCAGAAGAGTATTCAATTGACCCATTAGATAATCACTTTTATTTTTTTAATCCCTTTACAATTCAAATTTTTATGAAAATCGTAAACAATATCTTAGTTTCAGCGGAAAAATCACCGCGTGAAATTGATTTGGTTCTTTATTACCCTTCGGAGAACTATATTTACTATCTTGAAAACCACACGCCGTTTGAACTTTTAGAGGAAATTATTCTTCACAATCTTTTCAAACATAATTCGAATGAGCGGTTTCTCATCTATCGGCTTAGAAAAAATTAATTCTTGAAACCTTCCAAATATAAGAATATTCTTAAATTAATACATCAATTGTTACGACAGGAAGGGGTTTGCTGTGAAAGGTCAAATAAAAAATATTTCTGCCATGTTAATCTGGGGGAGTCTTGGCGTTTTTGTAAAAAACATCCATCTATCCTCAAGTGAGATTGCACTTTTAAGAGGAATCATTGGGAGCGTATTTTTAATTTTCTTCTTTATGATTGCAAAACAAAGGCTCTCCATTCAAGCTTTGAAAAAAAACCTTGTCCTTTTAACTCTTTCCGGAGCGGCAGTCGGCTTTAATTGGATACTTTTGTTTCAATCCTATCGTTATACGACCGTATCAAATGCGACATTAAGCTATTACTTTGCACCGGTTTTTGTAATGGCATTATCTCCTTTAATCTTAAAAGAAAAACTAACACCTGCAAAAGTCGGCTGTATCATAGCCGCGATGATTGGATTATTCTTAGTCGTGAATATTGGCGGTGAAAGCGGCGGAGGGAATTATCACCATTTGACCGGAATCTTATATGGCCTGTCAGCCGCGGCATTTTATGCCAGTGTGGTTTTAATCAATAAATTTATAAAAAATTTATCCGGATTTGAAACAACGCTTGTTCAGTTACTGGTGGCATCTATCATTCTATTTCCATATGTCATGATGAGGGAAAATCTGAATTTTTCAGGACTTACTTCTCAATCGATTATTTTTATTTTAATCATTGGCATCATTCATACGGGTATTGCTTATTTTCTTTACTTTACATCCATCAAAGAACTAAAGGGGCAAAGGATAGCCGTCTTAAGCTATATTGATCCAATTTCAGCAGTAATATTTGCAGCGATTTTCTTAGGAGAAGGCATGGGTCTCATGCAAATTATTGGCGGAGTCCTGATTCTTGGTTCAACTTTCCTAAGTGAAAGAATCGAAATTCGTATTCAAAAAATTCATAATAGTAAAGCTTAAAGAACGGAGGTTTTTAGATGGTTAGAAAAGCATACAATGCATCGGGTGCGGCAGCAATCGGTCCTTATTCACATGCGGTTGAGTCAGGAGAATTGATCTATCTTTCGGGTCAAACGCCAATTGATTCTGCAACAGGTGAATTGATCAAAGGTGGTATTGGGGAGCAAACAAGACAATGCTTTATGAATTTATTCAAGGTTCTAGAGGCAGCAGGCTTAACGCCAGAAGATGTGATGAAAGTAAATGTTTATTTAACGGATATGAAAAATTTTAAGGCCATGAACGAAGTATATGAAACACAGTTCAGCCAACCGTTTCCTGCAAGAACGACGGTGGCAGTTGCGGCATTGCCGCTGGATGCAGAGGTTGAAATTGAAATGATTGCAAAAAGATCATAATGTTAGCTAAGTTGTTCAAAGTTCTGGTTGTAAAATAGGAAACGAACTTAATCAACAGAACAACTGTCAGGCAATAACCAATGCCGAACTTCAAAATAGCAAAAAAATGGGGCTTCGGATATTCCGAGGCTCCATTTTATAACTTTTTATTTTAAAATTATTGTTATGGTTGAAGAAAAAGGGCTATTCTTTTCTAACATATCATATTATCGATTATTTAGTTTATATTTTTTGTATGCTAAAGGAGTCATGTTCATGGAATATCTGAATTTATTAATAAAATAACTTGTACTATTAAAACCAACTTGATAAGCAACTTCCGTAATAGTAGAATCACCTTGCTGCAGTAGATATAGGCTCTTTTGAATACGATACTCTATCACATAATCTAATGGTGTACATTTTAAAAACCGCTTGAAATATCGGCAGCATTCAGAACGGCTCAGCTGACCTGCCCTTGCAATATCCTCCAACATCATTTTTTCTCCATAATATTGATGTATCCAACTTAACATTTGCTTCATTCTTTGACTCTTTACTATTTCTGTCTCAACATATTCTAATTTAAAACCATTATCGATTAAGTTTTTCCAAATGAATGTTAGTTGCATGGTTATATCGATTTCATAGTATTGAGACTTTTGCTCAATACATTGATAGATTTCTAAAATGGCCTCTAAAATGTTTTTCCCCCAAATCTCATTTGCATCCACATATAAGTAAGGTAAATTAGTCGCTTGAATATAAGGTTTTACATAGGTAGTATAGAGTTCTTGCGATAAAACAAAATGAGGAGAAAGGTTTAAGCAAATATAGACGCAACCCGAGCGATCTTTTTCCTGTGCCATGTGCAGGCGTCCACTATTAATAAATAGTCCATCACCTTCTCGAACCACGATCCACTCTTCATTTACTTGAAAAATTGCTTCCCCTTTTACGATTAACACAAACTGAATTTCGTCATGCCAATGAAGTGGAATATAGCCATGTATATTTTGATTAATGGTGGTTTGATAACATGCAATTGGCATAACGACTGTATGATGTTTGGTTAGCTCTTTTAAACTTTCATCAATCATAAAGTTTTTCATTTGCATAGCTAACACCTCAATATAGTTATATTTTTTTATTCAATAATAGTATTTTTCAAACTATTCTTAAATTATTATAACATTATAATTACATTTTAAAAAATGTGATTCACCAAAAATCAGCTGATTTACTTTATGTTTTAACAAATTTGTTAACCTAGTTGTTTCCGATCTACTTTACTTTTTGAAAGGGGAAATGAACATGGCATTTACTAATTTAGAACGATCAATCAACTCTGAACGCCTGCTAAAACGTTTAAAAGAACTTGGGAGAATTGGTCTGGACAATGACAATAAAAGAACGAGATTGGCTGCTTCAGATGCAGATAAAGCTGGACGTGACCAATTAGTCACTTGGATGAAAGAAGCTGGATTGGAAGTTGAAATCGACAGAATCGGTAATATCTTTGGTATTTGGTATAGTAATGAAAATAGAAATGAAGCACCAATTTTGTTAGGTTCTCACATCGACACAGTCATTAACGCGGGTATGTACGACGGATGCTATGGTGTTCTTTCTGGGCTTGAAGTCATAAACACTTTGCAGGAGACAGGTTTTATTCCAACTCGTCCAATTGCAGTCGCAGCATTTACCAATGAGGAGGGAGTGCGCTATCAGCCCGACATGATGGGATCCCTTGTGTATGCTGGCGGGCTCTCAGCTGATGATGCGCTTGCACAGGTAGGTACGGATGGCACAATATTGGGCGAGGAACTAAAACGTATTGGATATGCTGGTACGAAGGAATCTGGCTTTTTAAAGCCACACGCTTACATTGAGCTTCATATCGAACAAGGTCCAATTCTTGATAAAAAGGGTATTCCAATTGGTGCTGTTGAGAATCTTCAAGGCATTTCTTGGCAGCGCATTACGATTGAAGGTGTTGCAAATCACGCTGGTACTACACCAACAGGTATGCGACGTGATGCAGGACTTGTGGCGGCACGGGTGATAACATATTTACGCGATCGTGCGAATGCTTCTAACGGGCAAACTGTTGCAACAGTAGGAACGATTAGTTATAAGCCAAACGCTGTTAATGTCATTCCATCTTTGGCAACATTCACGGTTGATTTGCGCGATCCAAACGAGCAGAGATTAAAAGAGGAGGAGCAAGCACTTGCAAACTACCTAAAAGAACTGGCGGCATCCGAAGAAGTATCCATTACATCTGAACAACTTGTAAGTTGTCAACCAGTTACCTTTGCTGAAACAATCGTTAAATTGGTAGAGCAAGCTTCTAGCGGGCGCGGACTTCAATCAAGACGAATGACATCTGGTGCGGGACATGATGCTCAAATGTTGGCTCGTGTTTGCCCAACAGCTATGATTTTCGTTCCAAGTATCGATGGTATTAGTCATAATCCTAAGGAGTATACAAAAGATACAGACCTGACAGCTGGAACCAATGTATTACTTGACGTAGTTAGCAAACTTGCAGGAAATCAAGGAGGATCTTATTAATGGTTAAAGAAGTAATTTCAACAAAAAATGCACCTGGAGCTATTGGACCATATTCGCAAGCAATTAAAAAGGATAAATCTATTTATGTCTCAGGTCAACTTCCTGTAAATCCTCAAACTGGCGAAATTCCAGAGGATATAAAAGAACAAACAAAACAATCTTTGAATAATGTAAAAGAAATATTAGAGGCAGCTGGAGCTACTTTAGTAGACGTTGTAAAAGTAACAGTATTTTTAAAAGACTTATCAAACTTTTCCGATGTTAATGAAATATATGGAGAATTTTTTACAGAAAATTATCCTGCCAGATGTTGTGTCGAGGTATCTAGGTTACCTAAAGATGCAGGTGTAGAAATAGAGGTCATCGCAATTTTAGAATAATACATTTTATAAAGGAGATAAAAATGGGAAATTTAACAGAAATTAAATATATTGCAAATGAAACCGCAAGAAAAACAGATACTGAGAAAGCATCTGTAGAATTTATTAATAGTGAAGTAGTTGAAAAGGTAAGAAATTTTCATAAAAGCTTTCCAGAGTATAAAGTAACTCCACTTCACAGCTTAGATGAGTTGTCTAAACAATTTGTAGTTAGCAATATATGGGTAAAAGATGAATCTTATAGATTTGGACTTAATGCTTTTAAAGTATTAGGTGGTTCATATGCTGTTGGTAAATATCTAGCAGAAAAATTAAACGTCGATATTTCAGAGCTTTCTTTTGAAAAACTAAGAAGTAATGAAGTAAAAGAGAAACTAGGGAGTATTACTTTTGTAACAGCAACTGATGGAAATCATGGAAGAGGAATTGCCTGGGCTTCAAATCAGCTAGGACAAAAATCAGTTGTATATATGCCAAAAGGGTCTTCAGAAATAAGATTAAATAATATTAGAAAAGAAGGAGCAGAAGCTTCTATAACAGATCTTAACTATGATGATACAGTTAGGCTGGCAAGCCAGAAAGCTGAAGAAAATGGCTGGGTCTTGGTACAGGATACGGCCTGGGATGGATATGAAAAGATTCCAACTTGGATTATGCAGGGATATGGAACGATTATGGATGAAGCAATGGAGCAGATTGCCGAAGCTGGTGTTGAGCGACCTACGCATGTGTTTTTACAAGCTGGAGTTGGGTCTTTTGCTGCCAGTATGCTCGGATATCTAGTAGAGAAATATGGAGAAGAACGTCCTATTACAGGTATTGTCGAATCGGATAAAGCTGCCTGTCTATACAAATCTATGAATATAGATGATGGAGAGCCTCATTCTGTAACGGGTGATTTAAATACGATTATGGCAGGTTTAGCATGTGGGGAACCAAGTACAACGTCTTGGGGTGTTTTAAAAGATTATGCTGAAATCTTTGGTGCTTGTCCAGATTATGTGGCCGCGCGGGGTATGCGAATTCTTGCAAACCCATTAGGCTATGACCCTCATATAATTTCAGGTGAATCCGGTGCAGTTGGTATGGGATTAGTTAGTCTATTGGCTGAAAATATAATGCTCAATGATATGAAAGAATCGTTGAAACTGAATCAAGATTCGAAGATTCTTATTATCAGCACAGAAGGTGACACTGATCCGGATAATTATAGAAAAGTATTATGGGATGGGGCATATCCATCTGTATATTTCATTTAAATTAAAATATTTTATGAGAGGGTGAAATGAATATGATTAATGGAAATTTTGAAAAACAGCTTACTGAGTGGAGGCACTATCTTCATGCGCATCCGGAAAGTGCATTTGAAGAAAAAAATACTTCTGAATATCTTGGAAAAATATTATCGGAAATGGGATTAGAGGTTCATAGAAATATTGGTGGTACTGGAATCGTCGCTAATCTAACAGTGGGTGATGGAAAAGGGATTATAGGCATTAGATCAGATATAGATGCTATTAACCTAACTGAAGTGGGACAGCATCCATACACCTCCCAGAATCCGGGGAAAATGCATGCTTGTGGTCATGATGGACATATGGCTACAGTTTTGGGGGCAGCAAAGTTATTAACAGAGCGAAAAAATTTTAACGGGACAGTTAGATTTATTTTTCAACCCGCAGAAGAAACTGGTAAAGGTGCTTTTGCTATGATGCAAGACGGACTTTTTGAACGTTTTCCAGTAGATGAGATTTATGGAATGCACAATATGCCAGGCATGCCTGCTGGTTCAATTGCAACTCGTGTAGGTGGAATTATGGGAAGTGAGGATAATTTTGTGATCCGTATCAAGGGGCAAGGCTCACATGCTTCAAGTCCTCATATGGGGAAAGATCCGATCGTTATTGCGTCTGAAATTGTTCTTGCTTTGCAGACCATTATCTCCCGTAATATGGACCCAAGTGTTCCTGCAGTCATTTCGTGTACTGAATTTATAACAGATGGGATTCGAAATGCGATACCTACGAATGTAGTGATTAAAGGGGATACTAGAAGTTATACTCCAGAGGTACAAAAGCTGCTGGAAGAACGGATGAGAACTATTAGTGAAGGAATTTGCAAAATAAATGGAGCGGAATGTCAATTTGAATACACTCATGAATTCGCACCAACAGTTAACTGGGCAGAGTGTGTTGAGATTGCTTTAAGAGCAGCCCAAAATATTGTTGGTGAAAATAATGTGGATGGAAATTGTCAACCGTGGATGGCTTCTGAAGACTTTGGTGCGTTTTTACTGAAGGTTCCTGGCTGCTTTGTATTTATTGGAAATGGCGACGATTCTGATGGGGTAGGAAATGTTCCACTTCATAACTCACGATATGATTATAATAACAAGATATTAAAAATTGGAGCGGAATATTTTGCAGAGTTAATTAAAGTCCGCCTACCAAAATAATATATTAATATTTTGATGCTAGGTATGTTTGGTACTGTATTTAAGGAGGGTCTTGGAATTATTTTTCCGAGACTTAGCAATAAAAGTAATTGAAGGCGGTTTCAAAATAGAAATACAATATTAATTTTTCAAAAATAAACTATATTAATAAGCCAAAAAAAGAGGCTCAAGGAGAAATTATATATGTATGGAAATGCAGCTGAAAAAATTGCAGAAGAAAATGAAAAATTATTACCAGACCCTAAAAAATGGCATAAACAAGACACCACCTGGGCATTAAGTCTTTTTGGAACCGCAATTGGAGCAGGAGTACTCTTTTTACCTATTAATGCAGGAGTGGGAGGTATAGTATCATTACTGTTCATTACTCTACTTGCATTTCCTATCATGTACTTTGGGCATAGGGCGTTTGCTAAAATTATCTATGCTTCCAAAGCTGCTGATGAAGGGATTACAGGTACGATAAGAGAGTATTTCGGAAATAAGGCAAGCAAAACTTTTAACTTGGTCTATTTTTTCGCCATTTACACTATCGTGCTGATGTATTCGGTTGCATTAACAAATACCGCCAATAGTTTTATCGTGAATCAATTGCACTTAAAGGAGCCACCGAGGGCAATTTTATCACTTGTATTGGTGCTCGTTCTTATATTTATATTGAATTTTGGCCAAGATAAGACGATAAAGGTAATGAGCCTGCTTGTATATCCGTTTATAGCTTCTCTTTTGTTTATAGCAATATATCTGATTCCACAGTGGAATACGTCGAGCCTAAATCTTTCAAGTATTTCTACAGCTTCATCTGGACAAAGTGTTTTAGGAATGCTATGGATGACTTTCCCGATCATGGTATTATCGTTTAATCATTATCCTATAATATCGCCTTTTGTTATAAAACAGAGGGCAACCTATGGAGAAGAAGCTACTGACGCAAAATGTGCCCAAATACAAAAATACGGTTATATACTGATATTCTGTGTCGTTATGTTCTTTGTTTACAGTTGTGTCTTGAGTTTGTCTCCAAAGGATCTTGCAATGGCAAAGGAACAGAATTTGTCAATCCTTTCGTATCTTGCTAATCATTTAAATATGCCTGTAATCACTTATTCAGCTCCTCTCATTGCTTTTGTTGCCATAACAAAGTCGTTTCTTGGCCATTATGTGGGGGGATACGAGGTAATACGTGACATTATTATGGAGTCCAGCAGAGCCCGCGGAAAAGAACTTAAAGAAAAAACAGTTAAGACAATGATTCTTGTTTTTGTAATATTAACATGCTGGTATACTGCTTATGCAAATCCAAGTATTCTTGGAATCATTGATACCATCAGCGGACCTACAGGTGCTGTTATTTTATGTATTTTACCAATGTATTCTATCCGTAAAGTTCCTGTATTGGCTAAAAACAGGGGGAAAATAAGCAATGTTTTTGTCACTGTTGTAGGCTTGATTACTGTCTTGGCAATTTTTAAATCATTATTTTAGTTCACTAGTGTTGCATAAATAGTGTTGTAATCTTCATACACAGAGGGAGGACCTTTTCCATTAATTGAAAAGTAGTATGGGAATAAGATGGAATTAATAACCTATATAATTTGCTTTAATCAGGTAGCTGATTTCCACCAACTGTAATAATAAAAGCAAAACAATACCTTCACGATAAAACGCCAATCCTTTGATAGTTAAGGGATTGGTGTTTTTTGAATGTATTTTTCGACATTTTTCTGCATGTTCAGAGATGTAACAGAATACATAACAGATTAGAATCATAAAAAGTTTGTTGATTTTATTGGCTTTGGCCATTATAAGCGCGGCTAGAAGCCTAACCATTTTTTGTTAAGTTGAGATTTTGTCAAATCTTGACCTTTTTTTTTGCTTTAATCATTTTTGATTTATTTGTAAAATATAAAAAAGTCAAAAAACAGTTATTTAAATATCAAAATTAAATTTGGATTTTTGGGAAGAACTAAATAATTAAAAGCCAGCATTATAGAATTGCATAAAGGAGATGGAACAAAAATGTACAAATATACAATCTATGTAACTCATGAAGGTAAAACTTATCAAACTAACGTAATAGCTACTAAAGAACAAACGGAAGAAGAGGTTTATCGTATAGCAAAAGAACAAGTTCTTAAACAATGGGCAAATTAAATACAGAAACCTCCGATTAAAATGATTTCGAATAAAGTTTCTACTTGAGTATAGATTTTTTTCTTTTACTTGAATAGCTGCCAAATGCTGCTTCTTTTTATAGCTGGTGCATAAAGTAAAAGTAGATTATTAAATTGATAACTGGTTCCGTTCCCTATCGCAAACATTGAAAATGTAAATAAAAAATGACTATCAAAATGTAGCTTAATTTGATAGTCATTTTTTATTTATATATAAGGGTTTTGGTTATTTTTTAAGTAAAGTTTAATAAGGAAAATCCTAATTTTATAGTGTGTTAAGGTAAAATCATTACTAGAACAACGGTAATGATTTTTTCTTCTTCAAGTAATGGAGGTTAGTTGAAAGAAAAATAAAAACCATCATAATGAATGGTTTTTATCTTTATCATCAATTGGTGTTGTACTAGTGTTTGTTAATATGCGGTCTATTACTTTTTTAGTAAGTGGCATGAAGGAATTGAGTATTAACCCTCCTAAACAAACGGTTAATAAAGTTCCAATGCCAATGGGTCCATTGAATATTATCGCCATTATCAAGAATACTAGGTAAATGAATGTTCTCGATACCAGTATATTTGTTCTAGTTAATTCTTGTATGATTAAGGTTAAACGGTCAATTGGAATGGGGGCAATATTTGTATGTAAATAAATTGCTGTTCCCAATCCTATAACAACTAATCCGATTCCAAAACAAACAACTTTGCTGTACCATAGTTCAGGTGTAACAAAATCGTGCAATAAAAAGAGCCACATATCAATACCAATACCCGTTATAAATGATGTTAACAACCCCAAAACTTCAGGTCTTTGTCTCTTTAAAAATGAATTACAACCGATCAATATGAAAGCTAAGATGATTTCCCAACTCCCTACCGTAAGCCCCGCATTTTTTGAAAGTCCTACCAAAAGTGCATCAAAAGGTGAAGTTCCAAGATCTGATTGTATAGTGAAAGAAATACCAAGGGTTAATATTAAAATTCCGAATACATAAAAAACATATTTCACTTTACTCAACCCCTCTATCATTATTTTTTTATTGCAAATGCAACAAAAATAAGTTAAATTTAATATATGTCATATTTATTGCATTTGCAACAATAATCTGTGCTAAGGAGTTTATTATGAAGGGAATTCTTCGTGAAATTGGAATGATCGCAAGGGCATTAGATTCGATAAGCAATATCGAATTTAAAGAATATGACCTTACAAAAGGGCAGTATTTGTACCTTGTGCGAATATATGAAAACCCAGGCATCATTCAAGAAAAGTTAGCTGAGATGATAAAAGTAGATCGAACAACAGCAGCTCGTGCGATAAAAAAACTTGAAATGAATGGCTTTATTGAAAAGAAAGATGATCAACATAACAAAAAAATCAAAAAGCTCTTTCCAACAGAGAAAGGGAAAAAGGTTTATCCTTTTATAAAACGAGAAAATGATTATTCCAATCTCGTTGCATTAGAGGGGTTTTCAGAAACAGAGGTAGAAATCATTTTCAATCTTCTTCAAAGAGTTAGAAAAAATATTGAAATAGACTGGGAATTTGTAAAAAAGGGAAACAAGCGAAATTATTGATTAGATAAAGGAGCGGCATATTTAAATGACGATAGATATAAAAAAGTGTACCCTTGAAGATTTACGTAAACTTCAAGAAATTAGTTATGAAACATTTGATGAGACATTTAAGGATCAGAATTCACCCGAAAATATGAATGCCTATTTGGAAAGGTCATTTAACTTAAAACAATTAGAAAAAGAATTAAACAATATTTCTTCGGAATTCTTTTTTGTTTATTTTAATAATGAAATCGCTGGATATTTAAAGATTAATACTAATGATGCTCAGTCTGAAGAAATGGGGGATGAATCACTCGAAATCGAGAGGATTTATATAAGGAGTAAATTTCAAAAACACGGGCTTGGAAAATATTTGCTAAATAAGGCGCTGGAAATTGCGATGGAGCGTATTAAAAAGAAAATTTGGCTAGGCGTATGGGAAAAGAATGAAAATGCGATTGCTTTTTATAAGAAAATGGGGTTTGTTCAAACTGGAGCCCACTCTTTTTTTATGGGTGACGAAGAACAAATAGATTTTATCATGACCAAAACACTTATATAACTTTTTTGAAATGTGGATTATGATGTATATTCCTAAATATTATAAGGTCACAGATGTTGAGGTAATTTGGGATTTTGTTCATAAAAACTCTTAAACGGAACCCGTTATCAAATTGAGGGTCTATTTTTTATGTCTAAAATCGCAATATTATTGGTTAACAACCAAAACAATCTACATGGTTGGTACCTGTCAACTGAACGGTATGGTAAACTTGAATGGTTAAGTTGGAATTATATAAGAGGTGGCAACAGTGAAAACAGTCGTAGTGATCGGTGGCGGTATTACGGGGTTATCGGCCATGTATGAATTACAAAAATGGAAGAACGCGAATAGGGCGGATGTCAGGCTGGTTTTGGCTGAAGCGTCCAATCAGCTGGGCGGGAAAATCCGAACAGTTAAACAAAATGGATTTGTGATTGAAACGGGAGCGGATTCCATCGTATCCCGTAAAATAGAGACAATGCCAGTAGTTGAAGAACTTGGTTTGGAAACGGAAGTAGTCTATAACGCGACAGGCCGTTCCTATATTTACACAGATAGTGAATTAAAGCTTATACCGGAGGATGCTGTTTTTGGAATTCCGGCAAGCATTGAATCCCTTGCGAATAGCACGCTCGTTTCTGCGGAAGGAAAAGTGGCGGCACTGAAGGATTTTTATACTAAAAATGAAACGTTCACCAAGAACGATTCCATCGGATACTTTCTTGAGCACTTCCTTGGGACGGAATTGGTGGAAAAACAAATTGCTCCTGTCCTCTCCGGCGTCTATTCCGGAAAACTCAGTGACTTAACGATCAAATCCACCCTTCCATATCTGATCGATTATAAGGAAAAATACGGAAGTATTATAAAAGGGCTCGAAGCCAATAAACAGAAATTTAAAGGCGGGGAAAGGAAGTTCCTTTCTTTTCAAAATGGTTTAGGTTCACTGATTGACGCATATGAGGAAAAGCTGGCAGAAGCTGAAATTTTAAAAAATACAAAAGTCAATAAAATTGAAAAAGAGGGCAGCCGTTATCAAGTGTTTCTAAATAATGGGGAAATCATCGAAGCGGATTACATCGTGCTAAGTATTCCAAATACAGCTGCTGAATCGTTAATCAATGATCAGGATCTTCAAGGCAAATTTTCAGGGTTGAAAAATAGTTCTTTGATTAGTGCTTACCTTGGCTTTGATGTACCCGATAGCGTCCTGCCAGCGGATGGAACGGGTTTTATCACCGCGAATACGGATGAATTGTCCTGCAACGCCTGTACCTGGACAAGCCGGAAATGGGAGCATACTTCAAAATCTGGAAACCTGCTGGTCAGACTCTTTTACAAAAGCAGCCATCCTTCATTTGCTTCGTTAGAGATAATGGGTGAAGAAGAATTGCTCGAGGTTGCTCTTAGAGATATTCGCAAAAGCCTTGGGATTCATGCAAAGCCAATTTCAAGCGAAATTACTAAATGGACTGATCAAATGCCGAATTATTTAATTACCCATCCAGGAAGTGTGGAAGTGCTTGAAAGCAAAATGGCTGCCGATTACCCTGGAATTATTATTGCCGGTTGTTCCTATTATGGAGTAGGTATTCCGGACTGTATTGAAAACGGGGCAGCTTCTGCAAGAAAGATTATTGAAATGTTTTAATGTTAAAGAGGGTAGCTGTAGCTATCCTCTTCTGTTTTAAAATTAATTTCGGGAATTCATAACAAAAGGCAAAGTGAGTAAGGGGAGTCACTTTGCCTAATTTTCTTACAAACTATGAATTAGGCTAAATATGTATTTTGAATAGAATGAAGTAATAAAATAGTAAAAATTATGATTTCATCTTAGATAGTCTTTTTAAGGGGGTGGTCTGTGGCGAAGAAAGAACCAAAGGGCAATCCAATAGTTGAAGGGAATTATTCATTCTTATTGTTAAAGTATTTTTTTAATGTTAATTGGTTGTTAGATTTCTAGAATCTTTTAACAGGAGGAATTAACATGAAGAAATATTTACAGAGAATTGGTCGTTCTTTGATGTTGCCAGTTGCTGTGTTGCCGGCAGCAGCCATCTTAATGGGTATTGGCTATTGGATTGACCCGACTGGATGGGGTGCAGGCAGCCCAATAGCCGCCTTTTTAATTAAAGCTGGAGGATCGATCCTTAATCATATCCCAATTCTATTTGCCGTAGGGGTTGCATTGGGTATGGCAAAGGAGCGGGATGGTTCAGCGGCACTTAGCGGCTTGGTTGCTTACCTGGTCGTGACCACCTTGCTTTCAAGCGATTCTGTTGCGATGCTCCAGGGGATTGATGCGGCAAAAGTGGACCCGGCTTTTGGAAAAATCGAAAATGCTTTTGTCGGGATTCTCTCAGGTCTTGTTGCTTCCCGCACGTATAATCGTTTTAGTCATGTAAAATTACCAGATGCCTTTGCCTTCTTTAGCGGGAAACGGCTCGTGCCGATTATGACCTCACTTGCCATGTTAGTAGTTTCCCTTGTATTATTCTTTGTCTGGCCTGTGATCTTTACGGGTTTGGTTTCTTTTGGAGAAGGGATTAGTAAATTAGGTGCCCTTGGCGCAGGCCTATATGGATTTTTCAATCGACTATTAATTCCATTGGGATTGCATCACGCCTTAAATATGGTATTTTGGTTCGATATTGCCGGCATTAACGATATCGGAAACTTCTGGGCCAGCAAAGGGGTAAAAGGTGTTACCGGTATGTATCAAGCAGGCTTCTTCCCGGTGATGATGTTTGGGCTGCCTGCAGCAGGACTTGCGATGTATCATACCGCAAAAACTAAGCATAAGAAACAAGTTGCCTCCTTAATGATGGCAGCGGGATTTGCTTCCTTTTTTACTGGTGTTACAGAACCAGTTGAATTTGCCTTTATGTTTGTTGCACCGGTCCTTTATTTCGTTCATGCTGTATTAACAGGAATTTCCCTAGCTGTGGCAGCCTTATTCCATTGGACCGCCGGATTTGGCTTTAGCGCCGGATTGATTGACTTTGTTTTAAGCTTAAAAATTCCGATTGCGAATCAACCATATATGCTGCTTGTTCAGGGATTAGTTTTTGCTGTTATCTATTATTTCTTATTCCGCTTCATCATCGTGAAATTTAACTTAATGACTCCTGGAAGAGAAGAAGATTTAGATGAAGAAGCAGTTGGGGCTGTTATGAGCGGAAGCAAATTTGCAGAGCTTGCAGCCAAGATCTATGAGGGCTTGGGTGGAGATGCAAATGTTACTTCTGTAGAAAATTGTGTGACCCGGTTAAGAGTTGAGGTAAAAGATATGAATGCGGTTGATCAAAGTAAAATTAAGGCAACCGGTGTTCCAGGTGTCATTGTTGTAGGGCCGCAGAACATTCATGTGGTTGTCGGAACCCAGGTGCAATTTGTGGCAGATGAAATCGAGAAATTGAGGAAATAAGGTTTTGAGGGTGTCCCAAGGTAAATTTGGGACACTTATTTTTTTATAGATTAAAAGATAATACATGTGGTATGGTAATGTTAAAATATTCCTTTTATTAAAAGGGAGGTGCTTTAAAATCATAAATTTTGATTTTTCTATTACCCTTGCAGGTTTTTTGATGGGAGCTTTGGGTTGGGTCTTCATTGGTGTAATTGCCTATCAAATTTATAAAAAATACACTGTTAAACCAACGAAATGGAAGGCTATTGTCGCAAACCTTATTGGTGTTTTTTCGTTTACAATTAATTGGAATATGTCCGGTATACTGATTAAGTTTCCAATCCTGCCGCTGGGTGTGTGGATTTTATACGGGATTTTAAAACGAAGAGGGGATTCCTGGAGTACCTACCGTCCATTTGCATGGCTAGGGTTTTGGGCAAATTTTATTTTTTTACTTACATCTTTGGGTTCGGGTCCTATTCAACAGGTATTGTATCCCCAAAACAATGTATCAACCTATATTTCAATTACAGACCATGCAGCGATTATTAAAATCTATTCACCTGGAAAAGATGATTCCCTTAATAAGGAGAATTTACATAAACAGCTTTCATCAATGAAGCAAGGAAATATTTATAGTGAACAATGGTATTATTCCATGGTAGATTCAAAGAAAAAAGATGAACGATTTCCTTACCAACTCATCGGCAGCTCCCCGAAGTTTGGCATCGACCTAAAGACAATCGTATATGTTGAAAAAGATGGTAAAGGATTATTAATCGTGACACCATATGAGCAATTTTATTTTCGCTCCCAAAATTCGTTGTTACGAGGGGGGAATTAAAGTTGTTGAAAAAAAGTTTATGGATTGCCAGTTTAGCAATAATAGTTATAATATCTGTAATAATCTACCAGAATTATGATTCGAAACCAAGTCCTTTTCCGGCCAAAAACCAATTAGTCAGCAGGATTAATCATCTATTCCCGGAAGCTGCAGTAAATAAAATTCAAGACACCGTCTTCCTTGATGAAAAAAATGTATTTGTACCGTTTATTTCAAAAGGATCCAAATATGGAACAAGTTTTTGGGTGTGGGAAAAACGGAAATGGGAGCTTGAATCGGTTAACACTGGAGGAGAACCACAATTATTGAAACTTCATTTGGATGAACCGGAAACGTTTTATTTTTCTTGGAATATTGATCCGAATAGTAAACTAAGTTATGGAAAGTTTTATTTGTTACGGGACAGGAGTTTTTTGGTCACAGACGGAAAGCAACATTATTTTCCGAAAATCCAAATAGAGAAGAAGGTTTCATTTGATACTAAGCCTTATGGGGTGCTGCAAATCCCCAAGGAATGGGTGACAGTATTGAATTCTTTTATGGAACAAGATTCAGCGAAACAATCGAATTACTTTTTTAAAAATGAACAGATAAATTTTGGCTGGATCCCCTTTAATTCCAAAAATAAAGCGATTTCTCCGCATGATTTAAATGGGAATAGTTTCTCAAATTATGGTGAGCACGAGGAAATGGTAAGATTTTTGGGTGAAGAGGAAATCGAGTAATGATATGCGATTTTGCATAGATAAAAAAGAAATTCCCCTTATTTTTTGAGGGGAATTTCTTTGATTTACTTTATCTTTTGAAATAGATAAAAAACATACCCATAATATTCATGGTAGTTACGATATAAGTCGATTTAGTGTTGTGTACCTTCGATTATTTTTAAAGCATCCTCGTTTTCTTTGTATTTTTCACGAAGAAAAGAAAGTCTGTTTTCTAGGGGAGTATAATAATCTTCCCACCATGCCAATTAGGTAAAACGAAGGTATCAATCAGCTGGTATCCTACCACTCGGGCATTCGAGTCAACGGTACCAGCATTTTACCATGTATACCTAAAGATAAGCGGGTAGCAATGTGAATTTGTTTATGAACATCGCGGATTTTTAGGATTATGCAATTTAACATAAATTATTTACTTATGCATAAATAAGGGAGGCGAAATATAATGTGTTTTCTGAAAAGTCAGTTATATATACCTTTTATTGGGCTTGGCATAGAACTTGCATTTTTATTTAAAAAAAGGAGGAATGATAGATGCAAAAAACCGTTCAATTACAACGGTCGTTGACTTTTTTTCATCTTGTATTGTTAGGCCTTGCTTACATGGCACCATTGACGGTCTTTTCAACCTTCGGAATCGTTGAATCAATTTCTAAAGGAGTAACACCTTCTGCCTACATAGTTGCCCTTATTGCCATGCTGTTTACAGCATACAGCTATGGACGAATGGGAAAAGCTTTTCCTATTGCCGGTTCGGCCTATTCCTACACGCAAAAATCAATAAGCCCACATCTGGGTTTTATGGTAGGCTGGGTTATTTTAATGGATTATTTATTTATTCCAATGATTAATTTCCTCATCATTGCACTTTACTTAACAGAATATTTTCCGTCCATCCCATTTAGCGTTTGGATTATTAGCATGATTGTTCTTGTAACCGTATTCAATGTCATTGGCATGAAAGTAACCGTTACGATGAATATGCTTCTGCTTGGATTTCAATACCTCGTACTTATATTTTTTGTTATTCTTGGTGTGAAGTCCCTCTTAACCGGAACAGGCCAAGGAACATTATTTTCAGTAACACCATTTATGACCGAACATACATCATTGGTGGCGATTTTTTCTGGAGCTTCGATTCTTTGCTTATCGTTTTTAGGGTTCGATGCACTAACAACATTTGCCGAAGAGACGATTAAACCGGAAAAAACGATTCCGAAAGCTATCATGTTTGTAACGCTTTTTGCCGGAGCATGTTTTATCTTCATTTCTTATCTTTCACATTTAATTCACCCAGATTTTACTTCTTATAAAAACCTTGATACTGCCGCTATTGAAGTGGCCAAATTAATCGGAGGAACCTTTTTTAATGCGCTTTTTATTGCTGCTATGGTGGTTTGTGCATTCACCTCTGCAATGGCTTCACATGCTAGTGTATCAAGAATTTTATTTGCAATGGGCAGAGATTCAGTTATTCCGAAAAAGTTTTTTGCCTATATCCATCCAAAATTTAAAACACCTTTAAACAATATTGTTTTAGTAAGTATTTTTGCGTTAGCCGCACTGTTCACTGATCTTGTAACGATTACTTCCTTTATCAATTTTGGGGCATTAATCGCCTTTACCTTTGTAAATTTGAGTGTGATTGCACATTATTTTATAAAAGGAAAGCAAAGGTCGTTAAAAGGAATTGTATTGTATTTGATTGTTCCATTAATTGGGGCCATCGTTTCGATAAAGCTATGGAGTGATTTAGATAGTAAATCAATGACTTTGGGAGGAATTTGGACAGTTGTCGGGATTGCCTATCTGGCATATAAAACCAAATTATTCCGTGTTCAGCCGCCGCAGCTTGATTTTACTGAAGACTCTAGCAATGATTTAACGATATAAGGAGAGATTTCATATGAGATTCGCAGCAGACATTGTGATGAGAGGAAACGCAGTTTTTACAGGTGCCTCAGATGCACCAATATCAGCGTCAATCCTTATAAAAGAAAATAAAATTGTTAAGGTTATAGAATCAGAGGATGTTTCTGATTATATTGATCATCAGACTAAGATTTACGATTTTGAAGATCAATTAATTATGCCGGGATTTCATGACTTTCATATCCATCTCCTTATGGGAGGTTTATTGAATGATAGTGTCAGACTTCATTTGTCCAGGTCGGCAAAAGAAGCTGCCCAAATAGTGAAGGAGTATGCGGATACGAAAAAGGAGGATCCATTTGTCATTGGCTGCAGCTGGGAGCAAAATCAATGGGAGGAAGGAGAACCACATCGATCCTATTTAGATGAGGTCATCCCTGATCGTCCCGTGCTCCTGTACCAAGCTGAATTTCATAGTGCATGGGTAAATTCAAAGGCGCTTGAATTAGCAGGGATTGATCGAAATACGGAAAACCCGCCCTATGGGGAAATTGTAAAGGATGAAAATGGCGAGCCAACAGGATTATTATTGGAACATGCAGTAGGTCTTGTTACCAAGGTATTACCGATTAGTTTGGAAATAAAGGGAAAACTGCTCGATAACTTTTTAACAGAAGCCGCTAAATGCGGGGTGACCTCGGTTCATGACTTGTTGCGAATTCCGGAAATGAGTACAGAAGAAGCCGAACTATATGCCGACTATGAAAGAGAAGGGAAATTAACTACCAGGGTACATTTTGTTGCCCCATTAAATGGCGACCTTGAGCTCGCTAAAAGTTTACAAGAAACATATAAGAGCAACATGGTTCAATTTTGTGGCTTTAAACAGTTTGCTGATGGGGTAACGACCAGCTATACGGCCTATTTACTAGAGCCATATACGAATAATCCGGAAACAAAGGGAAGTACGGTTTTTCCGGAAGAAACGATTAAAAAATGGACAGTAGAAGCGGATAAAGAAGGATTCCGTGTTCGGTTCCATTGTATAGGGGATGGGGCGGTTCAATTAGCATTGGATTCATTTGAAGCTGCGCAAAAGGAAAATGGGGTTCGAGATTCCCGCCATTCAATTGAGCATGTGGAAATGATTCACCCTGATGACATTGACCGTTTCTATCAATTAGGCGTGATTGCCTCAGTACAGCCGGAGCACATTAATGTCACTACAAGGGACGTATACGAGGAATTAATTGGACCAGAAAGAATGAAATATAATTTCTTATTAAAGACAATGATCGATAAAGGTACAAATGTGGTTTTTGGCACGGATTATCCAGTTGTAAAATTGGATCCATTCCCTGGAATCTATCGTGCTGTTACTAGATTGGATGATGAAGGTGTAGTTTGGGACGGGGAGGAAAGGATTTCTCTAAAGGATGCACTCCTTGCCTATACGGCTGCACCTGCATATGGTTCATTCCGGGAGCATGAACTTGGGACGATAGAGGCTGGAAAATTAGCGGATATTATTGTCCTTGACCGGAATTTATTTGCAGTTCCATATGAGGAAATTAAAAAAACGAAAGTGGTCTTAACCATGGTGGACGGAAAAGTTGTCCATGAAATAGTTGAGGAGGTTTCACGATGAGTAAAGTGAAAATTGGATTAGTGCAAATGACGTGTGATGAGAGAGTCGAAATCAATATCGAAAAGGCAAAAGCTAAGGTGAGAGAAGCAGCAGCACAGGGTGCTAACATTGTTTGTTTGCAGGAGCTTTATCATGCGCAATATTTTGCTCAAACTGTTTCTGTTGATCATTATCAGTTGGCCATCCCGCATGACCATGAAGCGATTGTGGAAATGCAGGAGCTTGCTAGAGAACTTGGAATCGTGTTAATTGTTCCGTTCTATGAATGGGCAGCTAAAGGAGTTTATTTTAATAGTGCAGCTGTTTTTGATGAAGCGGGCAACCATTTAGGAACCACCCGGAAAAATCATATTCCAGATGGCCCTCAATATCATGAAAAATATTATTTCACACCAGGGGATACTGGTTACCCGGTATATGATACGAAATTTGGAAGAATTGGGATTGGCATTTGCTGGGACGAGTGGTTTCCGGAAGTTGCCCGGATTTTGACATTAAAAGGTGCCGACATTCTTTTCTATCCTTCTGCAATCGGGTCCGAGCCGGATCATCCGGAGCTTTCCACAAAAACAGCTTGGACAAAAGCGATTTCCGCACATGGAATTCACAATGGAGTTTTTGTGGCAGCAGTGAACCGTGTCGGAAAGGAAAAAGATATGAGCTTTTACGGCGGCAGCTTCATCAGCAATCCAATGGGAGAAATCATTCTATCATTAGATGAACAAGAAGGAATATTAGTTCAAAGCATCCATTTAAGAGAAATCGAATTTGCCAGAAACCTATTGCAATTTTTAAGAGACCGGCGGACTGATACATATGGGCCGATATTAGAAAAAACATTGGTGCCGGTAACCGCTCGAAGCTTATAGAATTATATCGAAGAAATCCCCCTCAATTCACAGAGGGGGATTTCTTTAATCTGGATTTCGATTATAAAGGACGATAAGCAGGATGAGCATGACAATATCCAACCGTGCATCGAAGGCAAACTGCAAGATACTGGTGTGGACGGTAGGAACTTTGGTTAGAATGATAGCAGCGATCATAATGGCTATTAAAGGAATCACTGCATTTCTTACACTTTTGTTAAGCAGGATCAGAATCCCGCAAACAATTTCAAGAAGAATGATTGTATTAAGTAGAACATGCGGATAAGGCAGCTCTAATGCGATAAAATGATTGGCTAACGCTGTATTCAGTAATTTCATAAACCCGGAAGTAATAAAAACATAGGCAACAGCATAACGAATGAGTTTAAACGTTGTAAACGAACGAAAAATGGCAATCCCCCCTTAATAAAAATGTATGCAATAGGAAGGACAAACCATTACAGAAAAATTATTTGAGAAAGTTCTTTATAATTAGCGGAGTAAATAAAGTTGAAGATTTAAAAGAAATGGGTTATTTTTTATTAACATCAATAAAGGAATAATAAAAAATTTTTACAAAACACGAAGCCACATACATTAGGAACAGAAAATTCAGAATCTGATGCAAACTCTTATCCCCCTTTAAATTAGTAAAGGTAAATTCCTTATAGCTTCATTCTATCCAGAAAATACAAAGAAATAATAAAGTGTATGTAAATATTTGGTTAAGCTGGGAGTTTGGTGATGGGATAGGGTGAAAAAGCAAAGAATGCGTTGAAAGGACCCAGAGTAAGATGAATATTCTGTCTTTTTTAATATATACCTTTATCATTAGTTTTATAGAACTACTATATCTTGTTGGCGCCATTATTATTATTGGCATAATCTTGGGGATTCTTGAAAAATATACGAACAAATTTTTGATTCGAACTTTTGGACCGAGAGGTGTGCTTTGGACTGCCTGGATTGGAACGCCAATCCACGAACTTGGCCATTTAATCATGTGCTTTTTATGGGGGCATAAGGTATCCAGAGTAAAATTCCTTCAGTTCAATCATCCAGAGGGTATCCTGGGATATGTCGAACATTATTACAATCGGAATAGTATCTATCAACAAATAGGAAACTTTTTTATCGGCTTAGGCCCAATCTTTAGCGGGATTGGTTCCTTACTTTTGGGAATGTATCTTTTACTTCCCCAGTCATTTAACACATTAGAATCAGAAATCCATCTTCATGTATCTTTTGAAAAATTGGATGTAAATCTTTTAAAAACCGCGGGTGATTCAAGTATTGCCATCATCAAAAGCATTTTTATTCCTGAAAATCTAATTAATCCATTGTTCTGGATCTTTCTTATACTTGCATTCTGCATTTCAGCGCATATTGGCTTAAGTAAAGCAGATATCCAAAATTCTACCAAAGGGCTTTTGATGATATTCTTTGTGTTGGTTTTATTAAATGCTGCTGCAGGAATTTTACAAGTCAACACGCTTAAAATTGTTCGTCGAATTGCAGAATACAATGCCTATGTGCTCGCATTCTCGAGCATTGCAGTATTCCTTTCTTTAATAACCTTTTTGATTAGTTTCACTTTTGAACGGATTTTTAGATACTCCAAGAAGATATAAAGCTTTATCTCATGGATTCTTCCTTCTTTGTTTAGTTTTTCAGAATTATCAATTGTTTTTTACAATACCAAAGGCTTATACTTGATACAAGTTGCTATTTTAAGCTTTCAGGAGTGAATAATTTTGCAAAAAGATGAAAAAAGTATTGTCTTTATCGGATTTATGGGTGCTGGTAAAACCACGATTGGAAAAATTCTCGCAGAAAAATTGAATCGGGAATTTATTGATATAGATGAAGAAATCGAAAAAGAATTCAGTATGCCTGTATCGCAAATCTTCAAGCAATATGGAGAAAAGATCTTTAGAGAAAGGGAAAAAAGTCTGATAACAGAGAAATGTAATCAAGGGCGTCAAATCATTTCTGTTGGCGGCGGGGCTTTCCTTCAGAAGGAAATTCGAAAAATATGTTTAGCCACTTGTACAGTAATTTTCCTCGATATCTCTTGGGAGTGCTGGAAAGATCGCATCAGCCTGATTATCGATAGCCGTCCTGTTTTACAAGGAAAGTCAATGGATGAAATAGAGGAGCTATTTTATAAAAGGCAGGAAGTTTACGCGCAGCATCATATTAATATAAAAACCGACCAAAAGTGCCCGGAAGAAGTTGCGGATGATATTATCGATTCATTAAAGTTTCCCGGGGAAAAAAGGAAGGGTTCGATATGAAAAAAATAGTTACAGTTCGCGGAATTACAATCGGTGAAGGGATTCCAAAAATATGTGTTCCACTGGTAGGACAAACACTAGAAGAACTAAAAGAAGAGGCAAAACATGTAAACACAATTGATGTGGATCTAGTCGAATGGCGAGTTGACTTTTTCAACGATATTGAGGAAATCGAAAAAGTTATAGAAGCTCTCAGTGAAATCCGTGCCTACTTGCAAGACAAGCCGCTCATTTTTACGTTTCGCAGTGCCAAAGAAGGCGGAGAAAAGGAACTCAACTCCTCAGAATATATGCATTTAAACAAACGAATTGCTGAAACAGGTTTCGTGGATATCATCGATATTGAGTTATTTAATAAGGAATCAGAGGTTAAAAGTTTAATTGAGTTTGCTCATTCCCAAAATGTTTTCGTCATTCTTTCCAATCATGATTTTGAAAAAACTCCAGCAAAAGAGGAAATTGTCTCAAGGCTGCGGAAAGCTCTGGAACTTGGAGGAGATTTTCCGAAAATCGCTGTTATGCCGAATAGTGCGGCAGATGTATTAACTCTATTAGATGCAACAAATTCCATGAAAGAACAATATCCGGACCGGCCAATCATTACCATGTCGATGGCAGGTAAAGGAGTTATCAGCCGCTTGTCCGGCGAACTGTTTGGATCGGCATTGACCTTCGGGGCCGCAAAGAAATCTTCTGCTCCAGGGCAAATTGATGTGAAAGAATTAAGAAAAGTATTATCACTATTACACAATAATTTGTAAAGGCTATTTTGACGAAGAAACTTCTTTTTTCAAACGTTATATTAGAAATGGATTAAATAACATAAAACCAAAAATACATACACAAAAACGATTAGATCTGACTCCAGTGCTTTAAAGCAAAAACGCATTGGAACGGGTCTTTTTTTATTTTAATTAAATAAGAATAATATTATAT
>NZ_MLYR01000009.1 GCF_001866655.1 Bacillus sp. MUM 116 | reverse complement strand
AACCAAGTCATATTTATTAAGCGAACTCGTTTTTATGAAAACTTCTTCTGTATTATCTAGTTTTGAGGGAATGATACCTCAAGTAAATAGTCTGGCAATAATGGCGAGAAGGTCACACCCGTTCCCATACCGAACACGGAAGTTAAGCTTCTCAGCGCCGATGGTAGTTGGGGCCTTGCCCCTGTGAGAGTAGGACGTTGCCAGGCTTATATATGGAGGATTAGCTCAGCTGGGAGAGCATCTGCCTTACAAGCAGAGGGTCGGCGGTTCGATCCCGTCATCCTCCACCATGATTTTTTCATGAAGGTAAAAGTATTTTTCAATAAACCTGCCGGTTTAGCTCAATTGGTAGAGCAACTGACTTGTAATCAGTAGGTTGGGGGTTCAAGTCCTCTAGCCGGCACCAGTTTTTTGAGCCATTAGCTCAGTTGGTAGAGCATCTGACTTTTAATCAGAGGGTCGAAGGTTCGAGTCCTTCATGGCTCACCAAAGTTTTTTGCGATAGCAAATAACTCTAATATAATATTGCGGGTGTGGCGGAATTGGCAGACGCACCAGACTTAGGATCTGGCGCCGCAAGGCGTGGGGGTTCGACTCCCTTCACCCGCACCAAAGTTTTTTGCGTCAGCAAAATAACTTTCCAAATATTGCGGAAGTAGTTCAGTGGTAGAACACCACCTTGCCAAGGTGGGGGTCGCGGGTTCGAATCCCGTCTTCCGCTCCAAATATGCCGGGGTGGCGGAACTGGCAGACGCACAGGACTTAAAATCCTGCGGTAGGTGACTACCGTACCGGTTCGATTCCGGTCCTCGGCACCAAGTTTTTGCAATAAAGTAACTTCGAAAAATGCGCCCGTAGCTCAATTGGATAGAGCGTTTGACTACGGATCAAAAGGTTATGGGTTCGACTCCTTTCGGGCGCGCCATTACTACGGGAAGTAGCTCAGCTTGGTAGAGCACTTGGTTTGGGACCAAGGGGTCGCAGGTTCGAATCCTGTCTTCCCGACCATTACTACTAATATAATATGCCGGGGTCTTAGCTCAGCTGGGAGAGCGCCTGCTTTGCACGCAGGAGGTCAGGGGTTCGATCCCCCTAGACTCCACCAAAAAAGTTAAAAAAGTTGTTGACTTTCTGTTGATAACTTGGTAAGATGATTAAGTCGCCTTTA
>NZ_MLYR01000089.1 GCF_001866655.1 Bacillus sp. MUM 116 | reverse complement strand
AATTAGGTATGGTGTAGGAGTTGTTATGTGTATAAGAATGTTATTCATTATCTTGTATAAATAGATAAATTAGTAGCTTATTTCCACTAACAGGTAGCGATTCTTGAAGAATTAGGAATCGCTTATTGAAGTAACAGGGGCGTTATGTTCAATGAAAAAAACGGATATTAAAAATGGCTCAGGATAGTGAACTGAGCCATTTTATTTTTAATTGCAAAAACAGATACAAAAGGCAGTACAAATTGGGATGCATTTTTGATTACATTTTCGGGTTTTGCGACAGGAAACGGAACCCGTTAGCAAATGCATGCTCTTTTTTGCTTAAGATTTAATTAGAAGTGAACATCCATTTCATTTAACGGCCAGTAACGCAGATCTACCTTGCCAACCACTTGATCAACAGAAATAAAACCAAAGTGGCGGCTGTCCCAGCTTCCTAGACGATTGTCGCCAAGGACAAACAGCTTGCCTGCAGGTACTTTGTTATCCCCAGTTATTTCTTTCAAGGTAAAATCACCCGTAATTTTTACCCCTGGTGATTTTTGTTTATAAACATCTAGGAACGGCTCCTCGTACTTTTTTCCATTTACGTATAAATGATCATCCCGATAAACAATTTTATCACCCGGCAATCCAATGATGCGCTTGACAAAATCTTCTTTTTTGTTTGCATGAAAGACAATCACGTCAAAACGGCTTAAATCCCCAATTTGGTAGCCTAGTTTATTCACTACCAGCTTATTTCCGTCTTGAAGAGTCGGCATCATCGATTCCCCTTCAACAACATAATTGGAAAAGAAAAATGCCCGAATAAAAGCAAAAATAATAATTCCAATTGCAAAAGCCTTGACCCACTCCATACCTTCTTTTTTCCATTCAATCTTCATTGAAACTCCTCCATCTATCCAATCCCTTTTTCTCCCCATTATGGTCATTTTCAATCCTTCTATTCAATCTTACTTCAATTCTTTTTCCAAAATACCAAAGAATGAAAATTACCCCCACTACAATAATCGTTCGATAAGGCTTTGTGATAAGCGAATGGAGATCATAACCAATAAAACTGATAGTAAAAATCATCACCATTTTCCCGATAATAACAGCTAACATATATTGGAAAATACTTATTTTAGAAAGACCGGCAACAATATTTACCACTGCCGAAGGCGTGAAGGGGAAACACAGAAGTATAAAAAGCGGGCCAAAGCCGTGACGGTCCACCCAATCCATCAGCTTGCGAACTTTTGGATGTTTGGGCAGAAAAGATAATAAACGTTTTTGTCCAAATCGTCTAATAATGGAAAAAAGAAGCAATGCACCAATACAAGCACCAAGCCAAGATAATAAAAATCCCAACCATAATCCAAAGGCACTTGCATTGGCCATCACAAATAAAAATAGCGGCAGGAATGGCAAAAAGGCTTCAATCATCGGAAGTAGTATCCCCGCAAGCGGGCCAAGAGCACGATATTGCTTGATTAACTCCATGATATGGTCGAGTGTTAACCACTCCTTAATGAACTCAATATCCATCATACTTCTCCTCTTTGCCGAACCACGTTAACTTATTTCGTAATAAATTGTTGAAGAGCCTCGCGATTTTTAGCGACATCAATGGATAATACGGCTCCTTCTCCATAAATTCGCTGATTGGTATAACTATTATCCACTGGAATCCTTAATGTCTCAACAGGGCGATTCTTATGGGAAAAATAATTTGTCGTCATAAATATTATATCGGAAGTTTGCATGTTTGTATTGATATATGGTGTAATTACCCCGATTAATTTAGGGATTTTTGGAATTGTGTTTATGCTGGTTAGCTGTTCGCCAATTGCTTTTACTGCCTGCTGCTGCCGTTTTACACGTCCAAAATCTCCAATGGCATCGTGGCGGAAACGAACATAGCCTAGCATTTCTTTTCCATTTAGTCTCTGAACCCCGGGTTTGAGCGACACTCCGATATTTTTTGACATGGCTTTTTCAACATCAATCTTAACACCGTTTGGAAACGCCTCATCAATTAATTGGACAAACCCTTGAAAATGGACAATAGCATAATATTGCAAGTCAATACCAAAGTTTTCTTTAATCGTTTTCCTCATTAGGTCGGGACCGCCACGGGCAAAAGCAGAATTTATTTTATGCTTTCCATAACCCGGAATGTCAACATAACTATCCCTCATAATCGAAGTAAGTTTATATGTTCCTTTATTTTCATTGTAATGTGCAATCATAATCGTATCTGCCCTTGATACTTCATTTCCTCTTGCATCACTGCCCAAAAGAAGGATGTTGGTATCCCCGAACTGATCTTTTTTTCCATCAAAGGTATAAACAACTTGATTTGTTTTACTTACTTTTTTTAATGATTGGTTCACACCTTGTCTATATTGATAATAGGAATATCCAGCTCCCGCAATCAGTAAAATAAGGATTACCATCAGCACAGAACGCCATTTTCCTTTTTTCTTTTTCTGATTTTGCTCATATCTCATGATTCCATCACCCATCCAAGTTAAATTTTCTCCACCTATATATGACGCTTGCATCAAACCACAAGTTTCTTTTACCTCAGTTTCCCCTACTCCATACCCTTCTATAAAAACTTTCTTAGCGATTGCCTTTTCCATTCTTTTTTAATAAAATATAAGAACAAACGTTCGAAAACAATTGTAGAAAGGGGCTCAAATTCATGACCAGAATTCCCGAAGAAGATCGTAATATTATGGAGAAAGCGATTTATTTGCCAATGGTTTTAATCATCTTAAACCGTGATTTAACTGTAGTGGAAAAAAGTCCTTTTAAATTAAAAAAACCTTATTTGGAATTGATAGAGGAAACAATGAAGGAAGTACAAAGGGAATTAGCGGAAGTTAAACAATATATGAAAAAAAATAAACTTCAAGTAACCGAAACAAGACGGGACGATGCCTTTACGATGTATCTGTTCTTATATAAGGGCTATGAAGAAAGCCATAGTTATTTTAATCCAAGAATCCGAAACAAAGTTCAAGAACTGCTCGAGTTTTACTTTTTGAAAAAGCAATCGCCCCGGTGAATTACGTCATGTTTAATTTTTTGTAAAAAGGTCTTCACCGTATTTGCGGGTATTTTCTGAAGCCTCTATTTGAACTGGTCTTTGCATCAAATAAAAAGATTTTCTCTCATTCATTTCAATTCTTTGCATTAGCTTTGTCCTCAAAAATGATGTTCTTAATAATTGATTGTCAATCGTGCTGTAGGAGACAGGAAATAAATGTGTTTGTTTATTGCGAAAGGTAATAAGTGTTTGCTGAATAGAAATTCGGCGATGTTCCTTTACATGGTCATGTGAAATCCAAATGCATTCTGAGCGGGTCGGTGATGTAGTTGGAAAAAAATAGAGGCGGTTGGTCGGTTCAATCGCAATTGGAATTTTATGTGTAACACCAATAAGCTGTCTAGTCCCTTTCTTGCGGCTTTCATAATCAACGCCAAAATAATCGCAGCTTTTTTTAATAATATCCAATGGCTTAAACGGCGAAAGAAACTCATCCTCTTCCTCAAAAATTTGTGAATATATTTTACTTCCATACTCTACAGGCCTAATAAACATGGTACAAGAATTAATTTCATATTCTTCTATCTGATTTTGCTTCAATACCGTCAACTCCCCATTTTTCTATTTTTTTCATCATATCATGTTCATTTGCCAATATCCTGATTTTCCCGAATCGTTACCAAATTAGTCACAATTTGTGTCAAGAAAAATATTTCTGAAGATTATAAATATTTCTTTGATTTTATCTATAAAACTCCATATAATAAAAAAAAGCGGCAGGGGTGATTTTCATGAATGAAAAATCCTACACAGAATTGATGAAAATTGGTGCCATGAAACGTCAAAAGAGAGAAAACTACGTTCAGGATTTGTACATTGAAATGCTCCTAGCAGAAGTCCAATTAAACATTGAAAAAGAAAAACTGTTAGAAAAAATTGACTGTGCCATTGATCATCGGGACAAAAAGGCGTTTTTCCTATTATCCGGTCAACTCAGAGAGCTTAACAAACGATTTGGAACTTAAAATCTTTAAAGCCGTCCAAAATTGGACGGCTTTTTTTGCACAAAAAAGGGACTGAAACAGTTCCTCAGTCCTCAACGAATCATTTATTTTATCCCGCATTAACGGGCAGTAAGACCCCCACTTCAATGTTTAGTGGAAACAGGAAGCATAAATGGGGGATCAACTGCCCGTAAAAGCCCGATTGGTTCAACTAACAATCAGTGGGGGATGAAAAAAACCCCCACTGATTGAGTTTCACTTTATTTGATTGCGATGTTTGATTTCATATTCTTCAAGCATGGAAATCCGATCAAGCATGGTTGGGTGGTCATAGCGGAATATTTTTACTAAAAGCGGCGGATTTACTTGACTTAAGCCTGACCTGGTTAATTCTTGAAAGGAAGTAATAGCTGCCTGTGGATCTTTGGTCATATGAATGGCATAGTTGTCTGCACGTGTTTCCTCGTATCGCGAGACTAGGTTTGTCAACGGACTCGACGCAAACAATAGTATTGAGATAATCATTAAAAATAACGGCAATGACCGAATATCCTTCTTATCCGGTATTTTCAATTCACTGCCCCATCGCTTAATCACCCATTCCATTATTCGATTGGTTAAGTACAATCCCAGCAAGGAGAGCAGCAAATAGCCGGCAATGCCAAAATAAATATGCTTTTCTACATAATGGCACATCTCATGCGCCATTATAAATAAAATTTGCTTATCCGATAGCCGATCTAAGGTTGTATCCCAAAGGACAATCCGTGCATTCGAACCAATCCCCGTTACATATGCATTCATCGAATTTGTTTTATCTGCCATATTCACTTCAAAAACATGTTTTGCCGGAATATGGGCCTTATCAGCCATTGTTAAAATTTTTGTTTCAAGTTCTTTATTTTTTAACGGATAAAAATCATTATACAAAGGGTCGATCACAACCGGCTGCAGAAACATCATAAATAGCGTAAAAGGAATCGATAACAACCAAGTGTATAACCACCAGCGTTTATTGCTTTTTTTCATCAGCCAATAAATCACCGGAACAATAATCAGCCATGTCCCGTAATTAATCCAAAAATCAATTAACTCATCTTTCATCCACGATGGGAAAGATTGAGTCGAGATATGATAGGTTTTGGATAAGGAATAGCTTATATAGCTTAACGGGAATGTTGCAACAAATGCAAAGAATGATAACCAAATTAGATAAATTGCTGTCTGAAGTAATTTATACTTAGAAGTGCTTTCTGCCCAGCGTTTAAATACGCGGGAAAGGCCAAACAATAAAATAACAAAGTAGAAGAGCCATTCGAATGGTGTAGATAAGAAAAATAACAGATTTCTTATCTTCGAATACTCTTCACTCAGCATAAGTTCCCTTCCATTCAGGAAAGTAGCAGGGTCAGCTTGTGACCCTTGATATTCAAAGGGAAGCTTAGTATCGGCAAAGTAAAATAAGTACCAATAAAAAAACAACCCATATATCACATAGGCCAGAACTGCATAAACCCCCATTTTCCGTACCATGAATTGTCCTCCTTTTTGTACAACCTCTCTATACTTAGTTTAGTTAAAAAGCGCTAATTTAGAACCAGCAATAAAAAAAGCCGGTTTTTACCGTTTTTTGTTTACATTCTACTTGAATCCACAAATTTCTAGCAATATAATATATTTAGAAAATTGCAAGAATTAAATGAATGAGCATTCATTCATAAAGGGAGGGAAATACATGAATTTATCGTCACAGCTCCACGAAACTGCAAAAACTTCGGCCAATAAACCTGCCTATTATTTTTTGGATAAGGCAACTACATACGCCGAATTAGATGGAGCCATTACAAAGTTTGCATCAGGGCTTGAAAAACTGGGGGTTAAAAAAGGTGATCATATTGCACTGCTGCTTGGGAATTCCCCGCATTTTGTCATCAGTTTATATGGGGCATTACGGTTAGGTGCTACGGTTATCCCGATTAACCCGATTTATACCGCTGATGAAATTGGTTACATTCTAACGAATGGCGATGTAAAAACAGTTGTCGCACTAGACCTGGCTATTCCTTTAGCAGAGAAAATGCACACACAGCTTCCAAAGGTCGAGCATTATGTATTCTGTGAAACCAGTCAAAGTGACTTAGTACAAGCAAATGTAGAAGAACTCTCCATTTACCCTAAAATGAAATCGTTTACAAATGTAGTTACCTCAGGAGATTTACATTACCGGGGTCCTGAACTTGAGGATGATGAAGTTGCTTTAATTCTCTACACATCGGGTACCACAGGAAAACCAAAAGGAGCGATGCTCACCCATAAGAATTTGTACAGCAATGCAAAAGATGTTGGTGACTATTTAAAGATGAGTCATGATGACCGTATCATTACGGCATTGCCAATGTTTCATGTATTTTGCTTAACAGTGGCATTAAATGCACCGTTATTAAGCGGTGCAACGATGCTGATTGTTCCCAAATTTAGCCCGAAAGAAATATTCCGCCTGACAAAAGAATATAAAGCAACTGTTTTTGCAGGGGTCCCAACCATGTATAACTTCCTTTTTCAATATCCCGAAGGAAAACCCGCGGATCTCCAAACCTTCCGATTATGTGTTTCCGGGGGAGCTTCCATGCCGGTCGCCCTTCTAAAGAATTTTGAAAAGAAATTTAATGTGATGGTATCTGAAGGATATGGTTTATCAGAGGCATCGCCGGTAACAAGCTTTAATCCGCTTGACCGTCCGCGAAAGCCCGGGTCAATCGGGACATCCATTCTTAATGTAATCAATAAAGTTGTCAATGAACTAGGTGAAGAAATTCCCGCAAATGAGGTCGGAGAACTTATTGTCCAAGGCCCAAATGTAATGAAGGGCTATTATAAAATGCCCGAAGAGACTCAAGCTGCGATTCGGGATGGCTGGCTTTATACCGGTGATTTGGCACGGAAGGATGCAGAAGGGTATTTTTATATCGTAGACCGAAAAAAGGATTTAATTCTTGTTGGAGGCTATAATGTCTACCCTCGGGAAGTTGAAGAAGTTCTATACAACCATCCGGATGTTGTCGAGGTTGCAGTACTTGGTGTGCCAGATCCAAATTTAGGTGAGGCTGTGAAAAGCTATGTGGTAAGTAAGAACCCAAATCTTACCGAAAATCAGTTGCTCAAATACTGTCAAGAACATCTTGCAAAATATAAAATTCCTTCTTCAGTTGAGTTTTTGGACGAACTTCCAAAAACTACAACCGGAAAAATCTTAAGAAGAGCACTAAAATCCCAGATCAAACAAAAAGTTGTTCTTTAACCTTTTGGACGGATTGGCTTGTGACCTCGAGGGGCGGACAATTCTCGAAGCCGAATTTTCTTTCTTATCTCATAAAAAAAGAGCCCCTTGAATGGTTTAAAGTTCAGGGGCTTTTGTTAATATCCGCAGCCTATAGGCATTCAT
>NZ_MLYR01000088.1 GCF_001866655.1 Bacillus sp. MUM 116 | reverse complement strand
GTTTCGTAAGTTCCTTGAACAATTCCTTGGCTTCCAATGTAAATCCAGCTTCCTGCAGTCATTTGACCGTACATCATCAAGCCTTTTTTATCAAGCTCGTGGAAGTGCTCCCAGTTTGCCCATGCAGGTACAAGGTTTGAGTTAGCAAGTAATACGCGCGGTGCATCTTTGTGAGATTTCCAAACAACTACCGGCTTACCTGATTGAACTAACATTGTTTCGTCATCTTCAAGTTCTAAAAGCGTTTTCACAATTGCATCAAAAGATTCCCAGTTACGAGCTGCTTTCCCAATCCCGCCATATACAACTAAATCTTCTGGTCTTTCAGCTACCTCTTGGTCAAGATTATTATAAAGCATGCGGAGTGCTGCTTCTTGAATCCAGCCCTTTGCATGTAGTTCAGTGCCTTTATAGTTTGTAATTACTCTTTTTTCAGATGTCTTAGTTTCCATTGTTTACACCCCTTAACTAATGTTTAACTCTGATTTCATTATATAAAGCTAATGTTCTGAAAAATACGAATGAAACATTAGAAAAAGTATAAAATTTTTCAAAATATGGCGTGTTTATAGAAAAATTATTGGCTATTTACTATAAAATTTTTAGAAACATGCATTTTATCTAGATTTTACAAAAAAATAGACCGCCGTAACGGTCCTAATTTTCCCGAGTCAGATTTTCTGTTTTATTTAAGCGGTATTCTCTCGGAGACATCCCTATTGTTTCTTTGAATATCCGGCTAAAATAATTCGTATTTTGATAGCCGACAAGATAAGAAATTTCTTTAATTGGCTTTCTTGTCTCAATGAGAAGACGTTTTGCTTCCTTAATCCTGATGCCGGCAAGGACTTCGGTAAAGCCTTTTCCCGATTTTGAAATGAGCAGATGACTGAAATAGGATGGATTTCGATCGACATACTGCGCCACATCTTCCAGCTTCAAATTCGTGTTGGAAAAATTAGCTTCCATGTAAGCAATTCCTCGTTCGATTGGATCCTGTTTATAGTTCCGTGAACTCGCTTCTGCACCAATAAAGATTTTTTGAATAAATAGGATGAGGTTCTGAACCGTTCGATATAAAACCGTATCATATAAAATTGAATTAAAGATATAACGGTATTCGCGCTCATAGAGAGGCTGGTCAACCAAATTATAGGTCTGCATATACCTTCTGATTTGCGCGAGAATACTTGTTAGCCTGATTCTTACCAATCCGGGATCAGGATAAGGATTTTGAAGCTGAAGAAATTCGTCGTATAGCCATTTTTTTATTTTTTCCAAATCAAAATTATTCAGCATATCTACCCATTTCCGTTGCTCTGGCGGGGTTAGAAACGGATCCATATGCACCCAATCAGGAGAATACTCAAACTCAACTACCTGCTTATAACCTTTATAATAGGTAAACTCTAGCATTTTCTTAGTTTGAAGATATTTTTGATGTATGGTTACCGCCGGATTTTTCCCCGTATAAACTACTATCGCTAGAGGCTCTAAGAATTCCTCATCCCACTTTCTCATTGCTTTTTGGCATTGCTCCGTAATATTAGGGCAAGTTTCAAGAAACAAAAGGACAATCATATCACTAAGAGTGAAGACACCATGCAGATCTTTAAATGGATATTCAGACAAAAAGGAACTCAGCGTGCCGATTGTCTCAGCATTTTCCGTTTTAAAGGCCGCCATTTGATATTCTTGCCTTGCGGAGGATTGAGAATTAAATAGTGCTTCATAGGATAGGTCTTTATATGAATGGGTATATTGTCCCCCATTTGAGCTATTTTTTTTGCCAATTCTTCGGGATGCCTTTTGAAAGGCCGAATTTACCTTTGTGGTCGAAAAAGGTTTTATCATCAGGTCTAAAGCCTGCATGTCAATCGCCAAACGGGCCTTTTCAAACGTGGACTCGGCACTTGTAAGTATGAGGACTGGATCATAGATTTGCAACAACTCACGGAAAGAAGACCAATCTTCCCTGCCGATCATATCCAGCTCCATCACAACTATATCCGGGATATCTCGCTCAAATATAACAATAAATTCCTGGTAATCGGACGCTAACAAAATATTCGTAACCGGAATGGAAGATGTCCTCAACCACCACTTCAACCCCTCCCGCTCATTCAAATCCCGATCCGCAATCAGCCATTTTCCTTCCATATAATAGAGCTCCTTTCAGTGACAGGCACCGCCCGTGGACTTTTTCAACAAAATGTCCGCCCCTAGCGGACACTACATTATCCTATTCTTTACTTTGATAAGGCATGAAGACGATGAAGGTGGTGCCTTTACCTTCTGTTGAAATGACTTCAATGGTGCCGTTTAACGATTCGATGCTTTGCTTTACTAAATATAGGCCGATTCCACGATCTTGCCCATTAGTGGAGTACCCTTTAATAAATAGTTGATCTACAGCTGATTCCGGAATTCCTTTTCCTGTATCGTGGATTTCAAATACAAGTTGGCCTTCGTAATAATCGAACCTGAAATTAACTGATTTAATCATCGAATCTTTCAGTGCATCTAAAGCATTATCAATTAGGTTTCCAAGAATCGTTACCAATTCATGAGTTGTTTCCTGGCGCAGTGGTTCAGGTATGATCCCTTCCCCATCAATGGTCAATTCAGAGCCGTTCTCTCTTGCATAACTTAGTTTTCCTAAAAGAAAGCCTGCTAAAACCGGGTCCTTAAAACGGCTGACTACAAAGTTTACTTCGGTTTGCTGATGATCGACAAGATCGGTTATATACGAGGAAACCCTTTCGAAATTTTTCATATGAATCAGCCCTGAAATTACATGCAATTTATTCATAAATTCATGTGACTGCGTTCTTAGAGCTTCTGCATAGAGTTTAACCCCTGTTAATTGTTCCGCCAACTGCTTGATCTCTGTTTTTTCACGGAATGTAGCAATTGCACCGACAATTTTTCCTTTTACTATGATGGGAACACGGTTCGTAATAATGGTGGCACCGCCGAGGTCTTGCTCTTGATCATAATGAGGATCCCCTGATTTTAAGACCGAAGTCAGCCGGGAATTCGGTAAATACCCGTCAATTTTTCTTCCAATTGGCGAATCCTGAATCCCTGCTTTGTGAAAAAGCCGAATGGCTTCATTATTTACCAAGGTAATCCTGCCCTCCTGATCGACCGCAAGCATTCCCTCTCTTGTAGATTGAAGCATTGTACTTCTTTCTTCTAGAATTTTGGCGATTTCACTTGGTTCCAGGCCAAATAATATCTTTTTAATTTTCCTAGCCAAAAAAAGAGCCCCGATGATACCGACCAAAATTCCAAAAACCGTCCCAATTAAAATAATATTGCGGCTCTGTTCAACGGCTTGATTGACTTTTTCCAAAGAAATCCCGACGGCAACTGCTCCAACCTGCTTATGTTTTTCATCATAAACGGGAATAAACGAACGCAACGAAACCCCCATTGTCCCTTTAGCAATCGAAACATGCTCCTGTCCTTTTAGAACATCCTGTTCATCCCCGCCGACAAAATGCTTACCAATTTCGGTTTTATTTGGATGGGATTTGCGGATCCCGTTCATATCCATCACCACGATAAATTCAACTTGAGTGGATTTCCTTATTTGACTGGCAAATCTTTGGATTTCCTTTTCATCCACTATTCCCTTAAGTCCATCAATCACAAGGGGGGTCTGAGCAACAATTTTTGCTATGTGGGTTGCTTTATCCGCTTGGTTTTTTTCTGTTTGATTCGAAATCCTATAGGAAATTAATACATCGGTTACGAGAAAGGCCAAAACCACCACAAAACATACCATCAACGTGATGACTGTTTGAAGGTGAATTTTTGGCTTTGAGAGTCTTTTATACACAAGCCCTTCCATGATGTTCCCCCTTTCTCGGACCTAAAAATCTTAAATTCCGTAGCGATTAACCGGTCTTCCTACACCGCCGTAATGAACATGAATCTTCACTTTCCCTTCTTTTTCTAAAAAATCAAGATACCGGCGGGCTGTTACCCGGGCGATGCCAATGCCCTCCGCAACTTCTTCAGCGGAAACTGGATTTTTTTGCTGAGAAAGATAGGTTGTAATTTTGGTCAACGTATTGGGGTTTAGTCCCTTTGGCAGGCTTTCTATTCCCTCTTCTTCTTTATTTTTTAAAAATAAAAGCTGGTCCAGTTCATCCTGCCCCATTGATTCTTTTCCATTTAATTTGCTTCGATATACCTTATAGTTTACTAGTGATTTTTTGATTCTTTCGAACGTAAAAGGCTTCATAATATAGTCAACCGCCCCCTGCTGCAAGACGCGGTGAACTGTTTCAATATCATTTGCGGCCGTAATAGCGATTACGTCGATAGCTACATTCTCTGAACGCAATTCTCGTACCATTTCCAGACCACTAACATGGGGCATATAAATATCGATAATCGCCAAGTCTGGTTGGGAGTCTTTTATTAATTTAATGCCTTCAAGCCCGTTTGAAGCGGTAGCGATAATCGTGAATCCCTCAATTCTTTCAATAAACTGGCGGTGAACTTCCCGAACCATTGGATCATCTTCTACTAAAATAACCTTTAATGGAAACAACGCAGTTCCCCCTTGTTTTTTAACTTTTAAATCTATTACTATAATCCCCTATTTTATCAGTATAGTAAATTGAGTAAATACTATTTCCAATAATTTTTAGATAACAAAAGGAACAATAAGACCAATATGACCAAAACCCATTCTTTTCTGAATTTTCTTTTATCATGTAAGTAGATGGAATGAAAGCGATAACAATTTTAACGAAGGAGTGTAACAAGGATGAGGATGAGGATTAGTTTTAAAAATTTAACGGTACAAGTATTAACAGGTATTCTTCTTGGAGTCATTGTGGGTTTCTTGTTTCCAAAATTCGGGGCTGAATTAAAGGTATTGGCGGATATATTTATCAAGCTGATTAAAATGGTCATCGCACCAATTGTCTTTTTTACGATTGTCATTGGAATTGGAAATATGGGAGATTTAAAGAAGGTTGGGCGAATTGGCGGTAAAGCACTCCTCTATTTTGAAATTATTTCTACGATTGCATTAGCAATTGGTTTATTACTAGTAAATATCCTTAAGCCTGGATCCGGTTTTGATACACATGGTGCGAAAGCCAGTGATGTTGCTCAGTTTACTGAACAGGCAAAAGAAACAAGTCATGGATTTGTTGAGTTTATTTTAGGAATTATTCCGGATAATTTTGTTGCAGCTATGGCAAATGGACAACTCCTTCCGATCTTATTCTTCTCTGTTCTATTTGGGATTGCTCTTGCATCTTTCGGAGAAAAGGGCAAGCGTGTTGTTGCCTTGTTTGAGGATTTAACCGAAATCTTCTTTAAAATTGTTAATATTGTCATGAAGTTTTCTCCGGTTGCCGCATTTGGGGCAATGGCTTATACGATTGGTAATTTTGGGCTCGGCTCTTTAGTGTCCCTTGGAAAACTGATGGGAAGCGTGTACGCGACGATGTTTATTTTTATCATCTTTGTTTTAGGAGCAGTTGCAAAGTTTTACGGTTTCAATATTTTAAAATTCATCGCCTATATTAAAGAAGAAATTTTATTGGTACTAGGTACTTCTTCTTCTGAATCAGCACTGCCAAGAATGATGGAACGCCTTGAAAAATACGGCTGTTCCAAATCTGTTGTAGGTCTTGTTGTACCAACCGGTTATTCATTTAACCTGGATGGTACTGCGATTTATCTTTCAATGGCAGCCATCTTTATTGCACAGGCTTATCATGTAGATATCACAATTTGGCACCAAATTACTTTACTAGGAATTTTAATGCTGACTTCAAAAGGGGCAGCAGGTGTTACAGGTTCCGGTTTCATTACTCTTGCCGCTACCCTTTCAGCTTTTCCGGTTATTCCAGTTGAAGGTATCGCGCTCTTACTCGGTGTCGACCGCTTCATGTCCGAAGCACGCGCCATTACAAACCTAATCGGTAACGGAGTAGCAACTGTTGTCGTTTCCAAAATGGAAAAAGAATTCCACCCGCAAGGAGAAACAGAAAAATCTGAAGTAAACATCAGCGCATAAGAGGTGCACATGGTGCCTGTCACCATTCGTGGACAAACAGGGTATTTTGTCTATGTGGAATGGACATAGAGATTAAATGCAAAAGAAATAGAGCCTTTCTCGGATAAATAATGCTTAATCTCTTTAAGTGGACCAAACAAAACAAACCAAGGCTGTGAAATGACAAAATAGTCTTTCCAACCTTGGTTTTTTATTCTTGTATAAAAAAATTGCCTCCCATTGTCCACCCATCGCGGACAAAATTGCTGATTTGTCCACGAACGGTGCCTGTCACCTATCCTTTAACGAACACTGTTTTTATGGCGGTGAAGAATTCTTTGGCGGCTTCGCCTTGTTCACGTGATCCGGAAGAGGAGGATTTCATTCCGCCAAATGGGGCTTGGAGTTCGACGCCGGCACTTTCTGCGTTGATCCGTACCAATCCTGCTTCCATATCATCAATAAACGTAAGCATTTTGCCAATATTGCTTGTAAAAATAGATGCACTTAATCCATATTCGGAATCATTGGCAATTTCAATCGCATTTTCCAGTGATTCCACCTTTATTAACGCTAAAACCGGTCCGAAAATCTCTTCCTGTGCAATCGTCATATCAGTTGATACACCCTCAAAAACGGTTGGATTGATATAAAAACCATCCTTCAATTCAGGATTAGCTGGCTGATCCCCGCCGCAAAGCAAAACGGCTCCTTCCTTCTTCGCAACCTTAATATAATACTTTACGGTATTTAGTTGGCTCTCACTCGCACAAGGCCCCATCCATGAATCTTCAGCAAGTCCGTCACCAACCTTAATTTCACGAACCTTCTCCAGAAGCAATTCCTTAAACGCATCATACACTTTTTCAAGGACAATTACGCGACTTGTGCAGGTACATTTTTGACCAGTCGATTTTAGCCCCCCGCTGATTACAGCATCCACCGCTTTCACCAAATCCGCATCTTCCGCAACTATCACTGGATTTTTCCCGCCCATTTCAAGCTGGAATTTCGCGCCGCGTGCTACAGCCCCCTGCCCAACCTTTTTCCCTGTTGCCGAAGAGCCGGTAAACGTAATCCCATTGATATCCGGATGTTCAATGAGCCCATTTCCAATCACAGAACCCGAACCAGTAACAAAGTTTAAAACACCTTTTGGAAATCCTGCTCTTTCAAAACACTCCACAACTTTTGCCGCCGTCACTGCCGCTTCCGTCGCCGGTTTAAATACAACCGTATTGCCGTAAATCAACGCAGGTGCAATCTTCCAAATCGGAATCGCCACAGGGAAATTCCATGGTGTAATGACACCGACCACTCCTAATGGAGCCCTTGTCGTAAACATCAAGGCACCGCTGTCTGATGATGGAATGACATCACCGGTTTTTCGCATCCCTTCACCGGCATAATAACGCAAAATTGCCACACCACGCGCGGTCTCACCCTTAGCTTCCGCCAAAGTTTTCCCCATTTCCCGTGTCATCGTCTCAGCGATGTCATCAAGATTAGTCTCCAAGATATCTGCAACTTTAAACAGGTAAGTCCCACGCGATGGTCCGCCCAGCTTCCACCATAATTTTTTCGCCGCTTTTGCTGCCTCAACAGCAGCCTTTAAATCGGTAAGTGTTGACTTTTGCACCTTCCCAACCACTTCATATCGGTTGGCCGGATTGATACTTTTAATCACCTCACCTGATTCACTTTCGACCCATTCACCATTAATATAATTGAAAAATGTTTTTGTAAAAACTTCCGTTTGCATCCTACCAAAACACCACCTATTAATATATTAAAGTTGAACCCTTTGACCGATCCCCAGTTCCAATGCCTTATCATATATTGCCTTGGCCACTACCACATCCATTGCAGCCAAGCCAACCGATTTAAATACCGTTATTTCTCCATCCGACTCCCTGCCAGCTTTCATTCCATTGATGATTTCACCGAGTTCCCCATAGAGGGCATCCTCTTGAAAAAGCCCCGCTTCAATGGGATTGATTAAATCGCCGCATTCCTCCAGCGCGGCTTCCTTCGATTCCACCACAACCTTTGCTGCATCCGTTATGACTTCCGTCGGGATTTCCTGCATGCTTGGTTTAAAGGAACCAACCCCGTTAATATGCGCTCCCGACTTAACACTTTCCGCTGAAAAAACCGGTTTTTCAGAAGTCGTTGCTGTGACAATAATATCTGCTCCTTGAATCGCCTCATCAGCTGCGTCGGCAATAACAATCTCTATTCCCTGATAGCGGACCTTTAATTTCTCCGCAAGCACAGAAGCCTTTTGCTTCGTTCGATTAAATAAACGAATTTCAGAAACAGATAGCCGCACTTCTAAAATCGCCTCAATTAATCCTCTCGCTTGACTTCCTGTTCCGATCACTCCCAACACTTTTGCATCCTCCCTGGCAAGATACTTCGTTGCCAGACCTGACGCTGCCCCAGTCCTTAAAACAGTTAATGAGGAAGATTCCATTAATGCCAACGGTTCACCGGTTTCAACATCCGATAAAACCATGACCCCGTAAATGGTTTTGTCTTTATTCTTTGGAAAAACGGAAACGAACTTAATACCAAGGCCGCCTGTTGATTCTACCAATGATGGCATAAACAATGCAGTTCCTTCTGTCTGGGAAGTACTTATTGCTGTCCTTACTGGCGTCGTAGTCCTTCCCTCTGAATACTCAACTAGCGCCACCTCTACTGCCTTCATGACTTCATCCATCGTAATCGCTTTTTTTATCTCTGCTTCACTTATAACTAACATCACAAACCTCCAACCTTTTAACCTATTAAAAACCCTTCATGCAGCGGATCTGTCGGATCGACAACAAACTGATGCATTCCCGTTATAAAGGCATTACCAGTGATTTTCGGAATCACAGCCAAATATGGACCGAATTCCGTTTCTTCCAAAATTTCCGCCACAAATTTACTGTTTACAATACTCTCATGAACAAATTGCTGTCCTATCTTAAGAAGTCCTTTTTGCTTTAAAAGTGCAACTCGTGCACCTGTCCCGCTGCCACATGGAGAGCGGTCCACCTGACCGTCGGCAAAAATTGTCACATTCCTTGAATCCGAATCTTCAAGCTCCGGCTTATCAGTAAAAACAACCCCGTAAATACCATTTATATCCTTTTCAAACGGATGAACCACCTCAATTGAGGACTCAATTTCCCGCTTAATTTCCATACCAATTTTTTGCAATGCTGGAAGATGCTCAATGTCGACCTTTTGGCCAAATTCTTTGGCATCCACAATCGCATAAAAGGCTCCTCCATAAGCTATATCAACCGTATAATTTTTCCCATCCACCACTACAGAGAAATTTTCATGAAAAACAAAGGAAGGAACATTTTCGAATGATACCGACTTAACTTTTGTGCCTTCACACTGTGCATAAGCTGTCAATTTCCCTGCAGGACTATCAATTACTACTTGCGTTTCCTCACCCGTTGCTGCTACCAGCCCGCTTTCAATCGCATAAGTAACGGCAGCAATAGTGCCATGCCCGCACATCGTACTAAACCCTTCATTATGCATAAATAGAATCCCGAAATCAGAATCCTCCCGTTCCGGCTGGGTGATTACACAGCCATACATACCATGATGCCCCCTTGGTTCGAACATCAACACTCTCCGAATCTCGTCATGATATTTTTTAAAATAAGCACGCTTTTCCAAAATGGTATCACCTTTTAAAAAAGGAACACCTGATGTAATAATTCGAAAAGGCTCGCCGCCGGTATGCATATCAACGGTTGAAAAATGCTTTGTAAACTTCACCGCTCTCCCTCCTTAATGATCCTCCGCAGCAGGAATTAATAAAAACCCTTCATTTAATTCGTCTTCCTCGTTATAAAGGAATGTATGAAAGCCCATTACCCATGCTGATCCCGATATTTCCGGAATGACTGCCGGATAGCCCTGAACCTCACTCGTTTCCAAAATGCGTGCCTTAAATAACGAACCAACGATGCTTTCATGAACAAATTCTTCACCAATGGCCAAATCTCCTTTATTAAATAACACAGCCAATTTTGCAGAAGTCCCCGTTCCGCATGGAGAGCGGTCAATCCCTCCCGGAGGCACCACGACCGTGTTTTTTACATCAGCATCCGGATGGACCGGATCGGTATAAAATTCGATGTGAGTCAAGCCGTGGATAAAAGGAAAAACCGGATGAACGATGTTGTGCTGCTGGTTGATGGTTTTACGAATCCCTATTGCTTTTTCAATAATCTCGGAGGCATTTGCCGTAACCAGCTCCAAATTCAATTTACATGCATCAATAATCCCGTAAAAATTGCCCCCGTACGCTATATCACAATCAATTTCACCGAAACCGTCGACCGCAACCTTAATCGATTCATATAAGAAGGACTCAATATTTCGGAAGGTGACCTGTTTTGCCTTGTCATTTTCAACTAAAATCTCCGTTTTGACTAAGCCTGCAGGTGTGTCTAATGTAATGTACGTAATGGGCTCAACAGCCTCTACCATCCCTGATTCGATTAGGGCTGTACAAACACCAATCGTGTCATGGCCGCACATCGGCAAATATCCGCCGGTTTCGATAAAAATTACACCCACATCCGCATCGGGATGGCAGGGATCAGTTAATAATGCGCCTGACATCACCCCATGTCCTCGAGGCTCATTCATTAAAAATTTGCGAATCCAATCATATTGATTTTTCATTTGCAGCATCTTTTCAGACATCGTGTTGCCAGTTAGCTTCGGAAGACCACTTGTAACAGTGCGCGTCGGATTCCCTCCGGTATGTGTGTCGATTGTCGTAAACATTTTTTTCGCAGAAATCACCTATCCCACCTCATTTCTAATGTTTAAGAGTATAAGAAGGCGTAAAGCGATTATGCCGAAGGGGTTCAAGCGGAATAATCGTTTCTTCCCGTCCTTCTATCATTTCGGAAATCAGCTTGCCTGTTACTGCAGCAAGACTAATGCCATCCCCTTCATGCCCGGCGGCGATATAATAACCGGGGACTTCTTCCACATGAGAAATCACAGGTAAATGGTCCGGCGTCCACGGCCGTAATCCAGAATAAGCCCTAATAAAGTTCATTTCCCTTAGTTTCGGATAGAATCGTACCGCCCTTCTGGCAATACAGTGGACGACATCCATATCAACTTTCGTATTGAACCCGACGAATTGCCGGCTTGAGCCAATTAAAAAGTTTTGGCTGACGGTCGGTTCAAAAACCAATGCAACCCCATATTTTTCCGTTTCGTCATCAACCTTGCGATCCCCGCCAAATTTGGATAGCAAATAACCAAATTCCATTACTTTTCTGAGGCCAATTGGGAGATTGCGAGAGGCAACAATGATATGACCTTTGCGCGGCTGGATGGGGAGGTCCACTCCTACCATTTCAGCCAGTTTGGGCGCCCAAATTCCCCCGGCATTCACCACCCTTTTGGCAGTGAAATCGCCATTTGTTGTCGAAACATGAAAAACATCATCGGCCAGTACTTTTTTTACAGCTCGTACTTCTGTGTTTTTCACCATTTTGGCTCCAAATTTTTGCGCCCCCTCAAATAATGCATAGGTTAATAGATACGGATTCACAGTAGAATCAGAGGGGCATTCCAAACCGCCTAAAAGATCCTCAGCGAAATACGCGGAATCCTGTCTGATATCCGTGCGGTCGAGCAGACGCATGGGGACTCCCGTTTTGTTTTGGCGGTCCACCCATTTCTCAGCAGCAATCATTTCTTCTTCTGTTTCACATACGAGAATGCTACCCGGTGCCCGGTATTCAAATTCCGATGACAGCTCCTTGCTTAATTCATGAACCAATTTTTGACTATGTAAGGACATTTCCGAGTCAAATCCCGGATCTTTATCAATGGCTAAAATATTTCCGTCACAGCGGGAAGAGGTGCCGCTTGCTAATTCATTTTTTTCAATGACGGTCACATCGAAGCCTAGTTTCGAAGTATAGTAGGCAATTGCGGCTCCGATGATCCCGCCCCCGATGATTACAACCTCTGAATGTGTTTTCATGGTTATCCCTCATTTGTAAAAGCATTATATTTATCTGCGCAACAACAGATTCTATCTGCGTTATTACGGATTTTATCTGCGTTCCGAGACTATTTATCTGCGATGCCGCATTCTCCCGCGAAAAAGCTACCCCTTTTTCGCGTAAAGTTGATTTCTCGTTTCCGCTTCCAAAACCTTAAACGCCATTTCCATCTGCTCTCTGCCTTTTTCAATCTCAGGATGAAATTGAATTTCAGCATTTTGCCGAGTAGATTCAACCTTTTCCAGTGCAGCCCTTAACGGCCCCTCAAAGGAACGATTCAAAAGTAAGTCCAAGGCAATGGAATAACCGGCTACCTCCCCCTGTGCTATGGCAACCTTTGCGCTTTCAATCCCGGTAATATTTCCGGCAACATACAGCCCTTTTAAACCCGTTTTCATTTTTTCATTGTGAACCGGGACATGCCCTCCAAGCTCTTCAATATAGCGGAAAGAGCATCCTGCCACCGCCGCTAATTCCACGAGAGGATACAAGCCCCCGGCAATACAAACAAAATCCGCGGCAATTAATCGTTCCGAGCCTTCAACAGGATTTCCCTCCACATCGATATCAACAACTCGAACTCCTTCAACCTGCTTCGACCCGGCAATTTCAACTACCGCCTGCCGTAGCTTAACGGGTATTCCCCAGACTCGAAAGCCGCTTTTTGGATAAAATTTCAAACCCAGTCTTTTCATCGACGCTGATTTCATCAACCCGCTTCCAAAACGAAGAATTTTAGAGGGGGCAAGATGAGCGACTCGTAATAATGATTCCATTACCTTTCCCGGGTCTCCATCTTCTTCGGTCATCAGACTTTTCGCCGGCAGCAGCATCGACTCGACTTCTACTCCTGCTAAAACGAGTTCCCGGGCAATCGCTGTTGATAAAATATTGACTCCGACAATTACACCCCTTTGTCCTGGCCGTACCCGATGAACATTCGTCATTACCTGGGCCGCCCCGATGGACATAACCCCCGGAAGCGTCCAGCCGGCAATTGGCAATGCTGTCTCGGCAGCTCCCGTCGCAAGCAGTAATGCTTTAACCCTAACCGTTTCTTTCGTGGTATATACTTTCCATTCATCTCCTAATTGCTTCAGGTTATAAACGGAAACGCCCATTTCAAATTCCACACCTAATACACGTGCTTCTGCAACAAGACGTTCTGCGATCTCGATTCCATTCCACCATTTTCTATTTGGTTCCTCATGTAATTGACCTAGCAACCTGCCTCCGGCTCTGACAAATTCATCAACCACCTTCACGTTTAATCCGGCTCGGGCACAGACAATCGAAGCTGAAATACCTGCAGGTCCCGCCCCTACAATGAGCACATCAATCACAATGCATCGCCTTCTTTCTTAAACGGGGCAGGCAGTTTTTCTCCTGACCATACGTCCATTCCTTCCTTGATCGGAGTTAAACAGGCCCGTACACCCAATACTCCATCTACTTGCACCCGGCATTCATAGCAATGGCCAATATTACAATAGATTCCGCGCGGTGTTCCGGTCTCTTCCTGACACCGTAATGTTCGAACCCCGCTGGCAAGAAGTGCCGCCGCAATGGTTTCCCCTTCAAAACCACTGTATACCTTTTCGTTAAACGTAAAATTGATCAGACTTCTAAACTTTAAATCTCCTAAAATAGGATGATGGATGACCCGATTATTTTTTTCCATAGGAATCATTCCCCATCATAAAAAATTGGATCGGACGAACAGGCGGCTGATAACCGAGTGGAATTTCGTCCGGCCGATCTTTCTTCGTTTGTCTTCCAACGATATTGTCAATCAGATTCCGGCAGGTCCGCCCACCGCAATATCCCATTCCGGCCCTTGTACGAAGTTTCAGTTCCCTTGAAGAACACCCGTGTGCTTGAAGGGTCTCGACTAAATCCTCCAAAAATACCTCTTCACAGCGACAGACAACCGTTTTCTGTTTCTCCATAATGAACACCACGCTTTCTGAGCGAATTTAGGGGGACATGCTACCTCCCCCTAAAGCCTTCGACTCATTAATTCACCTTCACAGTTGCTGCCTGCTCAAACGCCTCTTTTACTTTTTGAAGCTCACTTTCTGGAAGCGGCATTCTTGGCGGACGGGTTGGCCCCACTGGTCTTCCGGCAAGCTCCATTGAGTATTTAATCGCCTGAACAAGCTGCGGTTTCGCATCATAATGGTAGAGTGGCAGCGATGGTCGATAAAGCTCCAGTGCTTCTTTCACCCTGCCCTGTGAGGCAAGTTCAAAAATCCGTACCCCTTCACGCGGGAAAACGTTCGGAAATCCAGCAATCCAGCCAGTTGCCCCTGCAATCGGTCCTTCCATCGCTAAATCGTCTACACCAATCAAAACCTCTAAATCGGTTTTGGCCAAAATATCATGCACGCGGCGGACATCACCGGAGAATTCTTTCACGGCCACCACATTGTCAATCGCTGACAAGCGTTTCAGTAAATTAGGGGTTAAATCGACTTTGTAATCATGTGGATTGTTATAAGCGATAATCGGAATACCGGCTTCAGACAATGCTTCATAATGGGCAAATATCTCCGCCTCGGTTGGATTATAATTAATCGGCGGCAGTGCCATAATTCCAGCAGCGCCAGCGGCTTTTGCATGACGTGCCCATCCGGCTGCCTGTTCAGTAGACGGAGCACCTGTACCGACTACAACCGGCACTCTGCCATTTGCCGCACCAATTACCGTTTCAACCACTTTTGCCCTCTCCTCAGCGGTTAGTGAAGCGTACTCTCCAACCGATCCTGCCGGGATAATTCCATGCACACCTTCCGTAATCAACCAATCCACATGCTCCTCCAACCGCTTATAGTCAACCTGATAAGCCTCTGTAAAAGGGGTAATAATTGCCACATAAACACCTGAAAACTTTGTCATTTTCGCATTCTCCTCTCATATGGGTAAAATTTTTATTTTATGCCAAGTAAGCATTAACCACTTTACGATCCTCTTGCAGTTCCGTAGCCGTTCCCTCCATCGTCATCGAGCCCGTCTCCAACACATACCCTCTTGTCGCAAGCTTCAATGCTGCTCTTGCGTTCTGTTCCACCAGTAAAATAGTTGTGCCCTGGTTATTGATATTCCGGATAATTTTCATGATTTCTTTAACAATAATTGGGGCAAGTCCCATTGATGGTTCATCGAGCATCAACAGCTTCGGCTCCACCATCAAGCCGCGGCCAATCGCCAACATTTGCTGTTCCCCGCCGGACAGCGTGCCTGCCTTTTGTTTCGCCCTCTCCTTTAACCGCGGAAACAGTTCAAAAATATTTTCCACATTTTCCTTTATATGATTTTTTTTCTTCCTTTGGGTAAAGCCGCCCAGTTCCAGGTTTTCCAGAACGGTCATTGTGCCGAAAATCCGTCTGCCCTCCGGAACATGGACAATCCCCAGCTCAACAATTTCATTTGGCCGTAATTTCGTAATATCCTGCCCTAAAAAGGTAATCGAACCATTTTGCGTTTTGACAAGACCGGAAATTGTTTTTAGCAAGGTACTTTTTCCGGCACCGTTACTGCCCAGCATCGTCACAATTTCACCTGGATAAATAGCCGCACTGACCGATTCAAGCGCCTGAATTTTTCCATAATAGGAGTCAACACTTTTCAATTCCAGGACGGGTCTGCTCATTCATCCTCCTCCTTTCCTAAATAGGCTTCGATGACCAATTGATTTTGGAAAACTTCTTCCGGTCTGCCATCAGCAATTTTTTTCCCATAATCCAAAACGGTTACATAATCTACTAGTTTACTTACAAGACCGATATCATGTTCAATAATAAAAATCGTCAAATCATATTCCTTGTGAATTCTTTGGATTAACTTAATGAGGTCATCTCGTTCTCCTTTGTTCAATCCTGCAGCCGGTTCATCAAGCAGTAATAATTTCGGTTGTGTTGCCAGGGCTCTTGCGATTTCCACCTTGCGCTGCAAGCCATATGGAAGATTTTTCGCAAGGCGGTTTGCATATTGGCTGACACCGACAAATTCCATCGCTGATTCCGCCACCGCCTTGATTAACTCTTCTTCTTTCCGTTGTGCAGGTGTACGGAAAATGGCGCCTAGATATCCTTGTCTAGTTTTGCTGTGCATCCCGCTCATCACATTTTCAAGAACTGTCAATAAAGGAAAAAGACGGATGTTTTGAAATGTTCGTGCCATTCCCAATTCAGTGATTTTACTTGGTTTTTTCCGAACGATATTTTTCCCTTCAAAAATGATATTTCCTATACTAGGTTTATAGAACCCCGTAATAATATTGAACATCGAGGTTTTACCGGCCCCGTTCGGTCCAACGAGCCCAATAATTTTGCCTTTTTCAATCGTAAAACTGACATCATCCACGGCCTTCAGTCCGCCAAACTGTAAAGTTACATTTTCGATACTAACCAGCGACATTTTGATCCGCCTCCGTTTCTTTACCAGACGAAGCAGGTGTCTTTTCCTTTGCGGACGGCCACAATCCTTCCGGGCGGAAAATCATCATAACTACAAGCAGCCCGCCAAAAATAAGTAAGCGCCAGTCGGCAAAATCACGCATTACTTCCGGAAGCAGGATGACAAATACCGCACCGAGAACCATACCTGGAATTCTGCCCAATCCCCCTAGAACAACAGCTAGTAAAATCATCGCTGATTGGGTAAAATTAAAGCTTTGCGGAGAAATTGCCGTCATTTTCACCGCAAAAATCGATCCACCAAAGCCGCCGACAATCGCTCCGAAAATATAGGCTAATAGTTTTGTCTTCCAGCGGTTGATTCCCATTGCCTCCGCTGCATCTTCATCCTCGCGAATATATTTCCAGGCCCGGCCTAAACGGGAATCTCCGAGCCGTCTGACAATAAAGATCATCACAAGAACCGCAATAAAGGCAAGATAATAAACTCCGGTCAGACCTGTTAATTGGAATGAACCAATCGAAGGTTTTGGAATCCCGAAGATTCCGGAAGCACCGCCGGTAAAATGAAGATTGATGGCCGAGATTCGGACAATTTCACCAAACCCTAATGTTACGATCGCCAAATAGTCACTTCTGAGGCGCAGTGTCGGTGCCCCGATGATGATTCCCGCAATCGCGGATAAAAAGGCAGAAACAACAATCGCAATCCAAAAAGAAATATGGTATTGCGTCATTAAAATACCGGTTGTATAGGCGCCCACTGCAAAAAATGCCGAAAATCCTAAATCTAGCAATCCGCAATAACCAACGACTATGTTTAAACCTAAGGCAAGAATGATATAAATCATTGCCATAAGTGCAACATCAATCCAATAATTGTCTGAAACAACAGGCATTAATGCCAGTACAAGAACGAGTACACCAAGGGCTGCAACTTTCAAAACCGTTTTGTTCATAAGCTACACCCTTTCCACTTCGTTTTCGCCAAGAATACCGGTTGGTTTAAACACTAGTAAAAGGATCAATATTCCAAACGCGAAGACATCCTTCCAGGCGCTGCCTACATAAACGGTTCCAACCGTTTCTACAATTCCAAGCAGCAAACCGCCGAGCATTGCTCCTTTGATGCTGCCGATTCCGCCGATAACCGCTGCGGTGAAAGCTTTTAAACCAATGATAAATCCCATTAGGAAATTGATTTGTCCATAATAAACCCCGTCCATCACCCCTGCTGCGGCTGCAAGCGAGGAACCAATGAAGAACGTTATGGCAATGATTCTATGAACGGCAATTCCCATTAGTGAAGTGGCTGTTGAATCAATAGCAATCGATCGCATTGCTTTTCCGTACAATGTTTTGTTAATAAAAATATGTAATGCTACCATCATGAGAATAGAGAAAATGATTATGCCCAATTGTATATAGGATAGATTTGCTCCGAGGATATGAAACCCTTTATTTGAAAGATGAACAGGATAAACACGAAAACTGGCCCCATAGGAAAGCATGATTCCATTTTGTAAAAATAACGAGACCCCAACGGCTGTGATTAAAACCGCCAAACGTGATGGTGCGTTAAAAAGGGGGCGATAGGCAATTCTTTCAATGACGACACCAAATAATCCAACTACAATCATTGAAATTAATAATGCCAGCCCTACACCTAGTAAACTAGGCATACCAGTCAAAAAAGATAGAGCGGTGAAACCAACGAATGAACCGACCATAAAAATATCACCATGAGCGAAATTCAATAGTCTGATGACACCAAACACCATCGTATAGCCCAAGGCAATTAAACTGTAAAAACAGCCGATGATCACAGCATTTATACATTGCTGTATAAATATATCCATTAAGATCCCCCTTTCTTTGTGAGAGTTCCCGGTTTAACCCGGGAACCCCTATTTTATTTACTGCGCCAATGTCATTTGTCCATTTTTAACAATTAAGACAACAAAGTTTGATGTAGCTGTTTCGCCATTTTCCTTAAATTTCAATGGACCGCTGAACGTATCATATCCGTTTGTTTCGCTTAAGGCCTTGATAATTTTATCTTTGTCCGTTGAACCTGCACGTTTGATGGCATCGGCCATTACTCTCATACCGTCATAAGAGATTGCAGAGTATGGTCCTGGATCGGCACCAAATTTTTCTTTATATTTCGGAATCCAATCCTTGGCACTTTCTTGGAATTGCGGCGTTGGGGTAGTCGTTACAAATAATCCTTCAGCATTTTCCTTTCCGGCGATTTTAATAATTGTCGGGTCGTTCGAGCCATCGCCTACACCAAAGGCACCGGAAACACCAGCCTGATGGAACTGTTTTGCCAATAGTCCGCCGACATTATAATATCCAGTCCAGTAGGTAGCATCTGGTTTCAGTTCCTTAAGTTTTGTCATAAGTGAGTTAAAATCTTTTTCTTCCGGGTTTACTGCGTCAAATGCTACAACATTAGCCCCCATACCTTTAACTTCATCTCTTGTTCTTTCCGCCAAATCGACGGCATAAGCGGAATTATCGTTGATAATCGCGATTTTTTTAGCACCTAACTTGTTCACCATATATTCAGCAGCAGACTTTGCCTGTGCTGGTGCCGTACTATTTAATAGAAAAATATCCTTAAAGCCTTGCTCCGGAATTTTTGCAGAGTTTGCAGCTGTTAAAATCCAAGGGAGATTCGCTTGGTTCATCACGCCTGATGCCGGCAGAACGGCACCTGAGCAGTATCCGCCGACAACTGCCACGACATCCTTTGATACAAGTTTGTTGGCACCGGCCGTAGCAATTTGCGGATCACAGCCCTCGTCCTCTTTAACAAGCTTGATTTTCTTACCGTTGATTCCACCGGCAGTATTGATTTCATCCGCAGCCATTTGAATTGCATTGTTCATATCTTCACCCATTTTTGCACTGGATCCGGTGATTGGGGTTAGCGTTCCAATCAAAATTTCTCCACCTTTATCTTTGCCGCTTGAGGAATCTGATCCTCCTGTTTTTGAGGAACATGCAGTAATCATCAACATGACAATTACTAGTAATCCTAAACGAGAGAGCCACTTGCTCATTCTATTTTCCCCTTTCTTTTTCGAACATAGAGTTTTGGAAACGGTTTCATCAATTTTAAAGCCATTTTGGCCGGCTAATAATCGGAATCCCTTCAATTGCAGAGCGTACACAATCTTTTATACTAGTAAAATAAATCTTGCGATTGACAAGACCTGGTGCATAATGAGCATATTTTGCCGAGTTCGTCATTAATGTTTGACACTTTTCCGGGATAACCGGGGTATTGATCATACATAAACAAGTATCGGTCAAAAACTTCGCTCCAAAATTCTCTATTTTTTCTGCTAAACCGTTGTTGAGGGCTTTTTGATATACATAACGGGAGGTCGTGATGATGAATTCTGACTGGACTTTTAGAGGAGATTTTTTTTCAGTAATCACTTGTGCTTGTTCTGCTTCGTGTTCGATGATTTCTGCCAAAAGTTCGCATTCCTCATAGGAAAAATGCGGACTTCCAAGGGTGATCATATCAACTTTTTCTTCTGTACCGGAAGATAGCTTCTCCCATACTTCCTGAAGTTCTCCTTTTGTAATTTTATGTATGGAAGCTGGAGCTTTTTTGCCTAAAGCGTGGTCTATTGTTGGCGCTTCAGGTGTAATTCCGACAATATGAAACATTCCTACAGAACCGGCTGTTGCACAGGCAGCCCCAAACGCCTTTAAATCATCTGCTGAAGGGGTATGGTTTAGACCCGTAATCACCGGTACTCCACCATTTACCTTTTGGCCGACAAGATAACCAAAAACAGGGTAAAAGAAGGAATCAATATCCTTTATCTCACCGACATCAATGATCATTGTCCCTTTTCTGTTTTTTTCAAGATGGAGTCCTGTCAGAGGAACGCGGCCAGTAATGGCAGCGCAGATATCCATTAAATCCCCATAGCGGTTTGTTTTTGCACCTATGACACTATTGGCATAAACAACTGCATTTGATTCAGCCCATGCGATTTCCATCCCTTTTTTCGGTTTTTCCGGCAGCAAGTAAGGAGCACAGGTAAATGTCGGCGTGGCTCCCATTCTAAGATAGGCATCAGCAAGCCTTTGAGCAGAATGTGCCCATTTGGCATCGACTCCCTGGTCCTTCCAGCGCTTTCGGTCGATGGAGATGGCATTCATTGTGGTCGGCACAGTTACCCTTCCGCCCAGTTCAGCAAGGGTTTCGGCAAAATGAAGACTGGCGGGGCCAGTATAAATGCAGCCATCAATATGGGCGCATTCGATATCAATCAACTTTTCCGCCCCTTGTATTTCAGCCATCCGAACAATTACCTTCATGGCCAACTGCTTCGCTTTGCCATCCTTTCCAGCAAGAATGTTTCGATCATGTTTCGTTAATTCAACCTGCATTTGTGACACCTGCCAATTATAATCTTGGGTTTTATGTTTTTCCTTTAACCACCCTCCATTCAGATTATTGTGGGTCCATTTGATTTTTGGGTTGGTCGTGGTGCTAGATTTGTAATTTTACTTTTCCTTTTTTATCAATAAAAGCATATTTTGCTTTTAACGCATCTTCAAAGTCTTCGGAGGTTAATACAAGGATTGGGATGGATTTTTGCAAAAATTCGTCGGCAACAATGGAGCCGAGGGATATGATTTCGTCTAGCTGCCTTAACAAAATCGCTGCGGGTGCGTGGTCAGAAAAAATCGCTTCAAGAAGTATTCCGCTTCCAGTACAGGAACCTCTTCCTGTCGGTAATACCAAAACCTTTCCTGTCACATTTTCTTTGGATAGTGGATGATGCCGGTCAATAATTTCTCCTGTTGCGGGATTTATACCTCCCCAAAAGCTTAGGGGAAAGTTAGTGGCTAAAACTTGTCCTTCGGATTGTCCATCTACCAGGACCTGACCTTTTTTGTATAGGAGTTTACTAGAAGTCATATTTACAACCCCTTTATTTATGGATAAGGGTGTTGACTAGGAGATGTTTTATTATATTGACAATGAGATTGACCATGATGTCTAATCTGTAGAATTTTGATTCATTTTCGAAGTAATATTACCTTCAACATGTTCGGCCATTATTCTTTTGGCTTTGTCGGAATCGCGGTTTTGAATGGCCTGTGCGATTTCCATTAATTCAATTCCCTGTTGTTTACGAAAATGTTGGTCGTTGCCGCTTTCTAAACTTAATGCTGTCTTTCGTAACACACTTTGGATGCCCAGCATAATGGCAATATGTATTTGATTTTTTGATGCATATGCCACAGCTTCATGAAACGAAACGTCTAGATCGATTAACCGCTCCCAAGGGGTATCGATGTCTTTTATAAGCTTTTCGAATTTTTCCGCAATATGTGTGATTTCGTTGATCTCGTGTGGGGTCGCTCTTTGTGCCGCCAAAAAAGCGGTTTTTCCTTCGAAATCTGTGCGGAATTCAGCAAGCTCAGTAAAGGTCGCCACTCGAAAATGAAGCAATGTTTCTAGAGAACGCGCCAGTTGATTGGGTTTGGGCTCAATAATACTAATGCCTCCGTTAACACCTCTTTTAACTTCCACCACCTGTTCAGCCTCAAGGACTCTTATTGCTTCACGGATAGTCGTTCTGCTGACTTCAAACATACTGGCAAGCTCCCGTTCACTAGGAAGGCGGTCACCGGTTTTTAATTGGTTGCTATAGATTGCATTATAGATTTGTGTGAGAACATCCTCAAAGCCCCTTACTGGTTGAACTTTATTAAAAACACTTGAAAACTGATTGGTGTTGCCATCCACATCCACTCCAAATACCCCTCCCCTCTATAATGCATTTGTCCTAGATAAAGATTGGAACGTCTAATGGTCGAACCTTTAAACCCATTATATTATCATCTGAATATTAACACTAGTATGTTATTTTGTAGTCTTTTGACTAGTTTTGGCGAAAACAGTAACAAACAGTAACATACGGTGACAACATACGGTGACAGGCACCGTTCATGGACAATTCATCGAAAATGTCTTTTTGGGGTAGACACAAAAAAAAAATCCTGCTCATGCACAGATTGGCATGGCAGGATTTTTTTTAATCTTCAAGAATCATTTCCTTCTCAATATAACTCGCCCTGATCCCAAATTTAGGTTTCATTAGCTCGATTTCTTCTCCTAATAAGATTTTGATCGCAAGGTAAGGCATATTAATACCGGAAAGGCAGCTAAAATACATTCCCCCGCTCATGCGCGGGTTAATTTCCAGCAGTTTCGGTACATTACCGCTATATTTCACCTGAATATTAAACAAATACGGCAATTTAAATTCTTGATGAAAATCATGAGCCATTTGGATTAGTTCAAAATGTTCAACTAACTCGCGCACCCGACCAGAACTTTTTAACCTTGGAATAGCAGCAATTAACTTTTCTTCAGTTGCCAAACAATCAATGCTATATTCGGGTCCCTCCAAATATTCCAAAACCATTAAGTCAGGAAACATCTCTCGCTGACCCAATATTTCACATGCATATTGATAAGGAATGCGACGGCCCGTTCCATGATAAAAGAGCTGATCAATCGAGTCATTTTGCTCTTTAATAACCCGAAAGCCATTTGCCCCCTCTCCAATAACGGGTTTAATGCAAACCGTATGTCCTTTATCCTTTAACTGCTCATATGCATTTTTAAAAGAATCAACCGAATTGACGATAGAATAGTCAGGAATGGAAATCAACGGTTTTCCGTTTTTTGCTTTTTCCAAAATGGATTGATAGGAAACCGCTTTATTATCCACCATCTCCATCAATTCAGCATCCGGACAAACCAATACCTTTACCCCTAATTCCTCAAATAATTTGAGCCTTTTCGAAATTAGGACATTTTCTTTTCGAGGAATAAAAATATCAATTTTATGCTCTTTGCAAAAGTCGAGACAAAACTGAATATATTCTTCACCGGAAACAGCCGGTTCTCTATATGCAAAGTCACAATTTTGCAGATAGAGAGCATCTGGATTCGAATGGGAGCCGTAAATCGTAAACTTGCGCTGGTCCGGATTTTCTCGAATCATATCAATATAATGAGAAACCGTTGTGAACCAGCGATTAAACCAAATCTTCATTTGAAACCTCTTTCTGGATGTATTGTAAAAGACTTTTTCCAGTATAGGCTTCACAAAGAATTTCTAAACATAAATTTGAAAATGAATAAAACTCTCAGGTTCCCTCAATGTCCACCACCCATGGACAAATATCAATTATGTCCACGAACGGTGCCTGTCACTTTAGTTATGTCACTTTAGTTAACAATTACCTTCGGCTCGACTGAAAATTCGATGCTGCATCTTAGTGTATTGGAGATAAAGCAGGCTCTCTCTGCGCGTAAGGCTAGTTCCTCCAATTTTTCTACAGTTACCTCAGCATCATGGCTTATGTAGATAACTGGTCTATGAATGATTTGTTTAAATTTCAATTTCCCTTCGATTTTATTAACAGCACCTTTTGATTCAACCTCGAAAGTCACACCTTCAATCTTACGGTTGCTAATCATTGCGGCCAAGGTAATCATATAGCAATTATTTGCGGCAGCAATCAACAACTCTTCCGGACTGGAGCCAATCCCCGGTCCGTCCAATTCCTTTGGAACAGAAGCCTGTATGTCCAATCCCGCTGCTTGGATATGCCCAATACCATTACGATCCCCCTGCCATGAACCATTCACTGAAAAACGCGAACTTTCCATAACCAATCCCTCCTCGAACTTAATCCTACTTCTATATTATAAACCCAACAAATCATAGAAGGTATTTTTATCGTAATCCAATCAATTCCCGTTAAATCGTTTCGCCTCTTCTTGAAGATCCTTAAGCGCAGTTAACGCCCCTATTTCCGTCGTTGATAGACTTGCGATTTTATTAGCAAACTGGGTATATTTTTCAAGCTGTGACAGGTTTTCCGGTTTACCCTTTTCATGAAAACCAACCAATAATGCGGCCATAAACGCATCTCCTGCCCCGGTAGTATCAATTGCCTTTACCTTGACGGCAGGCACAAAGATTTTATCCCCCTTCATAACCGCACATGTCCCTTCACTTCCCCTTGTGACAAATAGAAACGGAATCTTCAGTCCAGAAAGTTTCTGCAGACCAACATCTAATGAAGTGGTTTCAGTCAGAAAACATAATTCCTCTTCAGCCATTTTCACCAAATCAACATGAGGCAAAATCGAAAGAATGGTTCGTCGGCATTGCTCTTCGCTCTCCCAGCGCTTTAGGCGAATATTTGTATCAAATGCCCTAAACAAGCCGAACTCGTTAGCGTATTGCAATGCATTCAGTGTTGTTTTTTTAGCCGTTCCATGAAATAGCGTTCCTGAACCAAAATAAAATATTTTTGCTTTTTCAAATAACTCCTGCTTAAGCTCAGATTCCAGCAGCCATTCATCCGGTGTAGGATTCACATAAGAATGAAAAGTCCGCTCTCCATTTTCATTTAAATGAACATAAACACCGCAAATTTTTTTACTAGGCGTCCGATCACAATATTCCGTATTAATTTTTTCCCGCTCAAATTCCTTCTCTACAAATAAACTAGATTCATCCAAACCTAATCTACATAAATAATAGGAAGGAAGCCCAAGTCTTCGCGTTACGACAATTACATTTACTGTAGCTCCGCCCAACAACTGGGTAAACTTGGTATTACTGCGATTTTCTGATATATAATCAATTATTACTTCACCAAACGAAATGACACCTTGCTTTTTCAAAATGATTGCCACAATCCTTTCACCTATTCACATAAAATTCAAATTATTATAAAATTATTCATAAGAAAATAACTATTTTTTTTACTATTGTACAATAAAAAAAATACTTGAAATATCTTATTTGGGGGGCTATATTTTGAATCGTCTCACCGATCATTTAATCGTCATTTCATTCGATTGTTTATCCGCATTAGATTTTCCAATCCTCAGGACTTTACCCCACTTTCAAACAATTCTTCAGAATGGGGCACTCGTCGAAAAAGTTGAAACGATCTATCCTTCGATTACCTATCCCTGTCATACAACCATTGTAACAGGAAACTTTCCAGGGCGACACGGCGTGATTAATAATACTCTTTTCCAGCCTGGGCGTCTCTCTCCCGATTGGCACTGGTATCGCCATTCCATTCAAGGCACTACCCTTTATGATGAAGCAAAAAAAGCAAATATGACAACTGCTGCCTTGTTATGGCCGGTAACAGGAAAGGCAAATATCGATTATAATATGCCGGAAATTTGGACGAACCGGCCTTGGCAAAATCAAATTTTGCGATCCCTTTTAAGCGGCAGTCCCAGGTATCAATGGGAGTTGAATAAACGTTTTGGCCATATTCGAAACGGCTTAAAGCAGCCGCAATTGGACGAATTTGTTCTTGAATCGACTGTTTATACTATTAAAACAAAGAAACCCCATCTTTTGCTTGTTCACTTTACCGATTTAGATACACAGCGGCATTATCATGGATTTTCTTCCAATGAGGCCATTGCAGCTATCTATCGTCATCATGAACGGCTTGGCCGGATTATCGCTGCTTTGAAGGAAGCTTCTATCTATGAAAACTCAACTATTGCCATATTAGGTGACCATAGTGCTTTAGATGAAAATAAAGCAATCCATCTGAATTTCCTTTTGCAGCAGCAAAATCTTATTTCCGCCGGTCCAAATGGAAAAATAAATAATTGGCGGGCTTATTGTAAAAGTTGTGATGGCTCCGCATATATTTATGTAAAAAACAAACATGATTCAGAAGTACTAGACGTGGTTAGACGGCTTTTGGACTCATTGATTCTAGATGATGACTCAGGGATTGAATCCATTATCACTGGCGATGAAGCTAGGGCAAAAGGTGCAGACGGAACTTGTGCATTTATGGTAGAAGCAAAAAAAGGATATTACTTTTTGGAAGATTTTCAAGGCGAATATATAAAAACCGTGACGCAACAGGATGTAACCATTGATAAAAAATACACGTTGGCCACACATGGATATTCTCCTGAAAAAAACGATTATACCACGATTTTTATGGCTGCTGGAAAAGGAATTAGGCATGCTATCATTCCTTCCGCCCGTCTTGTAGACGAAGGCCCTACATTTGCTCGCTTACTTGGTATCGATTTAGGGAAAACCGATGGGAGAGTGATAAAGGAAATCTTGGAGGATGATTAATACCGCCCGAGGGGGAATAAAAATGAGTCGTTTATCAAAGCAAGAAAAAAGCTAAACCAAAACGGACTTCAACATATGAGTCGAAGCCCTGTTTTCATTCAAAATACTAATAGCGTCCTCTCTACACGGACAAAATCATAAAAATGTCTTTCTTTGGTGTCAGGCACCGTATCTATTTTACGATGTAAACGCGTTCGGGCCGCCCCACAGTTCCATATGCCAGGTTTGCAGCGATTTTTTCTTCGGACATGAGGTGCTCAAGATAGCGTCTGGCCGTGGTTCTGCTGACACCGATTTCCTTGGCTACCATTTCGGCGGTTAGACCGGTATTTACCCTCCCAAGAAAAACTAGTACTTTTTCCAGTGTCAGCGGGTCAATTCCTTTTGGCAAATAGGTTTTATCATTTGCTGGTCCCGTCCCGCTTACTTCTTTCCTTAGAAGTTTGTCCACCTGCTGCTGGGTGAGATGGAGATTCTCATCCTGAAACTCCACCAGCTTTCGATGATACTCTTGATATCGTACCAATGATTGTTTGAATCGCTCAAAAACAACCGGTTTAATCATGTAATCGAAAACGCCAATACTAATGGCTTCTTGCACCTTCTGAATCTCTTTTGTAGCGGTAATCATGATGACATCCATTTGCTTGTCTTGCTGCTTTGTCTCTTTCAGCAAATCAAGCCCATTCATATCCGGAAAATAGACATCCAGTAATAGGAGGTCGGGCTGCAAAAGTTCGATAAAGGTTTTCGCTTCCTCATAACTTGCAGCGATTCCCACTGTTTGGAACCCCTCTATTTTTTCGATAAAGCGTTTTTGAATTTCCGCAATCCGTAAATCATCCTCAATAATTAACACTTCGATATCGCGGTTCTTCATCAATCAGACACCCCCTGCTTTTCGGTATCGCTACCGTAAAAATCGTCCCCTCCCTTTCTTCGGATGAAAGGGTTATATATCCATCTAAATCGTTTATTGCCTTTTGGACTAACCTTAGCCCAATCCCGGCATTGCTCCCTGAATTCTTTGTTGTAAAGCCTGCTTGAAAAATCCGCTCCTGATTAGCCAAAGAAATACCGTTTCCATTATCCTCAACCTCGATAATCAATTCCTTCCCAAGGTCGGTTAAAAACAAGGTAACGTTTTTTTCTTCCTTCCCATTGTCACGTACCTCTTCAAACGCATTATTGACCAGATTTCCAATGATTGTCACCAGAGATTCCCTGCTAATTTCCTCTGGAACATCCTGAAAACTGCTCTCACGGTCAATTGAAAAATTAATTTTTAGTTCACTGGCCAAACTTATCTTCCCCAATATGAACCCCGCAATAATTGGATCCGGTATTTCCTTCATCAAAAAATGGATGAAACCTTGTGCAAAATCCACTTCTTTTGAAATAAAATCAATCGCTTCTTTATAAGATCCTAATTGAATCAAACCGAGAAGCGTATAAAGCCTGTTTGAATATTCATGTGTCTGGGCCCGTAATCCTTCTGCATATGCCTTCACGTGGGATAATTCCTGCAGAAGTTTTGCAAGTTCTGACTTATTGCGAAAACTGGCCACCGCCCCAATTACTTCCCGATGCCGATCAAAAATCGGAATTCGATTGGCCAAGAATACCTCGCCATGAATGATAATTTCTTGGTCATATTCGGCTTGTCCTGTTTTTACAACCTCTAATAGATGCGTATTTTCCAAGACTTCCTCTATTTTTTTCCCTCGAAGTAATACATCATTCGGTTCCTTTAAAATTTTATGGGCCGTCTCATTTACGACTGTAATTCTTCCATTCGTGTCAATCGCTATGAGACCTTCATGAATGGACTCCAGGATCGCATGTTTCTCCTGGTACATCCAGGCAATTTCTTGTGGCTCAAGCCCAAAGATTGCCCGTTTTATATTTAAGGAGATTAATAGCGCTGCTAATAACCCTCCTATTAAAACAATCAAAGTCGCCACAAAGATTTTCCGCTGAATTTTTACAACATCATCTTGTATATCTTTCTGCAGATAGCCAACAGAAACAACACCAATCACTTTTCCATTGCTAAAAATCGGTGCCTTACCTCGTAATGATGGCCCTAATGTCCCGGTGGATTCAGATATGACCGATTTTCCTTTGAAAACTTCGTCATTATCTCCACCAACCATCTTTTGTCCAAGACGGTCCGGGTTCGGATGGGAGTATCGAACTCCATTTCGATTCCCAATGACTATAAATTCTGCATCCATCTGTTTTCGGATTGTTTCCGCGATTGGCTGAATAATGCTAGCTGGATCTGGAGAAGCGAAGGCCTCTTTTATCGTCGGCATATTTGAAATCGATTGGGCAACCGACAGAGCTTGTTCCCCCATTTCAATCTTTAGCTTGGTCTCCATGATATTTTTAAAAGTAATTTCCAAAATAATGCCAAGGCCAATAATGAGAATGGATATCCCTAACATTAATTTTGTATGTAAACGCATGCAAACACCTCTATTCTAATCTTATAAAAAAAAACTCCTTAAAAAAAGGAGTTTTTTGTTCTATTCTGAAATTTTTAAATCTTCAACCCTCAACGTTAATAATCACTTGTTTTCCTCTCATCTTTATTAATGCCGGAATTACAAGCCATAAAAAAGCAATTATAAGGAAAGCGAGTGATATCGGACGAGTGAAGAATACACTATAATCCCCGTTTGAAATCGTTAAAGCTCTGCGAAGGTTATTTTCAATCATTGGTCCTAAAACAAGACCCAGTACCAGTGGTGCAATCGGAAAATCATTTTTACTAAGGTAATATCCCACGAGCCCACATCCCAGCAATAATAGTAGGTCATAAGTTGAAACTTGAACGGCATAGACTCCAAAAATCGAGATGGCAATAATTAATGGGATTAAAAATTGCTTCGGTGTTTGAATAATTTTTGCAAAAACTTTTACAAGTGGCAGGTTCAATATTAACAGCATAACATTACCGATAAACATACTGGCAATCAAGCCCCATGCAACATTTGGATGATCCTCAAATAACAATGGGCCGGGTTGAACATTATACATCATTAGGGCTCCCATTAAAATCGCAGTCGTACCTGAACCGGGAATGCCCATAGTGAGCAGTGGAATCATCGCTCCCCCAGATGCAGCATTATTCGCCGATTCTGGTGCAGCAACCCCGGCAATTGTTCCTGTACCAAATTTCGAAGGATTTTTTGAAATCTTTTTTTCAAGAATATATGAGAAAAAGGAGGCTAGTGTTGCACCCGCACCGGGAAGGATTCCAACAAAGAATCCTAGAATCGAACCGCGGGCAATCGGTCCTGCCGATTCTTTAAATTCTTGTTTCGATGGCAGCATATTATTAATCCGTGCCATTTCTCCATCTTCTTCCTCTTTTTCCAAAATCGTTTTAAATACCTCGCCTAGAGCAAATAAACCTACAGCAACTGTTAAAAATTCAATTCCTTGATATAGCCATGGAACATCAAAAGTGAAGCGGGCAATTCCTGAAACACTGTCGATTCCAATTGTACCTAATAAAAGACCGCAAACCGTCATAATTAAGGCTTTGGTAACGGATTTTCCTGCTAATCCGCTAACTGCCATTAAGCCTAAAAGCATTAGTGAAAAATATTCTGCCGGACCAAATTTTAGTGCAATGGTTGATAAAGGCTTCGCCAGGGCAATCAAGGCAATCAAGGTAACAATCCCGGCCACAAAAGATCCAATTGCGGCAATCGACAAGGCACTTCCGGCGCGTCCCTTTTTTGCCATTTGATAGCCGTCTAGCGTTGTCACAACCGATGAGGACTCCCCCGGTGTATTTAATAGAATCGAAGTTGTGGAGCCTCCATACATCGCTCCGTAATAGACTCCAGCTAAGAGGATGATTGCGCTAGTTGCTGCCTGTTCCGGCGGAAGGCCGCCTGTAACGGAAGCTGTGACAGGGATGAGAAGGGCGACTCCACTCATCGGGCCAATTCCAGGTAAAACGCCTACAGCCGTCCCAATTAATACACCTACAAAGGCGAAAAGTAAATTATACCAAATAAATGCGGTTCCAAATCCGTGAAATAAATAATCAATCGTTCCCATTCAGAAGCCTCCTTTCTATAGTCATGAAAACCACACCGGCCATCCCGGCAGTGTTCCTTTAAGTACTTCTACGAAAATAAAATAAACTATTCCCGAAAAACAGGCTGAGATTAATAAAGATTTAATGATTTTCCCACGTTCCATAGCTTGAAAACAAACAAATAAGAAAACAAACGTTGTAATCACATAACCAAGCGTTTCAAGCAATAATATATATAGTAAAGTGGCAACAAAGATAATTAAAAACGGCTTGTAATCCAGTTTTTCTTTTTTCCCGAATTTGTAACTCTGGTTGCGTAATGTTTCAAAAAATAACCGGATACTTAATAATGCAAGTGCAATTCCGAGAATAAACGGGAAAATATCCGGTCCGACGACACTCCCATAGGCAGAGCTTGCAATATGCTTACTGCCTACAATAAACAGCACGCCCACAACTAAAAATAAAACAGCAGCAATGCGGTCGAATTTGATATCCATTTTATCGAGCCCCTTTCCTTAAAAATAAGCGGGAAGAAGAAGCTGGCTCCCCTTCCCCTTTTTTTAACTATTTCTGCATGCCTAATGCTTCTAGTAATTGTTGAATCTGTTGTTCCTGCTCCTCTAAGAATTTCTTGAAGTCTGCACTGTTTTTGTACTCTAATTCCCATCCTTGTGTTTCTACTTCGGTTTTCCATTCAGTAGAGTTTACTTGTTTATCAATTGTTTTTTCCCAGTAAGCCTTTGCTTCACTAGACATTTTTTCAGGGCCAAACACACCGCGCCAAATCGTAAATTCTGCATCTACGCCTTGTTCCTTAGCGGTTGGAACATCCTTGAATTCACCAGATAAACGGTCTGCTGCCGTTACGGCAAGAACGCGAATTTTTCCAGCTTTTAAAAACTCCTTGACACTGGAAGCATCGGTTCCGATTACATCAGCGTTTCCTCCAAGTAATGCCGTGATAGCTTCGCCGCCGCCATCATAGGATACGTATTTGATTTTAGTAGGATCTACGCCATATTTATATGCTGGCAGGATGGAGATTAGGTGGTCCATTGAACCTGGTGCGGAACCGCCAGCAAATGTTAATTTGCTAGGATTCTTTTTAACATCTTCCAACACGGATTTTAAATCTTTATATTTTGAATCTGCTTTCACTACAATGGCTCCGTAATCTTTTGTAAGCTGTGCAAGCGGCGTTGTGTTCTTATAACCATAAGGGCTGTTTCCTTCTTTTTTCAAGTTGTTGATGATAATCGGTGGTGAGTTAACAAACAACATATCATTGTTTGCAGCTTGCTGCGTGGCGTATTCCGCCATAAATACGGCTCCCCCGCCTCCCGGCTTATTCTCAACCGTTAATGGCTGATTGACTAGCTTTGTCTCGCTGATGACTTTTGTAAACGAGCGGGCTGTTAAATCCCATCCGCCACCAGCCCCTGATGGAGCGACAACAGTAATCGCTTTAGTTGGATAGCCTGTACCTTCTTTTTTACTACTGCTAGCTGTTTCTTTGCTGCTGCATGCCCCAAGGCTGAGCGCCAAAGCTCCTGCAACCATAACTGCTGAAATTCTCTTTAGTTTTATCATTTCATTTCCCCCTTGTAACCGTTTACTTAATTTTATAAAATTTCAGATAAATTTATAGTTTATACAGTTAAATAGCATAAAAAACATTATCGCTATTTTGTTCATAAAGTTCACGGAGAAATCGAATATCCACCCCATACGGACAAAACCACTCTAAAGTCCACAGGCAGTGCCTGTCACTATGTTCAATAATTCACATATGAGCTGTCACCAAGCTCGTTTGCTTCGAATATAATGGTAGGAATCAATTGAAGAGACGAGGTGGAACGATGAATAGGATTAATTTTCCTCTGCTTCTTTCCGGACCTATGCTTCGTAGAACGGAGCCTACTCGCATTACAATTTGGATTGCAACAAGCCATAATTGTGAAATTCAAGCAAAGCTTTACAAAATAACAATGAAGGAAGATCCCCACTCCTTTTATTACCAACCATTAGTAATCCAAAATGACTCAAATACTATTAAGCTGGGTGACCAGCTTTATATCCATTTAATAAATATAACTCCATGTAACGAGAAAGAATTTCCTGTGGGCACACTTTTAGGGTATAATCTCTTTTTTAAACTGGATTCGGATTTGCATGATTTAGAAAGTCTCGGGCTTCTGTCTATGGAACATTCCAACTCACTCATTTATGGGGAACTAAAATATCCAACCTTTCAAATCGCAAACACAGCAGACCAATCAAGAATTATTTATGGATCGTGCCGCAAACCACATGGAAAGGGTGATGATACCTTAACGAATGGAGATCACATCCTTGAAAAAGAATATAATCATTTAAAAAACCGTCCCCATGCACTCTTTTTAATGGGTGATCAAATTTATGCGGACGATGTGGCAGACCCTCTTATCCGAGTTCTTTCAACATTAGGAAAATCATTAATCGGCCAGGATGAGCAGTTACATGAACTTGTCCCTCAACTAAGTAATCCACCCTATCATACTGCCCTTCATCAAATTAACTGCAGGCAATTTATCATGGAAAACTTCTGTCAATTTACTTCCTCACATGCACAGAACCATTTAATGAAACTTGGTGAATTTGCCGCTATGTACCTCTTATCTTGGAGTCCAGTTCTATGGGAAGTGGCACAAGAAAACAATCTGTTTGAATCATTTGAGAATGCCCTTGAAGAAAATCATCTTTATTTTGTCTTTCCAAACGAAGATCCATTTTTAAAAAAGCATCGAACCGAAGAAACCCAACTTCGCAACCGGTTCGAAGATCAACAAGAAGCATTAATTTCCTTTCAGCATACATTATGGAGGGTGCGGCGTTTACTAGCGAATATTCCCACTTATATGATTTTTGATGATCATGACATAACCGATGATTGGAATATATCTGCCGATTGGAAACAAAATGTCCACTGTTCCCCATTAGGGAGACATGTAATCGCAAATGGTTTAAGTGCATATTGGGCATTTCAGGGCTGGGGAAATGATCCTGATAGCTTCCATGATGATTTTATTCTAACTATGAACTCTTACTTTAAAACACCTGGAAAAATCTATGAATTTCACGAAGATTGGGTCAACTTATTATGGAATTATTCAGCTTGGAATTTCGTTGCCCCGACACACCCAAACGCCCTTTTTCTTGATACCCGGACGCAAAGAGGCTATGATTTAGAACCCAATCCGGTTAAATTTGGTCATCTAATATCAGAAACTATCAATTGCCCTAGTCTAATTGATGAAAGCGGATGGGTGAGTGTTACAAAATGTCTTTATGACAGTGGATGGAAAAGCGGAAGTCCTTTAATGATTGTATCAGCAACACCCGTTTATGGTATGGGCTTGATAGAATCATTTTTACATGACTATGTCTATCCACTTCGGGTTTTAGGGTTAGAAGTACAAACCTCCTTTGATTTTGAGGCATGGAAATACAACGGTAAGGGATTTACCGAATTTCTTCTTCTTGCAGCAGAGTGGAATCCAAGTCCTTGTATTATTTTATCCGGTGATGTTCATTATGCCTCTTCCGTATTTTCAACTGTTACATTTGCAAGCGGGCTAAAATTAGAGGTAAAACAATTTACTAGCAGTCCGTTTAAAAATATGAGTTTTTCCGGAATTTGGGGATTGATAATGAAATTGGTGATTGGGATGAACTCCCTCAGCAGGAAAAATAAAATGATTAACCGAATTTGTACTCCCTCCTTTTACATCCGCCGTGTAAAAGAAAAAGGTGACACAAAATCAAATCATTTTATCTGGAAGGACGAACTTATGTACCAAATCCTAAAAAAAGAATCAATAATTGAAACAAAAAATAATATAGGTCTCTTAACCATCACTCCTGTTGAAATGAAAAACAGCCTTGAAACCTATCAAAAAGAATAAAAAAACGATGTATTATATTATCCAAAGCCCAAGGCACCATGCGGAAATCATATGGTGCCTTGGGCTCTTTTACCATTCTATTCCACCTTAACGATTTTAGAAGGATTATTGATTTTATAAAGCACGGCAACATCCACCAAGAACTCTTCTTCAACGTCTTTTCCCTTCGACAATTTTTTTGCCGCCGCTTTACCATCGAATTCAAGCTTGTCCCCTGGGGCAAGTTCAAATTTTTTCAGGGTTTTACTATGGCTGCACCAGGCAAATTCGAGTTCAATCGGCGGCTCCTGGATGATGGTTACATTCTCTAAAACAACCACTTCATCATTTTCTTCGGTAAATGCATTATACGTCATCGCAAACTGTTTGACCGTGGCTGTGAAATGAACCTTATCGGCAGGGAGATCCAACTTCTTAGCTTTCTCTTTTTTCGGCTTCTTTGGCTCCTTCGCTTTTTTAGGTTCAGAAGCCACAACATCCTTAACGGCTGATTCACCTTTATCAATGCTTTCAGTTCCCGTAAGTTTCTCGACATTGGAATTGTCTGTTTGCGAATCTAGTTTTTCGCCTTCTTTCTCATCCACTGTAAACATACTTTCTTTCCCGAAACTAGCTGCCTGCATTTCCTTTAAATACGCCGGATGAATACAGCTTACGTTTCCATCCTGAAACTCAATGATAAGCGTATTTTGATCATTGTCACGGCCATAGACTTCATATCCTTTGATTGAAATGAGCCGTTGATAATTCCGTTCCTTATACCAAAACTCTTCCTTGGAGGCAGATAACCCCCACTCCCGGAGCTTTTCCTTAAAATGCTCCTCATCACGGAAGGTTTCAAAATCCCCTTTAGGCTGAATATAATGTGTTAATTCTGATTGCTCCATTTGCGGACGCTTCATGACCATCCTTCCACTTCCTTCATCAACATAAGTATGTAAATTATATCATGTTCAAGGAAAAACATTTAAGATTTGAATGAACCTAACTCCCCTTCTTTTCACTGCAAAATCAATCCCGGTTAACCGTTCCAAACCAAAAGCCCAAAACCATGCCAAATGCGGTGATGACCAAATAGATGAGTCCTGTTGATATGGCTAAAAAATTTATAATTCCATAATAACCGGTTGTGTTCCCTAAAAGTGCTTCTTGCATGCTAAGCAAAATCGGCTGATAGATGATTAGATATGAAAAAAGTACAAGCAAGACTGCAAGCCAACTCCTGCCAATAAAATATCTAGTCAAAAAGAAAGCTAAAATTCCAACAAGAATCGCCAATCCATACACATACCAATTAATATACTGAAGCGCCCTCTCCGGTTGATCAAAAAAAGCTAACACATTCAGATAGATAATCCTTAACACTGCGAGTGTTATCGCCATCACCTGTGTTCTTATCAAAAAAGTAACCCAATTCATGTCCAAATGCCTCAATTCCACACAAAATTTCCGTTAAAACCCACTACCGTCCACCCCACACAGACAAAACAATCAAAAAGTCCACGAACGGTGCCTGTCACTGACCTTTGTCACCGCCCTTTCACAAAGTCTCCTATTTCTTTTATGGCTTTTTTGGCTTCGGGTAGGAGGTCTCCTGTTAGCTGCCAGACATGCCACATACCCTGCCACACTTTAAAGTTCACCGGAACATTATATCTTCTTGCCTGTTCTGCGAGCATTTTAGCATCACTAAGTAATAGTTCCTCACTTCCAACTTGAATAAACAGGGGTGGAAGACCTGTTAAATCTGCAAATACAGGTGAGATGAACGGGCTTGTTAATGGTTCATCCCCTGCATAAATTTGCGCAGCTTTTTTTATTCCATGTGGTGTAAACAGCGGGTCTTCCTTTACCTTCTTCGTATAACTTTCTCCACTGCTAGTCAAATCCACCCAAGGTGAAAGGCAAATAATCGATGCCGGGCATCCTACCCCTTCCTCCCTTAATACAAGTGCCAATGCAATGCTAAGTCCCCCGCCAGCAGAATCTCCTGCCACGATAATATTCTTCGAATCAAATCCCTTCTTTAACAGCCATTTATATACCTTTACCGCATCCTCAATGGCTGCAGGGTAAGGATTCTCCGGAACCAGCCTATATTCAGGCAGAAGAACTTTCACACCCGTTACCTTTCCAATTTTCCCAGCTAATGCACGATGTGAATCCGCTGAACCATATGTATAGGCCCCGCCGTGAAAATAGAGCAGCACCCTTTCCCCCGTTACATGCTTATTCGTGAGCCATTCCGCTTTGATTCCCTCTATATCAACCTTTTCCACATTACAGTTTTTCGGAACCCTTGTCCACATTAATGAAGTCCGATCCATTGTTCTACGCTTTTCTTCAAGGCTTGTTCCTACCGTGCTTATAATCACTTTATTCATGATTTTTTTTAATATAAGACTCCGCAAACTACTCATTTTTCTCTCCTCAATAACAAAACAAGTACTTCCTCTCATTTTGCCCATACCGGACTTTTCTTAAAATCCCCAACCCCTCAAAGAAAAGCGCAAGCGCCTTGATTAGCCTCAGGCATAGCACAAGACAAGCCGGCCGAAAGGTTGTTCTTTAACCTTTTGGACGGATTGGCTTGTGACCTCGAGGGGCAGGACGCTTGCGCTGGACAATTCACGAAACCAAATTTTATACCATTTTATCTCATGAAAAAAAGCACACCACAAAAAAGTAGCATGCTTCAACCATCTATTTATCTACAATCCTGCCTTCCTCAGTTATAAAAAACACCTTATCGTTTTGATTCCGTTCCTTTTCATAATAGGTGATCTGAACGAGAACAGGAAAATGAACCGACTCTAAAAAATGACTTAGCCGTTTCATTTTTTCAATTTCAGCGGCTTGTTTCACTTTTTCCCATTTTGATTTAATAAAAATCGTAATTGAACAGGCAAGCTGAGACTCATGAATTTCTTTATAGGTCGGAATATGGGGACCAAAATATTCCCCTCTTTCATCAATTTGTTTTGCGGTAAAAGTTGTATCATCCAAGCGTGGAAACAATCCCTTAATTGTTTTCTTTAAATGGTTTGATAACTCACTTTCCCAAAAAACTTTTGGAAACGTATCTGAATAGCCGGCGGAAGCGTCCGCATCCTGTTCCACCATAAAAACCAATTCTGGATGACCCTTCGGATAGGAATAGACCTGATAAGTCTCACTTAAAAAATTATAATCAATTTTTTTCATTATAAAATCAGTATGATATTTTTTGCTCAAATAGCTGTCCATATTCTGTATTTGGCGGTGCTTTTCCCAAGGTGTTCCATTAAACCCGGCATAGACAAAAAGGCTAAGAATGACAATGAGGAAAGAAATGATCCATAAGAGAACCTTGCTGAATCTTATATGCACCACCCCTATAATTTCAAAATATTTATAATATTTTTATTCAATCCAAAAACCTATTATTCCTTCTTACTTTTTTAGAAAAATTATCTTTTTTGTAACAAGATTTAAACGTAAAATATAAAGAAAAGAATCTTCGATCAAAGGAGGCATTTATGAAAAAAATTCTTCTTATTATTTTATGCCTAACTACCCTTTCCGCCTGCGGTCTTTTTCAAAAAGAACCCTCAAAGGCTATTAAAGAGCATTCAGAGAAGAATATGGAAGACCAGCAAAAAAACACTCCTGTTCGAACTGAGCCACGTCCATCGCCAATGAAAATAGTAGATCTAGCCAAAAGCGGTAAGGTTTCCACCAGTAATTTCGCCGCTCACTTTAATAAAATAACAGATGTCCAAAACCAATGGGGCACCGCCGTAAATACTGACCAGGCAGGATCTCTATTCTATGCAAATTATCCAGCAAAACACACCGTTTTTGGATATAACGCCAAAAATATATTGGTAGATATCCGTTCTTACGACGAACAGCTTCATTTGCTGACCTTTTCACAAATCAAAAAAACGCTGGGTAAACCTGATTACCATCGAACAAACCAGAACGACCAAATTTACGGCTACAAAATCACCAAACAATTCGAGCTGCGGTTCGTCATTCCAGAGAAAACCGGAACAGTCGACCATATTTCCGTTTTAAGTCCAAGTGATTTCGAAATAACCACTGCCCCTTACATCCTGCCAATAAAAGGGGGTTCAAATAATCTATCAAAAACTGCCTGGCAAAATATGCAGAGCTGGCGCAATGAAATGATGTCCGTTATAAAAAATCACCCGAATGATGTATTCCTTAATGGTCCTAACCAAAAAAGGGTTGCTTTAACATTTGACGATGGTCCGGATACTCTGAATACACCAAGCATCATTGAAACACTGGCTCACGAACATGTGAAGGGAAATTTCTTTTTTATTGGGGAAAAGGTAAAAAAGTATCCCGAGGTTGTTAAAAAAGCCTATACCAATGGAAATCTTGTCCTCAGCCATAGCTACTACCACCATGATTTAAGCAAACGAACGGCAGCTGATGTAAATAGTGATTTGACTCAAACCGAAGAGGCCATTTATGATGTAATCGGAAAAAGACCTGCCCTTTTACGCCCGCCATATGGTGCAGTTAATAACACCGTTATCAACACTGCAACCCAAAACGGTTATAAAATCATCCTCTGGTCGATTGACACATTAGATTGGTCACAGATGGAAGTCAGCAATATTGAAAACAATGTTTTGAAAAATATCAGAAATGGTGACATCATTCTCATGCACTCGAATGAGGATAAAGTACAAACAGCTAAAGCTTTGCCACACATCATCAAGGAACTAAAGCGGCAAGGTTTTGATATCGTCGACCTCCAAACCTTACTTCAGCAAAGGGCCTATAAATAAAAAAACAGTCTATCCATGAGCAAAGTGTACCAGAGTTTTGGCAGATTAAAGGAGATGGTCTCTGACATTGAACAGGGGTCATCTTTTTTAATTCCTTTTGGTAAGGCTCTTTTCGTAATCTTTGTTGCTTTTGGACCTTAATAAGGGTCATTAACTAAATTTCTAGGCAATTTTCGCAAATGTTCTTACGAAAAGATGC
>NZ_MLYR01000087.1 GCF_001866655.1 Bacillus sp. MUM 116 | reverse complement strand
ACGAAAAACAACAATCTATTCGAAAATAGCCTTTATTAACAGCCTAAACACTGTTTAATATTTGGTAAACTGTGTTTAGGCTGTTAATTTTTTGTAACCAAAATGAAACTTTTCCGGTTTTCATTCGTCAATATGATAGACTATCATAGTGGAGAGGTGATTAATGGTGGATTTCGGACAAATTGCATTGGTCAGCATCCTATCGCATCTTGTATTTATTGCGATATCCTGGTGGGCGCTGCAGGCGATTCGCTTGGAAAAGCTGATCAAGGCAAATCATGTATTCCAGGCCCGGCTGCTATACATATTATTGGCGATATTCCTTGGGTCAACCGTTAGTAATTTTTTCCTGGATTATCTGCAATGGTCACGGCAGCTCCCGATGATGTTTCAGTAAATTACGGTTTTGAAAATTGGCCAGTTTCACTGCCCGGTCTTTATTCGGGCAAATTGGTAAAAATTTAGGTCTTCATACATGTTCCCTTTTTGCCTGTTTTTGAGTACAATTCTCTTTGTGTCATTACATACTCTGTTGTAAAGCACTTGTAAAGCACGACTTTGTGAAAAGCCGAACTTGAAAGAATTTACGTATTTGTCTAAAAGTGACGAGAATTCCCAAGTATGCTCTTCCCATCATTGGAAACAATGGTAGTAAGGGGGAGAGCCGGTTGAAAAAATATATATTTGGCCTAATTGCCATTTTAAGTTTTATTGCAGTTGTTTTGGGGAATCGAAATACAGAAGCGGCAAATGAAAGCTTGGATTTGATTAAAATTGGTTCTATTTTTCAAACAAAAAATATTATGCCGAGTGAATGGTCTTTATATGCACGTGAACATTTGGTTGACCTAAAAAGTGAAAAAGACGTACGGGTTTATGCAGAGGAGCTTAAGCGAAAGTTTCCTGATTGGGATTGGTCCACGGTAAACACCAGCCAAAAATGGGAAGTGACAGCAGTATCTCCAGCTTCAAACCACCACCAAGAAACACTTCAAATCATGTCTTCCCGCACAAACCAACCAATCAATGCGTATATAGTATATAGGGTCAGCGGCAAGCAGTGGAATAAGAGGGCAGAGTCCTTTTTCACAACCAATCAATTCAAAAATAGGCTGAGGGACGTATTTCGAGAAAAACCGACATTTTTCTCTTGTATGAAGGGCGTTGTCGGTGATAAGATGGATAAGGCTTTACCTGCAACGGTGAAGGATATGCTATCTGCATTGAATGCGAAAAAAATCGAAGCGTTAAAAGAGGAGACGTTCATGTCTGTTACGGCATTTTCACCAGACTTTTCGGAGTCGATTGGTAATGCAAAAACAGATTTGAACCTACAAATTGGGGTACGCTCCGAAGGATTGGGCGCCCAGACTACGGTTGTAGTTGGCACACCAATCATAACGATTGAATATTAATATAGAGAAAATGGACGCGGAGGGGAATACTCTTGGAAAAGATTATCGTCCGCGGCGGACAAAGGCTTTATGGAACGGTGAAAGTTGAAGGTGCAAAGAATGCCGTTTTGCCTGTTATCGCTGCAACATTATTAGCAAGTGATGGAAAAAGTGTAATTCGTGATGTACCTACACTCTCCGATGTATACACAATTAATGAAGTATTACGCAATCTAAACGCTGATGTAGTGTTTGAAAATAATACAGTTTTCGTTGATGCATCCAGAGTGTTAAAAGAGGAAGCGCCTTTCGAATATGTTCGGAAGATGCGTGCGTCTGTCCTTGTTATGGGATCATTATTAGCCCGTAATGGCCGGGCTCGGGTAGCTTTGCCTGGCGGCTGTGCCATCGGATCCCGCCCAATCGACCAGCATTTAAAAGGCTTTGAAGCCATGGGTGCTAAGGTCAAGGTTGGAAATGGTTTTATCGAAGCGGAGGTTGATGGCCGCTTAAAAGGTGCAAAGATTTACTTGGATTTCCCAAGTGTTGGTGCAACAGAAAACATTATGATGGCGGCAACGCTCGCTGTGGGTACGACCATCATTGAAAACGTCGCAAAAGAACCAGAAATCGTTGATCTTGCAAATTTCTTGAACAAAATGGGCGCAAAGGTAAGAGGCGCCGGAACAGGCACGCTTCGCATTGAGGGTGTCGATCGTTTATTTGGTGCAGATCATAACATTATTCCTGACCGAATCGAAGCAGGTACGTTCATGGTGGCTGCAGCGATTACGGGCGGAAATGTGCTTGTTAGAGGAGCAGTTCCTGAGCACTTGTCTTCTTTGATTGCGAAGATGGAAGAGATGGGTGTTACCATTGTTGAAGAATTTGACGGTGTTCGTGTCATTGGACCGGAGAACTTGAAAGCTGTGGACATTAAGACAATGCCGCATCCGGGCTTTCCAACAGATATGCAATCGCAAATGATGGCGTTATTGCTTCGCGCGGAAGGTACGTCAATGATCACGGAAACAGTATTTGAAAACCGCTTCATGCATGTGGAGGAATTCCGCAGAATGAATGCAGATATTAAAATTGAAGGACGTTCGGTTATTTTAAATGGTCTTTCAAATTTACAGGGTGCCGAGGTATCCGCAACTGACCTTCGTGCAGCAGCAGCCTTGATTTTGACAGGCTTAGTTGCTGATGGTGTAACACGTGTGACCGAATTGAAGCATTTGGACCGTGGATATGTGGATTTCCACGAGAAGCTTGCTGTATTAGGCGCTGACATTGAGCGTGTGAAAGAAGAAGATGAGATTTTTGTCGAGAAATTGATTTCCGATATGAATGCGTAAGGTTGTTGGGATAGGTGTTCCTGTTGCGATGATCGTAGGATTTTTGTGATAGGTATTCCTGTTTCGACGGTGTTAGGATTGTGAAATTTTCACATTCGGATTTTAGGCACTTGATTGGATCAGGGGTTAAGCGGTGTATGAAGAGTGCCTAAAGTAAATAAAAACAGGTAAACCGGAGAAAGTGGCTGTCAGATGTCCGACAGCCACTTTCTCCGGTTTTTGCTTTTTTAAAGTCATAAATGCTTGTCCCCCTCCATATGATGGAATGAGTAAGATAGGTACAGGGGTGTGTCCATCCCAAGTGGACAAATTGCTGAAATGTCTACGAATGGTGCCTGTCACCACAAATTTCACAAACTGGAGGCACTTTCATGAAAAAATTCAAACCACTCATCGTACTAGCGTCTATTCTATTTGCCGTAACCTTGATAATACCCGCGATTTTGGTATTGCCTTTTGCACAAGGCGAGGCCAATGGGAAACTGGGCGAGGATCTATCAAAGGCCAAGGCAAAGGAATCTTCGACCGTGTCTGCAGATTCTGCGGTGGAAGTATCGGTCTACCGCGCAGCGAAGGAAAAAATCGAAACGGTACCGCTTGAGAATTACCTCGTCGGAGTTGTTGCAGCGGAAATGCCTGCAGAATTCAAGGAAGAAGCGCTTAAGGCTCAGGCTCTAACCGCAAGAACATATATTGTGGAAAGACTGATGAGTAAAAAGCCTCTCGGCGTTCCAAAAGGTGCAGAGGTAACGGATACCCAGATTCATCAGGTGTATAAAAGCGACGATGAGCTGAAGCGAGAATGGGGAATGGATTATAGTTGGAAGAAGAAGAAAGTTCTTGAGGCAGTAAGAGCGACAAGTGGTCAGATTATCACCTATAAAGGCCAGCCGATCGATGCTTCTTTCTTCTCTACTAGTAACGGCTATACGGAAAATTCGGAGGATTATTGGGCGAATGCCTATCCATATCTACGCAGTGTTTCAAGCCCGTGGGATAAAAGTTCACCGAAATTCTATAATCAAGAGGTGGTCTCCGTCGCTGCGTTTGAGGCGAAACTGGGAGTGACCCTTGGTTCTGGATCAACGATTGGAAAAATCATTGACCGGACGGCGGGGCATCGTGTGGGAAAAGTCGATTTTAATGGGAAAATTTTAACGGGAAAAGATATCCGCGATAAATTGAATTTAAAGTCATCAGATTTCTCGTGGAGCCGGAAGGGTGACAATATTATAATTGCCACGAAAGGCTTCGGCCATGGTGTCGGTATGAGCCAGTATGGCGCAAATGGAATGGCGGCGGAAGGGAAGGATTATAAGCAGATTGTGACGCATTATTATAAGGGTGTACAGATTACTTCGGCACAGAATATGTTGGCGACGATAACGGCGTCGAAGTAGGGGAGTTTTGGGAAGCCAGGTGTGGATGCCTGGCTTTTATATTTGTTGGGGGAGTGAGAAGTGGAGGGTAAAAGGCGAAAAGTGGTGGGTAAAAAGGGAGAACCGGAATGTAAACTCCCTAAAGCGGAGGGTAAAGAACCAAAACCGGTGGGTGAACAAAATAAGGATGAAACGGGGGGCTAATCTGGGGTTGTGAAATTGCTTAAAATGGTAATTTTGTTTTTGAAAAGGTAATTTACAAGGAAGGAAACCTGGTTTTCAGTAGATTAAATGAGAAGTAGAGGATAAAAGGTGAAAAGCGCTGGGTAAAAAGGGAGAACCGGAATGTAAACTCCCCAAAGCGGAGGGTAAAGAACCAAAACCGGTGGGTGAACAAAATAAGGTTGAAACTGGTGGCTAATCTGGGGTTGTAGATTTACTTAAAATGGTAATTTTGTTTTTGAAAAATTAATTTACAAGGAAGGAAACCTGATTTTCAGTAGCATAAATGAGAAGTGATGGGTAAAAGGCAAAAAGTGGTGGGTAAAAAGGGAGAACCGGAATGTAAACTCCCCAAAGCGGAGGGGAAAGAACCAAAACCGGTGGGTGAACAAAATAAGGTTGAAACTGGTGGCTAATCTGGGGTTATGAATTTACTTAAAAAGGTAATTTTGTTTTTGAAAAGGTAATTTTCAAGGAAGGAAACCTGATTTTCAGTAGCATAAATGAGAAGCGATGGGTAAAAGGTGAAAAGCGGTGGGTAAAAAGGGAGAACCGGAATGTAAACTCCCCAAAGCGGAGGGTAAAGAACCAAAATCGGTGGGTGAACTAAAGAATAGTTTTTACAACAAACCAACCCCCTTCTAAAAAAACCGACACAAATCTGTCAAAACAATATGTCGAAATTTGCAGGAGAACCTTCCAATGAGACAGAAATAGAAAGAAAAAAAGAAAGAAAGGACTGGATCATTTGAACCTAAAACCATTAACGCTCCCCCCGATGGTAGAAAAAATTGATGCCCTTCTAAGACGGATTCGCTTTGATCATCCCAAAATGATGAATATTCAAATCGAACGTGAGATGAAAATGAAAGGATACCAGGGACAAAAAGCTCTAGAATTCTATTTAGACCAGCTTCCTGAAAAGAAATACGATATAATCAACGACCTCCGCCTTTATGACGGCAAATACTACTTCCAAATCGATGTACTAGTCCTATCTGTTGCCTTCTTTCTAGACCTTGAAGCCAAAAATAGAGGGAAGGAAATCATATTTGAGCGAGAATTAGAACAAGCAACCCTGGTGAGAAACAATTATCGAGAACGAATTGACAACCCTGTCTTACAGGCAAAAACACAAGCCAGGAAATTAGGGAAATGGTTACAGGATCAAAATTGTGCGGCACCGCCTATCCACTACCTTTTTGTCAATAGCAATAAAAACACGAAAATAACCTTTGCATATCATAATCACCCACTAAATCGCAATATCTGTAATAGCGAAGGGCTACTTGAGAAGATAGAACAAATTGAAGAATTTGAAATCGAAAAAATTACGCAAAAGGAATTAAGAAAAATTGCACGTCTTTTACTTGCACATCATACACCAGAAGATCCCGACATTCTCCGATATTTCGAGATTTCCCCAAAGGAAATCCCCACTGGTGTACAATGCCCAAACTCAGTTTGTCATTTCATAGGAATGGAACGCCGCTATGGAACATGGTACTGTCCAAAATGCGGAACACGATCAAAGGATGCCCATATTCAAGCAATCTATGACCACTTCCTTCTCATAAAACCAACTATTACCAATGCGGAATTATGTAACTTCCTACACATCAATCCTAGAATCGCTTATAAAATTTTATCAGCTATTAATTTACCATTTACAGGGAAGTATCGGGACCGGGTCTATTACAAGCAAGGCTACCTCGTCCCGGGCCAATCACAAACCATGACCCAGGGGGGCTTACCCCTGGCTTCGCACCCACACGCCCCAGCACCTTCCGCAATCCTTCACGTAAACAAAGCACCATGCACAAAATAGAAGCAGACATTGATACCAACAACATCCTTAAAAAAGTCAAACCAGGACTCAGAACGGGACAGAATAAAAGATTGATGGATTTCATCACTCACCCCCGTAAAGCGCAGCAAACACCGCGCAGGCCACATTCAGTCGCGCACTCAGACCCGCACGACGTATCAAAAACGCCAACACTAGCAAAACATACAAAATCGCAAATTCAATCAAGTGCAGCGGCTCCAATTGTATTGTCCACACTTTCCTTAGGCAAATGGACAAGCTTGTCAGAAGAAAAACTCGACTGAATCCAAATCGCCGCCATATAGAGGGCGGGCAGCGCCCGGAGCACTCATTTTATAAAACCTCATAAAAAAATTCTCTTTATGAATGCATAAAAACATAAACCTTGACAAAAACTAAAAAAATTTTCCGCCTCGTGTATATAATTCTACTTATCTGTTCAGAATGATTGCTGAGGTGATGAAAATGAGAGAGGAAGAAAACAAACGATCTTCTCAGAAAAGCTTTTTCAAAAAGCGTTGGGTATTTCCAGCCATTTATATCGCAAGTGCAGCAATCATTCTGACAGGTGTTCTTTGGTACTCGAACCTTAGCAGTTCGACGAAAGACAACAAAGCCACAAACATCGCTCAGAAAAAATTCAACGAGCCATCTGTTGAAGTCAACAAATCAATGGAAAACTTCAAAATGCCAGTGAAAGATCCTGCTACCGCTGTTATTAAAAAGAAATTCTATGACTTTAAAGCGAGCAAGGAAGAGCAAGTCGCAGCATTAGTTCACTACGACAATCAATATGTTCCAAACACTGGTATCGACATCACGATGAAAAACGGGGAAACATTTGATGTAGTTGCCTCCTTAAGCGGAACCGTAACAAAGGTAAGCGAAGATGCAACTCTAGGTAATGTCATTGAAATCGAGCATGAAAAAGGGGTAATTACCCAATATTCATCGGTGAATGACATGAAGGTCAAGGTTGGCGAAGAAGTGAAACAAGGCGATGTCATTGCCAAGGCTGGACAAAGCTTATTCAACGAAAAAGCTGGAACCCATGTACACTTTGAAATCCGCAAAAATGGTGTAGCAGTAAATCCTGATACTTATATTAACAAAACGCTAAGCGCGTTGCAGGAAGATACAACAACTCCAGCAGCGGACACAACGCAAAAAGCAACGGAAGATAAGGCCAACGATCAAAAAATCGATGACAGCACAAAAGCTCCAACCGATCAAAAAATCGATGACAGCACAAATGCTCCATCTGATCAAAATATCGATGACAGCACAAACACTCAAGATGACCAAGGCACACCATCAGATGGCAGTACACCTTCTGACAACTCTTCCGACAACACAATAAACGACACAAATTCATAATAATGGAACCGAGGGGAAAGGGGAATAATCTTTCCTCTTTTTTGTGCCTTTTTTGGAAAAAAGAACCCAGCTGAGGCGGATAGACGGGCGCAGTCCTGATATTGGACATAATCCCATCAGACAGGATCGAAATGTCCCAAACCCATATAAATAGGCAATCCCCCCTATAAAATATCCAAATATTTGGTCGATACCCTCCTTCAATGGTAAAATAATAGAAAAAAGGAGGAAGCTGTCCGTGAAAAAATTAATCGGGGTTCTGCTGATTGTATTCGTGACGATGCTGGCCGGCTGCAACAAGGAACCGGCGCCGCAGGACCGATTTGCTGCATACATAAAACTATGGAACGAACAAAAATTTGATCAAATGTACGATTACCTTTCATCCAGCGCGAAAAAATCGATATCTAAAAAAGAATTCACCTCGCGCTACGAAAAAATCTATCAGGACTTGCAAATTACCGGCCTCAAAGTCAATTTTAAAAAGCCGAAAGAGGATAAAAAGGCAGACGGCGGGAAAACCAGCTATTCTTTTAACGCCAAAATGAATAGCGTGGCTGGGCCGATTTCATTCAGCTACAAGGCAAATTTGAAAGAAGAAGAAAAGGACAATAAGAAAAACTGGTACATTGACTGGAATACTGGGTTCATTTTTCCAAAAATGGAGAAGGACGATAAAATCGGCCTCAGCACGATAAGCCCCGAGCGCGGCGAGATTGTGGACCGCAACGGCAACGGGCTGGCGGTTAATGGCGATGTGCTTGAAGTTGGTGTTGTGCCCGGTAAAATGGGGGATAAAAAGGCGCAGATTGTCGGGCAGCTTGCAAAGCTTTTGGATATACCAACGAAACAGATTGAACAAGAACTCGGGGCAAGCTGGGTGAAGCCGGAGCTGTTCGTGCCGCTGAGAAAGATTCCGTTGGATGACCGGAAATTGGTCAATCAGCTAACGAGCATCCAGTCGGTGACAACAAAGGATGTGCCGGCAAGGATTTATCCTTATAAAGAAGCGGCTGCCCAGCTGGTTGGCTATGTTGGGTCAATAACGGCCGATGAGCTGAAGAAGCTGGAGTCGAAGGGCTACACGGCTCAGGACCTCGTGGGAAAACGCGGCCTTGAGCAGGTGTTTGACGAACAGCTCAAGGGTCAGACTGGTGTGAAGATTACGATTAAGAAGAAAGATGGCTCTGAAGATGTACTCGCTGAGAAGCCGGTCGAGAACGGCAAGACTGTCAAGCTGACGATTGATGCCGAGCTCCAGGCGAGTCTTTATGATGAAATGAAGGGCGATGCAGGGGCCTCGGCGGCAATGAACCCGACGACCGGGGAAACGCTCGCGCTTGTGAGCAGCCCGTCGTTCGACCCGAATCAAGCGTCGCTCGGATTTTCAGCTTCCGAGTGGAATGCGCTGCAGGACAACAAAAAGTCGCCGTTGGCGACACGTTTTAAACAAACGTATGCACCGGGCTCGGTGATGAAGCCAATTACGGCGTCAATTGCGCTTGAGAATAAGGCGATCACACCAGGACAGTCCATCGCAATCAATGGATTGAAGTGGCAGAAGAGCAAATCATGGGGCGGCTATTATGTGACACGAGTTCACGAGGCAAGCCCAGTAAATCTGGAAAAAGCCTTCATCTACTCCGACAACATCTACTTTGCGCAAGCGGCACTGAAAACAGGCCGGACGGCGTTTATCGATGGATTAAAGAAGTTTGGATTTGAAAAAGAGTGGGACTATGCGTTCCCTCTAGAGAAGCCGACGATTGGGAGTCTTGGAAGCGAAATCTCGCTTGCTGATTCCGGCTATGGGCAGGGACAAATTCAAATGAATATTGTCAACTTGATGACGGCGTATACACCACTTGTGAACAGTGGCAATATGATAAAGCCAATTTTGCTTGCAAGTGACAAGAAGAGCCAAGTGCTGCAGGAGAAGGTGATGACTCCGGATGCAGCGGCGACGATTGGACCGATGTTACGGAAGGTTGTAACGGATCCGGGCGGAACGGCGCGTGCGGCGAATATTCCGGGCTACCCGTTGGCGGGGAAAACTGGGACAGCGGAGATTAAGCAGAAGCAGGGCGAGCTTGGCACGCAAAACGGTTGGTTCATCGCGTACAATCCGCAGAAACCGAACTTGATGATTGCAATGATGGTTGAGAACGTTGAGAAGAGCGGCGGCTCGAAGGTGTCGGTGGAAAAAGTGACGAAGGTCTTTAAGATGTGGAAATAGGGGAAAAGCCAGGCGGAAATTGCCTGGCTTTTTGGCGCGTTATAGGAGTATGTGCCTGATTTTCTAAAACCTATAGAACAATGGTTTATCAATCTAGAAATTGTTAAAGGTTAAATTATTTACTATTTTGGAGTTCAATTGATTTTTGCTTTTTTAGTATTACTACTTGGCAGGACAATGTTGGTTCAATATGAAATAGGTTATACGGAAAACCCAAGAAATATTTTTGATTGGACGGTTAACATACTACATTTTGAAAAAAATCCTCGAATCTATTTTTCTATAAGATTTGTCCAATTCTGATTCCCTGAAGATGGGAATAAAGGGATGATTTCCTGTTTCTTCTGGGACAATTGTCATTATAACCAGATGGAAGTTGATACAAAAGTAGCGTACTCATCGTCTGGAAGTTTCTGTATGATTAGTATATGAATGAGAGAAGTCACGGGCTTCCGAAGTAATGTGGGACAAAAGAAAGTTTCGAATGATTTTGTTTTGGGTTTTTGGTAATTTTCTACTATATGTTCCTGAATAATTCAAAATAAAAACACACGAGATTTCAAATCCCGTGTGTTTTTATTGATAGTTGCAAGTGAGGTTTGGTGAAAAGAGGGAGGGAAGTAAAGATGATTAAGAATCTGGATCTTAAGTTAGAGGATTACGGGTTTTCGAAGTTTTTTTATTACCCGGTTCCGGAGGAGATGGAGCTGGATATGGAGTTGTTGGCGGCAGACCGGGCAGAGACGGATCTGTTGACGAATAATAAAATGCGGATTTCGGGACTGCTGCCGTTTGGCATGGTGAAGAAGGACGGGGCGGCTGTACTTCGCTATGATATGATTTCGCAAGTCAATTTGGAGCAGCTTTTCGCCAGTACATTAACAAAGGAGCAGGTGGTGAACAGTCTTTTTAAGATCATTGAAGGTCTGGAGGAACTCGAGCGAAACGGGCTAAATCTGGAGAAAATCCTGCTCAATAAGAAATATATCTTCCTTGATCACTTTTCAAATAGATTAGTATTTTTGTATGTTCCGGTGAAAGTTAATGTTTTTGAAAAGGTATCAATGAACGAGTTTCTTAAAGAACTGATTGCTGGCGCTTCGTACGATGAAGCGGACGATCTGTTGTTTTTTATTAAGCTCCACAACTATCTTGCGAAAAACGCGGATCTTCATTTACCGCATTTTAAAGAAAAACTGAAGGAGTTTGCATCGGGTTATGCCGGCCAATCAACGGAATCGGGCAAGGCGGCGGAACCACAGGCCCATTTTTATAGTCCAAGCCAGGGGAAGGTGATCAAAGAAACTGCTGCCGCTGTAGTCGAGGGAGGAACGACGGTTTTAGGAATGGTAAGTGTTCAGGAGGAAGAGGGCACCACGGCACTAGGTGTTGGCCATCATTCGCAAGCGTTGCCGTTTCTTTTAGAGGCAGCGACAGGGGGAAAACTCTCCCTGTCGAAGGATGTTTTTAGGCTGGGCAGGGACCCCGAACAGGTTGATTATGTCGCGAAAAATAAAGTGGTCGGCCGTGTGCATGCCGAGATTCTTACAGTAGATGGAGAATATTTCTTTGTCGATAAACAATCCCGAAACGGCAGCTACTTGAACGAGGTAAGACTCGTTCCCAATGCGAAAACCAAGCTGAAGCATGAAGATAAAATAAAGCTCGCAAATGAAGAGTTTGTTTTTAAATTGTTTTAAATTCGTAGATTTTTAGATTCGCGGATAAACTTCTGTAATCTGTGGATTAGGTGTAGTTTTACACCGATCGTCATATCTATTTTTGTAAAGGCTATTTTCGCATAGATTGTTGTTTTTCGTATAAGTTCATCAACCCGTATAACGAAATGCTTCGTGGCATCTTTTCGTAAGAATATTTGCGAAAATTGCCTGAAAACTTAAGTATTTGACCCTTATTATTGTCCAATAGCAACAAAGTTTACGAAAAGAGCCTTTGTAAAAAACAAAGAATGAGGTTAGAAAATGTCCATGTTAACAGCCTACCATACGGATGTCGGTATAAAAAAGAAGACGAATCAGGATGCGTTGTTACTGAAAACAGCCCGAACTCCAAAAGGGCATATCGGTCTATTCGTTGTCTGTGACGGCATGGGGGGCTTGTCCCACGGGGAACTCGCCAGCGCAACCGTCATCAGGGGCATGTCAGACTGGTTTGACTCCGAGATGCCGAGAATCGCCCAATCCGAGCATGTTGAAGAAGAAATCCGTACAGAGTTAGAAACCTGTGTTCAGCAGTTAAACGAGAAAATCCAGAACTACGGGGAAAGCGAAAATGTAACATTAGGCACAACCGTTATCGCGCTGCTGATTTTTCAGAATAGATACTATATTGTCCATATCGGCGACAGCAGGGTATATCAAATTGGTGATACCTTGAGGCAATTAACGATGGATCAAACGTTGGTAGCAAGAGAAGTGGCCCGCGGCAACCTGACGGAGGAGCAGGCCAAATTCGATCCACGCCGAAATGTCTTACTGCAATGTGTCGGGGCGACAAAGAACATTGAGATTGCCTTTTCATCAGGGGATATTCAGAATAACACGGTATTTATGTTGTGCTCTGATGGATTTTATCATCAGATTTCGGAGGAAGAGCTGGTGGAGAATTTTCATCCGGACAAGCTGATGAATGAACAGCAGATGAAGGAAAAAGTAGTCGGGTTAGTAGAGTTAGTGAAAGCACGAAAAGAAGTCGATAATATATCGGTTGTAGTAGCAAAAGTGGTTTAAGAATGGATGGGGAGTGCGTTAATTGGCGGAAAGCGCCCGCTAACGCTAACTAGCGGAAGCGCCACCAACTGGCGGAAAGCACCCGCCAACTAGCGGAAGGCGCCACCTAATTGGCGGAAAGCACCCGCTAACTAGCGGAAAGCGCCACCTAACTAGCGGAAGGCACCCGCTAACTAGCGGAAGCACCACCTAATAGGCGGAAAGCACCCGCTAACTAGCGGAAGTACCACCTAATAGGCGGAAAGCACCCGCCAACTAGCGGAAGCGCCACCTAACTGGCGGAAAGCACCCGCCAACTAGCGGAAGGCGCCACCTAATAGGCGGAAAGCACCCGCTAACTAGCGGAAGCACCACCTAATTGGCGGAAAGCACCCGCTAACTGGCGGAAGGCGCCACCTAATAGGCGGAAAGCACCCGCTAACTAGCGGAAAGCGCCACCTAACTGGCGGAAGGCACTCGCCAATTGGCGCAACCCAACCCGCCTATCACCACCACCAAATCTTATCGAACATCGGGGGAGTTTTTCTTGATAAAGATTGGAGCAGTAATCGATGATCGCTATGAAATTTTAAAGGAAATCGGCCGGGGCGGAATGAGCGTCGTCTACCTTGCCATGGACAACCGCCTTAATAAATCCCTGGTTGTCAAAGATATCCGCAAACGTGATGCAAGCAACAACGAGCTTCTGATCAACAGCTTGATTGTCGAAGCCAACATGCTGAAAAAACTCGACCACGGGTCCTTGCCGAAAATCTATGACATTATCGACGCAAAAGGCGATATTTACGTGGTCATGGACTATATCGAAGGCGAATCGTTAAAAGAAAAACTGAAACGCGAAACAACAATCCCAACCTTTGAAGTCATAGACTGGGCAAAACAGCTCGCCGAAGTTTTAGAGTACTTACATACAAGAAAACCCCATCCGATTATTTACAGGGATATGAAACCAGACAATATTATGCTGACACCAGAAGGCAAAATCAAGCTTATCGACTTCGGCATCGCCCGAGAATTCAAGGCAGAAAGCACGACAGACACGATCAACCTCGGGACGAAATCCTATGCGGCGCCCGAACAGCTCTCCGGGAAGCAAACCGACGCTAGAACCGATATTTATAGCTTAGGAGTAACTTTATATCATCTAGTCACCGGAAAAAGCATCAATGAACCGCCGTTTGAGCTGAAGCCGATTCGCCACTGGGATGCAGCCCTGCCGGAAGGACTGGAACACATCATCAACAAATGTACCCAGTCCGAACCAGCAAACCGCTACGAGAGCTGCAGCGAGCTGCTCTACGACCTAAACAATATAAACAAGTTGACAGAAGGCTATAAAAAGAAGCTCAGGAAAAAATTATCACTGTTCCTGATCCCCGTTGTGCTGTTTTTAATTTTTACCACGACAGCTGTTGCCGGTATAAACGGCATCAAAAACACAAGGTTCCAAGATTATATGAAACTAGTGAATGCCGCTGGTGTCTCGCATATGAATCACGATGACCAAAATGCCCTCAAATTGCTGGAAAAAGCAATTGCTGTGAATAAAAAGCGACCTGAGGCATATATCAGTTTGCTGGATTTATTTATTAGCCGCGACCAAACCGATGACGGGCTTGGTAAAATCGAAACCTATATCGATGATGAATACGGGAATATCCAAAAAAACAGCGCGCTTCGCTTCCAAATGGGGATGACCTATTTTGACCTGAAACACGATTATCCGAAAGCACTCAAGCATTTCAATCACGTTGACCCCGAGGCAATTCCTGACGTGCAATATTATGAAACGATTGCCACCCAAGCGAGTTCAATGAATATTAACTATAAAAGCTTTGCTGCCAACTTGAACAAGTTTGAAAAATTTAATGATGGGTTGGTCAATGATCGGAAAAAGGTAGATAACTATAAATCCCTGGCCGGAATTTATATTTCCTATAAAGGCCAAATGGCCAACGCCAACACGAAGACAATCGAAATCATTAAAAAAGCCTACAAGGTCCTCGATTTAATCGATGATGAGAAATTACGCCTTAATTATAAAGAAGATTTTGAAAGCAAACTGGGCCAAGCCTATTACAGCAGGGGAGTGCGTTCGCTGGCCAAAGCTGACTTGGAACAGGCTATCGAACATTATCAAACACTGCTCGACTTGGACATTCCTAACAAGCCGGAAGTGCAAACGAAAATCGGTGTGATTTTTCAAAACATGGGCGAACCGGCACGGGCGGTCCAACAGCTGCAGAAAACCATCAAAAGCTATCCGAAATATTCGGATGCCTATTTTAAACTAACAAATTTGCTCCTCGACAACCACAGCTTTAAGCAGGCCAAACAAATTTATGATCAAGTCGGAAAAATTCCCGGCGCCAAGGGCGACGCTGATTATAAAAAGCTGACAGGGCGGTTCAAGACACTCGGTATCAGGTAGAAAGGGGGAGGAAAAATGGGTTACCAAATTATGTTTTACGGAGGCATAACCGGCGCCCTGGTTACCATCGTCATTTCGATTGTCCTTTTTGTAAAAATGGAAATCGCCCAGGTTTTCATCGATTTAACCGGCATTCAGCTTCGCAAAAAGCGACGTCAAACTACCGAAGAATCGAATGAGAACAAGTATACAAAAGAAATCATGCTGAAAAAGCAGTATGCCGAATCGGCGGCTGCGAAAGAAACGGAGCTTTTGCAGGTAGAGGAAACGGCGCTATTGGGGGATATCGAGGAAACGACATTGTTATCCGAGGAAACTGCACTTTTAGTAGAAGAAACGACGCTTTTAGTAGAAAACGAATTTATTAAAGAAGTAGATGTGATGATTGTGCATTCCAACACGATCATCTAGAGGGGATAGGCAAATGTCAGAAATAGCAAACAGAAAATCGCTGATCTGGATATTAGCAGGCGGTTTGTTGCTCCTATCGGTGCTCTTTTTTAGCACAAATGCTTTTTCATTAGATGGGGCCAAACGCCTGGTGATCTTTAACGGCGATCAATGGGATATGGAGTCGGCTGACCAACCCAACTGGTACACGAATGGAAACTCCGTAACGTTCCAGATTGATTTAACGGAGGATTTTAAAAACAGCCATCCTGCTGAGGTGGAAAGACCGTTCGAAGTCAAAGCCGCATACCCGGGTGCAACCGAATTGAAACCAAAAATTACTGAAGTAAAGGATGCGGATAAGAGGTTTCAAGGCGAATATGCGGTGACGATTCCTTTACCGGCGGAAAGCAAGGATGGAGATTTGGACATCACCATCGACATGGTAAAGGACAATACATGGAAAATTCCTGAGCAAACGAGTTCGTTTACGATTAAACGTGATACGGCCAAGCCGGTGGTCGACGTTCAAACGGAATTTCAGGACGGAGCGTTTGCAGACGGCGGTTTTACGAAAATGCCGGTCACGATGACAGTCAAAGTTGAGGACGACCACTTTGACCCAGGGGAAGATACGATTTCAATCATCAAAGACGACATTGCCTTAAGCGCCGCTCCGGTTTGGAAAAACGGCCAAACGACGCTCATCTTCAATCAAGTGGGCGATTATGAAGTGACGGTTGTTGCTGCCGACAAAGCTGGTAACAAAAGTGAAGCGAAAAAGGTGACCTTTGGGATTAGTGAAATGGGTCCGCGCTTAACGATTGCGGGCAGCAACGAAAATGGTTATTACAATGAACCGGTTCAGCTACAGGTCAGCGATGATTTTAAAATTTGGGATGCCACTGCGGTGGTTGAGAAGGACGGGAAAACAACAACAAAATCTTTTTCCAAGCAAGGAAAAACGGCACTTCTCGAGCTTTCTGATCAAGGGGGTTATAAAGTAAAGGTTGCCGTGAAGGATCGAAAAAATCCAGTTGGCTTAGATCTTGGTGAAACGACGTTTACCATTGATACTAAAAAGCCCGAGGTATCTTTTACTGGTGTAGAGGATCAAGGCAGCGACAAAAAGCCGCGGAAATTTGGTATTGAAGTGAAGGATTCGAATCTGGTGCAAGATTCCGTGCTTCTTAAGGTGAACTGTGATGGCAAGGTTGCAACCTTTGCAGGCAAAGATGCTTATGACGAACACAGCCTCACAGAAGATGGAGTTTACAGCCTGGAGCTGTCGGCAGCGGATAAAGCCGGAAACACAGCAACAAAAACGATTACCTATACCATTGACCAAACGGCGCCCGTATTGAACATTTCCGATATTCCTGCTTTTATCAATGCGCCGAAGGAGGTAATTTTTACCGAGCAAGATTTGACGCTTGATTTAAGTAAAACTGTTTTAAAGGTGGTAAAAGACGGTGCTGCCTACGCGGAACCGATTTCGTTTTCACAATCCGGCACAAACGCTGTGGCCAAGCATATGTTTAAAGAGGAAGGCAAATACGAATTGAGCTTAAACGCAACGGATAAACTGGGTAATGCTTCTCCGGAAAAAACGGCGGCATTTACGATTGACAATACTCCCCCGGTTGTTACGATTTCTACTGTAGAAGACGGGGGCAAATATGATGAGAATCAAAATGTAAAAATTTCCGTTCAGGATCAGTACCTTGACCAATACAATATCACGGTGAAAAAGGACGGAATTCCGTATAGCATTAAGCCGCTGGTCCAGAGCGGGGATATCGCAACGACTGAGCAAGTGTTTGATGAGGATGGCGTTTATGAAGTAACGGTAACCTCCAAGGACAAAGCAGGCAATGAAAAAAACGTCACAAAAACATTTACGATTGATAAAAGCAGTCCGGAAATCCATTTTTCAGACAGTGTGGATGGAGAACATTACAACACGAATCGAACAGTCGTCATTTCAGTTTATGATTATACGTTTGATCCACAAAAAACCACGGTGAAAGTCTTGAAAGATGGTATGGATATCACGGAGAAAATTCTTGAGGATTGGAAAATCTCGGACCCCTATTCATGGATTCGAGGCGGTGAAATGAGGCTTCCTTTTAAAGAGGAAGGAGATTATCAAATCAGCGTGACCTCGGAGGATTTTTTTGGAAAACTTAGTACGAAACAGCTTTCTTTTGTCATCGATAAAACCGCTCCTAAGATTGCGATGACTGGAATTGATGAGGGTGCGTTTGTGAAAAAAGGTGAAGTGACCATCGCGGTGGACGAAACTCACTACCAGACGGATCAAGTAAAGGTTACGGTTCAAAAAAATGGTACGGATAAAAAGGAGAATTTCACCAGCACGGGTACACACTCCGAGCTAAAGCTTCCCTTTACAGATGATGGGGAGTATGCCATCACGGTCGAAGCGGTGGATAAAGCGGGAAACGTCGCGGAGACAAAAACCTTATCGTTTACCGTTGATACGATTGCCCCCCAAATCAGTATCGTGAATAAGAATACGGACACAGCAGTAAAGCCGTACAATAGGGAGAATGTCGATGTTTCCATCGATGTCGAAGAGCATAATTTTAAAAACAATCATGTTGATGTGAATGTGACGGAAGATGGAAAAAACATTTCTATCGGCGATTGGGAAAATAGCGGCGAGACCTCGACACTCGATTACGAATTTAAAGAGGACCGTGAATATACGATCAAGGTCACAGCGACCGATGCAGCCGGGAATAAAGCGGCTGAAAAATCGGTTACCTTCACGATTGACCATATCAATCCTGAGCTTACGATTAGCGGAGTGGAGGACCAGCAGAATTATAAAAGCAAGACCGAGACCTTTACGGTCAAGGATACCAATATCGATTTAAGCCAATCTTCGTTAAACGTTACGCGGAACGGTAAGCCTTATTCGATTGGCTGGCTGGTGTTAACTTCGAAGACAAAAGGCGAGTTAAGTTACAATTTTAAGGATGAAGGAAATTATGTAGTAAGGCTATCGGCAACGGACAAAGCAGGCCGCGAGTCCAGCCTGGCGCCGGTTTCGTTCATTATTGACCACACGAAGCCTGTTGTAAAAGTAGAAGGCGTGGACGAACAGTCGTTTAATCCGGAGAGCCGGAACGTGACGATTTCAGTGGATGAACTGAACTATTCGACCAATCAGGTGGAATTAGCTGTAACAAAGGATGGCCAGCCATTTACGATTGGAATGATGCCTGTAAAACAGCACTCGAATCTAAGCTATAATTTTTCAAAAGACGGGTTGTATTCGATTTTTATCCAAGCAGAGGATAAAGCAGGAAATGGCCCGGTATCCGTGAAACGGACGTTTACGATTGATAAAACGAAGCCGGCGATTGAAATTACCGGTGTGGAGCAGGGGGCCTATTACAACAAGGATAAACTTGTAAAGGCAACGATTCAGGACCGGAATTTTGATATTAATAAAATTACGGTAACCAAGGATGGCCGCAGCTACCCGGTCGACGGCTTCACGGTGAATGGGGATGTGGCGTCGTTTAGCCATAATTTTAGCAAAGAAGGCGAGTATCAAATCGTTGTCGATGCGACGGATAAAGCCGGTAACCATTTTAGCAAGCAAATGAAGTTTACGATTGATAAAACGAAGCCGGTTATTACTCCAAAATTTAGAGGGCAGGACCGGGTAATTAAGAACGGCTCGTTTATTAATGAAATTTTTACACCTGAATTTGCTTTAGACCACCCGAAAGAGGATTCGATTGTTTCGGTTGTTTTGAACGGTAAAAATGTTGGCAAAAGTGCTCCAACTGCTTCAAAGGAAATGGAGTATAAGTACACAGTTTTGGCGCGGGATAAAGCAGGAAATGAAACAACCTTGACGATTCATTTTACCTTGGACACAACGAAGCCGAAGCTGACCATTTCCGGCGTTTTGGACGGATTCTTTAAAAAGAATCTTTCGCCGGCTGTTACTTATTCGGATGTGCATTTGGATAAGAGCAATACATCGGTGACACTAAACGGTAAGCCATTTGTGAGCGGCGTGATGCTTAACGCCGAGGGAGTTTATGTGCTAAAGGCGAAGGTGACCGATTTAGCGAAAAACGTCAGCTCGCGAACGATCGTTTTCACTATCGACAAGACGGCTCCGGCCATCAAGTTCAATGAGCCGATTTCACAGCAGTATTTTAAGGAAGATTTAATTCCGAAATTACGGATTCAGGATATGAGCTCCTATGATATCATTGCGCAAACCTTGGATGGCGAGGATTATGAGCTGGGCCAACCGATTACGAGGGAAGGAAAGCATGTTCTTTTCTTCGAGGTGAAGGATAAGGCCGGAAACATCAAGCAGTTAAGTGTCGAGTTTATCCTCGATAAAACGAAGCCTACGGTTGTGTTTGAAGGGGTTAAGAAGGGTGCGAAATATTATGATCCGGTTAGGTTATCAGTTCATCTTGATAATCCGAATGATACAATTACAAATTTTTTGGTAAACGGCAAGCCCGCTGAGGACTTAGTTAAGACAAAGGATGATAACGGGAACACGGTATTAACGACAAGTTTTTCGAAGATTGAGAAGTACAATGTCAAGGTCGTTGCGTACGATAATGCCGGAAACAAAAAGACCGAGAACATCCCATTTGAGATCGCTCAAAAAGGGGCAATGATGAAGTTTTATGAGAATAAACGATTGTTTGCCGGAAGTATTGTCGGCATGCTGGCATTGCTTGGCTTAGGAGTTACGGTTGCGGTGAGAAGTAGAAAAGAAGATGTAAGTGAATAAGTTTGAGAAGAGCCAGGCGAGATGCCTGGCTCTTGTTGTGTGTTGAGCTTGGTTTATGGGGTTGCACATAAAATAGGTGAATTGGAATATATAATTTTATTGTGGTCGGTATTGATATTTTTCCAAATCAATGCTGCCGTTCAGGCCAACCTCAACTCCCTCACCCTCAAGTGCAAACAGCTGCTCGTGATAAGATTCATCGTATCGCAGGGCGATACGCCCTTGAGCGTTGATGACACGATGCCAGGGAAGTCGGTGTTTCCGGCTCATCGAGTGGAGGATGCGCACAACTTGCCGGGCAGCACGCGGACTGCCGGCGAGCCCCGCAATTTGTCCGTAAGTCATCACTTTTCCTGCAGGAATGTTTTTAATGATACGAATAACGTTTTCGGTAAATGGCGTCATGTCGGCGTCCTTTCTTATTAATTATTTTCATTTTATTTGAAATCGGGAAAGTCGACAAATTTCTCGGGAAATATCGCTTCAGAAAGGGGATTTCCTGGAAAATAAGAGGTATATTGCGGACTCCAGCTTTTTCGCGCTGGTGTCGAATCGCGGAATCCCTGGAAATACTGAATTCTATTGTGTCCGATTTTTCAAAAAATTTCCGAGAATCCTTGTCCTGTTTGTGTTTTTTGTGCATAAACCCGTATCCAAGCTAATAAACTGTTATAAACCTTTATAAAGAGAGTGTTTGAGGTGAGGAATCGTTTGTGGAGAGCGGGGATTTAGTCGGGGACATGATTATTCCTAGTATGATCAGAAGGTACATTACTTTCTGTCGCATGGTGACTCACCATAACAAATGTCCATCTCAAATGGACAAAATGGTGGAAATATCTTTTTGTGGTGCCTGTCACCATAAAATGCTAAAAACATGCGGATAGTAGAATTCGTCATAGTGATAAGCGAGTCTCATTTCACACTTCTCACATCCAATTTAGGGAGGGCGAGAGTGTGCACGATTACATCAAAGAGAGAACTATCAAGATTGGAAAGTATATCGTGGAGACGAGGAAAACAGTTCGCGTGATTGCGAAGGAGTTTGGCGTGTCCAAAAGTACAGTCCATAAAGATTTGACAGAGAGGCTTCCTGAAATTAATCCAGAACTGGCGAATGAAGTAAAAGAAATTTTAGATTATCATAAATCGATCCGGCACCTAAGGGGTGGGGAAGCAACGAAGATGAAGTACCAGAAAGAAGAAAGAGAAGGCGAGACGGTGAAATAATTTTGTGAGACATGCAATGTTTTTAAGCGGAAGGGGGAATGGTGTTTATAGAGGTGAGACCACATGTAAGCGCTATACTTGCAAGGGAGCTTCACGGGTTCCTTTTTCAAAAAATTCGAGGACAAATTTTGTTTTCGGATTTTTTTGATTTTTGACAAATTCCTACATTTTTTTGAGTTAAAAGTATGGATTTTTTGAGGAGTGTGATAAAATAAACAATTAGAGTAGTAGGATCCGTTAAGGAGGAAAGCAAGAGAATGTTTGCTAGGGATATTGGTATTGATTTGGGTACTGCGAACGTGTTGATTCACGTGAAGGGCCGTGGGATTGTGTTGAATGAGCCTTCTGTGGTGGCGATTGACCGAAATACGAATCGCGTTTTGGCGGTTGGTGAAGAGGCGCGCCGCATGGTGGGACGTACACCTGGGAACATTGTCGCGATTCGTCCGCTTAAGGATGGCGTAATCGCTGACTTTGATGTAACTGAAGCAATGTTAAAACATTTTATTAATAAGTTAAATGTGAAGGGCTTCCTTTCGAAGCCGCGTATTTTGATTTGCTGCCCGACGAATATTACGAGCGTAGAGCAGAAGGCGATCAAGGAGGCGGCTGAGAAGAGCGGCGGTAAGAAAATTTATCTTGAAGAAGAGCCAAAGGTGGCGGCGATTGGCGCGGGTATGGATATTTTCCAACCTAGTGGAAATATGGTCGTGGATATCGGCGGAGGTACGACAGATGTAGCAGTACTTTCGATGGGTGATATCGTGACGTCTTCTTCGATTAAGATGGCGGGCGATAAGTTTGATATGGAGATTTTAAACCATATTAAGCGTGAGTACAAGCTGTTGATTGGGGAGCGCACAGCTGAGAATATTAAAATTAATATTGGGACCGTGTTCCCTGGTTCTCGTTCGGAGGATATGGAGATTCGCGGCCGTGATATGGTTAGCGGTCTGCCACGTACGATTACGGTTCATTCAGAAGAGATTGAGCAGTCATTGCGCGAGTCTGTTGCGGTGATCGTACAGGCGGCGAAAAGTGTGCTTGAGCGTACTCCGCCAGAGTTGTCTGCGGATATTATCGACCGCGGCGTGATTTTGACGGGCGGCGGCGCGTTGCTGCACGGTATTGATATGCTGCTTGCCGAAGAGTTGAAGGTTCCTGTGCTTGTTGCGGAGAATCCGATGGACTGTGTGGCGATTGGTACGGGAATTATGTTGGATAATATTGATCGGATCCCTGGCAGGAAGCTGGGATAGGTTTGGGTTTAGCCTGATGATGCACGTGGGTGTGCGTTGTTGGGCTTTTTTGTTGTTCGAGAATAGAGATGATGTTGTGGGTGTTTGGGTGAAAGTGGTGGGTAAAGTGGAATTTGGGTAGATAGGTGGTTTAGTGGAGTGTTTGGTTTTACTGAAAATGGTAATTTTCATAAAAAAGAGACCTAAATTCAAGAGAAAGCTTGAGGATTTAGCTCGCACGAATGGGAGGCGGAGGGTATTTCGGTGAAAGTAGTGGGTATTTTGGCGAAAGTGGAATGTAAAGTTCCAAAAGCGGAGGGTAAAGAGGCAAAACCGGTGGGTAAAGTGGATTTTGGGTAGATAGGTGGTTTAGTGGAGTGTTTAGTTTTACTGAAAATGGTAATTTTCATAAAAAAGAGACCTAAATTCAGGAGAAAGCTTGAGGATTTAGCTCGCCACGAACGGAGGCGGAGGGTATGTCGGTAAAAGTGGTGGGTAAATAGGCAAAAGTGGAAGGTAAAATGCAAAAGCCGGAGGATAAACCCATACATGATGGATTCACGGTTTTCCCCAAAAGCTGGATCTTTCTACAAAAAATTAATGTGCTTCTTTTAATTATTTTTTATAATAAAGGTAAGACTGGGCGAATAATTTTTATAAAAAACAATTTATTTTGGTAATAATATGTTTGAACTCGCTAGTTTTGGGAGAAACACAAAGGAGAATTCCGATGTCCGAACAAGTGAAAACGAGGGAAGAAATAAAAAAAGAAGAATCGCAAAAAAAGGGAGAAGAAGCACGCCCGGGGGCAAAACGCGTCAGAGTGCGCCTGATTCCGATTTGGTTGCGACTTATCCTTATGGTGATCAGTATTTTGACTTGCGTCATGGCGGGGGCTGCAGTTGGCTACGGTATGCTTGGCGGCGGTAATGTAACAGACATTTTTAAGGAGTCAACTTGGACGCATATCATCGACCTCGTTGATAAAAAATAAATCGGTGAGAGGGAAGGGAGCAATCTCTTCCCTTTGTTTGTGTTTAATAGTAAAATGGAATTTAAGTAGCTAATATTAGTAGGAGGTACTAAATAATGCTTGATATCGAACAAATTAAAGAAATTATCCCTCATCGTTATCCATTTTTGCTAGTAGACCGCGTTTTGGAGGTTGAGGAAGGAAAAAGAGCAATCGGAATTAAAAATGTTTCCGCAAACGAAGAGTTTTTCAACGGGCATTTTCCTGACTATCCAGTCATGCCGGGTGTTTTAATTGTAGAGGCATTGGCACAGGTGGGTGCGGTTGCGATGTTGAAAAAAGAGGAAAACCGCGGTCGATTAGCATTTTTTGCCGGGATTGACGGCTGCCGTTTCAAAAGACAGGTCAAGCCTGGGGACCAGCTTCGACTTGAGGTCGAAATCATTCGATTGCGCGGGCCGGTTGGGAAAGGAAAAGCCGTAGCAACGGTGGATGGCGAGATTGCTTGTGAAGCTGAGATTACATTTGCTTTGGGTGAGAAAAAAGAATAGTTTGATGGGAAATGGCCGGGGAACTGGTCATTTTTTTTAGGTCTATTCTAAAACAAAAGCCAGGCACCACGCCTGGCCTACTCTCACTGTGGAGTTTTCATCTTAATCTTCGGTTTACTCTTCATCTTTTCCTTAAACTCGGTGAGGAGGGCTTGGCCACTCAAACCTTTTTGAATCAAGTTATCGAGCAGGACCTCAGAATAATCGCGGCGAAGACGGCGCAGATTGCCTTCGAGCAATACACTAATATGATTTTCAAACTTATTCAACGTACTAATTTTCGTTTGAAAAAACGCCGGATCATTATCAGGCTTCGTAATCACCGCTTCAACAATAATATCGCGGCCTTCATCTTGAATTTTTTTAAAATAATCATAAAGAGACAGGCTCGTATAAGCTTCAAGCAGCCAAGTCAACTGCTCATCTTCTTTATTAATAATCAAACCATCATGTAATGGAACTTCCACCGAATTGTCATTCTCAACAACTTCCAACGACACCAACTTAAAAGATTTCATTAGGTAAAACCTCCTTCTAGCATTTTTTGCTGCGGACAAATTCCCCTAAGTCAACGTGACGAAACACTTTTCCTAAATTATAACATATGCAGGAAGAAAGCGAATGTCGAAAAATTTATATCGAAGATTGCAAAAATTATCTTTGAATTGCTATTCATGTCGAAAAATACGATTTCCCCCTAAGAAAACCCATTTTTTCAATGCCAACCACCCTTGAAAATGCTTTTTTCGTGATTTTACAGGGGGCGGCTGGGCGGTCTATGATAAAACCATGAAACAGAGAGGAGATGAATGAATGATCAATCAAGTCACACTTGTCGGCAGACTGACGAAGGATCCGGAGCTGAAGACAACGGCTGAAGGAACGCCTGTTGTTCAGATTTCGCTTGCCGTCAGCCGCAATTTCCGAAACCATAACGGCGAAATTGAAACAGACTTTGTTTCGTGTACGATTTGGCGAAAGGCAGCGGAAAATACCGCGCAGTACTGCCGGAAAGGTTCCGTGGTCGGGGTTACGGGCCGGCTGCAGACCCGGCATTACGAGAAAGAGGGAAAAAGGGTGTATGTGACCGAAGTTATCGCAGAACAAATTCGCTTTTTAAGTACCAAACCGCATGTAGAGAATCCGAGCTCAAGCCCAAGTTCTCGTTCTACCCCTAGCCCTGAGCCAAGTGAAAAAAAGGAGGAAATACCAGTTGGAACCTAAAAGTGACAGTTTAGAACTCCTCATGGAAGCCTTAATCAAAATGGTTGGGAAAACAAATCATAAAGTCGACGGCCTAGAGCGGCGAGTCATCCAGCTAGAAACCTATATTAAGGAGGAAAAAGAGCGAGGCGCCATCCCGATCTACCCCCAAGAACCGGCCTCATCCACCCCCCACATCAGTTGATTACCATCATTCCTCAATAGAAAAAATCAATGGTCTCTCCTATGTACCCCAAATTTCCGGCGAATTCGCCGGCTTTTTATTTTTCATCGTATAAAAAAATGCCAATGGGAAACAATGTAAGCAAAACCCCCTGTTTTTTTTATAGAAGCCGCTGACCCAGCGGCTTCTTCTTTTTTTGGAGAAAAGGAACTTAGCGTCGCTTCTTTTCTTTGTATTTGTCCAAAATCATGTTTTACCAAATTAGAAAGTATCGAAAGTAGGAAAAATTGTGACGAAAAACGCACAAATCTCAAGGGTAATTGATAGGAAAGAAATTTATGTCATATAATGTAGATAATTGTAAAATTTGGAGTGATTGAATGGATAAGAATGCGAAAAGTTCGTTGAATTTTAAAGGCGTCCTGCTAAACCATCACGAAATTATCGTCAAAAGCAAACCACGCTTTTCCGATGCATTAAGAATTTTGAAACACCCATCTAAGAACAACTTCTATCAAACCATTCCTCTTAGTGAAACACAATTTGTTGCTATCTATTACCAAAACAGACGATTTCAATTTACCTATCAAAACCAGTCATTTCTTCTCTTCGAAGGCAACCAACAGCTCAGTGAAGATGCGGTTTACAATATTGTAAATAATTTTATCGTAAAAGAAGGAAATAAGGTCTCTTATTTAACAAACTTTCCCGAAGACAAAATCAGGCCAGCGAAAAGGAAGAAAGGCCGAGTGCTGGCGGTGAGTAAGCGGGTGGATGAGTAGAATACAATTGAGAAAACATGGTCAATAAATTCTGTCCCCCATTTAGGGGGATTTTTAATTGTTTATAAGATATTTACAATGTATCCTGAGCAAAATGATCGGCCGCATATATAGGTTTACAAGAACAATAAGCTGGGCAGAAAGCTGCTCAGCTTATTGTTTTGTAATCTAAAGTCCCAGCGCCAGGAAGTTCCAACTGTCCTCCCCACACGCACAAAAACGCCCAAAAGTCCACGAGTGGTGCCTGTCACCGTAGTTGTCACTGTAGTGGCAAATGTCAAATTTTCTCTTTATATGACAAAATGGGGGGTAATTTTAATGTTTTTGTAACATTGTTGGCATATTGATTTGATATAAATAGGGAAAGGGGGAAAGAGTATGCAAGTTTTAAAGCGTATGATTTTCGTAATCTTTACATTAATATTGTGTGGCACTGGTTCATTAATGACATATGCGCAAAGCAACAAAGAAGCATTACATAATGTCGAGCAGAACCTTCAACAGAAAGCACAAGAAAAACAATCTGTATCAAACGAGATGACGAACATTAAGCAAGAAATGGACTCAATCTATAAATATATTTCAGCAAACAAAGAAGCGCTGGCCAAAACCCAAAAGAGAATTAATGAGACCAATCAACTCATTGAGCAAAAGAAAGAAGAGATTGTCACGACTGAGGACAAAATGATGGCCCGCAAAGACGTCATGAAAAAGCGGCTTGTGGCTCTTCAGCATGACAATAACGTAGGATTAGTGATCAAAGTCTTTTTAGACGCAAAGAATTTTGATGACTTCATACAGCGAGCAAGTGCCGTCACAGCACTTTTCAACGCCGATCAAAACATTTTAGAAGATCAGAAACAGGACCTTAAACAGATTGAAGAAGATAAAAAAGAGATTGATAAACAAGAGCAAGTTTTAAAAGATGAACAAAAGAATCAAGCCGCTCAGCAGGAGCAGCTTAGTTTGAATCTGCAAAAACGACAAGATACTTTAAAAGGAATGCAAGATAAATACAACAAAATTGATAAAGAAATGGCCCTTGCCCAAAAAGAAAAGGCAAGCATTCAAGTGGAGATTAAAGCCGCTGAAGAGAGCGTTCAAAAGGAACAGGCAGCGGCAAAATCTCGCGCGGTAGCTGCATCGGCATCCGCCAGCAGCCAGCAAAATGATTCACAACCCGCAGGCAATGGCGAAACATTATATGTTACAGCAACAGCTTACTGTTACGAAAGCTCTGGTCCCGTTACGAGATTAGGCTACAATATTAAAAACAACCCAAATATGAAATTAATTGCCGTTGATCCATCGGTGATTCCATTAGGAAGCAAAGTTTGGGTAGAAGGCTACGGTGTGGCCATCGCCGGCGATACAGGCGGTGCCATTCATGGACACCGAATTGATATATTAAAGCCGAATATGGCACAGGCTCGGGACTTCGGAAGAAAAACAGTAAAAGTAATTATTTTAAAGTAATAAATTTAAAGAGGCCTAACATGGAAGTGTTAGGTCTCTTTTTTGTGGATTTTTATTGACTAATGTTCATATCCATCTAAAGTGTTATTCTTTATAAGAGCAGGAAAATGGAAACATTACCAGCTGCTGGGCACCAGTTTCAAAAGATCCACATTAGTATGAGTATAAAAGGCGAAACCACCGATTACCAACATTAAAAGGCCAATAAACAAAAAAAGGATGGCAACAGTTTGAAAACTTGGAGTAAAATCCAGGAAGATATCTGCCAGCGCCTCCAAGAATGCCTCCCAAAACGATTCAAAAGACCCTTCCATAAACAAAAAAAAACCATCCTAATAGAAAAAATATAATTCAAGCTATGATGAGGATAGTCTGCCAGTTCATCGATGATCACCAGCATGTTATAAAAGTAAGAGTTATAATTGGAACATTATAGGTAGTAAAAGAAAATGCTTGAAATTTTATAAGCATTAATTTCATTATCTATAACTGTATTAAAATGGTAAAATTGGTATGGGTATAATAGCGGATATTTTGAGGTGAAATATGGGGCATCAAAACAGACAATATAATTTGGATTGGATTCGTGTAATCGCGACATTCGGGGTTTTCCTTTACCACTGTTCAATGTTTTTTAATCCATTTCCTTGGCATGTTAAAAATAATGAATTGGATTCTGGTGGTATTTTAGTATTTTCCCTCTTTGTCGGGGCTTGGATGATGCCGATCTTTTTTGCCGTTTCAGGAATAAGTGTGAGATATGCCTTGAAAAATCGGTCAGTCATTGCTTTTTTCAAAGAACGGTTGATGCGGCTTGGGGTACCGCTTGTGTTTGGAGTATTCATCTTGACTCCTCATCAAATTTTTATCGAACGAACCGCCAACCAACAGTTTCATGGCTCCTTCTTCGAATTTATTCCTCACTATTTTGAAGGGGTTTATTTGGGTTTTGGCGGAACAGGGAATTTCGCTTTCTTTGGATTACATTTATGGTACTTACTGGTGCTGCTTGTATTTTCCCTACTTACTATTCCATTTTTTAAAAAAGCCCCAAGTGGTGGGAGATTTGGCTTGGTGCATCTGTGGTTGCTGCCACTAATCTTGTTTGCATCTGGATTAATCAAGACTCAAGGATTAGGCGGCTGGGATCTTATCTTTTATCTAATCGTGTTCATTTATGGTTATTATTTTTTTTCAAGTGGTGAGTTTAAAACGAAACTTAAATCGACGATAAAGGTTCACGGAATTCTTGCCTTGATTACTACGGTGATTTACATCGTCTGGTTTACGATGGCCTATCCCCAACCGGGGTCTATAAAGGAGATACTCTTTTTTGGCGTACGGACGGTCAATTGCTGGAGCTTGTTATTATGTATTTTCTTTTTGGGGGACAAATATTTATCCTTTTCCAATCGCTTTCTAAAGTACGCGAGTGAAGCATCAATGCCATTTTATGTTTTGCATCAACCTGTCATTGTCCTGCTTGGCTTTTTCATCCGCGACCTATCATGGCCACTACCAGTTAAGTTGATTTTTCTTATTTCCATTTCCTTTATTTTGATTATGAGCTCCTATCATTTTGTGGTTCGGCGCTTGAGAGTACTGAGGTTTTTATTTGGGATGAAGGGGATAAGGGGGAAAAACAAGGCCCAAGCGACCTACTCTCTAGATAAATAGATGCAATTTCCAATTATTCGTTAGGCGTAATTGGAAATTAAGAATAAAATGATCTATTTTTTGTAAAAATTTTCTATATAATAGATTTAAGTAGGAGCACTACAGCGTATCTGGGGTGCCCCGTGTTTATTAGATAAAAAGATGGAGGGGGAAACATTCAATGTCTAATGATCATGAGGTTTTGTTCGATAAAGGAAAACAAAATGATCCAAAAATAAAAGTGGAAAGGAAAGAGGGGGAACCGACTTCAGCTTTCAAAGGGGCTTCATGGGCAGCGCTATTAGTAGGTGTTGCGGCTTATCTCATAGGCTTGTTTAACGCCACGATGCAATTAAACGAAAAAGGATATTACTTTGCCGTTTTAGTGTTCGGACTCTATTCAGCGGTATCTTTACAAAAGGCAGTAAGGGATAAAGAAGAGGGAATACCAGTTACGAATATTTATTATGGTATTAGTTGGTTTGCCATGATTGTTTCGATTTCGTTAATGGTCATCGGTTTATACAATGCAGGAAGTATTGTTTTAAGCGAAAAGGGATTTTATGGGATGTCCTTTGTTCTAAGTTTATTTGCAGCCATAACGGTTCAAAAGAATATTAGAGATACACAGAGGGCAAGAGAAAGAGATTGAGGTATTTTCCCGTTGGACGACAGTGTAGCTGTCGTTTTTTTTATTGCTCAGGATACTCTTGGAAAAGGAAATTGTCGATATCCTCTTAAAATATGTTGATATCTGGTCAAAATGTGTCGATAAAAATTTTTATGTTGAATTTCAGTTAAAAATGTTCACCCCGAGCGGACAAAATAGCAAAAAGTCCACGAACGGTGCCTGTCACTTTAGTGTGTCACCGTATGAAGTGGACTTTTCACATTGTTATCCCAAATACACCAGATCCTTTAGCTCATCGGTGGAGAGTTCGGTGATCCAGTTTTCGCTTTGGATGATTTGGTCGTTTAGGAATTGTTTTTTCTCGAGCATGGCATCTATTTTTTCTTCAAGCGTTCCTGTACAAATCAGTTTATGCACATGGACAAACCGCGACTGTCCAATCCGATAGGCGCGGTCCGTGGCCTGGTTTTCAACGGCCGGATTCCACCATCGGTCATAGTGAATCACGTGATTGGCCGCCGTCAAGTTCAATCCCGTTCCGCCAGCCTTCAATGAAAGCAGGAATACCGGGAACTCACCATTTTGGAACCGCTCAATCATCGCATCCCGCTGCGTCTTCGCCACACTTCCGTTCAAAAACGGTACCTCAATCTCAAACCGCTTCTTCAACGCAGTACGAATCATTTCGCCCATTTCAATATACTGAGTGAAAATCAAACAGCTCTCGCCAGAATCCAGAACGGCATCCACCAGATCAACCAGCTTCTCCAATTTATTCGACCGCTCCAATAGCTGCCGTCCTGCCGCTGCCTCTTTCAAATACAGCGCCGGGTGGTTACACAGCTGTTTCAAACGGCTTAGCATTTGCAAAATCAACCCTTTACGCTCAAAACCGGACAATTTTTCAATCTGCTCAAACGTATCACGGACCAGCTGTTCATACAGCGATGCCTGCTCGGACGTCAGCGGACAGTATTCCTTCTGCTCCTGCTTTTCCGGCAAATTGAGCGCAACCTCTTCGTCCTTCTTCGTCCGCCGCAGCAAGAACGGCCGAATCAATCCTTGCAACTTTTGCACTTTTTCCTTCTTTTCATCCTTCTCAATCGGAATCACAAACTTCTTCTGAAATTGCCCCAAGCTGCCCAAATAACCATGATTGGTAAAATCAAAAATCGACCATAGCTCCGACAAGCGATTTTCCATTGGCGTTCCGGTTAAAGCAACATGGTGCCGGCCTCGCAGCCTGCGGACCGCCTTCGATTGTTTCGTCTGTGCGTTCTTAATATTCTGCGCCTCGTCAATCGCAATCGTGCTCCAAATCACAGATTCGAACTCATCGGAATCGAGATGGCTCAAGCCATAAGAAGTTAACACGACATCAACTCCGCGAACCCGCTCCAAAAAAGCTTCTTCCTTCAAGCGGTTCGATCCGTAATGCAAATAAATCTCCATTTCCGGTGCAAAACGCTCGAGTTCCTTTTGCCAGTTACCCAGAACGGAGGTAGGGCAAATAATAAGCGAAGCCTTTGTCGGAATCTTGACGGCTGGAGCGGCATCCTCCGAAACATCCTTTTTCCGCCGCCGGCCCCGAGATTCCGCATCAACCGGTGCTAAAGCTTCATCACCAACCAGCTCTTTCACCTTCAACATATAAGAAATCAACTGAACCGTTTTTCCAAGGCCCATATCATCGGCCAAAACCGCACCAAACCCGTACTGCCGCAAAAACCACAGCCAGCTCATCCCCAGCTGCTGGTAGGGGCGGAGCTCGCCGTTCAAGCTCTCCGGCACCGGTTCCATCGGGATTTCCTTCACTTCCGAAAGCTGTTTGATCATCTGCTTCCACTGTCGGTTCAACTCGATTTGAATTTTCGCAAATGCCTTCGGGTTTTCCAGATCATCGTCGCTTGCCTCCGAATCCACAAGCTCCTGCTCAAGCAAATCGCGGACATGGAGTCCTTCTTTTTCCGCACGTTTCATCAAATCCTGGATTTGCCGGATAAACTGCGGATCGAGCTTCACCCAACGGCCGCGAATATAAACAAGCCGGCGCTTTTCTTCGACAAGCTGGCTGAATTCGTCCTCGGACAGGTCGACACCGTTCATCGAAAAACGCCAGTTGAAATCGAGCACATCCTGCAAGCCGACAAACGATGGCCGGTGGCTTGAAGTTCCTTTTAGTGAAGCCTTCACCTTTAGGTTGGCATTTTTCATCGCCTGCCACCAGGAAGGGAGGAGGATCTCCACATCCAGCGCCACCAAAGTTTCACTCGCTTCCGTTAAAAACATCCACGCTTCTTCCTCGGTGAGGTGAGTTTTCAGACGAGCTTCCTCCTCATCTGCAAGCCATGGAATTAAGCGCACCCAGCGTGCAATCTGCTTGTTGACTTTGTCGAGATATGGCTGCCATTTCCCGGGAATTTTCGACTCAAGGCCCACCATCTCATCGACATTTTTCTTTCCGCGTAAAAAAACATCCAAGTTCCAGGCGCCTTCACCATCCAGCGGTTCCTCGAGTCTTAAGCCAATCGTAAACGGTGTATCGCTTTCCTTGATTCCGACCCACTCCAGCCAGCTTTCTTCATCAAAATAACGGGCAAGTTCGCTGCCGGAAATATTTTGTTTTTTCAAAAGGTCGAGCTTTGGCCCGAACAATTCCTTCATTGCCGAATTCCGCGTCAAATAAGCGTCAAGCGCGCTGTTGTAAAGGTCGCTGATAAATTGGAGTGCCGTTTCAGTGGACTGAATTTCTGGCGTCGAGTCGACGGGAAGTAAGCGGCTTACGTTCTTATCGAAAGCCCTTGATCCAACCTCCACCTCTTGCTCCCAAAAGGAGGGGTCAAACTCATCTTTCACCCGTTCCGGCAGCTGCCAGCGGAACTCGCCATTCTCCCATACCGAAAAATCCGGAAGCCAATCTTTTTCGATAATCCCTTCGTGAAGTGCAAAAGCAGCAGCGAGACAAATCTCTGACTCTTCACTCCAGTCCCACTCAATAAAGCGATTGAACGATTCTTTTGCAAAAAGCGAGACTAGCTGCCAGCCGCTCAGTATTACACCCTCAATACCACTTATGTTCTCCGTTTCCAGCAGCGTGCCAAAAAAGCTCTCTTCATGGCGGCTGAACACAAGATTTTTCCAGTCATCCGGATGTAAAAAGTAACCGCGCTCCTCTTGCGCCGTCAAAAAATAGCGCCCATCCTCTAATTTCATTGTCAGCAATTTAATAAACCTTGTTTTAAGCATCGATCCCCATGCTCCTTTACCGTGCAAAAATCCATATTCCTTTATTATAACCCAAAAGTTGGAGTTTTGCTTTGATGAGTAAATATGTCCCAATAGGGAAAAATAGGTCCGGGAAGGTGCTTCCCGAAAATAAAACATGGGAGTGAGTAGAATGGCTGAAAACAATGAACGCAATCGTGCTGATGTTGACGCTGGTGAAGCGGTTGGAACTGGCGCCGGTGCTGTTGCAGGTGCTGCAGTAGGCTCCGTTCTTGGTCCAATTGGTACCGTTGCGGGGGCAGTTGTTGGCGGAGCAATGGGTAACAAAGCGGGCGATGCTGCCGATAACGCCGTCGATGAGGCTGCTGGCAGAGAAGATTAGCATAAATAAAATGGGACTTCATAATGAGGTCCCATTTTATTTGTTGGAGAAATAATCAAGCAGCCCTGAGTAAACTCCTTCCGCAACATTTTCCCGGAAGTTGTCACTTTCAACAATCGCATCTTCTTTTTTATTGGAAAGAAAACCAAGCTCAATGAGCGTACTCGGTTGCGAGTTATTTCTGAGTACACTTAAGTTATTGTACCGTGTACCGACGTTATTTAATTTTGTTGTTTTCACGACTTCATTTAATATCTTAGAGGCTAATTCGTTATCCCTTGATTTTTGAAAGTAGAAATCAGTCAAACCACTGACGGCAGAGTCTTGGATCCAATTGTAATGAAAACTGATAAAAGCATCCGCATCGTTTCGGTTTGAGAGCCGGGCGCGATCTTCCAAGGAGATGTAAGTATCATTCGTCCGCGTCATGATGACATTGGCGCCAGCATTTTTAAGCTTTTTTTCTACGGCTTTGGCAGTTTCTAAGGTTAGTGTTTTTTCATGGGTACCGGTAATGCTCGTGGTCCCAACATCGACACCGCCATGACCTGGATCAAGTACGATGGTTTTTCCGCCAAGGGGTCCCTGATTCGTTGCTGTTTTGATGGATTCGGTCTTCATTTGTACAGTTGAAGTCTGAGATGGTTTGGTTGAAGGTGACGAATTCTTTTTGTCCTGGGTCGGAGCTGATTTTTTTTCAGTAGTAGTCTTTGATGTAGCTGGTTGGGTTTGGTGCTTGTCCTTTTCCTGCGCGTCTTTTGTGATGTAAATTTCGGATACCCATCCTGTAACACCGGTGGAAGAGACCATTTTTGCCCAGCCGGCCTGTTCTGCTTGGATCTTTATTTTTGCACCCCAATATAATTTACCGATAACCGGGCTTGAGATGTTTGGACCCTGCCTGATATTTAAAAAATCAACTTTTACGGTTGCTCCGATATGATTAGTGGGAGCAAGGTATGCGTGACTGGCCCAGCCAATTTGGTTGTTTTTTAGTTTGATCTGATCCCAGTTATTCTTTTTTTGAATGACCTTATACGATTCTCCTTTGTGAATGATTCCCTTAACTTTGCCCGAAATGTCTGGAGATTCCCGAACATTGAGATGGGATGCAGTAACGGTGACTTTTTCAGTAGTCGTTTTTGCAAGCGCAGTTTGATTGATTCCGACCAACGGGATTGCCGTAATACTAAGGACGGTCAGTAATTTCTTCATTTTGGCAGTTAGCATTGTAGTAACCTCCTTGTTTTTTAAACTCTAAAACTAGTATGGACAGGTTGCTAGCAAAATATAATCTGGAATTTTTATTTGTAGGTTACAAGTTGGCGGGAAATAAAATGGTAGAAGCGGCAAATATAATGATGAAAGTGTGCGATAAAACTTGGAAGGTGAGGGATATATTGTACAAGGTGGAAAATAAAATAAAAAAACTAACTTCAATCTTAGGAATTCCTGCAAAAAATGGACCTAGGCAGGGGAGAAAATTAATTCAGAAAGGCGAATGCCTGGGTTTTTAAGCTGTATTGTGCGAAGTGGCAAATAAAATCCTGAAAGTGACCAATAAACGTGGAAGGTGGAAAATAAAATCTGCAAAGGTAACCTAGTCACAAAAAAATACCAAAAAAATGAAAAATAGTCTATTTTTACTCAAATGCTTCGCGTTGATGGGAGCGTTCTTTTTATACAAGTTTAAGAATAGAATAGAGTCGAAACTCTAGTATAAACTCTGAAACTTTTGTCTATCCTTATCCTATACAAGATTAATTGGGAGAATGCTAGTGAAAAGGTAAGGAATTGTTCATTATGGAGGGGGAATGATCGATGTTTACAGAGGAATTAAATAAAATGATTGCATTAAAAAAGATGGATTTAGAGGAATGTGAATTCGAACTTTATAATCGCTACTATCCTTCGATTGTAAGAATGGCGATGATGAATTACATATCAGTCTTACAGGGTCAATTAGAAAAGTATAACCATGACCTTGTAAAAAACAATCAGATATGACCTATATTTTTAGATTTAGAAAAGTTTTTAGAGCCAGGTGCAGGGATGCCTGGCTCTTAAGCTGTTATAAAAAAGATAACTGGCCAGTAAACAAAAAGGGAGACAGCGCAAAATCACCATCTTCTCCCCCTTGTCCGCGTGGCATGGACAAGGGGGCAAAATGTCCACGGGCGGTGCCTGTCACCGTGTGATGTCACCGTATGATGTAACCGTATGATGCCGCCGTATCACCGCGTTAACTCTCTATCAATTTACTTCGCTTGCACTCTTCATGGAACGCCCGCAGTCGTTTGGTTCGTTCTATCAGTGTTTCGAAAAAGTACTCCCAATCGTCGACACGTTTAACCTTCTTGTAGATCGTCCGCAATTTTTTTAGATGGCGGACGGCCATTTTGTAGCTGGAGCGGTTTTTGGCGTCGATTTCCCTCTGGGCCGATTGGTGGAGGAGCGCCAATAGCAGCTCTGGCTTTTCCTTTTCAATCACTTTCACCCGTTCCTTCGGGATATCGTAAAAATTCAACCCGATAAACGCCTGAAGCTCACCCCATTTATCATACATCCCGCGCTCAAACAGCACATACTCATAATCCGAAAAACTATAAGGTAGCGTCTGCGCCAACGCCTTCTCAAACAAATCAAAACGGTCATTTTCCCCGCAAAAAGGCGCAATCGCGCGAATCGCCGTCCTGGTGAAACTTGCGCAACTTCGATAACCATCCAACTGATCCAAATAACTTTTAATTTTTCCTAAAAACAGCTCAATCACCGGTCCGACACGCTTCCAAGCCTTTTGACCGCTTAAAAAATCAATCCAATGTATCATATATGGCGTAACAAACTCATCCCCGCAACTATGAATCGAGCGAAGTGCCGAATCATCCTTCTGCAGCAGAAAATGCAAGTGTATCCCGGCAATCATCAGCGGCCCGGGATTCTCCCAGTCCTGGAGCTCCTTCATCCGTTCTTTTATCTTGAGAATTTCCTCTTCCCGCCATTCCTTCTTTTTAAACAAACCGGTCCATAGCAGGCGGTACAGATAAATCCGTTCAAATTCCAGCCCCTGTACACAGGTCAATAACCCAAATGTATCGTCCTTTAATTTTAAAATGAACTCATCAAAATCAAATGGCATCGACTGCATGCCGATTTTCTCGACCAGTTCGTCCGCGTCATCTAGTAACTGGTCAAACACTTGGCCATAGGTACGTTTCGTCAATTCCTCCGAATGCCCGGACTGCTCGCTCAGCATCGCCAGCTTTTTAAACGAAATAACGTTTCCGACCATTTCATAGAGCAAACGCCATTCTTTTTCAAGAGGGGCAGCCGCGCGAATCTGCCGCTCATAAATCTTGAACAATTCCTCCACGACATAAGGGGTCGTCGATTTCTTCGAATGCAGCAGCGTATCAAAGCTTACCTCAAACGAATGAACCCAGCGGCCGTAATCCGGCTTCAACACTCCGTTCGCTTTAATTAAATCCTTCGCCGCCTGGACCCCCCAGCTGGCAGCAGCCTGTTTTTCCTTCATCGGCTCACGCCACGCCTCCACCCAATCAGCAACACTGCCGATCCGTGAATAAGCCGCAAAAAAGACAGCCATTTTATGACGGCACCACTCATCCGAAGGGCACGAGCATTTACTCATCGAAAAAAAGCTGAGGTCAAGGCTGACTTTTACCGGCGTTACATCCTGAACGGTCGCCGTGACCATATCCTGATTAAATGCAAGCTGCGTCACCAACCCTTGCCGGTACAGCATCAATCCCTTTTGGACCGTTCGAGCATCCTCACTGGAATTGGGCCCCATAAAATCCGCAATCTCGCTCGCAAACCGTTGCAACAATTCCGAATCCATAATCCAAACCCCCTTTACCCGAAAAAATCCATATTCCATTATTATACCCAAAAATCTGTTATTAGAGGAGGTTTGGATGTCCATCGCGAATAATATAATCTCGGGAGGTGGCGTCTTGGAGATAAAAGAATTCATTCTATTTGTGATTCCCATGCTATTTTTTGGGTACCTTGTTGAGGTTCTGCTTCGAAAAAAATTAAAGATTAAAAAGAAACCCGGATGGATTGATCGGCCTGTGAACACTTTTCACAACTGGACTCTCGTCATTTTGATCGTCCTATATATTGCCGCTTCTATCACATTAGACTTTGCCTCCACAAAATATCTTATTTTCATCTTTATCACCATTTCGCAAGGCGTAAGGGTGTTCATGGAATGGAAATTCGAGCGTGAGGGAAGAGAGTATTTCATCTCCTTATGGGGATTTTCATGGTTTCTCGTCTTTACTGTATCCTTGATTATTCTTTTTTAAGACAACTGAAGGTTTAAATTACCTTATTATCGGATATTCTGTTAATAAAGCCCCTATCGTAATGTAGCTCTGATTTGGTTACCTTCTAGCCAAGTTAATCTACGGTGTTACGATCAGGGGCTTATTTCATTTCTACAAAATTCAGGTGGTGCCTGTCATCACCTGAATTTTGTCGATTCCACTTTTTTGAAATATTTAGAAATCTATTGCGCAAAATCGAGGACCGGTTATATAATTATGGTCAAGGCCGTTATTGACCGAAAATAATAATTTTAAAAATGGAGGGTATTTGAATGAACAATGGCAGGCGTAATTTTATTTTCTCGTTGTTGTTTTTAGGATGGCTGGTGGATTCGTTGACGTTGTTTGGGATGAATGTGGCGATTATTCCGATTAGTAAAGAATTGCATTTATCGCAAACCCAGAGCGGTATGGTGATCAGCAGCTTCTGGTTGAGCAGTGCGTTAATGACCCTGATTGCCGGCTGGATATCCGACAAGTTTGGCTCAAGAAAAGTCATTGTAATTGCCGTATTTATCATTTCACTATTTTCATTGCTAACCGGGATGACAGGGTCATTCATATCAATCCTAGCGATTCGTTTTGTACTTGGATTAGGGGACGGGGGTCTTCCGACTGGGTCAGGAGTTGCCATCACCGAAATTTACAAAAGAGAAGTACGCGCAAGAGCCAAATCAATGCTCCTTGCTGCACAGCTAATCGGCGGGGTCCTCGCATTATACCTAGCCGGACTAATCGCAGACACATGGGGCTGGCGGGTCATGTTTTACATCGTTGGCGGTCTCGGTCTCGTTGTAACCCTATTACTTCTTAAATTTTACAATCCACCAAAGGTTGAAAAATCAACCAACAAGCATTCTACTGCCCTACCAATGAAAGACTTATACAAAAGCAAGCTTCTTTGGACGATCGTCGTTATGTATTTTTGTTCAAGTGTTGTCCATTGGGGATTCTCTTCATGGCTGCCGACGTATTTGGAGCAATCACGCCACCTAAATTTACGAGCAGTTGGCTCACTATCCATGATTCCACAGGGATGCGGCCTGTTCGCTGCTGTTCTTACGGGCTATTTAATTGACAAAGCATTGGCAGGCAAAGAAAAAATAATCGTGTTAATCGGCGCTATCGTTTCCGGTATTTGCTTGTATTTAATGTTCAAGGCACCAAATATTCAACTGGCGATTACCTATCAAAGTATATTCTCCTTAGGTGATTCAGCCATTGCGATGGCGGTTATTACAATTCCACTTAAATATGTTTCACAAAATATCATTGGCTCGTTCATGGGAATGATGTATTTTGCCGGAGGAATGGCCGGGTTCATAGCGCCGACAACAATGGGCGCGCTAATCGACGGCTTTGGAGGATCATTCCAGGCGGCGTTCATTTTCCTAATTGGCGCACTGGTAATCGTGTTAATTTGCGGTTTACTCTACAAAATTCCAAAAAATAATCCTAGTTTCATAGAAAATAACCAATTAGCATAAGAGGTGATCACAATGGATTTTCGTACAAGATTATCACAAATTATCGAAGAAAAACGGGAAAAACTAATTCAAGTAAGCAATCGGATTTGGGGTTTTGCTGAAACTGGCTTTGAAGAATTTCAATCAGCGGAGTTATTATGCAAAACATTAGAAGAAGAGGGATTTTCGGTAGAAAAAGGCGTAGCCGAAATTAAAACCGCTTTCATCGGCAGTTATGGCAGCGGCAAACCGGTTATCGCGTTTTTAGGAGAATTTGACGCGCTGACAGGGCTAAGCCAAAATGGCGGCACCACACAACCGGATCCCGTGAAAGCCGGGGGCAACGGCCATGGCTGCGGACATAACCTCCTCGGGACAGGCTCCCTCGCTGCCGCGATTGCACTAAGAACCTACATGAAAGAAAACAACATCGAAGCGACCGTCCGTTATTACGGCTGCCCGGGCGAGGAAATTGGCGGCGGCAAGACATTTATGGCGAGAGCCGGAGTGTTTGATGATGTCGACATTGCCTTAACATGGCACCCGGGAACGACCAATAATATCTGGTCGGCGAGAACTCTTGCTTGTTATGAGGTATATTTCAAATTTAAAGGAAAAAGTTCGCACGCAGCAGCAACCCCTCATTTAGGCAGAAGCGCCCTTGACGCGGTTGAACTTATGAATATCGGTGTGAACTATTTACGTGAGCATATCATTCCTGAAGCAAGAGTACATTATGCGATCACAAATACGGGCGGGCTTTCTCCAAATGTTGTCCAGGCGGAGGCGGAAGTTTTGTATTTTGTGAGGGCCCCAAGGGTTTCGCAGACCGAGGAGGTTTACCAGCGGGTTTGCGATATCGCGCGGGGGGCGGCGCTGATGACAGGCACCGAGGTAGAGATCGACCTCGCTTCAGCGCTCTCGAATGTGATTCCGAATACAACGTTGGAAAAGGTGATGTATGAGAACTTCGTGGAATTGGGTGTGCCTGAACATAATGAAGAAGAACTTCAATTCGCGCAAAAAATCCGCGCAACCCTGGCAGAGGCGGACAAAAAGTTTGAGGTGCAGAAGAATCGGGCTTTGGCGGGTAAAGAGATGGCGGATATCCTTAATCCGTTCTCACCTGATGAATTTATGGCGGGTTCAACCGATGTGGGGGATGTGAGCTGGATTGTGCCAACCGCACAATGTATGACGGCATGTGAACCGCTCGGAACCCCGCTCCATACATGGCAAATCGTTGCTACGGGAACGACTTCGCTTGCGCATAAGGGGATGCTTCATGCTGGAAAAATTATGGCCGCAACCGCGATCGATGTTCTGCAGCAGCCGGAGCTTATTGAAAAGGCGAAGGCGGAGCTGCTGGAACGCCGGGATGGGGAAGAGTATGTTTGCCCATTACCGCCGGAGGTAAAGGAATATAAGGTTCGGATCTGATGACAAGGAAAAGGCGTGCACCGTTTTAGCACGCCCTTTTTATATGAGGAAATGCAGTTTTAAGAGGTTATTATATACCCAATAGAAAAAACGCCTAAAATAAAAAAGCACAAGAACAGGAATGAGTGCATAGCCTATTAAAACGAGTTTACTTAAATAAAAAGGATGGCTGTCAAAATGCCTGCGATTATTGGTGGACCAGTAATAATAAATAATATCACTGGAAATGGTGATGTCCAATTTGGTGATAGCTTGTTCAACTCACCAAAGGTTGCATCTAAGACTCCTGCTGGTGCCGGTGGATTTAACACAGGAGTGTTCATAATAACAAATACCGGTGTAAGCTCTACGAATTTTATTGACCCTAACGTAATTGACCAGCCAATTACTGGTAATAACTAAAGTAATAAAACCCGTTTTCCCCTTCGTGATTTGGAATCTCTTAAAATTCCAAGAAAATAAAAAATAATGAAAAGGATGGCTGCCTAAATGCCTGCAATTATTAATGGACCTATAACAATCGATAATATCACCACAAATGGTAATGTCAAATTTGGTGACGCCATTTTTATGACACCAAAGACTGAATCCAAAGACTATGCTGGTTCTGGAGGATTTAACATAGGGGGGACAGTGATATCAAATACCGGTGTAAGTGCTACAAATTATGTTGACCCTGATGTAGTAGACCAGCCAATTTATGGTAATAACTAAATTGATAACAACCGTTTTCCCCTTCGTGATTTGGAATTTCTTAAATTCCGGGAATATAAAAAATACCAGGGAATGAAAGTGCATAAATTGGCGGAAGCCGGCACAACATTCCTTGGTATTTTTTCATATGTGGGTAGTCAAGCCCTACCAGGACGCGAATGATCATATCATATATGTACAAACAAGTATACCAGCTTGCACATATAATGATGTAAGAGCACTTTAGGGGGAATACACTTGGTTGTTAAAAAAGACGGTATCCATATTGGTATCATTTCAGGCGGGGTTGTCAACTTCGGTGGGTCAGTTTTTAATTCACCAATAACTGTAGCAAAATCAATTCGTGGGGCTGGAGGCGACAACGTGGGGACAATAGTTATAACGAACATAGGATGCAAAACATGAATTCAGAGTGCAGGTTAATTTTTAAACACACTGTTTTCGCAAAGATTGTGGTTTTTCGAACCAATGTCTAAAACCGAACTATTTAAGGTATCATGGCATCTTTTCGTCGTTTTTTGTAAGTTTTAATGTACGAAACATTATTTTGTTCGATCAGCAACAAAGATTACGAAAAGAGCCTTAAAAAACAAAAAGGACAAGCTTTGCTTGCCCTTTTAGTAATACTAGTTTTTAGGATGTTTGATTTATATTGTTCTTGTTCCTAGGTAGGGTGCCTATATAAGCAACATATTTTCCACAGATAAATCAGTATTCGCAATCGAAAAATAAAAAGCCTGGTCTTCATCAGCAAAACTGCCAACTTGAAGCAAAGCCCCCTGTGGCATCGTTGTATATCTCGTTTTAAATAAATGGTCATTTAATAAACTAGGCATCCATCCAATCATATTTAGGTGAACACTCATAATCTACTGTAACTTTGAATGAAAGGATGATATGAATGGTTTACTACATAATTTTGCATCACTACAATCCGTGGTATAAACCAATGGTCTTTCCATTTATACCTCCATCACCGATATCACCAGCTACTCTTACCTATCGAAATTCGTTGAACGATTATGGTCTAAAATACCCTTATTGAGTTGGCTGCTGTATAAGCAGCCAGATTTTTTCTGGAAAAGCACCCAATAGTTGCCCTTCACAAAGTAGAGATGTAACAAGTAGTTTGAGAGGTTTTTTTATTCATGCCTATATGTATTTCTGCATTAAGCTTTATCCTTTGGTTTCTAAAATCGCACAGAAGCAAAGCACAGGAAAAATCAGCCTTGCATAACATAGTTAGGAGGTGTGAAAATGCTTAGTGTGAATACGTATGGAGGTCATCCTGCTCAATATTCTGGAACCACAGGCATACCAATGTTCTATGGACCGTGGGGAAATATTGTTCAACAAAATGGTCAAGAATACTATATTGTAGTTGGAGGCCATCATTTTCCGGTAATTCCCAATCCTCATCTTCCTTATCCCTACGTTATCCCTTCTTATTTTTAATTAAAAGCTCTAAATGAGGCTTACCGTCCTTTGTAATAGAAAGTTCAATCTACACCTCTTCTCTTTTATTTATTAGTTGGTGATTTCTTCATTTTTATTAGCCAACACCCCCGCGGCAACATCCCTATTAAACCAAACCATCTCTCGAACAAGAAAAAGCGTCTCCACGTATTATAGAGGCGCTCCTTTTTAAATAAAATCCATTCTTACTCGTACTCTTTAACATCAGCGATTTTAATTTTAAAAAATGTTTAAATTGTAATTTAGTGGTATGGATAAGGGTATGGAAATGGGTACGGATGTGGATAGCCATAACCATAACCTGGAGCACCAAAACCAAGACCTGGAGCAAAACCAAATCCTGAGCCAGGTCCTCCTAAACCAAGACCCGGAGCAAAACCAAATCCCGAGCCAGGAGCACCAATACCTGGAGCACCAAAACCTGGTCCACCAACACCAAGACCTGGACCGAAGCCAACTCCTGAACCTGGACCTCCTAAACCAAGGCCCGGAGAAAACCCAACTCCTGAGCCAGGAGCACCAATACCTGGAGCACCAAAACCTGGAGCACCAAAACCAAGACCTGGACCAAAGCCAAGTCCTGAACCTGGACCTCCTAAACCAAGACCGGGAGAAAACCCAACTCCTGAGCCAGGTCCTCCTAAACCAATTCTTTCATATGTTGGATAATAAGCATAATTAATAATCACTTTCATCCTCCTCCTTTAATTTATCTTTAGAGCATATGCATTTTTGAGATAAATTCCTGGGCATTTGTCCTGAATGATCAATTTTTATATGACATACGCGGATTGATACCACCTGAATCGACTGCATAGGCTTCTAATTGTTGAGGAGGAACAAAAGTTGGCGGTGGTGATGTTGGTGTCCATATTGTGAATAAAAATTTGCTTAACAAAAGATGATTTTTACATCACTCAATTTAACAGCCCTGACCATTGCCGTAATGAAAAAAAGAGTTGCTGCTGCAACTCAAAGGAAAAGCCTTCTATAACCCCATTCTGAAACTCTTAATCCGCTAATTATGCTAGTTCCTTTTTAAACCAATTCACAAACAGCTCAGAGAGGACGATATTTCTTTTAAAAATGGGAAATCTTATAGATTTTCCGCGGCCTGCCGCGTGTATGCGGCTTTTCCTCAGCAAAGCCCTTTCCTTATATAAAGGTTACAACTTGATTGGTTAATAACTGAATTGTTGTTTTACGGATTAGCTTTGGAAGAACGTGAAACGTATACGGTTTAAAGACACGTTCGGTCCATTGGTGGCCATCTTTGCCATAGACACCCATATTAATAGAAGCAATGTTTAATTCGCGAATGTCTTTAAAGGGTGTTATTCCGATTGAATCCCATTCAGGGATATTTCGAATCAATGAAAGAATTTCTTCATCGGTTTCATGTAAGGAAAGAAAGCTTCCATCCGCTAAATAAGGAAAGAATTTTTTAACAGCAAAGATTTCTTCTGATTCTGTTTCCATTTCTGCGACAACCTTTTCAATCACCTGAAGCAATGTTCGATCACGAGCCTGATCATCCTTCAAATAATTATGCGGTAAGTAAGGCGGTGCAAAGAACAGGATGACTCTTGGTTTCTTATCTGGGTCCAGTTGTTGTAAGGCTTCGACTACTTTAAAGCAAAGCATCCGCAATTCTAATCCCTTATTTTCCTCAATCACCCTTTGCGTGTGTGAGGTTGTTTCAATCCCTTTTCGCTCAAGCTCATCAATATAATCCGCTAAGGTTGTCACTTCAATATTCCAAAAAAGTGGCTTTGGCGGCAATCCGGTTTGTTTTAAAAATGTTTGGTACCGGGTATAGGAGGTATGCTCAACATCAGAACAGGCATCAATGGTTATTTCCTTTAATTGATCCATAACTTCTTTTGCGGTTCGTTCATAGATAAAATAGTTGAAATACAAATAGCTGCTTTTGGCCGTCTGTACATTGTAAATTTCCTTCGTGTCCCTTTGGTATAAACAAGTCGGCGGCAGGCATAATTCCCCCTCGATCGTTTCGGCTAAATCGAGATTATTATGAATCCTTCTGGTAAATTCGGAAGCAATGACATTTGGGTCAATCCCTGTTAAAGTGTCCCCAACATGAACTTCCCGGCCGAAAATATAAAAACATGGAAGTAATTTTCCTGCTGCTCCTGTATAAATGTAACGAGTGGTATCTCCGTCATATAAGGGAGTAATAAAATCATCGTTAATCGCTGCCACAAACTCCAAGTTCTCTTGTTGACTCAAACGTTTTAATTCAGAAATCGCTGATTGAACCCCAACATGCTGGCTTTCTTCATCTGGATTGAACATCAGTAGAATGTTGCCAGGCAGTTCGTCTAAATGTTCACTGAAATAGAGAACATTTGCGAGATGAACAGCAATCCCGCTTTGCATGTCGACAGCGCCTCTCCCAAATAACCAATCACCTGAACGGGCATCTTGCTGCACCTCTTGGTCGAATGTATAGTTTTCGAAAAATGCTTGCAAGGCATCGGGATTTAACGCATCTTTTTTTAAAGAACCAAAATCTTCAATCCCGACGGTATCCATATGAGAATGGAAAATAATTGTTTTTCGGGATGTGGATTTTCCGTGAATCAAGGCGAAAATATTTTTTCGGCCGAACGGATCGCCTGGTATTGGCTGTTCCCATACGTTCAATGGGTGTTGTGTAAAGTAAGGGAAGGATTGAAGGGTTTGTTTAATAAAATCAGCCACATTCGCTTCACCTTCAGTGCCATTAACGCTAGGGATACTAACAAGTTTTCTTGTCATCGTTTCTACTTGTTCAGCCAATGTTCGTTCTTTTAGTTCGCTATACATGTTTTTCAACCCCTCTTGATGTTTTAGGAAACTTTCTCCACACTTGTATCTGTTTTTGCTTTCTTTTTAATCACAAAATGGAAATACACATAACAAAAAATAATAAATGGTATACTGCAGTAAATTCCCAACCGTTGATCGGGAATAAAGAGTAAGGATACGAGGATCAATCCGTATAATCCAAATCCGAGAATCGGAACAATTGGATAAAGTGGTGTTCTAAACTTCAAGTCTTCCAACTTCCCGCCTTCTTTTATGTACTTTTTGCGGAAGAGAAGTTGGGATAAACAAATCGACATCCATACAAAAATCGTAATAACGCCAGAAATGGAAATTAACCATATATACACTGTTTCAGCTGCGAAAACACTTGTTAAAAGGGATAGGGCTGAGACGCTGATGGTCATCATTAAAGCTCGAAGCGGAATCCCGCGTTTGGATAATTTTTTCAAAAAGGCAGGTGCCATGCCTTCTGTCGATAAAGACCAAGCAACCCTCGAAGCAGCGTAGGTACCTGAATTTGCAACGGATAGAACTGCAGTAAGAATAACGAAGTTCATAATATCTGCTGCATAGGGGATCCCGATTTTATCAAATACAGAAACAAATGGGCTTTCCGATAATCCTGCTTTATTCCATGGAATAAAGGCATTAATAATCGTAATCGCTAAAACGAAGAAAATAATTGTTCGCCAGATAATATTACGAATCGATTTGGGTAAAGTTTTCCCTGGGTCTTCACTTTCTCCTGCAGCAATGCCGACAAGTTCTGTCCCTTGGAAGGAGTAGTTTACGGTCACCATTGTTAATAGAATGGCAGCGATACCATTAGGGAAAAGACCACCATGACTAGTGAAATTAGTGAGAAAAGGTGCTGCCTCATGTGCTTTTAATGGAATGATGCCAAATACTGCGGCACCTCCGAGAATAATAAAGGCAAGAATAGCTGTTACTTTAATACTCGAAAACCAAAACTCTGTTTCCGCATAACTTCGTGCCGAGATTGCATTAAGCATAAAGATCACAGCTCCAAAGACGATACACCACACCCAAACAGGGATATCGGGAAACCACCGCTGCATCGTGATTCCTGCTGTTGTAAATTCCAAGCCAGCTGTATTTGCCCAGCTTAGCCAATAAAGCCAGCCAATCGTAAATCCAGTAGATGGTCCAATAAATTTTGCCGCATAAACTTGGAATGATCCTGAAACCGGCATGGCTACTGCTAATTCTCCAAGACAAAGCATGACGAGATACATGAGAAATCCACCAGCCAAAAAGGCAAGAATGGATCCACCTGGTCCGGCTTTGCTTATAATCAAGCCTGAACCGTTAAATAATCCGGTACCAATTACACCACCGAGCGCAATCATGAAAAGATGTCTGCCCTTCATGGTCCGCTGTAACTCCGTGTTCGAGTCGTTTGTTTGCATAACAACTTAACCTCACTTTCCATTCTTCTAAACTAGCAGCGAAACCCCATAGCAGGTCATTCCAAGGGGGAAACGCTTTCAATGGTCATCAAAAAAATAATCCTTTCTTCGGTTTTAGTTTTTCGCATTACGAAAAACGTTTTCGTAATGCGATAAAATATATTTATATTTAAAATTATTTCTATTTTCCTGTCAATAGGTACTATTTAAAAATTTCAGTTATATCGAGGTTTACACCATTTCTCTAGTCCTGTAGAATGGACAGTATTGAAGGATTTAGTAAGGGAGATGGGGAGGACGATGGTTCAATCAATTGATCGGGCAATGCACGTTATAAATGTCCTTATCTCGGATGACAGTAAACATTCGTGGGCGATTTCCGAAATTGCAAAAGAACTCAATCTCCCTGTAGGTTCTGTACATAGGATTATCAGCACCTTAATGAGGCATGGCCTGGTATCCCAAATTCCCGAAACTAAGCGATATAAGGTAGGATATACTTGGATGGAAATTGGCCTTCGTTCCCTTGAAAATATTGATTTCAGAGAGGCGACACGCCCAATCATGGAACAATTGGCACAAGAGGTTAAGGAGAGCGTTTATTTCAGTATTCCTAACGGAAACTTTGCGATTATCATAGAAAGAGTCGACAGCCCTTCTAATGTAAGGATTATTGATAACCTTGGCGAACGTATTCCTTTACATATTGGTGCCGCCAATAAATCTATGCTCGCCTTTATGGAGCATGAAAAAGTCGAGCAGATTACGCGTCAATTAATACCATCTGAGCAGGATCGTGGAAAACTGTTAACGCAGCTGCGTGAAATTAAAACAAATGGATATGCTGTAAGTTACAGTGAAAAGACGGAAGGCACGGCATCAATTGCCGCCCCTGTCATCGGTTTTGACCATAAAGTGATGGGTTCATTGTATATAAATTTACTTGGCAGCCAGATTCCGGATGACCGGTTATCTTTTTTAATTGAGAGGGTAACAAATGCTGCCAATGCGGCATCAATGAAAATTGGTAAAATATAAAAAACCCCCGATAACTCGTACTCGAGTAAACGAAGGTTTTGATTGAAAAAGCGACTATATGTAACGGGCGCTTTTTCATTTTAAGGATATTAAAACGATGCAATCTTATAGATTTTCCTTGGCCTCCCGCGTGTATGCGGTTTTTCCTCAGCAACCACTTCAGCAAATCCTTTTTCCTCAAGTGTCGTTAAAATCCGGCGGGCGCTTCTTGCCGGGATTTGCATGTATTTCGCAAGTTCATTTGCGTTCAGCTCGTCACTTGCTAATTTTTTCAAAGAAGATTTCAGTTTATTTAAGGTCATGACACTGAGCGAGGTTTCCTGGCTAATCGATTCCAGTTGTTCGGATGTATAGGAATAGGTCAGCTGCTCCGGTTTTCCCAATGGACCGGCGATTTTTTTGTCATCAAAACAAACCATCCAGGTGCCTTTACCCGCTTCCTTTGCATGCAAAAGGGCGTTACCGGCATTAATTTCCGCATCATAGACCGTTTGTCCGATTCCGATACCGCAAGTAACTGCCTCTCTATTCAGTTGGTCGAAATCCTCCATATCCGGAAGCTGGCTAAAGTTGCAGGTGATATCCTGTAGCAAGCCCCTCGTGGTAAAAATCACATAGCGGCCAAATCCCGAAGGCTTGATCGAACCATGTACCTTTTTGGTATAGGCAAGCAGGGTTTCCATGTATTTGAGCTCTTTGTGAAAAAGTTCATCGGTTGAAAAAGTATCCTTTTTCAAGTCTAAAAAGGAATCAATCTCAATGATCTGGACAGCAATCTGTGTTGACTTATAATGCAGCATTTCATAGGTGCGGAGGATTTGGGTCAGCGCCGCCTCAGCCGCCATGGTAGACGGAAGGCTTCGATACGCCGGAACGCCAAGATGCTGCAGTTCATGATGAATCGGGTGTCCGGTGATGGCTGCTTTCGTTTTGCCGCTTTTCCAAAGATCATAATGATAGCGAATTAATCCTTCGAGCGAAATCATTTCGGATTCTACATATTTTAGCTTGGTGGTAATCCCGGCCTCCTCGAGGGCATTCTCCCAGGTCGGAGCATCGCACGAGTCAAAACTGATTTCATCCACCGAATTTTTTTGTTCATATAATACCCGCAGGACGGTTTTGTATAGAGTTGATCCATTGTAGCCCACGTGAAAAACAGGGGCATCAATCTTGTTCCATTCCTGAACAATCTGATAGGTAATGGGTCCCGTACAAAGCCACATATCCATCTCATCAATAAGAGGGGACACCTTCTCCTCCAAATCCTCCTCCGTCAGAACCTCAATCGGCGTACAAATAAACTCAGAATAATCACGGGTCACAGACTGGATAATCTCCAACGAATCCGCTACCCCTAACAGACCCAGACGAATCTTCAAGATGCTTCACCTCTTTCACGCTCATCCACTTTTTAATCTCATTATAGCAGAAGTATTGGGAGGGGATAAGATTCGACAAAATTAGGGTGGTGCCTTTTAGAGCCCGAATTTGGAATACCTTCCACTTTTGAAGATTTACCTTCCAGTTTGACTAGTTTATCCACCGGTTTTGTAGTTTTCCCTTCCACTTTTGCAATTTTACTCTCCACTTTGACCATCCACCCAATCCAAACACCTGAAAAAAGGAAATTTACTTCCGGATAACAGAAGGAAAAAAAGATTTATGCTATAAAACTACTAAAAAAACAACCAGCCAACTTCCCCAAATCCCTTTACCTTCCACTTTTGAAGTTATACCTTCCGGTTTGACTAATTTACCCACCACTTTGATCAATTTACCCTCCAGTTCTCCCGTTTTACCAGCCACTTAAATTGACACCGACAAAATTCATGGATCAGGCGGAAAATGTCGAATACTTTTTGATTTAATTTCGCCTAATAATCTGTTAAAATTTGGATTGTTATTGAAAAATGCAAAGGAGGAGTTTGTGTGAAGGGATTAAAAACGATGAAGTTATCACTAGTTTTCGCAGTCATTTTGGCGATGTTTTCTACATTTGTAATGAGCAACGAACCAGTCAAAGCAGCCACCACCAAAACGGCCACTGTAGCGGTGGACAAATTAAATGTGAGAAGCGGGGCAGGCACCAATTACAAAACGGTGGGATCCCTGAAAAAAGGCACAAAAGTAACCGTCTACGCCCAAAAATCAAGTTGGTCTGAAATACGTTATAAAGGCAAAAAAGCATATGTCACAACCAAATATCTAAAATTCGGAGTTACGGTAAAGACATATAAATATAAAAATATCAGTGACCTCAAGTATCCGCAGGTGACAGGGCTACAAAGCAAAACAGCCGAAAAGAAAATAAACCAGGCATTATTAAACTATGCCAAGGGTGCTTATAAGAATTACCTCAAGATGTTAGCTGATGAAAAGCAAATCAAACATGACGAGCCGCAATTGTGCAAGGAAAGTCCATATGCATGTGATTACGGTTACTATACTACTTATGATGTTAATTACAATGATGGAAAGCAATTGAGTATCCTAATCTATGATTCTTTGTATCAAGGCGGTGCACATGGAATCGAAACGGCAACTTCCTATAACTTTACAATCAGCAATGGAAATCAAATAAAGCTGATGAACATCCTTACTTCAAAGACCAAAATCAGCAAAGTGCAAAAATACGCCTACAACTACATGATGAAACATCCCGAGATTTTCTACATTTCCAAACTAAGTGATGTGCACATTAACAAAGATACCCAATTTTATTATGTGGATGGCGGGATTAAATTAGTCTTCCAAGAATACGAAGTAGGCCCATATGCGGCGGGTTTCCCAACCGTGAAAATACCGAGTTCGGTTTATAAGTAATCTCCAGAAAAGCTGGCAATTTTTATTGTCAGCTTTTCATATTCGACAAAGGCTGTTTTCGCAAAGTTTGTTGTTTTTCTATTATTAAAAGAAATTTTTTTAGACGAGACTTGTTCAAAAAATTAACCGTGATACCAACCTGTTTTACAGTTAATATTAATAAGCTCAAACCATTCGCCTTTTCCATTTTGCTGTACATACATTACATAAAATCCAGGAGAGCCTTTTTTCCCCGAATCAGCATATTTAACTATTTTTATTTTATCGTGTTTTGAAACATATTTATTATTATAAACGCTTTTAATCACACTTGATTTTACTCCTGGAGCCCAATTAAATGGATTAGCAAACTTTAGATCATCCGTTTTGACATATGCATATTTGTTTTTGTATTTGATTTTGGAAAAGCCATATTGCTGAAAAGAATACCAGTCATCCTGGTCCTTACCGACAGGTACTCCACCATATACTTTCACTGTTGCGCCCTTTTTAATTATCCCAATTGTTTTATATGATGAGCCTGGAGAAGATTTTACAGCAAGAGTTTTGATTGCAGAGGCTTTGTCATAGGACGCAGCTTGAGCTTCGGTCGAATTACTCGTAAAGAATACCGCCAGTAAACAAATACTTACAAAAAGCGAGAAGATTTTTTTCATTTTCATTTCTCCTTATAAAAAATAGTTATAAATACATTCATATTAAGAAAAATATTCCATTTGATTTTAACATGAGTAGATATATTCAACTATATATTTTGATATTTGTATGATAAGAGAAAAAAATTTATTAGTCATACACTGCCATTTGACGAAGAAATATCGTAAAATTATCACCTTACATATAGAGTGACGTTCTCATTTGCTATTTGAAAATATAAAGGAATAATATATTAATCGTAGCTTTTATATCACTTTTTGTCGTGATGAACAGTATTGAGAATGGCGACAATCCGGAAGATGCTGCTGCTAAATGGGTAAAGAAAAATGGGGATAAGGTAGCACAATGGACCAAAGGTGCCAATAAAGTGTCCGGTGATAAAATCACCCTCGGCTACGTTGCATGGGATAGTGAAATTGCCAGCACCAATGTCATCGGCAACGTCTTAACCGACATGGGCTACAAAGTGACATTAAGACAAGTAGAAGCAGGACCAATGTGGACCGGTGTTGCCGACGGCAGCCTCGATGCCTCCGTTGCGGCATGGCTCCCATCCACCCACGCCGACTACTACAAAAAATACAAAGGCAAATTCCAAGACCTCGGCGAAAACCTAGCCGGCACGAAACTTGGTCTAGTTGTTCCAGCGTATATGGATATCAACTCCATCGAAGATTTAAAATAATATAAGAAATAAACGAAGATCACCGTTCAAAAGGTGATCTTTTTTCGTAATAGTTGGAGAGAATCAATATTTAAAGGTGCCTTACACCGTAAAATAATGAGAAAACGGGAGCATTCTATACATTTTGGATTGATGTTTCCGCTTTCATGAGTAATGTTCCCGTTTTCATTGTCTTTGTCAAATAGATGTATTTGTTTAATAATAAGTTCATAAATAAACAGGGGGTTATTCAAATGAAAAAATTGTTAAATTACATTCATACTACTATTGAGGACTATAAAAAAGCGGCGCAACACTACGAAAATTTGCGTAATAAATTATATATAAGATAATACGAATTTAGGAAATTCACCGTTTAGAAAATACTTCCAAGCAAGGGTGGTATAAAGAAAAATGAACCCTTTTCACCTTTTTATCAGACGAAAACGCCAATCTTAAAAAATATAAAAAGATTGGCATTTTTGTTTTTATTGTTAGTGTTTATCCCCTTCTTTCCTCTACAAATTGCAGCATTTCCCTGTTCGGCCCTCTAAAACGAATTGTTTTACGACCATTGATACCGTGTTTGGGTTCACTCGATTCTAATAAAATTCCAGATTTTCTACAGGAAGAAATAGCTTTATCCATATCTTCTACAACAACCCTATAATTAAAAAGGCTATAAACAAAAGACAGTTTAACAAATAAATAAATGGAGGAATTAATAATGAAAAAACTTACAAACAACAATCTTTTAGAAAACAGCCTCGACAAAAAACGGGTGGTGGCTGGAATCTGTCGAAAATAAGCTAGTTCCTACCTCTTATATCTTGTGATTTCATATGAGCCACTTTTTGCCGTCGCTAATATTCATCTGTCATTTTCGAATATCTAACTTATTTTCAAGTTCCTTCCGGTCATCTTCAAGTGCTTCCCACTCCAAAAAATCGCTTGCACTATAAAGTTCATCCCAGTGAATACGGCCGTTAATAAGTTACCCCTTATAAAAATATTTCATAGCTATTATGACAAACTTCGATTGGATTATTTTAATCATTTGCCTTTTACTATAATATATAGGTCACTAGTTTAAATTTTGATAGTTATGCAAACAGGGGGAGGAAAACAATAATGAACATTGGCTACGCTAACGGTAAGTATGTCCAATTGGACGAACCTGTCATTCCAATTGATGAACGAGGTCATCAATTTGGTGACGGTGTATATGAAGTGATTCGGGTATATAATGGAAAACCTTTTATGCTGGAGGAGCACTTGCAACGGCTGATTCAAAGTGCAAAGGCGATCAAATTACCGATTCAACAATCAGTGGAAGACCTTAAAGCACTCATTTTAGAAGCGGTTCAAAAATCAAACGAACTGGAAAGTGCTGTTTATTTACAAATTACAAGAGGGGTTGCTGTAAGGCAGCATCTATTCCCGGCTGCCCCCGTATCAATTACGATGACGGTTCGACCGGTGCATGCGATTGAAAATGAGGCAAGAGACAAAGGAATGAAGGCGATCTTTCATGAAGATGAGCGCTGGGCTAATTGTTATATTAAATCCTTAAACCTTCTTCCCAATATTTTAGCAAAACAAACCGCGCATGATGCCGGCTGCTATGAAGCGATCCTGGTAAGAGATGGGCATATCACAGAAGGAACCAGTTCGAATGTGTATATGGTGAAGGATGGAGCGGTTTATACGACACCGCTATCGAAGCAAATTTTATCCGGGATCACACGAATGGCCGTAAAAAAAGTTACCGAATCTTTAGGGATCCCTTTCATCGAAAAGAAATTCACACCTGAAGAACTACTTCAAGCGGATGAAGTATTTATCACGAGTACAACATCGGAAATACTGCCAATCATCAATGTTGATGGAAAAAGTATAGGCGAAGGAAATCCGGGAGAATTGACGATGAAAATTTATAATAAATTTAAGGGGTTAATTCTGGCGGATTAGGAACTGGAATAATAAAGGGTGGTGCAGCTGTCACCATCCAAATTTCCTTTATGATATCCATTTGTTTCAACCCCTCCTTCCATATTCCCTCAATTCACAATTATCCTCTCTCATTTTTCACCTTAACAGATTTGATTTGCTTACGTTTTGTGCTCCTTCCATCGCCACGGTCTTTTACATTATCATGTTTATTTTTAAGTGGAAATCTTAAATAAAGAAGGATTAAAAAAGCGGGTAAGGGGAGTTCCCAAACATTAGGATGTTTATCACTTGTCGAATACTTGTCGAAATTTAGCTGATAAAGAAGATTGGCTGAATAAAATATAAGTAAATTGTCTAATCTGTTTCCTATGAGTTAACAAATATTCTAGGAGGGATTTTGTGGCAAAGAATAATTGGAATGTTGACGCTACACATAGCAGTATTGATTTTAAAATTAGACATATGATGGTATCGAAAGTAAGAGGAGCGTTTCAAACTTTTGAAGCATCAATAGAAGCCGATCTTGATGATCTAACAACGGCGTCAATCGAATTCACTGTAGATGTTAATAGTGTTGATACACGTAACGAAGAACGTGATAACCATTTGCGTTCGGCCGATTTTTTTGATGTTGAACATTTTCCGAAAATGACCTTTAAGTCAACTCAAATTACGAAGAAAAGTCCGGGTGAATATGAAATTACAGGAGATTTAACAATTCGCGGAACTACCAAACCGGAAACATTTACCGTAAGTTATGAAGGAAGTGGCAAAGATCCTTGGGGAAATGAAAAAGTCGGTTTTGAAGCTCATGGATCCATTAGTAGAAGTGAATATGGTCTAACTTGGAACGCTGCATTAGAAACTGGCGGAGTTTTAGTGGCAGATCAAGTTCAAATTTCACTGGATATACAGGCATCCAAAGCTTAATAGGAAATAAAAGACATGCCAAAATGGTGTGTCTTTTATTATTACCGTTTTAAAGATTTACCTTTCAGTTCAAGCAATACCTTCCACTTAAATCTTAACGAGAAAAGATTCCATCACTAAAAATTCAAAAGTACAATTACCCGGTTTGCGAAAAAGTTATCCTGCAGCAATTTTGTTGAGTTGAAAGTGCGGCTAGCTGGAGGCTCTGAGCGGAAAGAAAGGGACGGGATTGAAAAAAAGCTGTTCGCTTCCTACCGAGATATGTTGTCCGATGTCGAGTCGCTAATTGATGCAAAACCGTTTGAACAGGTGCTAACCTATATGAAAGAAGCAAAGCGCATCTTCATTTATGGGCTAGGAAGCTCAGGCCTTGCAGCCCAGGAATTGAACTACAAAAGTGTCCATCCAGAGGTGGTAGAAGGACAAAAAAGAGAGAAACTCCGAAAAAATGTTTTTCCAAAGGTAGTGGAAGGACAAAAATCGGGTGGTGCCTGTCACCGCCCGATTTTTGTCGATTTCAGATAATACCGAAGCTACCTTTTTTGTATTAAAAAAATGCCAATAGGAGAAATTAACAGAAAGAAAGGAGTGCGGAATATGTGCCCAGATGTATTGGAAGCTATTAAGAATGTGGTGCAATCGTTGGTTGACGATGAGCCCAAATCGCCATTACATGTTGGTGAAGTGATGGCTTGCTGGTTATTTTTAACTCTATGTGCGGAGACACAAGTACAGACGGAAGCAGGAATGAACAGCACAACCGACCCTGAACTGAGAAAAAGCCTTCATGAAGCAGTAGAGCTGTTTAAATCGCAGAAAGAGCAGCTCACATCATTTTTACGGTTAGAAGGAGTGCCCTTACCACCCACAAGTGAATCGAAACCCATCTCAGATCCAAATAGTGTCCCCTTGGGCGTCAAATTAACGGATAAGGAACTGGCAAACAGCCTTAGGAAAAAAATATCGATGGCGATTACAAACTGTGCGAATGGATCCGCTCAAACCATTCTAAGCGATGTTGGGATGATGTGGGCTAAATTTTTGCAGGAACATATAACCTTTTTAACAACACTGAAATCACAAATGCGAAAACGAGGGTGGCTGCAAGCTCCACCGCCTTATTATCCACCCGGTTCACCGAATACAGGAAGGTGAGAAATGTGCCAGACCTATTAGAAGCGGTTAAAAATATCGTTCAATCATTGATGGACGATGTACCCAAACCACCTTTACATGTTGGTGAGGTTATGTCTTTCTGGTCCTTCCTTTCTGAAATAGGGGATGAACAAGTACATTCAGAAGCAGGAATTAACAGTACAACGGACCCCGAATTGAGGAATGCCTTTCATGAAATCGTAAAAATGCTCAAATCACAGAAAGAACGATTGATAGTATTTTTGCGATCAGAAGGAGTACCCCTACCACCTTTAACGGAATCGAAACCACTCTCAGACCCGAATAAGATACCGCCGGGAGTCAAGTTGACCGATGATGAACTGGCAAACAGCATTAATATTAAAATATTTCTAGGGATCAACTATTGTGCTAACGCCATCAATGAGGCCGTCCGCAACGATGTGAGTTTGATATGGGTAGGGTTTTTACAGGAATACATGACATTTGGAGCAACCATGAAAGTCCTTCTGAAAAAACGAGGATGGCTGAAAGTTCCACCCCTCTATTGTCCGCCCGGATTACCAAGCCAATGACAGCAGCTGTCCTAAAGGGATGGCTTTTTCTTGTTCTCTGGATTCGACAAAAATCGGGTGGTGCCTGTCACCGCCCGATTTTTGTCGAACAGTTTAGCTAGGAATAATCGAGTTTATCCGTATCTTTATTAAGGAATTGTTCGTTTAATAATAAATAAGATGTTGATGAATGGGGGAATATCGATGGAAAAGGTTCTGATTCTTGGTGCGAGTGGTCTTGTCGGGAGAGCTTTGGTCGATGAATTGAAAAATGGATTCGATGTTTATGGAACGTATTCTTCTTCTGTATCCAATATCCCAGATGGCAAGCAGTTTCAATTGGAGGTTAAGCAAACCGATAAGCTAAAGGAAGTCATCCATGTAATGAAACCCGACATTGTGATATCTTGCCTTAGAGGAGACTATGATCATCAGCTAAAGTTTCATAAAGAATTAGTTGAGGATTTACGCCATAAGGATAGTAGTTTGTATTTCTTGTCTACCACAAATGTATTTGATGGTGACTATTCTAGACCCTACACCGAAACAGATCTACCTTTTTCCCAATCCGATTATGGAAATTTCAAAATTGAATGCGAAAAGATGCTGAGGGAAATGTTAGCTGAGCGGGCAATCATTATTCGAATCCCAGCGATATGGGGGAAGGATTCTCCCAGATATAAAGAAATCAAAGAAAGTATAAAAAATCAAAACATGATCGATGTGTACAGCAATCTAGTTTGTAACAATCTTTTAGATATTCAGTTAGCCAAGCAACTCCGATTCATCATTGAAAATAAGCTAGAAGGGACCTTTCACTTAGGTTCAGTGGATCGGATGAAGCAAGGACAATTTTATGAACAGATAATAAGCAAACTAGATAGTGAAAAAAGCCTATTAAACTATCGCTTGTTTCAGGAAAAGGCCGACACTTTCTATTTTGCATTGAAGTCAAATCGTGAGGATATCCCAAGCTCGCTTCAAATTACGAATCAGGATATTATTTCTTACCTGCTGGGATAAATCGCGGGTAGCGGGAAGCTTGAGTTAAACTTTGGGGTTGCTGAAGCGATCTTTTTTACTGTAGGATTGTATGAAAATTTGAATGAATCATCATTTTTTTTTACTATATTGACAATGACGTTACGTCACTGTGTATCCTTTTGCTGTAAAGGAGGTGTGATACTTGGAGAGAAAGGTTTATCATATAACCGAATTTGCGAAAAAATCATCTGTTTCCGTTCGAACACTAAGGTACTATGACAAACTTGGTTTATTAGTTCCTTCTATTTATGACGAAACCGGATACAAATTATATACCGACGATGATTTCACAAATCTTCAAACGATTCTTTCCTTTAAGTTTTTAGGTTTTTCGCTAAATGAAATCAAGGATATCCTAACTGAACATTCTGAGGAATTACCGAAAAGACTTGAACAACAAAAAGCAATGATGATGGGAAGACGAGTTCAAATAGACCAGATACTTGAAGCAATTGAACAGGTGCAAGATTCCTTTCAAACCGAAACATTTAATTATGAATTGGTTACAAAATTGATTCAAGTAACACAAATGAATTTAAAACCAGAGTGGGTAAATCAATATTTAACGAAAGATGAACGGATTACGATGAGAGAAATAGCAAAAGAATCCTATTCTAAAGAAGCATTACAAAAGTTAGCGGAAAGAGGATGGACAGAAAAAGATCATAAACAACATTTACAAGAGTATCAGTATTTTAGAAAAACATTAACAGAACTTGTCCACAAAGGGTATTCACCAGATAGTCCTGAAGCACAGGAATTGGCTAAGTTTTTACAGGAGATGAATAAACGACGCGGCCAAGATGACCCTGAGATAAAAGAAGGAATGAAAAAATCTTGGGAGAAGTTCAATTCACTACCAGAGAGCAAAAGGCCAAAAACTTATGCGATTCCAGAACGGGAAAGAGAGTTCATTAAAGAGGCGTGTATGATCTTCTACCAGAATTAGCAAGAGCGTCACAGCAGTACAAGAACCCCAGAGCATTATGGTTTAGGGATCTACTACCTTATTGAGAGAGTTTGGTAAAAGAAGGAATCTTCTCACATCTACCGAATAAGTAATAATATTCCTTGAAAGTGGGTGGATGGATGAATCAAACCGAATATGAATGGGTCCGGCAAACTCGGAGAACGTTGTTAGACTTTTGCACGCAAATAGACCCTAATGATTTTACTCGCCGCAATGGATTCGCCTTGCAAAATGTTCGGGACACATTGGTACATATAGCAGATTGTTATGTTGCATGGCTTGGCTCATTTGTTTTAGAAAAGACAAATAAGCCTATTACTCCTAAGGATGAAAGGCATCATTTCAATGTGGAAAAAATAATCGAACGCTTTGAACAGGTCGATTCAATTGTAAATGAGTTTTTTGAACGACATGGAAATCAATTCAATAAGGTGATGGAAAAAAAGATCCCTTGGAGAGAGGCATCAGAAACGCTTTCCATCACACCCGGAAAATTGCTCATGCATACCATTACACATGAATTCCATCATAAGGGGCAAATTGTCGCGATGTTACGCCAGATGGGTTATGAACCCCCGAACACGGATGTATTAGGGACAGAAGATTAATTTGTTTAGGTCCTATAAGATTGATAAATTTTAAAAAAGGCTGAAGGTGGAATCTTGAATATTTCAGTTTTAGGTTGTGGACGTTAGGGAACCTTTTTGGCTCGGTATAAGGACCATCCTCATTCAAGGCAAGCACACTTATTGTGCTTGCCTTTTTCTTTGAAACGCAGCTTTTCATGTTAGTCTTTAAGCTTCAACTGAAGCTGTTCCGCAGCATGTAAAGCATTTTTGTCCTGTTGGATATCCCCAGGCTTATTCCCTTCTCCAAGGACATACCCGGCAAACTCGATCCCCATAAAATCAAAAATATGTTTAAACTGCTGGATCATCGGCAGAGCCTTCACATATGGATTATCGCCGCCAACGGCCACCACATAAGCCTTCTTCGCAGCCATCCTAGCCTTAAAATCCGGATACCGCGCATCCCGCATCGAATGCGACCAGCGATCGATGAAGTTCTTCATCGTCCCGGACATGCTATACCAATAAACCGGTGTCGCAAAAATCAGCGTGTCATACGCCAGCACCCGGTCCATCACCGAATTATAGTCATCCTCACGATCCTGAAACCCGGCCTCATCATGCCTTGCATCCTCAATCGGCAAAATCGAAAAATCCTTTAAATATATTCTCTCAACTTCAACATCCAGCCCGCGAATCGCATGCTCGGTCAGCATTTCCGTATTTCCATCTGGACGGGTTCCCCCGTAAATCACTGCAATCGACATTTGTTCCATCTCCTTTATAAATGGATTCCCATCCATCATACCAAAAATCCACTAAAACCTACCAATTCATGCTCAGCCGACAAAAAACTACATAAAAATACTATTAACGCCAATTTTCCTATCAGTGTTATAATTTAGGAAAAAGACGAATCGTATGAGGTCAAGGTCATGAGGAAATCAGGACAAATTACGCTAGTAGGAATTTCACTGCTATTTAGCGGCTATCAAAAAATAGCTGAACAAAAAGATTTTTTTACAGTTGATTTTTTTATTTTTACCATAATCGCATGGTTCTTGGGCTTTCAATACGACAAGGCCCGCCAATGTGAAAAAAAAATTAGGGCTAATGAACTGAGCTACAAAAAACTCGTCGATTCCCTGCCAGACCCGGTTTACATTTCAAGTAACTATAAAATCCTTTATGCCAACCAAGCAGCTGTCAGGGTAGCTAGAGTAAAGAGCAAGGATGAACTCATTGGAAATTCACTTTTAGATTTTATCGTTACAGAATATCAGGACCGTGCGCTGGAACGGTACAAACAGATAAATAAAGAAAAATGCCCTGTCAACACCTTCGAATACAAGGCAAAGCGTCCAGATGGCTCTACGTTTTTCTTTGAAGTTTCATCTATGTACATATCTTTTGGCGGGCAGGAAGCCATACTTTCAATCGGAAAGGACATCTCTGAACGCAAAGAACAAACCGAAAAGCTGCTGCAAAAATCGGAAAAACTCGCGCTGCTCGGGCAGATGGCAGCCGGGATTGCCCACGAAATCCGCAATCCGCTCACATCCATCCGCGGCTTTATCCAACTCTTCAAGTCGGGGCAAACACACCCAGATTTCTATGACATTGTACTATCGGAGCTCGACCGGATTAACAGCATCGTCGGCGAATTCCTCGTTCTCGCCAAGCCAACTGCCGCGGTTTTTATTGAAAAAGATGTAAAAAATCTTATCAAAGACGTCGTCACCCTCATCAATACCCAGTCGATTTTGAACAATGTCCAAATCTACGTCGAGTTCGACAGTGAGCTGCCAAAGGTGATGTGCGAGGAAAATCAGCTGAAGCAAGTGTTTCTCAATCTGCTGAAAAATGCGATTGAGGCAATGCCAAAAGGCGGCAATATTGACGTGAAAATGAAGCAAAAGGAAGAGGGCAAAATTTCAATTCTAATCATCGACCAAGGCGTGGGGATTCCGGAAGACCGGATTCCAACGCTCGGCGAGCCGTTTTACACCACAAAAGAAAAAGGCACCGGCCTCGGCCTGATGACCTGTTACAAAATCATCGAAAGCCATAACGGCGAAATCAAGATTACGAGTGTAGTAGACGAGGGCACCACGGTTGAAATTACGCTGCCAACGATCACGCAGCCGTTGTTGGTAGTTAAATAGGGGGAGGCTCGAATAGAGAATTTTCAAAGAAGGATACCTGGTTTTCAGAAGCCTGAAAGAGAAATGGAGGGTAAATGGCTAAAAGTGGCCGGTAAAAGGGGTGAAGTGGAATGTAAACTTCTAAAGTGGTGGGTAAAGTACCAAAACCGGTGGGTAAATGAAATTCAGTAGGAACAGAGGATCAATTTAGAGGTTGATCTTACTGAAAATGGTAATTGTCAAAGAAGGATACTTGGTTTTCAGCAGCTTGAAAGAGAAGTAGAGGGTAAATGGCTAAAAGTGGCCGGTAAAACGGGTGAAGTGGAAGGTAAACTTCTAAAGTGGTGGGTAAAGTACCAAAACCGGTGGGTAAACGAGTTTCAGTTGAAACAGGGGAACAATCTGGAGGTCGGAATTTACTAAAAAAGGTAATTTCTCTTTAAAAAAAGGTATTTGATCAAGAAGGATACCTGGTTTCCGGAATAGTGAGCGAGAAGCGGCCGGTATTTTGCGAAAAGTAGCCGGTAAAACGGGTGAAGTGGAATGTAAACTTCTAAAGTGGTGGGTAAAGTACCAAAACCGGTGGGTAAACGAAATTCAGTAGAAAAAGAGGCAAGGCTCCCCCTTATTTAAAAGGCTTTCTACCCTATGTTCCAATCAACTTTATTCAATACTAAAAAGCCAGGCGGTCACCTGGCTTGGTCATTTTCCCCAAAATAACTACCTCCGCGGCCGATACTGTCTCCCCACCCGCAAAATCAACGGTGTCCCCACAACCGTCGGCAACAGCCAAAACACCAAAACAGGCCACTCATTCAACACAGGAATCCGCGGCACATTTACCACCAACGTCGCCGTCACAATCCCGATATACGACCCCAACATCCCCCCAATATGCGCACCCAACCAATTCCTCCACTTCCTCTTAACCGCCACATAACCATAAAAAGCAAACCCATAAGAAAACAATGCAATATAAAACAAATACTGACTCTCCTGCCAATGCAGCACAGACATCACCAAAGCCGTCACAAACACCAACACATACGCCCCATGATAAATCTCACCAGCCACCGTATGCCGGCCCTTCCGCTTCTTTGCAAACATCGCGAACAGCCCGCTAACCAAACAAACCGCTCCCGTCACAATATGAATCCCCAACAACACCGAAAACAAACACCATCCCCCCAAAATCCAAACTAGAAAAATCATAATCTACTTTTCAGAATAAATCATTTTATGAAAAAGAACTCCGTTTCATTCACACCAACTGTTTCCGGTTTAAAATCCAGCATCGGCCTGAAGGGAGTAAGCAATCGGGGACCAAAGATTCAATCAATATCAAGTCGAACCAATAAAAAAAGACCAGCCGTGAACACAATGAGGCTGGTCTCCAATTTGTTCTAGTGTTTCTCAACTTGTCAGTAAATCTCATCTGCTTCATCCTAACTAAAATAGCCCTTTTCAATGAGTAGTTTTAGAGGAATCTCCATCTTTTATTGCGACAATTGGAAGTTCTTTTACAAGCTCTCTTAAGGCTTGTTCCTTTTCATGGGTGTCAGGTTATAGGGAGGGTAGAATAAAAAGATTTTCAATGAGGATTCAAGCAGCAGTCTGCAATCCCCAAGCCAGCCCGCAAAGACTGGCCAGGGATTACAAGTAACTTAGTAGAATCGCTTAAAACTAGCAAAATGCTCTTTGAAATAAGAGATGCTTAGGCTGGAAATGGCAACACCGCGATCCGGATCGGCGTGGATGAATTGATTGTTGCCAATGTAGATTCCGACATGGGAAATTCCGCTTTTATAGGTATTTTCAAAGAATACAAGATCGCCCGATTTCGGCTTGTCCACATAATAGGAACGGTTGTAGTAGCCTTCGGCCGTTAAGCGGCCGATTTCGATGCCAGCCTGTTTGGCAACATAATAAATAAAGCCACTGCAATCAAAGCCAGACGGTGTGCTTCCGGCCCAGACATAAGGGATGCCCATTAAGCTTTTCGCTGTACTAACAATTTGTGCGGAAACATCGCCACCTGAAGGCTGCGGCTGTGTTTGTGTCGGCGTCTGAGTCGACTCAGGTACAGACACAGACGTACCCTTGATCTTCAACTTTTGACCAACATAAATCCGGTCGGAAGTCATGTTATTCAATGTTTTTAATTCCGCAACCGTCATCCCGGCTTTAGAAGCAATTCCCCCTAAAGTGTCTCCGCTTTTAACGATATAATCTGTTGCATTAGTCTGTGGTGTCTGCGGCTTAGCAGGCTGCACAGGATTCTTTGGCGGCTGAGTAGCCGGTGGTTTAGCGGCTTCAGCCGGCTTACCGGTTACTTTCAAATTTTGCCCGACATAAATTAAATCGGACTTCAAGCCATTCAATGCTTTCAAATCCGCCAAGCTAAGCCCAAACTCCTTAACAATCTTGCCAAGTGTATCACCGGATTTCACGGTATAGGAGGACACATTTTTAGCCGGAGTTGTTGTCGTTTGCTTTGGCGGCGTCTCGGCTAAAGCTGAATTCCCTGGAGCTGCCTTACCAGCAACCTGCAACTTTTGACCAACATAAATCCGGTCGGACTTCAATTGGTTGAGCTTTTTCAATTCTGCAACGGTCGTTTTATATTTCACCGCAATTTTACTCAAACTGTCGCCATTTTTAACGACATATGTAGTAGTTGTCAATTTTGAAATGGTAGATTGCTTATTATTAACCGACTCCGGTGTAAATGTAGAACCTGATGGTCCAGAAACCTTCAGCACCTGACCAGGATAAATGAGGGTGCTATCAAGCCCATTCCACAGCTTTAAATCCCCAATGCTCACATTATATTTGTTAGCAATCTTAATTAAGGCATCACCGCTTTTGACCGTATAAGTCTTAGCTGGGGAGGATGTCTTCGTAACGGTTGTCGTTTTTGCCTTTGTTTCTGGGAGTTTGAGTTTTTGATTAATCTGGAGAGAATCCGATTTTAAACCATTCAATGCCATTAAAGTTTTAACACTGGTGTGATTTTTCGAGGCAATATGTGATAGATTGTCGCCCTTTTTAACTGTATATGTACTGGCATGCGCCGTCCCTGCGTAAACCGCCGACAAAACCGCCGCTGTTGAAAACGCACGGACTATCGTCCTCTTCATGGAGTTCTTTCACCTCTTTTATTTTTTCATTCTTGCAAATATTTTAACATAGTTTGCTAGCAAATCGTGTAGAAAATTGAAAAAGATGACAAATGAACCAACTTTTTGTGAAAAATCGGACACTCAACAATAGATTTATAGGGAAAGAGAGGTAAATATGTTAAAGTATCAAAAACAAACCAACAATCATTCTACAATTTTCCCGAAATTTACCTAAAATACGACTGGTAATCTATTTACATTACAAATGGCAGAGGTTAAAATAGGGAACTAAAGTGACGGCAGGAGGCGGATGTAAGACGTGAAAGGAAAGAAAAAGAGGAAACTTTCTGAGGAGCAGTTGATGTTTTCAGAAATCATCAAGAATGCTTATGATAAAGGTCTAACAGATAGCAATCTCACCGTACATAAGTTATTAAAAGAATTAGAAACCGAACTGAAAAATATGAAGATAAGTTAAAAAGATAAAGGGGTCGAAGGCATTCGACATCCTGTTATCTTTTTTTTCGTTAACCTAAAAAGGACTGAGATAACTCCTTCTTTTCTGCAGTGGTTAATAATAAATGGATGAGGGAATCCAGCTCCTGACTGCATTTAATGGCTTCAGGAGAATGAATCCCATAGGTTTCCACGAATTCAGCCAATTCTTTTTTGTATTGTTCAATCGCTAAAATCAAATCGTTCATGATTATCGCTCCTTGTGAAGTATCCGAATAAGCCAAAGACTATATTATCATTAAATTTCCAATTTTGACTATGAAAGCCATCACAGGTCCTTTTCCGTGGATAAAAGGCTTTTTAACTTGTAAATTTATCATGTTTCCCCTATAATAATGGTAATAAATGCCCATTTGATTTGAGAAATCCTGCCAAATACCTATTTCTTCTTCAAATACCATACAATAAGATGTTGTATAGATAATGTAATAGTTTTGTAACATAATGGTCAATCCTATCTTGTAAATTTGAAGGAAATTATCAAAAAAAGCCTTAGGTGAGAATTATTCGACATAATTTGCAAGCTCGGAAAAAAACAGCCTATCGTTCGAAATTAAAAATCAACGAAGCCCATCGATTAATGAGGATGTAGAGAAGACGATTCAAAGTGATATCTTCTGCTATCACTTTTTTTATGCAAAAAAAAGCGAATCTTTACGATTCGCTCTCGCTGTTGATCAAGTAATGCAATAAATATCCGCTCCAAACGTGAATCCCTTTTTTATTTGGGCCGCTCTCATCGGGAAGCAAGTAGTTATTAAGATCTTTTTTATGGTAATCGGGCCAGGCGGACCAATGATCAAGGAAGGGAATATCATTCTTTTCCGCATATTTCTTTAATCCAGCCACCTGATTCGGATAAAAATGGGCTTGATAAAGGGGATAGGAAGGTTGGGGAACAAAGGTAGAGTCTGGATTCTCCTTTTTAACCTGTTCCATCAATTTCGTCACGTTGTTTAGCGTTTCATCAATCGGTACTACACCATTATCCATTAATAAAAATGGCTCGAGTACGATGAAATCGGGCTTTTTATTGGTAAGTTCCTTGAGATGATCTTTGCTGATAAAGTCGGTAGAACACTCACTTTGATCTGTTCCCCAAAGGCTTTATCAAGTTTCTTTTTTACTTCTTGGTAGGTACCTTTTGAATCAGCTTCTGAACCAATCAAGAATAGTTTAAAGGGCTTATTCTTATCAAGGCGTTGTTTAAATTGCTTAACAGCTTGATCGGGCCAATTTTTTGTTAACCTATCAAAATCTTGAAGAGTACCAGGCTCAGTTATTCTATTTTCAGCCAAGGCCTTTTTTCCAGCCGCTACAATTTTCTGTTGATAGTTCGTATAGCCAAAAAGCAGTACAAGTACACAAATAATCCCTAAAAGGACCGTTAAAAAATTTTTCATATAACTAGTAACCTCTAAAGTTAAATGCTCTTCTATTATATCAAATGGGAAAAGAAGTTTATTCCAATTTAGAAAAATACCTACAAAGATTTACATTTAACTAGTATGATAAAAGAGGAATTTGGAAGAAGTTTAGGAGAAATTGCCGAAATAAAGACCATAATTATGATATAATATTGGTTGTTTTTAACTTAAATAATCAGGAGGACCTCATGGAAGAAACAATCAGTTTACAGGAATTATTGCAGACGCTCAAAAAACGGTTGAGATTAATCCTCTCTATAACCTTTCTAGCAGTTTTAATTAGCGGTGTGGTTAGTTATGTCTTTTTAACACCCATTTATCAAGCTTCCACTCAATTGCTAGTCAATCAAACGAAAAGTAAGGAAAATTTATATAACTACAATGAAGTTCAAACCAACCTTCAATTAATCAATACCTACAATGTCATCATCAAGAGTCCCGCCATTTTGGATCTCGTGATTAAGGATTTAAATTTAAAGATGACGGTAAAGGAATTAAATAAAAAAATTACCGTGCAAAATGAAACAAACTCACAGGTAGTGAATCTATCTGTTCAAGATCCAGATCTAGCTAAGGCTGCAAAAATAGCCAATAAAATAGCTGCCATTTTCCAAGAGAAAATTGTGAAAGTTATGAATGTAGATAACGTGAGTATATTATCGAAAGCAACGGTTGCTGAAAATCCGGATCCGATTAAGCCGCGGCCATTATTGAATATTGCCATTGCATTAGTGGTAGGTTTAATGGCTGGTGCTGGTTTAGCCTTCCTATTGGAATACTTGGATAATACGGTTAAAGATGAACAAGAAATCGAAAAGTTAGTCGGTTTACCTGTACTTGGAGTCATTGCTGAGATGGATGATAAAAAAATAAACGCAATGAATCAAATGCGCCCTGACAAAAATGCTAGATTAAGAGGTGAGACACTTGGCTCTTAAAAAGGATAAAAAGATGAATAATAAAAGAAATCTGGTTTCGATGCTTGATCCGAAATCAACCATTGCGGAGCATTACCGTACGATTCGAACCAATATACAGTTTTCCTCCGTGGACCAGGAAGCGAGAACGCTAATGGTTACCTCTGCCGGACCAGGAGAAGGGAAATCGACAACGGTTGCGAATTTAGCAGTTGTTTTTGCCCAACAAGGAAAAAAAGTCTTGCTAGTGGATGCGGATTTGCGCAAACCAACGGTACACTACACGTTTAATAAAACGAATACCTTCGGATTGACAAGTGTACTGACAAAACAATTGAAGCTAGAAGAAGCAGTAGTAGAGTCGGCAGAAAGAAATCTTTACGTTTTATCAAGCGGTCCGATTCCGCCTAATCCAGCTGAATTACTAAGTTCGATGGCAATGGAGGTTTTCTTCCAAAACGCATTGGAAGAATATGACCTGGTCTTATTTGATGCACCACCTGTATTAGCTGTGACAGATGCGCAAATTTTGGCCAATAAATGTGATGGGGCAATTTTAGTTGTTTCAAGTGGGAGAACGGAAAAAGATAAGTTAGAAAAGGCGAAAGAGTCTTTAGAGGCTGCCCAAAGTAAAATTATAGGGGTCGTCCTGAACAACAAAAAGATCGATTCAAAATCGAATTATTACCATTATTATGGAACGAAATAAGTAAAGGATGAAAGGGTGGTAGTCAAAATGATTGATCTGCACTGTCACATATTGCCGGGAATCGATGATGGCGCAAAGAGTGTTGAAGATAGTGTCGCCATGGCAATGGAAGCAGCCAAGGAAGGGATTCATACCATTATTGCTACCCCCCATTTCAATAGCCAATATGATAATCGCAAACCACAAATTCTTACTAAAGTTGAAGAGCTGAACCTCGTTCTTCAAGAAAAGGGAATTGATGTGAAAATTCTTCCGGGACAAGAGCCAAGAATTTACGGTGAAATCCTTGAGGATTTTCAACAAAATCAAATTCAAACCCTTAATGACAGCTCCTATTTATTTATTGAGTTTCCATCCAATCATGTTCCAAGATACGCAGAGAGACTTCTATTTGACCTGCAAATGCAAGGATTAACACCGATTATCGTTCACCCTGAACGGAATTCTGAACTAATGGAGCGACCGGAGTTACTCTATCAGTTTGTTGAGAAAGGGGCGCTCACACAGGTCACTGCCTCAAGTGTTGCAGGTTATTTTGGAAAAAAAATAAAGGAATTTTCCAACCAATTAATCGAAGCAAATTTAACCCATTTCATTGCATCGGATGCTCATAACATCACAAGTCGTTCCTTTAAAATGGAAGAGGCTTTTGATTTAATCCAATCAAAATTTGGAATGGATCAGGTATACCTGTTTAAAGAGAATGCAGAGCTATTGGTAAATGGGGAAATCGTGTTTAAGGAATTTCCTGAACAAATAAAAAAGAAGAAAAAATTTATATTTTTTTAACTGACTAAAGCAATAAGAATGATTGGATTTTACTCTATTCAGGTTTTATAACCAGAACGGCGAGGCTTCCTGCCCGTTATCGATGGGGGCACTCGGTCACACTGTGGGTGGAAGCATAATATTCCTCCTTAGACGCGAGTCGTCAAAAGTGTGATGTGAGGGTGGGTTAGATGCCTTTTTAAAAGTAAAAATAATAAATATCTAATGAAAGATTAAGTGTGAAAGCACTTGCAATTCCATTAGGTATTTATTTTTATGTCAAAAGTACTTTAGTTAATAAAGATGTTTTAGATAAAAGAAGGATTAAAAGGGGAGATTGAGTTGAAAAAAGTAAGAAAAGCGATCATTCCAGCAGCTGGATTAGGTACGAGATTTTTACCAGCAACAAAAGCAATGCCAAAAGAAATGTTACCAATAGTTGATAAGCCAACCATCCAATACATAGTAGAAGAAGCGGTTGCATCCGGTATCGAAGATATTATCATTGTAACAGGAAAAGGAAAACGGGCCATTGAAGATCATTTTGACTATGCTCCGGAGCTTGAACAGAACTTAGTAGAGAAAGAGAAATTTGATTTATTAAACCGGGTTCAATACTCTACTAATTTAGCAGATATCCATTATATTCGCCAAAAAGAACCAAAAGGACTTGGACATGCTGTTTGGTGTGCACGGAACTTTATTGGCAATGAACCATTTGCTGTGTTATTAGGTGACGATATCGTTCAAAGTGAAACACCTTGCTTACGGCAATTAATCAATCAATATGAAGAAACTTTCTCTTCTATAATCGGTGTTCAAACCGTTTCGGATGAAGAAACACAACGATATGGTATTATTGACCCTTCAACGAATGATGGAAGACTTTATCAGGTTAATAACTTTGTGGAAAAGCCGAAATTTGGTACTGCCCCATCAAACTTAGCTATTATGGGAAGGTATGTCTTAACGCCAGAAATTTTCATGTTCCTTGATCGCCAAGAAAAAGGAGCTGGGGGAGAAATCCAATTAACAGATGCAATTCAAAAATTAAATGAAATCCAAAGGGTCTTTGCATATGATTTCGAAGGCAAACGCTATGACGTTGGTGAAAAATTTGGATTTGTTAAGACCACAATTGAATATGCCTTGCAGAATGAAGAACTCCACGATGATATGCTAAAGTATCTAAAAAATCTAGTGTCTTCATTTGAGAAAGAAAAACAATTGATATAAGGAGAAAGAGAATGGCGAATTCTGCAAATCAAAAGGTGGCATATTTAGAAAAAAGAGTGTCTTCTGCAAATGTTGTCTATCGAAAAAAATACTTATTTATAAAAAGATTAATAGATATTGTTGGTGCAGCTGTTGGTATTTTATTAACGCTTCCATGTTTAATAGTCCTTTCTAGTTTTTATTTATTGGGTCCTAATAAAGGGCCTATCTTTTTTAAGCAAATTAGGCTTGGTAAGAATGGTGAAAAATTTTATATTTATAAATTTAGATCAATGGTTGTTGATGCAGAAAATAAGTTAAAAGAGAATAAAGATTTATATCAGAAATATATAAAAAGTAACTTTAAGTTAGAGCAAAATGAAGATCCTAGAATAACTAGTTTCGGTCGTTTTATTCGAAAGACTAGCCTAGATGAACTTCCTCAATTTTTTAATGTTCTTAAGGGTGATATGAGTCTAGTAGGTCCAAGACCGGTTGTTTTAGAAGAATTAAACGAATATAAAGACAAAAAATCTGAGTTTTTATCCGTTAAACCTGGAATAACTGGCTATTGGCAAGTATGTGGAAGAAGTGATGTTGGTTACCCTGAAAGAGTTAATATCGAGTTATATTATGTTTACAATCAAAGTCTACTATTAGATGTTAAGATAATCCTTAAAACTATCTTTCAAGTTATTGTTCGAAAAGGCGCGTATTAGTTGAAGATTTCTTTTTCAGTAATAAGGGATTAAGAATAACTTGAGAGATTTACTTAATGTGAGTATAAATTAAAGTTTGTAATTGAATTTGAGGAAGAATATTGACTTGAACAACTAATTTTTATGGAGGGATTTTACTTCATGTATGACTATCTTATTGTTGGTGCAGGGTTGTTTGGAGCAACATTTGCATATGAAGCTAATAAAAGAAATAAAAAATGTTTAGTAATTGATAAAAGAGACCACATAGGTGGGAACATATATAATGAACAGATTGAAGGAATTAATGTTCATAAGTATGGAGCACATATTTTTCATACTAATAGTAAAGAAATTTGGGATTACGTGAATCAATTTGTTGATTTTAATAGATATACAAACTCTCCAGTGGCAAATTATAAAGGGGAAATTTATAATCTTCCATTTAATATGAACACTTTTAATAAGTTATGGGGAGTAATTACCCCTGAAGAAGCAAAGTCAAAAATAGAGGAACAAAAAAAGGCTGCTGGGATAATTAAACCGGTAAATCTAGAGGAACAAGCTATTTCATTAGTTGGAACTGATATATATGAGAAGTTAGTTAAAGGCTATACTGAAAAACAGTGGGGTAGATTGGCAACAAAATTGCCTGCATTTATTATTAAACGATTACCTGTAAGATTTACTTATGATAATAATTATTTTAATGATAGATACCAGGGAATTCCTATTGGTGGATATAACCAAATTATCGAAAAGATGTTAGAAGGAATTGACATTAAGTTAAATACAGACTTTTTTACAAATCGTAAAGAACTTGAAAGTTTGGCAAAAAAGATTGTTTTCACAGGAATGATTGATCAATATTATGAATACAAATTTGGAGTTTTAGAATATCGAAGTTTAAAATTCAAGAATGAAATTATTAAGGATTCAGATAATTATCAAGGGAACGCAGTTGTTAATTATACTGATAGTGAAACTCCTTTTACTAGGATAATTGAACACAAGCATTTTGAATTTGGTACTCAAAAAGGCACGATAATTACAAAAGAATATCCTTCAGATTGGAAAATTGGAGATGAACCATATTATCCAATAAATGATAGAGAAAATAATGAGTTATATAATAAATATAATGAACTTGCTGTTAAAGAAAAGAATGTAATTTTTGGAGGAAGATTAGGGACATATAAGTATTATGATATGCATCAAGTTATTGCCTCCGCCCTAAAAGAAGCTGAAAGGGAATTTGCAAATGTTTAGGAGTAACCAGAGTAATATTAAAGTATTAGTTGCGACCCATAAAAAGTATGAAATGCCCCAAAATAATATATATTTACCAATTCATGTTGGCAAGGAGGGTAAAGAAGAATTAGGGTTTATTGGCGATAATACTGGTGAAAATATTTCTAAGAAAAATAAAAATTATTGTGAATTAACCGCTTTGTTTTGGGCGTGGAAAAACTTGGAATGTGGGATTATAGGTCTTTCCCATTATCGTAGGTATTTTTCAAGCAATAAGAAAATTGAGCAAGATTTAAATATGCTATCGACCACTGAAAAGTTTAATTTAATATTAGAAGAAAATCAAATAATGGATTTTGTAAAAAATGATAATGATATAATTTTGCCCAAAAAGCGAAATTATTATATCGAAACAGTATGGTCTCACTATAAACATGCACATAATATAAAAGATCTTATTTATACAAAAGAAATTATAAGTGAATTTTATCCTGAATATTTAGATTCTTTCAATAAAGTTATGTCTCAAAGAAAATTATATTTATTTAACATGTTTGTCATTAAAAAATCGGCATTTGATAATTATTGTAATTGGCTTTTTGATATATTGGAAAAGTTAGAATCACGTATAAATATAGAAAATTATTCCCCGTATCAAGCTAGGGTTTATGGGTTTATTTCGGAACGTTTATTTAATATATGGATATTTCAACATAATTTTAATATTACTGAACTTGATATAGTTACTATAGAGAAAGAAAATAAAATTAGTAAGTATATTAATTTTCTAAAAAGGAAAATATCAATAAAACGACAAGAGGTATTCTAATAAATTAATAAGAACAAACAATTAAACTCAATAATTTGATTTGTAATACAATTTAGGGATTGATTAAATGAATTATAAAGTATCTATCATTCTACCAGTATATAATGTTGAAAAATTTCTAAGGAAGTGTTTAGAAACACTAGTTGGGCAATCCTTAAAAGAGATAGAGATTGTTGCAATTAATGATTGTTCATCGGATAAAAGTCTTGAAATATTAAATGAATATCAAAGGAATTATGGTGATCGATTTCAAATAATAGATTCAAAAGAAAATATAAAACAAGGTGGAGCAAGAAATCTAGGAATTAAGAAGGCTAGAGGTGAATATATAGGCTTTGTTGACCCTGATGACTATGTATCTTTAGATATGTTTGAAAAAATGTATTTATCCGCGAAAGAAAATAATTCTGATATAGTGACTTGTGACTACTATGAAGTTTTAAAAGGGGAAAGTTGTTACAAATTTAACGACATTCCAGAGGGGGAGCTCAATAAAGAATCAACAAAATTAATATTACAAAGAAAATATGGCTGGGAATTATGGCAACAGTTATATAAAAGAAATTTATTTGTTGAAAATTCAATTGAGTTTTCGGAAAATCTTTATGTTACGGATCTAGAAATAGGTGCAATAATATTTATGTATGCAAAAAAAATCAGTAAAGTCAGAGAAGCACTATATTATTATGTTAAACATGATGCTGCAACTACAACATTTAAGCTAAATGACAAAAAAATATATGATTTAATAACTGTAAGCGATAATAGAATACAGCATTTTATAAAAAGAGGTTTCTATGAAGAATTTAAGGAAGAAATAGATTATATTTATTTTTGGCATATTTGTGTAGTGTCGGTGCCAAGATGTGTAATTAACTTTTCTAAACCTCAATATAAAAAAATCAATGAAATAAAAAGTAAAATTATAAGAGTTATTCCTGATATAAGGGACAATCAATACTATAAGCGATCAAATTTTTTTAGTAAATTAATATTAGAATTGCTTTTGAAAAATAAGTACATTCTTGTTTTCTTACTAAAGTCAGAAAAATTGATTCCATTTTCAATTACAACGAAAATTAAAAAACTTTTAAGAGGATAAATGCAAAATAAAAAAGGTTATTTGATCTAGCAAAAAGGTATTCGTTATTTTGGTTATAAAAGGGGAGCATATCATTGAATATTTGTATTATAAATGAAGGTTTTCATTTAGGTGGAGTAGAACGAGTGGTTATTGAGATGGCTAATTCCTTTAAAAAAAATGGCGAAGATGTTACATTAATTGATTTTTCAGGAAAGAATATATTCTATTATAATGTTGAGAAAGATATTAAAACCCCGAATGTTATTAAAAGTAGAAATTTCAATAGAAAAGTAAAAAAAGGTATTCAATATATTAAGTACGAAATCAACAAAAAACCATTTAATATTATAAATTTATATAAAGAACAATTGAAAGAATTAATAAATTATTTAAAAAACAGTAATCACGAAGTAGTTATTTTATGTCAAGGCATTCTTACAGCTTTATTGCCTATATTAAAAAGTGAATTACCAAATATAAAAATGGTTGCATGGCAACATAATGAATTCGACGTTTATATAAAGAATTATTATAAAAGGTTTGTTAATGATTATCTGTTAGGAGT
>NZ_MLYR01000086.1 GCF_001866655.1 Bacillus sp. MUM 116 | reverse complement strand
GGTCAGAGGTTCGAATCCTCTAAGGCGCGTAAATGAAAAAACGATTAGATATATAAAATAAAGTTTGATTAAAATCCTGTATTAATTTATACAGGGTTTTTTTATGTTCTTACCGATGTTGTAAGGTAATGTTGAATAGATTGTGAAAGTTTTCACTAGAGTGACTAAAAATTGTGTTTTTTTAATTTGTCCAAGAAAATCATTAAAATCCTGAATATATTGATGGTACAAAGCTTTGAAAAGATGGGTGATTATAATGCTAGATAATAGAAATAATTCCGGTTGGGCGGATATGAGAATGAGTAATCGTAACTGCGATTGTGACTGCAATGGAGTTGGTCAACCGAATGAAGGTTGTTGCTCTGAATCACGTTTAATAGGTGAAGGTATTGAACAAACAATACTTCCTGGAGGAAATGGAGTATATAGAGCACTTGCTGATTTGGTGTGCTCTGGAGGCTGTTTTGGAGATGAACGACTCATTAGTTATGATTGGGGTCTATCACGAATAACAGGTAATTCAAAACTTCAAGCCTGTCCGAATAAACTAGGTGACAACACAGTGCGAGTTACTGGAAGTGGAATATTTTTCCTGCGAGTAACCGTAACATTTCGTTGTTTTGGTAGTAATGCAGTTCATACTTGTGTTAAGTCAGTTGAACAAACTTTCTCTCAGGGAATTTAAATTAATAATAGAGTGGCTGAAATAGTCACTCTTTCTTTTTCTTCAACTAAAGGGTGCTTGAGTTGAACAAGGAGTTGCTGCGACAGCTCTTTTTCTTGTTCCAATAACGGGCAGGTTTGTTTAAGAAGGAATACTGTAATTGGTATAAAACCAATTTATAGAGAAATGAGCCATAATAAATTCCTCCTTATTAATTGGTCTCAACAATTATTTTTTCTCTTACCAATAGAATTAATTATGTTCTTTTTTAAAATCCATATATGTGAAAAACAGTAATCTCCGAATGGAAATTACTGTTTCAATTTGTGTTATTTAAATTCCTCATCATTTTGTTTAATGATGATGTTCATGTTCGGTTGTCGAGCAAATGGCAGATTCATCGTGAGGATGCTCTTCGTTTTCTAGTTGAATAGTCACATGTCCGATTCCTTGATGTTGCAGTTTATGTTCAATTTCTCTTAATATGACTTGGCTTTCCGGAAAGGTTATTTGATTATTTAAAACAACGTGACAAGACAATGCATTTTTGCCACTAGTAATACTCCAAACATGTAAATCGTGGACATTTAGCACACCTTTTATGGAACGAATTTTCTCCATCACTTCTTCTAAAGAGATTCCCTTTGGAGTTCCTTCCATTAAAATACCGACTGTCTGCTTTACAATTTTCCATGCGCCGAAAGCAATTAAAAAAGCAATAAGAACACTTAGAATTGGATCGACAATATCCCAACCAGTGAATAGAATAATAAGTCCTCCAACAATAACTCCTGCTGAAGCCAGTGCATCACCAATCATATGAAGTACAGCACTTTTGACATTGATATTATCTTCCTTGCTTAATCCAAGACCTAAATAAAGGTTCATTATCAAACCGACAGAGGCACTAATAAACATCCATGTACTTCCTACTGGTTGTGGATTTTTTAAGCGGTCAATTGCTTCAAACAAAATAACCACAGCAATCACAATTAAAGTCATGGCGTTGATAAACGCAGCTAAAATCCCTGAACGATGATAACCGTAAGTGAATTTTTCTGAAGCAGGTTTTTGGGCTTGGTGCATAGCAAACCATGATAATCCTATAGCTGCAATGTCTGTAAGTACATGTCCAGCGTCAGAAAGTAGAGCTAAACTATGCGAAATAAATCCTCCAATTAATTCAACAACAAGAATGATTAAAGTGAGGAAAAATGCTAATTTCATTTTGCCAATCGGAGCGTGGGAATGAAATACATCTCCGTGGTCGTGGTCATGGCTATGACCATCATTATGATTTTCTGACACAAAAAAACCTCCTTTTTAAGAAAAACTAATCGTGGCAAGCATGTTCCACTGCTTGTTTCAAAAGGTTGATAATATGTTGGTCATCGTTTGAATAAAAAACCGTCGTTCCTTCTCGTCTAGACTTGACCAGACGAAGGTTCTTCAAAAAACTCAATTGATGCGAAACAGTGGATTGATGAAGTTCCAAAACCTCTGCAATTTCATTCACTGAACATTCCTTTTGAGAAAGCAAATATAGAATTTTTATTCTTGTGTTATCTGATAGTGCTTTGAATGTTTGGGACACAATAAAAAGAGTTTCTTCATTTAATGACTTAATTTGACCAGTTGTTATATTTTTTTCATCCTCATCAAAATTCATTTATATACCTTCCTTAAATAAATATATGCACATGCAAACATGCTACTATTAGTATATGTGCATATGCGCATATACTCAATAAAAAATTTTGCCTAATTATTTATTTGGATCGAATAGGTTTTGTTTAGCATATTGTGAAAGATTTCACTTAAAGTTACGGGTCCCTTACTTCAAGATGGGATTCCTCGGAGATCACATCTTTTTCTCCTTCAACTAAAGAGGCAGATAGTTGAACAAGGAATTTATACTATGTCTGTTGAAATAGTAATACTAAATAAGGTTTTTTAATATTCCCGAAGTATATTTTAAGGGTTAATTTATTTTCTTATTGCGGAGGGGTTTTATTGCAAACACTTTTTAGATATAACTGGATGGTAAGAGAAGACTGGTATCGTTGGTGTGAAGAGTTAAGTGAAGAAGAGCTTTTGCAAAACCGAACGGGTGGAATGGGAAGTATATTGCGAACACTTTTCCATATTGTTGATGTCGAGTGGAGCTGGATACGTGTCTTACAGGGTAAAACTGACTTTCAGGAGAGTTTCGATAATTATAAAAGCTTGAACAAGGTTCGAAAATTGGACGCAGAATTTCATTTAGAAGTAGAGAACTTTGTGAACAACTGGGATGCTAGTATGGAAGATCGATTATTTTACGATACCCTGCCAAATGGAAGAATTTTAACGGATACTTGGGGTGAAGTTATGCGACATGCCATTGCTCACGAAATTCACCATATAGGACAATTATCAATTTGGGCAAGAGAATTGGGAAGAAAGCCAGTTTCTGCAAACCTTATCGGACGGGGTCTTTCCTCTCATTCGAAAAAATAATTCAAATAGATATTTAATTTATTCAGTTTCTGTTCATTAACGGATGCATTGCTCTAAAGTGGCATCGCCTTTTCCATAGTCTACTGACGAGACTGTTTTATGGAGCAAAAATGTGTTTGTGAAACTTTGTACTTAAACAAACGGGTGCTTGAGTTGAACAGTAGGGTTGCTACGGTAATCCCATTTCTTACTCAACAAATGGGCAGGATAATGAAATAAGAGAGAAAGCAATTTTACAAAATAAATAATCGCATCGTGTAATATTCATCAATTTTAAAGATAGGAAACAACTTATAAATCACTAAACAACTCTTATGGAGGTATTGTAGTGAACCAACACAAATTTATAATAGCTCAGTATAATCCTGCATATGGTGAACAGACAGTGAGAATGTGGCGAGATAGTAAGGAACGGGCTATTGATCAGAAAGAAATTCATAGCTTTGAAAATCATATTTATTTTTTAAATAATATATTATCTGAGCAGTATCAAATAGATTTAGCGTTAGTTGATGACAAAGTAGTTGGAATGATTGCCTATAATGAAAGGGAGATAAGTCAACTTTATATTCATATTGATTATCAAGGAATCGGTATAGGTCAAACATTACTTGACAAGGTAAAAGAACAATCAAGTGGGAGATTAACATTGTATACATTTGAAGTAAATGAAAACGCACAACGATTTTATGAAAAGAATGGATTTAAAATCATTGGTAGAGGACACGAAAATGAAGAAAATTTACCTGATATTCAATATGAATGGATTTCCAAAAAATAAATAATGAAACGGAGACTTAGGTATAAAAAAGTTAAAGGAAAAGCAATTGCTTAACCGATATAAGTCGGTTCTTTTTTTGTTGGTGTTGAAACACTAACACAAGATTGTGAAGTGATGCACTTAAACTGCTATGAAAATTAATTCTCTAACCTCGAAGCAAAGACAATGCTAAAGAAGACCCTGCTCAATCGTTATAAAAAGAGGAAAGATAATTAATAAGTCTATAGATTAGGGTTGACTGGATTAAGGTCAGTATCAGTATTGACACTTCCTACCCATTTTCATTCCCTGTGGTGCAGGACTGATTTTGTGCTAACGGTTGCTTTAATATAAGATGGGGGCTAATTTATGAAAATTGAAGTGAAAAATGACGACAAGGTAATAATTAATGACTTTGAATTTTATGGTCATATTGACCAAAACCAAGGCTGTTCTGATTGCAAATTTAATTTAGTATACTATGAAGATTTTGATGCTTATTTTTGCCCTCAATGTAATAACTGGACTGAATCCAAATGCAGTGATCCTGATTGTACATACTGTCCTAATCGCCCTGAAAAACCTTTACCACACAAATAATGTTCTTGTTGTAGAAGGCGTTTTATGGAAACAAAATAACATTGTTTTTATTTTACGAATAATATATTCTTATTTTTGTTGTGAAAAAAAATTTAGTGGGCGGATTACACGATGTTCATAAAAAAACGAAAAACAGAAATAACGAAATCCTTAAAAGAAGAAATATTAGACTTAAACAATAAGTTGAGTATTTTCGGAATATCGATCAAATCGCTTACTTCGATGAACCCATTAAAACCAGAAGATAAAAAATTGGTTATAAATATTATTAATTTTATTCTGGATGATCATTCTTTAATAAAGTACGTTTACACTAATAAAAAATTGCCAATGAATATGCTTATTGAGAGTTTAAAAATAAAAAAATCATTTTTAAAGAAAAACAATGATTATATTATTGGAATGTTAATTATTATGGAGAACAAATCTTCTTTGTTATATGAATTTATAAAGGATGGTTTAAATTGAAGGGAACAGTTATCAATATCAAAAAAAGCGTTATAACTGTTGTATATAAAAACGATATCCAACTTTCATTAAAAGATATAAAAACACCGGTTTCCATAGGTCGAGAAATTACTTTTAATGAAGAAAATGTTATAAGTGGCTTTATGGAAAAATGGAAATTTAGAATAAAATCATTTTTTTGTGGCAGTTTGATATTACTATATTCTTTTAGTGAAGAAAATATTATTAGCGACTCTATGAAAAAAAGGATGTTTAGAATAAAATCATTTTTTTGTCGCCATTCGATACCACTACAAAAAAAGAATAAATGCGAAAATGAAATTTTTGCCGAATTTATTATTGAAGGTAGTAGTTACTTTAAATTTGCAATGAACTCCAAAGGGGATATTTGCAATATCAAGCCGTTGAATAAAAAATCAGAATCAAAATACAGGATCCTTAGAGTTTTAGAAGGTCAATCCTTGTATAATGCTATAATGTGTTTAATTGTTAAAGCAAAAAATGACGGAATTAAAGTAAATACAAGGAAAGCTGCATTAACACTAATAACCCATAAAAACTGCGATTCTATTGTTTTCTTCGAAAAACGAATCATGAAAATCATTAAAGATATAAATGAAAACAATAATGTAGAAGCGGTGTTTTTTAAATTTAGTGAAGAAGAACATATGACAAAAGATATTTCTCTGGTACGATATTGGATCTGGAAAAATATTCTAAATAAAGAATCCATCGAATATATAAAAGAATCCTCTTTCACAGAACTAACCCGTCAATTTGAGAATTTTGAAAGAATCCCCGGTTTTAAAAGTGTTGTTTAAAAAGCTTCCAAGACTTCTTGGAAGCTTTTTGTTAGGTATAATTATGGCTTCAAACAAAGTAATTAAACTATTGTTATAAAAATGCACAGAACACCACACGAGCTAGCCTTTATTGTTGAAAAAAGCAACAAAGTTTACGAAAACAGCTAACAAAAAAAAATACTAATGAATTAATATCATTAATTGACTTAAAGAGAGCTGATAATTTTGAAATTATAACGGGTAAAAAAGACGCATCAAGCGTACTTTTAAGGATGACGAATGGAAATTTCTCACAAACAATTAAGATCGACTTTAAGCCAAAATACAAATTAATTTTAAAAGAACACTTCTTAGGGCAAGGTCAAGTTTCACTTATTGTAAAAATTAGTTAGTGTTGTTAAGAAATCTTTTTCTTAATCTCAATTATAGGAATTGTGAAGCAATGTACTTAAACAAACTCGTGCATTAGTGAAATAGAGTTAATTGTACAAGTGGCTGATATTAAATTAATGCTAAGAATACAAAAATCAGCACTTGTACAAGCACTCTTTTACTACCTGCATATGTTATTATTATCCACCAGCAACATATTTATCAGCCACCTTTTAAGACGTTTGCATTTAATGCAAACGTTCTTTGTTTAAAAAAATTTATATTTAAATTGATAAAATTATCTTAAAACTATGATGGTTGTCCAATCGATTTTTGTCGAAAGAAATATATATATATAGAGGAAAGTATTCTTCCTTTAAATAACCCGATAGGTGGTGAAAAATATGTTTGGATACGGCTACGGCGGCGGTTATGGCTACGGAGGTGGCTATGGCGGCAGCAGCTTTGTATTAATCGTCGTTTTATTCATTCTCTTAATTATCGTACTAACTAGTGTGATTTAATGTTCACTAAACCAAATGGTACAATTCATATCCTAATTAAAGGATAGAGAGAGGTGTCATTATGCACGAGGAACACCGTGAAGAACGTCGAGAGGAAAGAGTGATAATCGTTGTATTGTTCATTCTACTGATCATTGTCGGAGCTTCTTTTATGTATTACTAGATTGTTCAGAACAGAGGGCGGGCTAAGAGTTAATCCGTCCCTTTGTCTTAGAGTATTTGTGAAATATTTCACTTAAACTACCGGGTGCTTGAGTTGAACAAAAGGGTCGCAGCTGCGGCTCTTTTCCTTGTTCCACTAACTGGCAGTTTAGTTTAATAAGCAATGGTATAATAATTGAATATAAGAAGATGGAAAATTGTGGTGTTTATGAGGGGTTTTTCTTATGGATAAAACTCAAGTAAAGGTTTATTTCAGCTTGTTTGGAGAAGACTTTCCAAATTGATTATGTCACTGAATTATTAGGAATTAAACCAACCAATTCCTATAAAAAGGGTGATATCATTGTAAGAAATCGAAGGCCAAATGTGGAGAAGGCAAAAAGCGCCAAAAATGACGCTTTCAACGGGAGGTGATTCCCAATCGTCCTACATTTTTATATTATGCAACATTGGTAAAGTTTAGAATGCGAAGTAAGAATAGCTTAAAAATTTCAATAAAAAAGGTACCCATAAGGCACCAAAGGTGAATTCTGTATCTAGGTACTTTTATAGTTTATGAGATTGGTTTTGTAGTTGTTAATAAAGAGCCCATAGTAAAATAGCCTCAAATTAGGGAGAAAGATGTTAGAATCCAAATGGTCCTGATGGACAACAAGGATTGACTGGACATCCACACATTGTATGTGTTTCACAGCATTCATTTACACATGATTCTGTGTGGGGAAAAAAATGTTGATGATTAACATGAAGCTTGTTGACTGTTGTCGTATGAGAAGGATGGACATGAGAGACTACTTTATTAAATAAGTTTGTTTTTACATATTGTTGTGCAGGGTCAACTAGTCCCGGATCATACTGTGTTGGAAACGCTTGAGGCGGACAGTATGTTGGCGGACAAGGTGGTGGCGGGCAATATTGGGCTGGCATTTGTTGTACAGGAGCAACTTGAATCGGCATTATATTTGGCATTACATTCGGCATTACATTTGGCATTACATTCGGCATTACATTTGGCATTGCGTTTGGCATTGCGTTTGGCATTGCGTTTGATGGAAACCCCATATTTCTTTTCATAGATATTTAACCTCCAGATAAATTTGTCTTGCGTCAACATTAGTCTATGTGAACTTTTGCTTGTGCGGACTAGTTGTATACCTATTTTTAAAAATAAATAACAATACGCAATACGAAGAAAATGTGTAATAACTTGGTTGGTTCTTGTTCAATTTACGGGTGCTTGAGCAAAGTTATAATGGACAATCGATTAAATGAGGTCTCTGTCGGTAAGTGGGCTGGTTTAACCACAAAAGAAATTGAAAAATCTTGGCCATAGAAAGCTATTAAATAAATGATTAAATATCCCTATTAAAAAAATGATGGGTATTGTACAATACTCTTGTTCATAACAAAGAAAAAGTTAGCTTTGAAAAATATTCAGGCCAAAACTAAAATGGAGTAACTTTATGTCATAAATTAGTTGGTTTAGTGTAAGGAAATTTCCTCACAATCCTAAACTTCCATTGGTTATTAACTTTCTACCGACGATGATTGGGTTCAGCGATTGCGCCGCATGGTTGGCTAACGAAGTATTAATGAAACATGAATACAGAAAAACACTTGGGGTATGTATTTCACTTCCCCAAGTGTTTTTGTAGGCTATATGAAATGTGATGTAATCTACTTCAAAATCACATATTATTTTTTAGCGTGTAACTTTTGTTGTAATTCCTTATTTAAACTTTCTAATTGCTTATCAAATTTTTCTAATGCAACATTAATAGCAGCTCGATCTTTCTTTTGAATAGCCGTTTTTAATGATTTAAAGATACCACGTTCGCCTTGCTCTTTTCCTTTATCTTTATCTTCACGATGACCTTTTCCGAATAGTGCTTCTAATTTCTTATGAGCTTGTTGCTTTGTTAATTTTCCTTCTTTCACTTGTTGTTTAATCGCTTCAATTTCTTTTTTATGGGTTTGAAAGAATTTATCCTCTTGATCTTTACCATGCTCTTTTCCAAATAACGCTTCAATTTTCTTATGAGCTTGTTGCTTTGTTAACTTTCCTTCTTTCACTTGCTGTTTAATTGCCTCAATTTCTTTTTTATGCGCTTGGAACGATTTATCTTCATGATCTTTACCTTTTTGTCTTAATTGCTTCATTAAACCTTCACGAGTGGCAAGATCTTTTTTAAGTTGAGCTTTTAATTGAGGAGTAGCATATTGATTAATAAGAGTCATTAGCTCTTTTTGCTTTTCCCCTTTTTCCCATTTATGATGAGCCCATTTTTGATCTGCTGTTTGCATCGTTGCATGCTTAGATGTATCAGCCTTATGATTAACTACTGCAGTTCCTACTGTTGGTATGAAGATAGATGCTGCTAAAACAGGTGCAATCAAACTTGATCTTACTCTCATTGTAATTCCTCCTAAATATTCGATTTAAGATGTAACAGGTCTCATTATGGGACATGTATCTTAATTCTTTATTAAAGAAGTGAGGCTTTTTTTTGAAAATTTCTTTAATGATTTATGAAGGAAAATATTGTTAATCAGAATGGAACAATCATTTTATTCAGTTGGAAGTCCATTTGACTATATACAATCTATCAAGTTTTCTGCTCTGTTACCTACAACGAACTATAAAAAGGGGAAAAATCATCCCCCTTTGGGTGCTGCTGGTGTTTGGCGAAAAAATTCCAACCGATTGCTGTTGCATTTGGTCCGGATGGGTCTATATATGAACCATTTGAGCTCCCCACAGACCATGTTTGCCCCATTTGATAGGAAGAGTGTGAAAAAATGTACTTACGCTAACGGGTACGATACTTCAAGAAGAAGGTCGCCTTTTTTCTTTTTCCACAAGAAAGATTGTGAAATGTTGTACTTAAACTATCGTGGCAGTTTAGTTGAACAAACGACATTAGTTATTCTTTAATAATCGAACCATTTTCTGGAATTAGTGATTGAGCAAAGTATCCGGATATGAAATAATTGTAAATGAATTATGGATAGGATTATGAAATAGGTGTAAAAACAAAATACATAGATGGGGGGATTGAGATGAATAAATTTGGAGTTTTATCAATTCTAATGGTTTTGATTAGCGTACTTATGTTTTTTATTCTTAGAGGACCGAACGCAGATTTGCCGTTAATAATTATAATTTTAGGTTCTTTTTCACTACTCGGAATAATTTTTGCTGTAATTTCTAAGAAATGGTTATCGGGGGTAATTGGCGTTTTATCTAATGGTGCGGTGTTAGTTTGTGTATATTTCTTATTATTAGCTTACGGAATAGCTGGTTAGGTTCTCCATAGAAATGAAAACCAAGACGAAACGTGGGTAAGTCCATCAGAAACAAAAAATTTCACAGAAGAACTAAACGGTTCGATAGTATCAGGGGAAGTATCAACAAATGATGGTGAAAAGTTTCCAATGATGTGCAGCCTTGATATTGAAGATGATGAAGTATTTATTAGTTCAGTTGTTTTTTATAACAAAAGAGAAGACGAATACTATGCCTTAGAAGAAGTAGTTAAAAAAATTCAATTACCTTTATCAATAAATATTGGTCTTAAAATCAATGGAAAAAATCAATTATTGAATTTTACAGCAAACAAAGTGGACATTTATAAAAATAATATAAGAACAAATTTGTAATAATTGCTTCTTCAGCTACCATGGAAGAACGATTAAAATTCCATCCTCTGTGGTGCAGCTATGCTGCATGGATGGCTAACGGGTGCGTTACTTCAAGATGGGATTGCTGCGGCGATCCCATTTCTTATTCAACTAAACCAGCTAATAGTTTGTCAGCATTTTTCAATAAAAACTTAAAATACTTCATGCTATACTAAAAAAGTGCATGCCAAATAACCTTCCTAATTACCACAGTTGGAGGATTTTATGTTATTTAGTTTTATTTTTTAATTAAGCTATATCCTGGAAAGTCGAATTGCTTTTTAAAAGTGCATAAATCCAGTGTAAGAGCTTATTTACACATGTGACGGGCACCAAAAAGCAATCGAATATAGTTCAAAAAAGCGCTGGCATCCTTGCCGACTGGGGATGCACTTGTAATCACGAAGCTTGATAGTTTCGCCAGGCGAGACTAAGTCGGGTTCATTTAGTAGAGAAAGAGCTTTTAGCACGAGGCGTGATGGTTCATGTCATGGGATTGGTGGAGATTACCCCAGCCGGATGGCTGTGCTCACGGTCATAAGTGCGTTCGCAGAATTCGAGAAAGATGTGGTTCGAAGAAAGAATGCAGGAAGGTAAAGAGCACGCAAGGCAGAAACCCAGTTATCGGGAAGGTTAAAAACCAACGACAAAAGCGAAGCTTGCGAATGGCATACTCTTCTTGAAATCCACTCCTATTCATAGGTCGTGGACATGACTGTCATCAGCAAGAGCGTATTGATTCGATAGAAAAGAAAAAGGAAAGAGCAGTTAATCAACCTTTAGGAGAGGGCAACATGGAAAAAATATTAGAGCAGATATTGAGCGAACTTAAAGAAATTAAAATGAGGCAAGAACGATTAGAAGGAGTTCTTAAAACAGGACAAGAGCACTTAGAAGAAAAAATAGATAACCTTCGAAGGTCCATCTTAAAAGATTTGACACCTTCCAAAGACAACCTTAATAAACGGATTGAAGAAAGCGATGTTAAGATTCTCACACGCTTTGAACGTTATTCCCAAACCCCGTTGGCAGAAGATACTGATAAACAGTATGCCGAAGAACTGCAAACCATAGAGCAAATCAGCACCACCGTCGAAGAAGACATTCAAAAGGATAAGGGACTTTCCGGAATTACAACCGACCAAAAGGTTGCATTGTATCTTTCGAATCCGAAAAAAAAGGAACTTCGGAAACTGGTCAATACTGCGGTCGCAGGGGCACAGGATATGTTCCCGGGTCGTAGAATCACGTTGGAAATCCGGGGAGAGCTCCTTTTCCTTGAGATTGAAGGGAAAGACGAAAAGGACATCGAAAACCTGCATAAGCTGAATTCGATGTCTTCGACCTTCGAGGAATTTATCATCGATTTAGATTTTCAGTAACAGCAACAACATTAAAAAACATGCTCCACCCTTATGGGGATGGGGCGTATTTTTTTGAATTATTTTTTCTAATTCCGGAATTCCTTTACTGACTTGAGGACCACCATGCCCCAATCATTATTCATTAGGAAAGCATGGTATCACGGACGCCTTTAGACAGTATTTTTTCCTTTCCAAGACCCGTTTTCTTATTAAAGTAACGGGGCAGGTTTGTTGAAGAAGGATTTTTAAATGTTACCCACGAATAAATATGAATTACCACATAGAGAATCAGGTGAAACCAAGAACATTGTTAGATAGAGAGGAGAGAGTTATAAATGATTGTAGTTAAGAACGGGACTTTGCCTGTGCATGGAGCTAACATCTACTATGAAGTACGTGGTTCAGGTCCTTTCCTTCTGATGATTCATGGTGGAGGTGGAGAAGCCGAAAAATTTCAAAAGGTTGCAGACAACCTTGCTGACAGATACACAGTTATTACATACGACCGTCGTGGACATTCTCGGAGCATTCTTGACAACCCAGCCGGGGATTACAGCGTAAGCATTCACAGCGAAGACGCTCACCACCTGCTATCCGAACTGACCAATGAGCCTGTATTCGTATTTGGAAGCAGCTCTGGTGCTGTCATCGGACTCGATTTATCCATACGTCACCCAGAGCAAATACGAGTATTGATACCACACGAACCAGTGTTATTGCAACTATTATTCGGAAATGATCTCGAACAGGCAAAGCAATTCTTAGAATCCCTTAAGAAGAATCATCGAAGCGAAGTTTTAAAATTATTGTCAACATCGGAAATGGATATTAGCAATTCCGAGCAATCGAAGGATGTGATTACGCACCGTCTTTTAAGTAATTCAACTTACTTTGTTAAAGATGAAATTCCAGGGATTATAAACTACTCATTAGATATAGATGCATTGAAGACTGCATTAAAATCTTCATCGATGCAGGTACTTCCAGCAGGTGGAAGTGCTTCACGAGATTTTTTTACTTACGGATGCTCAGTAGCATTAGCCGAACAGCTTGGAACGAATTTTGTGGAGTTTCCTGGGCATCATGGGGGTTACAACTCAGAGCTTCATAAAGAGTTTGCTGAGAAGTTGCACGATGTTTTTCGTTAAATTGATATAATTCGGTTCCTTTTTGTGGTTGTTTAAATAATAACCAAGGATTGTGAAATGGTGTACTTAAAGTAACGGGTGCTTATGTTAAAGAAGGGATCGCTACGGTGGTCCCTTCTTTTTATTGAACTAAAGTGGCAGTTTAGTCGAATAAGGATTTAATGACAAAAAAAGATATTATATCCAATTATTAATCCAATATGAGGTATTGTTTAGATATTATTTATAAATGGGGGTTATAAGAAAAAATGAAACGATTAATCACAATTATAATACCGTTACTTGTTTTATTAGGCATGAGTTACGGTATACCTTTAAAAGCGGTGGACCATATCACCAAATTTCCATCTCAATAACCGATATTAGGGACAGAGGTTGGGAAGGTAAAAAATTATGAAATTGATGATTACGAGGATGGAACACTTCACTTTTATTGTCCAGAGATTGAAGTAATGTCGGTCAATGAAACAAATTATTTTATTTGAATTTATCAACAAACGGATGCTTGAGTTGAACAAAAGGGTCGCACTACGGCTCTTTTTCTTGTTCCACTAACGGGGCAGGATAGTTGAAAAAGGATTTTATTTCCAAACAAGAGGGAAAGATTATAATAAATATTGAATTTATATAGGGGTGAGTAATCACTTCATCTCTATATCAGGAGGCTGTTAGTATGTCGAGAGAATTATGGTTGAACCTGCCAGTGCGAGAACCAGAACGGGCAAAGGCGTTTTATACGCAGCTCGGTTTTCGGTTGAATGAGCGGTATGCGAGTCAAGACGGCTCATTCAGCTTGATAGTCGGCGATAATCAGGTTGTTTTAATGCTCTTCCCGGAATCCGCGTTTCGCGGTTTTACTGGTAATGCGGTTGCGGATTCGTGGCAAGGTACTGAAGTGTTATTCTCTCTGGGGGCGAACTCCAGGGATGAAGTTGATGAGCTCGCCTTGAAAGCCGAACGTGCCGGCGGTACTGTATTCAGCAAGCCTGGTGAAAAGGGTGGCTGGATGTACGGCTGCGGTTTTACGGATCCGGACGGTCATCGGTGGAACGCTTTGTATATGGATATGAGCAAAATGCCGAAAGGCTAAAAACCGATTCGCCATTTCGAGACGAGTGTTTAAAAAGAACGTAAAGCCTTTTTTTCTTCAACTAAAGGGTGCGATACTTCAAGAAGAAGGTCGCCTTTTTTCTTTTTCTACAAGAAAGATTGTGAAATGTTGTACTTAAACTATCGTGGCAGTTTTGTGAAACAAGAATGAGTTAAAAGGGTAGATCCCTACAGAGAGAAAAAAGCTGGAATAAACCCAGCTTCCATCTCTCCAGTTACGATTTTAGAAAGAGAGATTATCAAGATAAAGGTCAGTGTTTTTTACAATTTTATGGAAATTTAAAATTTCCTCACACGGAATCATTGCATCATCATGTCCTGTAACAAGTAGAAGGTGCTCTTTTTTTATCGCTGCTTCTATGTCCGACGATGTTTCCAGCTTCTCGCCGGATATTTTGAAAATAAATCCTATAAACGGATTCTTTCTGAGCCTTGTATTGACAGCGAACATTAAGATCCCTCCCCCATCGATACTTTCCACCTTTATATTCATATGTGCGCGATAGTTTTTCAGAACCGTACCCATAGAACTCATTATACGATTACGATAGCCTAGAACCATTGACAGCGAGCCTACACCCTTTGTAATCCCAAGAATTAGAGACGGGAAAAAACACTCCCGCCCCCTAACCCTTAAGATTATGCGACCAAGGGTCAATTACAGTAAATGAACCTAGCGACCGAACTCTCTATTTGCGCGTATAGTTATTGAGCCAACGTAGCAGTTTAGTTCAATTTGAAATCACAAAAACTAAATAAAAATGCTTCTGAAATCAGTGCCATATTTAACTTATTGTCAAATCAGTAGCTCTTATATTTGAAACTTTTGGGGAATTTTTTCACAATTGCAGCAGTTATTATGTTCGCCATTTGTAAAGCTTCCGCCTCATTTTTATCAAACACGGCAATACTAGTTTTAATATCTTTTTGGAGGATAAATACTGCTTCCATTTTAGTAAGGCTAGATGCTCGAAAATTGGTTACGATCTAGACAAGTGGTTTTACTTTATAAAACACATAAACAAAATAATTTGTAATTGGAAACTATTTCAACATTTACCCAAGCACTCTATTAAATCCTGAATATATAGATAGTACAGACTTTAAAGCGAGGTGATTATATAATGCTGGATAATAAAAATGAACCCGGTTGGTCGGATATGAGTGGAGCAGTTCAACCGAATGGAGGAAGTGGCTCAGGTTCCCCCTTAAGAGTCTTTGAAATTTTAGATTTCCAAACAGTCCAACCAAGGAATAGCACGAATCCTGGCGATCCCGAGCCTATTCCCCACAGTCCTAATCGTCTAACACTTGCAACACTCATTGTAACTATTCCAAGATTTATTACAATTAATACAGTCGAATTGATTGCCACCGTAGGTGTACAGGGTTTATCCGGAACATCGCAATTAAAATTTCGTATTTTCCGCGATGGTGCACAAATTTTTCAAACACAGACTGGAGTCGAATCAGATCCTACATCAGAAGTATTTTATATAGAAACATTCCAAGCCATCGACAATAATTTAAGATTTGGAACTCATACGTTCGTGCTGACCGTTGAAAATGCGACAGCAGGTACAGAAGCAGCTGTAGTTGGACCTATCTCGTTTAGTGCATTAGCAATTAGACGAGGCAGGACAGGCTCTGAAGGATCCTGCGACTAAAAGTCGATACTGAAATAAACAAGTAAAAGAGATTATCCTTTCAGGATGATCTCTTTTTGTTGGGAAATGTATATGAGAATTTTGTGCGTCTAACAACAAAATAGCATTTCTCCACGAGATAGATGTAATTTTAAGTGACTTAAATAATGAATAAGAAAATTATTAAGTAAGGTTTGAACATGATTGTGAAAAAACATACTTAAGTAACGGGTGCTTATGTTGAAGAATAGGGGCTGCTTCGGCAGCCCTTTTCTTGTTCGATATACACAGAGATAAAGTGTTTTTACTGAGTTGTTGTTATAAAGAATTTTGCTCCCTTTGCAATTCAATTTATTTGGATTGTGGAAACCACCAAATGATTATGGTCCACCTCTATATGATACTGTTTTCCATTTGCTCCTTTTACTAAATAAATCAGATCTGCACCAATTAAAGATCCAGTTTTTGAATAAAGGGAATACGAGATCATTTTTGTACCTTTATCTTTCATCGCTTGCCTTAAACTTTCATCAAGAGTTGACCGGTTTATGTAGTTTGAAAAAACAATAAAAATAATGACGGCAACTACTACTGCAACAAGAAAGTACCAACCTTTTTTATTAGCTTTAGACATGGGTTCCCTCCTAAACTGTTTTAATAATAATTTTATTATGATTATTCAGAATATTGATTAATACATGAATAGAATTCAATTAAATTTTAATAAGAAAGGTTGAGAATTTTTGAGGTAGTAAGCTTATTCAATAATGAAATTTGGTTGCATGACAAAATGGGGCTAATACAAAGGTACTTATAAATAGAAGAAACTCATCAAAACAATCTTTTTTAACTAAAGCAAGGAATTATTTCATATTCAACTAACAGGTCAAATTGTGGAGGAAACAGTACGAGTAAGAACACTGTTCCTAGACTGTTTTGTGAAGTGTTTCACTTAAACTATCGGGGCAGGTTAGTTAAAGAAGGAATTGGAATATTTTTGGAGAATTTTTAATGGAAAGGGGGAGTAAATTTTATGAAGAAGTTTTTCAACTGGTTGCTAACATATGACAAATCATTCGATATAAGTTCTTTAATCACCGTTATAGTTGCGTTATCTTTTATAAACTTATTTGATTATAAGCCCATTAGAAATAATCTTTTTTTATTAATTCCATTTTTAATTATTGTTTCAATAGCTATGAAGATATGTGAGTGGATATTAAGAAGTATTTTCCGAAAGCTGAATTTTAAAATAAGTAAATCCTATTTTTATGTTGCGATATTTTAGTAATAACGGTTACAACATTTATAAAGGCATTCATCTAAAGGATGCTATACTTTCACAACAAATGGACTGTTTCAGCAGTCCTCTTTCATTGTCGTTATTCAAATAAAGGGGCAGGTTAGTTAAACAAAAAGAAGGAAATTTAATGGGAAATGCCGAAACAAAGAATGATAAAAAGGGGTGATTTGAGTGGGTTTTTTTCAAATACTTTCCATTTTTATTGTCTTTTACATAATAAGATACTTTATGGACTCCAATTATAAAAATAGAGCAAAAAAATATGTAGTAATGGACATATTCATTACTTCAGTTTTAGCAATTATTGTAGAGTTAGGAATACGTTAGCGGAACCCTCTATCAATCGCAGCAAGAGGATGCTCGATTGGATTATCGGCGTATTCATATGGGTGTTGATGCCTGAAATGACATCTTTGTGGAAATGGTGATGATGAAACAATTCCTCAAGTTTAAGAAAAGCTAATTTCTCAATGACCTGGTATCATAACCCGAATTAATCCCCCAATTGATTAAGTCGGTTCTTGCTTGAATGAATTCATTTCGAAAGAAAATTATTACCATTTTATTTTCAAAAATAAAAAGGAGACCTATCCGGTCTCACATTGTTTGGTCACCTAAAATTTTTTCGAAATTTTTATATATGGCATACTTTTGAAGACCTTTTGTTTCTTTTACAGCTTGAATTGCACAGATTTTGGCTTTTTCATTATTACCTTCCTTAAGATAAACTTCAGCCATTATTATAAGCTTCATCCATTTTGGAGAATTAATTTTATTCGATATTGTGACAGCATCTTGAAGATTACCTTCCTCTACACAAACTAAAGCTCGATAATATTCCCTATATTTTAAAGGCTGTATCCCTTCTAAGTGTGTTTTTGCCTTTTCGGTATCATGCTTGTATAGGGAATAGATAGTAAGAAAAAGTGCATGCCTAAATGGAGCTTTATATTTTGATAATACCTTTTGAATAGCATCCTCAACATCATTTTCCAAATTGTTTGCAATTGAAAAATTTAAGTCATAAAAAGGTTTTTTCCGGTTTTTAATTAAAAATTTTTCTGTTTTTGAAATGTCGTTAGTAAATAAAATAGGAGAAAACAATATAAACAAATAAGCACTTGCTACTGCGGCAATACAAATAAGAGATAATATCCAATTAACGGAGAAAAATCCTAATGCAAAACCTAATACAAGCATAATTCCGATATAGAATATAAAATTTTTCATTAAATATCCTCCATAGCGCCGTTTTCAATATTCACCTCCATCTCCTGCCACATTTTGTTTGAGAAGGAGATGGATTCGAGAATTATAACACAAACACAACCTTTATTCTTCAGGGGCAATTTACCAATATTTTTTAAATGATTCAATTTATTTTTCTTTAAATCCTTCTTTGTTTTTGTCTCGTTTGTTCGGATCTTCTAAAAATACGAGGTCGTGAACGACTAAAAAGGTTTTTAAATTAAATGATATAATTTATCTAAGCTCTTTTCTCAAAGTTTGTTGCTTATACATAGAACAACTAAAAAAACGCCCAAAGACGTTTTTTTAAGTTTTGATATTTAGTGTTTTTCAATTAAAGGCGGTTCCTGTAAGTGCTTAGTCATATTGTCCAAAACGAAAGAAAACTCACTATAGTTTACAGATTCAAAAGGGATTTCCATCGTTAACTTTCCTTTTTTGTCATAGACAGAAATTAATTTAGCTGTACGATCAAACAAGCGAGATTTAAAATTCGCTTTTCTTACCGTTACTTCTTTGATATTTTCCAGTTTAATATTTTCTTCATTATTACGGTCTAGAAGCTTCAATAAAGAACCAGTTATATGTATGATTCGCCTTGATTGTTTCCATTTCCGAAAATGCAGAAAGAGGATAATCAAAGCAAAACAAATGGTTAAAATTATATATACCATATCCATTGTAGAAAATGCTTTGTAAGCTCTTGCAACAAGCACCACATATACAAGATAAAACCAAGGTTTAATTGTAGATTTACTTGAATAAAAAATTTCCGAATCGCTTTCGTGTCTTTCCATTTCTCGATTTTCCAAAAAGGATTGAATATACTCTTCTCTAGTGCGGTCAAATTCCCCTTCTTCTAAAAATGTACCCTCCCACATATCGATAGAATCATTGTCTTCCTCCAAAGCGTATGCTCCAACCCATGCAGGGGTTTTAGAACCTTCAGAAACTACAGACGCAAAGTAATAACGAACAGGTTGATTGTATTGATTTGTTGTATCAACCTTTTCAATCAAGTTTATATTATCAGGGAAAAATTCATGCTCTGTGACAATGTAATGAAACAAATGACATTTAGCAAAAAATTCTTGTTTGTTTTCTTTTACGGGAAACATACTATCTTTTTGGATTCGTAGTAATTCCAAATAAAAAAATTCTGAGGATTCTATATTGGTTGCACATTCCGCTAAAAAATCGTCATTCACCGGGATATTGCGCTGTAAGGCAGTTATCACGGCGCTACTCTTGATTATAGGGTCTTTGTATTGAATGGCTTCTTCGATTAATGTTTGAAACTCATCATTCCAATAATATTCCATTAAAGATAAATACAAAGTCATATTTGACCGAATGATTAGATACGTTTCCTTCCAAGAGCTAAAAACAAATCTTGGATTATAGTCTTTGTTATAATCGATATAAAGTTCCCTTTGTTTATGGTAGTCATCCAACAAAATAGGGACGATATAGTCCGGTTTAAAATCTTGTAAATATTCATTATCCAAACTAAAGGATAGAAATTTATAAAATACCTCCTTATATTCATCATTCTCAAAATGTTTATAGTGCTTTTTGAGAATCGCAATCACTAAAGAAGGTATTTTGAATAATTCTTCTAACGGAAAGATCGCCTGATTAATGGATATATCATCATCTATCATGTTCAAAATAGTGGATTTATGTTTTTCCCCGTCCGTTAAACACAAATAACGAATGACTTCTTCTTTTGCAGCCATACTAAAATGAGGGTAATATTTAATTAATGACTCTGCAACCACGGGAATAACAAAGTTAGTAGCAAAATGAATCAGTTGATAGCTAGGGTCATCCCAAATATCAACTGGTGGAGGAAAGGGGTTTCCCGCTTCTTTTATTAACCATTCTAATGTTTTAGCATTAACCGTTAAATTTTCGATCTCTTCTATTTCCCATAGCATTTGAACAGATTCAAATCGAATATCTGGGTTCGGATTATTAAAACCTTTGACAATTTGTTCAAACTCTCTATTATTTATAGCCACATGACACCTCCGGTTGTATAAGATAAGATTATATCCTTAGTGTGTTTTATTCAATATTAATCTTGTATCCTTCCTTGAATCGTATAATTCGTTTATTTTTATATGTTATTAAGTTATTTCAAACTTGTTAAAAACAACAATGTGTACGAAAACAGCCTTTATCTAAGATAAAATAGGAGGAAACTGGCGCCGATTCGCTTTTTAAATGCGGTCCATTATTTAAAATATTGGCTGTTTTTGTAAACTTTGCTGCTCTTGAATAAGGTGGTTTAATGGATAGATTAAATGAATTAAAAGAAATTCTAATAAAAGGACAACAATTATCAATGCAAGGTTCCCTACAAAGGAGAGCTCCATCAAAAAAAGCCGTACCTTTTTTATTGAGTGCTCGGCAAGGTTTAAAGGAATTTGTTATTGATAATCCGAATAATGCTTTGGCTTGGCGTTTGCTTTCCCAGGCAGAAGAATGCTTGTTGAATTACAAAGAAGCTATCATCTGTCAGGAGAAAACAATGGAATTAGGTCACAGAGACCGTAAGGATTTAAAAAGACTGGCACTGTTAAAAGAATACGGTGGTAAGTGGGAAGAGATAAATCTATCTCCAGACCAGTTGGAAACACTTGGGGCATTTTTGGATGAGATGATAAATTCAGAAGGATGCGACCATACACATAAATTAACAAAGAGTTGGCTAGAAAATAACGTTCCTAAAAGCAAAATTTCAAAAATCATAAAAGCTATGCGGAATCAGGGAGGATTTTGTGATTGCGAGGTCCTTTTAAATGTTGTGGATTAGACATAGATTATTTCTTTCACTACCATGGAAGAACGATAAAAATTCCATCCTCTGTGGTGCAGCCATGCTGCATGGATGGCTAACGGGTGCTTATGTTCAATAAGAGGTCGCTGCGGCGACTTTTTTTCTTGATCCACTAACGTGGCAGTTTTGCTGAAGAAGGAAAAACAAATTTTATCACGAATAATATCTTACTTAGAATGGATTACTTAGGAGAAATAAATATGACTATTGATTTAAAAAGAACAATAAAGGTATGTAATGAAATCAATGAATTGATTAAAGAAAGGGAACACATTGAAGTAATAAACAAAGAGGAACTAGAAGATAAAGTAGATAATATGAAGGAATTATCTATTACAATAAAGGATTTGAATGGAATAATAGATACTTTATCTAATCCAAGTCAGTTATCTTCTCAAGAAATTGAAAGTTTATTTCTTAAACTCCATATTCTTTTTTCAGATTATATCTGGCACGTAGATGAAGTACATGAGTTAATTAAAAACATAATTGCAAATTTTCCAGATAAGTAAACATAGTATTAAAATAGTCGTTAAATTGTGAAATATTGTACTTAAGCTAATGGGTGCATTAGTTTAATTTAGGAGAGAAAATATAGTGGATGACAAGATTATGGAAACACCATTTCCAGAACTATACTCAAAACTTGCGGTAGCTCCCTTGTATATAATTCAACTGATATTTTGTATTGGCTACTTAATTTTCACACGAAAAGAAAAAGGGATACTTATATCTATATTTAAAATTTATTGCATTTTTATAATTGTTAATTATCATATTGCACTTTATTTTCGTTTTTTTCACTAACGGGTGCTTGTGTTTAAGTAGGGACCGCTGCGGGCGACCCTTTTTCTTATGCAACTAACGATAGCAGTTTAGCTGAAGAAGGTTAATTAATAACAAGCAGAGAATTATTATGTATATAAATCGAGTGCAATAGTTCAACAATAAACTAAGTTTAGGTAGTGTGATTTATTTGGTGGCGGTAGATATTTTTCTATATTCATTAGTATTAGCAATCTCTTATGTGACTTTTTGGCCGTTGTTTATTTTAATAACGATTGTGCTTTTAATATTTTCTAGACAACGATGGTGGATTAAGCTTATTTCTTTAATTCTTGCTATACCAATTGTTATTTTATTTATGATTTTCCTCCCCCAATTATAAAAGCGTTGTTTTCGCCATTTTCTTATTTAACTATCGGGTGCATTACTGGAACAACGGAAATGCACTTTCTTCTTGAAGTAACGGGGCAGGATAGTTGAAAAAGAACCTGTTAAGTTTTGCCTAATTTTGCTATTGTGTAATTAATGGTTGCGATGAAAAGAGCTGATTATTTGTGAATACATTTGAAATTGTTGGTAAACAAGGGTTCATAAGAATTGAATTAATTGAAGTGTTTGGTTTCCCAAATGGAACAAGTTATTTGGGTGGTTATGATGTTAAAGGAAAGATTGAAATTAAGAGTGGAAATTACTACGTCAAAGATGCAGAACTATGGTTTTCAACTGGACAGGTATACCAGCTCTTGACCCTGTTGAAAAAATGTTATAACGATTTAGAAGGTGATTTTACCTTTTCGGATTCAGAGAATAATCTTAAAATTGACCTAAATTTTAATAATTTTGGTCAGATAAATATTCAAGGATACTTTCAAGAATTTACTCACCAAGAAAATATTCTGCAATTTGAGTTTGAAAGCGAACAAAGTTATTTGGTATCAACATTACTTCAGTTGAAAAATATTGTTGACCAATACGGTGACTTAAAGGGTAAAAAATAGATTCTTTCTTAATTGTTCTAACGGAGGCGTTTCTGTAAAAGCAGGGACGCTTTTTTATTAACGTCTCAGGTTTGTTGAAGAAGGAATCAATTTATTTACGTTGAATTAATATAAATCACATTTTCAGACCGAGGTGTAACTGGTGGGCAAGAACAAATATGTAGGAAGCTGGTCAGAATCAAAATTTATTGAGATTGACTTGGCGTTAAATAAAGAAAATTTAGTTGAATTATTGATGAGTGTAGTAAATAGCAGTAACAAATTTTCACATCTACAATTTGTAACTGGTGTGATAAACAGTATATGAAATATATTGATAATGATAATGTTTATAACAGCGAGTTATATAAAGTTTTAGAAGATATTTCTGCACAGTGGGATTTATATTTAACAAACACTTACTCATTAGAGGAACTACAACAGTTGGATTTTTCTAAAGTTAAACTACCTAAAGAATGGTTTGACGGCTGGTTAAAAGAATTATCTTAAAATCTTTTTATTCGAGTTTGTGAAGTAATGTTCTTAAAGTAACGGGCAGGATAGTTTAAGAACTGTTATCGGACTATTGGTCTAATTTATTCCTAATATTCGTATTTATATTAAGGAATAAAACGAATCTGAGGTGGATAAATGAAAGCCATTGTGTACACAAGGTACGGTCCCCCCGATGTTCTTGAACTAAAACAAGTAGAAAAACCTATTCCGAAAGAAAATGAAATCTTAGTTAAAGTAAAAGCCACAACCGTAACAGTAGCAGATATAAGGTCACGGAGTTTTACAGTTCCTCCTGCTTTTTGGCTACCCGCACGAATCACACTAGGTTTTAGACAACCCAAAAAAGAGATATTAGGAATGGAGTTAGCTGGAGAAGTGGTATCAGTTGGAGAAAATGTTAAACAGTTTAAGCAAGGAGACCAAGTTTTTGCGGCATCCTTGGTTGGATTTGGTGCTTATGCCGAATATAAGTGTTTGGAGGAAGATGGACCTGTCGCTATTAAGCCTTCCAATATAACTTATGGAGAAGCTGCTGCCATTCCTATTGGTGCTCGTACAGCATTGTATTTTCTTAAGAAAGCGGGTGTAAAGAGCGGTCAATCGGTTTTAGTGTATGGTGCTTCAGGAAGTGTAGGAAGTTATGCAGTTCAGATTGCCAAATATTTCGGAGCAAACGTTACAGGGGTATGCAGTACCACGAATTTGGAATTAGTAAAATCTCTGGGAGCTGACAAAGTAATTGATTATACAGCAGAGGAGTTTTCTAGTACAGACGAAACATATGATATCATCTTTGAAGCGGTAAACAAGAGCTCTTTTTCAGCTTGTATGAAATTGTTAAAGAACAATGGTACCTATATAAATGTTACTGAACCGCTGCCAAGTGTTCAAATGCTATGGACTAAATTGACGAGTGGCAAGAAACTATTATTGAGTCGAAATCCACCTGAAACTTCAGAAGCATTAAACTTCCTTAAAGAACTTGTAGAGATGGGTAAGTTAAAAGTGGTCATCGACAGATATTATTCGTTTGATGAAATTGTGGAAGCTCACAGATATGTCGAAAAAGGACACAAGAAGGGAAATGTTGTCATAAATGTTGAACATAACAACAAATCCTAATAAATGAAGCACTAAATGCATGCCCTATGGTGAATAAATTTGTAGTGTAAATCACCAATTTTGAATAATAAGATTGTGAAGAATTGTACTTAAGCTAACGGGTGCTTGAGTTGAACAAAAGGGTCGCAGCTGCGGCTCTTTTCCTTGTTCCACTAAATGACAGTTTAGTGGAACAAGAAATTGTTACAGATGAGAGGAGATTCATTATTAAAAGTGTAAAATGTTTTTGTACAATATACTTTGGCACAACGTAATAAAAAATTATCATTACTTTAAAAGAGCTAAGCTTTGTAGAGAAGCATAGCTCTTTTTTGTTATCAAAAAAGGAATCTAAGGGATTGGAAGAAAAGTATGGATTTGCTGAAAGATAAATTTAGTAAAAAATGCAATTTTTTGGTAAGTTAAATCGTGGATGTGATGAAAGGGGGATTGGTAGTGGAGCTTGAAGGGGTTTTTAAACTCTATATGAATGATTTATACCGTTATTTGTATTCCCTTTCCAAAGATCACTATATAGCGGAAGATCTTGTGCAAGAAGCTTTTTACAGAGCATTTACAACATTGGAAGATTATGAGGTTCGTAATATTAAGGCTTGGTTATTTAAAGTTGCTTATCACGCGTTTGTTGATTATAAGAGAAAAAACAAGCGAATGATTATTGATCATTATTTGACTTTAGATACAGACATTAACCCAATAACTCCAGAGAAAAAAATGTTAGAAAAGGAATCATTAAGTCTGTTATTACGGGATTTAAATGGGTTAAAGGAAAAAGAAAAGGACGCAATTAACGCAGGATTGTTGTTGAAAACAGTAGAAATTGCCGATTTCTTTGTATATAGGCTTCCTATAATTGGATTGGTGTTAGGAGTTAGGTTTAATATCCAAAGGTAGATCCCGACTATACTCATGGTGGGGAGTTGGATTAAATATGTTTACCCTATTGTTTATTTTCTTGATGTTTGGGCTTGCATGGATAGTCAGTGGAAAACCATAACCAATAGAGTGAATAGTGGTCGAAGTAGTTCTAAAACACAATTGTACCTAGAGCTAACTTAGCACAAGGTCAAATATTTTTGGCTAAAAGTAAGGAATTAGGAAGGTTTTCTGGTTTCGATACCATTAAACAGATACTCCTTATGGAACTAACGGGGCGTTGATCTACGAAGGATTAATGCTCTTTTTTTGAGGCCTCTTCTTGTGCTAAAGTGGCAGTTTAGCACAAGAAGGACTACAGAAAGAGAGTACATTCAGATTAGCGTGTTATTGTAACAAATAGACATAGAGCGCCTTCTTTCGCAAGAACCAGAAGAACAATGTAAAATAAATTCAAAAAATAGTAAAAATTATGTATTCTGATGTTACCTCAGGTTTATTATCCTAGTATTTAGTACCTAAATGCTGGGGAGAGTTGTTATGTCTTTATACGAAAAGTTACCAATAGAAGCTCTAGTGCAGTTTCATTATGAAATAAGAAAGAATATTGAGAACGGAATATTGTCAGAGAAAATGAACTTTGAACTAGAGCTTATCAAAGCTGCTACGGCAAAAAGGGGCGTTATGATTATTGAACAGTGTTCAAATAAATGTAAATAAGTGAACGGCAAGGGCATATATGTGCGCTCTTTTTTTCTTCGCGTTGTTAATGAAGCCGATGACGACATAGAGCACCTTCCTTCGTCAAGTAGTAATCAAGTAACGCCGTTCTTAGTTCCCCGAACATCAGAATAATATCAATTTAAATAAGGCACCATCTTTTTTTGTTTTAATCGATATCATAATATTGGATTTATACCTTATATTAAGATTGTGAAATATTGTACTTACGCTAACGGGTGCGTTAGTGAAATAAGTTTGGGCTACTTCGGCAGCCCGGAATTGCAAGATCTAAAATGTGGTATCTTGATATAATAAAAGCATGGTCTATTACCAGCAAAAAACTTAGAATTGTACTGCACCGATGAAAAGTAATCAAAGGTTACATTCCAAGTTTGTGGTTATAATCTCCCGACCTTTTCTTGTTAGATTAATTCCTCCCCTTCCTCTTTTTGTTTGTAAATACCCTCGACTTTTTAAAAAATTCAACCGATGTCTAACCTGTGCCTCAGATAATTTTACTTCGACTTCTTGGCTCTTTTCAGAAATAATCCTTCTTCCGATTACTTTTCCTTTTTCTTCATAATTCATGATGAGGTTAAGGATGAAAAGTGATTCTTCATCAAGAGTGATTGAACCTGAATAAAAGGTCCGTATGCTCTCGATCGGGTCAGTATCTGTTTTCCTTTGCGGAGGTTTTTGAAAATAATGTTGATTAGGCAAATCATTCTTCGTTATTTGGTTTCCGGTACGGACAGCAAGCATATAATCCATGGTATTTTTAAGTTCTCTTACATTTCCATACCATGGATACCCTTGAAGTTCTTCAATTAATTCTGGTTCAATTTTGACCTTACTGTCCGATCGCGCAACAAAATGTTTAGACAATAATTCAATGTCATTTGAACGAGCCCTTAATTCGGGAAGGTGTATAAAGAGTACCTTAAGCCTATGGTATAAGTCTTCTCTAAACAAATTTTCTCGAATCATTTTAAGTAGATCCTTATTGGTTGCGGCAATAATCCGAACGTCTATGGGGATAATTTGGCTTCCGCCCACACGCATGATTTCTTTTTCCTGCAATACTCGAAGTAGTCGTGCTTGAAGTTTTAGACTAATATCTCCAATCTCATCCAAAAAAATAGTGCCGCCATTTGCTTGCTCAAACAATCCCATTTTTCCGCCCTTTTTTGCTCCGGTAAACGCTCCGTCCTCATAACCGAATAGTTCACTCTCGACTAAATCATCCGATAAAGCACTAAAGTTAACGGCAAGAAAAGGGCCGCTATTTCGAAAAGAAGCATTATGAATGGCACTTGCAAACAACTCTTTTCCGGTACCACTTTCACCTTCAATTAAAACAGTTAAATCAGTCTTAGCTAACCTTTTGGCAATTTGTTTCGTTTCTTGGATGGTGGAGCTAATCCCAACGATATCATGAAAGGTGTATTTTGCTACGTATCCTTTTTTAACAAATTCTTTTCTCAATTTACGTTCAAACTCAATGGTCTTAAGGGCATTTCTAAAAGTAACAATAATTGATTGATCATTTATATGCAGACGTTCTACGATCACGTCCAAACCGTTTACAACAAATATACTGCTTTCTTGTTGACTGTTTGAAAGGATAAACGTTACCAAATCAGTATTATCAATAATGGTATCAATAGGATGACCAATAGCATTTTTGCTTTCTATTTTAAGCATATTTTCCAGGATTTCATTAAAAACAACAATCCTTCCTTTACAATCAATAGCTAGTATCCCATCACCAACACCATCAATCACTTGGTGAAGTTGTCGATGAGCTTTAGCTAGATTCTTCGTTAAATCTACTATTTTTCGATAGTACCTCTCAGAAACATGGTTACCGTATTCCTCCATTAAACGGAATCGCTCCAGAATGGACATAATCGTAGTAATATCTATTAGTCTATGACCAATATTAATCACTTTTTCTACAAAGTTGGGGATAATTTTAAGTTCGCCAGGTGTGATGGCAAGCTTGATCCTTTGGATATTCGTTTTTCCAGGATAGTACGGGATATATTCAATATGGTTCAGCCCCAAATGACGCATGGTTTCAATCGATTCATATACAGTTTCAGGATTATCATTCACATATAGGGCTTGTGTTCCTTCTGGCAAAAATAAAAGTTGATCCACGTTTTCATAATTTAATGTTCGTTTTGTTATGATTACTTCGCAGTTGTCCCCAATAAAGCCTTTGACCTCTTCTTTCATCATATTAGAGAGTAACACGATTAAGGATGAATGAAATACTCTTGGGATACCTTCTTCTACAGAAAAACTTTCAATATCTATAAAATCACTTACCATCTCCGCTAATTGTTGATGGAGGGCTTTTCGTGTTTCTTTGAACCCGGTAATCAATACAATGTGGTTGTTTTCAAATTCGTTCATAGAACACCTCTTTAGCTTGCATCTAATTGGTCTAAAATTGGTTATTTAATTTGGTTATTGCATAGCCAAATAATAACCAATTATAATACATATCAACATAGCAAGCACTAGTAAAATAACAAAATATTTAAAACGATGGGAATAATCATTTGAATTTTAATGTTGGTACGATATTTGCAAGTATAAATAGTGTGTAAAGAAATGATGAAATTAGTAGAGTAGTAATCCACATATTCGAATTCTTTACCATTTCCTAGAAAAAGGGGGAAGAGAATATAAAATCACTTAGTGAAAGACAACAAAACCATTTAAAATATGAGGTGTGAGGAAATGAAACCACTAATTGGCGTTACCGGGTATTATGTTGACCATAGCGAAATAGGGAAGGAGGGCTTACGGGGGCTCCCAGGTCAAGATATGGCTATCTTTTCTTATGACTACATCCGTTCACTTCAACGGGCGGGTGCAACGGTTGTTCTACTTCCAATCGAAGAAGTTGATCAAATCGATTCCACACTTAACCATTTAGATGGATTGTTATTGGCTGGCGGCGCAGACATCAATCCACTTTATTATGGTGATATTCCCCAATCGTATTTAGGCACTGTAGAGGAAGAGCGAGATAACTTTGAATTAAATCTGGCAAGGCAGGCTTTAGAAAGAGATATTCCTATTCTAGGAATCTGTCGAGGATTACAGGTGTTGAATGTTGCAGCTGGCGGGTCTCTTTATCAAGACTTGGAACATGAGATGGGTCCTGAACATTTCCATGCTCGGGAACAGTTTCGTAAATGGCAAGGCTCCCATTCTGTAAATCTTCTTGAAGGGAGAAAAATTTATGAGGCGATTGGCGAAAAATCCTTAATGGTTAATTCTTTTCATCATCAAGCAGTGAAAACGCTGGGAAGAGATTTTGAAGTGAGTGCTTGGTCCTTTGATGGTGTAATAGAGGCCATTGAATCCACAGCTCATCATTATGTAGCAGCAGTTCAATGGCATCCAGAAATGATGTCGGAAAGGGATGTGCTGCAGCAGCGTTTATTTAACTACTTTGTGAATGAAATTAGTAATACGGTGGTTAGATCCTAGCGTGTTATAAGTAAAAGAAACGTTGGAATTCAATTACCTCTTAAAGATTTCAAGAGTTATTTGTAATATGACGGCCTGGTACACTCGACAATTGAGTTAACCAGTCTGTCGGTTGCCAAAAATTTATTGAAAAGGGGATCGGTATATGAGTCAAATGTCAGAAAAAGTACTTTCATTCGAGTCAGGAGAAAAAAAGGAAAAAAGGGAACGGAAAATAAACGTATTTGCACTGTTACTTGTCTTTTTAGTCATTGCAACCATTATTACACATATAATGCCAGCTGGAGAATATACACGTATTGAAAAAAATGGGTATACGACAGTAAATCCAAATTCATTCAAATGGATTGCATCAGCGCCGGTTGGATTCTTTGATATGTTAAAAGCTATTCCTACAGGGATGGTAGAAGCGGCTAATATTATCTTTTTTGTTCTTATTATCGGAGGATTCTTTGGTGTATTAAAGGCATCAGGTACGGTTGAGGCTCTTGTTTCAACGATGGCAAAGAAACTCGCGAACCGCGAAAAGTTGATGATTCCTATTATAATGCTATTCTTTGCACTTGGCGGATCATTAATGGGAATGGCTGAGGAAACCTTGGCTTATGTACCTTTGTTTATCCCACTGACTCTTGCGATTGGATTTGATACTATAACAGGAACTGCGATTGTATTGGTAGGGGCGTCCGTCGGTTTTACAACCGCAATTATGAATCCGTTTACAGTGGGGCTTGCGCAAGGAATAGCAGGTCTTCCTATGTATTCGGGGATGGGGTTCCGTCTGGTTTTATTCGTAGTCATATATCTTATTGCTGTTACATTCGTCTATCGTCATGCCATGAAAGTCAAGAAAAATCCATCAAAGGGAATTTTTGGGAAATTTGATACAAGTAGGTCAGATACCCTATTAACAGCGAAAGTAGAGTTAACAACAAGGCATAAATGGATTTTAACAGCATTTTTTATCAATTATGTTATTCTTGTATTCGGTGTTATTAAATACAAATGGTATATAACAGAAATTGCATCCTTATTTATTATCTTAACTATAGTCATTGCAATCCTCGGCAAGATATCTATTGATGATACCGTAGAATCTTTTACACAAGGATCGGCATCTTTAATCAGCGGAGCATTAATCATTGGTGTATCACGCGCCATTCTGGTCGTATTGAATCAAGGGCATATTATTGACCCCCTACTTCACCAAGTATCGGAAGGAATGAAACATATTCCTGCATTTTTAAGTGTTGTCGGAATGTACAACTTTCAAGCGACTATCCATTTCATTTTGGCATCAGGTAGTGGCCATGCGATGTTGACAATGCCTATAATGGCACCGCTTTCAGATTTATTGCACATTACACGCCAAACAGCAGTATTATCCTTTTCATTCGCGGATGGTATTGGAAATATTATTTTTCCGACAGGTGGTACGCTAATGGCTGGGTTAGCAATTGCAGGAATTTCCTGGACAAAGTGGGCAAAATGGATTCTCCCTTTGATTCTAATTGAATACTCAATCGGTTTAATAGCGGTTATCATTGCTCATGCTATCGGATATGGTCCATCCTAATATAGGACGGTTAGTTTTTGTAGTGGGGATACCGACTAAGATAAAGGCTGTATATAAATATAATTGGGATTATAAAAAGTTAATTTATTTGGATCGGCAGAAGGAAGGTAAAATGTTGCCTGATGCTGACTTTGACAATGATATTTAAGCAATAGGTATATTTTTATCTTTAAAAGTTTGTTTCCAAAAGTAACAAGTTCCTCCATAAAAGGGCGCAAGAATTGAACAATGATGGACTGTTTCAAAAAGTTCCTTTGATATAAAAAGACGACTCAAAATTGAATCTGTGAATTTTGAGTCGTCTTTTATTTTGAAGTTGCTTTAAAGACCCATAATAAATTTTTAAATCTCCATCTTTAACCGCCGATATTCCGTTGGGCTGGACTTCATATATTTTTTAAATAATCGGCTAAAGTAATTAGAATCATGGAAACCCACTTGATTAGCAATTTCCTGTACGGGAAAATCAGTTTTTTCCAAATAAAATAAGGATTTATCAATTCTAAGTTTATTAAAAAAATCCATGACACTGATTCCAACTTCTTTTTTAAAAAGATGGCTAAAATGATATCTACTTAAGTGACAATAGTGGGCAATATCTTCTAAAGAAACTTCTTTTTGATGATTCTCTTTCATATAACGAATCGCAAGTTTAATATTGGATGAAACATCACGAGTATAGATATTTTCTACCTGTTCGGTTAACCATTCTGCATATTTGCAAACTTTCATAACAAATTTGTCATATCGGATCGTATGATAGAGATCTTGAATCACATTTGCCGTATTGGTCAAAATCGAGACAGGACTTACTCCGGCTTCTAACACAATTCTAGACATCATCATGAGCAGATCAATGACCTCAGATTTAAAAACATCTTCATTATAGTTATAAATCTCAGCAACTCTATTCATGATTCCTTTGATTTGAGTCAAGACCCCTTCTGTGTGCCCGATTCTAACGATCGAAAATAGTTCCGACTTTTCTTTCGTTAAAGGAATCATAAATGATTCAACCATGTTTTTTCTCATATCTGTGTGAAAAATTAATTTATTCCCTTGAAAAAACCTTCCGGACATTGATTTTTTCGCTTCTTCATATGAACAAATAAGGTGAGCAGGGTCATCATAAAAATTTCCTATACCAATCGAAACATGTATGCCAATTAGATCGGAAGCCTTTTGAATCTCTCCCGCAAGTGATAGGACTTCCCTCTTTCTATCTTGTCTATTCACCTCATGAAAATCCAGTAAGAGCGCTAGAACCCCCTCTTCCGTCCATGTCCATAAAAATGGAATAGGTAAGAGGATGTCTAATTCATCTAAAAGCTTTCGTCCAATATTGATTTTCCATTCAATCGATTTTCCCTCAGCCAAATCTGGATAGCGGTCCATCGAAACTAAAACAACTACATTGGGCTGAATTTTCACGCCATACTTTTCTTGCAAATCCTTAAAAGGTGCTACATGTACAAAGGTTCCAGAAATCAAAAGCTGAGAAAAAGATATTTGTGTCAATTCTTCGACCATATTCTAAGCCCCCAAAATAGAATGGAAGCTATTCTACTCGAATGAAAATGAGTAAAAAAGCTTCCATTATTCTAAACCATCCTACCAATCTAGTTTACCAATAATTAATTCTCCAGCGTTTAGGATTTCTCCTTCACTAATAAGGTTGGTAATATATTGTATATCCGGATAGAAATATCGATCTTCTTCTATAGTTGGAACTACATTCCTAATTAGCTCATAAACCTTTTGGCTGACAGGGGAAGGTTTTAAAGGTTTATGAAAATCCAAGGCTTGAACAGCTGCCATCAGTTCAAGTCCTAAAATATACTCCAGCTTTTTAGCGATTTGATAGGCTTTTTTAGCTGCAAAATAGGCAAAACTGACAACATCCTCTTGATTTGCACAGGTTGATGTATTATCAACGGTTGCGGGATGAGCAAGAACCCTTATTTCATTAATCAGCCCTGCTGCAGTATACTGTGGAATCATATAACCGCTGTTTAAGCCTGGTTTTGCTACGAGAAAATTCGGAAGTTCACTTACATGAAAGTTGACGAGCCGGTCTAGCCTTCTCTCTGACACCTTTGCGAGATTGGCCATCGCGATGGCTATCGTATCCGCATAAATACCGACGAATGTTCCATCAAAATTCCCTCCCATAAGGGCATCTCCCTGATCCTCTGTGAGAATCAGTGGATTGTCACTTGATGAGTTTATCTCATTACAGATGGTAAATTCCGCATCTTTTAAAACCTTTTTTACGGCTCCATGGACTTGAGGAATACATCTCAGGCTAAGAGCATCCTGTAATCGGTAATCCTGATATTTTTCAGCAATCTCACTGCCTTTGAGCATATTTATAATGTTTCGTGCTGTACCAGCTTGCTCTTCATGTTTCTTAACCGAATGGGTTCGTGGATCAAAGGCTTTAAGAGTTCCCTTTAACGCTTCTAAAGACATGGCACCCACAATATCCGCTGTTTTTGCTGACTGAATACTGTTATAAAGAGCTAATGACGCGAAAGCAGTGACCGAAGTCGTACCACTTATAAGGGCTAATCCTTCCTTACAGCCCAATGAAACAGGCTGTAAACCTGCTTTTTCTAAAGCTTCACTCCCAGAAATCAGCTCACCATTGTACCATGCTTTTCCTTCCCCTATTAACACTAAGGCCATATGGGCTTCCGGAGATAAATAACCAACCGACCCTTCTCCAGGGGCAAAAGGAACAATTTGGTGATTGAGCAGCGACCTTAAAAGTTCTAAAGTCGCTAAATTTACACCAGATAAACCATGCCCTAAATTTACCAGAATCATGAATTGGATGGCTCTTACAACTTCTTTTTCCAGCGGAGCACCAACAGATACAGCATGAGAACGAATGATATTTTTTTGAAGGGCCTCAGCGTCTTCTGAGGAGATATTTTTTGTTACGTTACTGCCAAATCCCGTTGTGACTCCGTAAATCACCCGGTCTTCGTCCAAAAACTTTTCAATGACCGATCGCGAAAGATTTACTCTGTCACGGTAATCTTGTGAAAATAAAACCTCTGCATCATATTTAGAAACAGCAATGATTTCATTTATCGTAATATCTCCATCACCTAATGTAACTTTTTTTATTTCCTTTGGGTGGGTGTTTGAAATGTCAGTAATCATTTTCCTTCCTTACTCCCTTCCGTCATTACTAAGAAATAAATGTTATCATCCTACTTCAGCACTCTTTCCCTCTGCATTTATGCTACTAGCAACATCTAGATTTGGATCACTCTCTCCATTCAAGCTAAGTGATTTCGTTTCTGGTGCCCATGCAATCGAGATGACTGTACCAAGAAGGAGAACCGCCGTCATCCCCAACATGGTGGTACCCAATCCATAAGAATGAAGTGTAATAGGCAAAAGGAAGGTTCCAATTGCGGAGCCGATCCTACTGATTGCTGAAACAACCCCTATTCCTGATGCACGAACTTCGGTAGGGAAAAGTTCAGCGGGGTAGACCATTGTAAGATTCCCAGCAGCAGCCATGATGAAAGTAAATATAATAAAGGCCGTCATGATTAAAAAATGTGAATTGGTGTTTGTGATGCTAAGTATAAATAAAGTGACGCTCATGATTGCAAAAGTATAAATGGTAAAACCTCTCCGGGAAAACTTTTGTATGCACCAAAGACCAGCGATAGTACCTACGAGCAAGAATAAATTCAATAACATGTCCACTAGGAAGGTTTCAGTAAAACCCATGTACTCTAGGATCACTGGAAGGAATGTATAAATAGCATAATAAGGAAGGACCTGACAGGCATAAAAGAGACCACCAAATGCTGTACGCTTCCAAAGATTCCGACTAAAAAGATGCTTAAAACCTGTTATCTCCTTGGACTGATGACTGATTGCATTATCAATATTAATATCAACATCTTGACCTAAATACTTTTTCACAATTCTTCGCGCTTCCTCTATACGCCCAACACTGACAAGCCATCCTGGCGATTCAGGCGTTCCGATTCGCAGCACAAGCACAATAAATGCAGGAATTGCCGCACTAACAAGCATCCATCGCCAAGATTCCGGTCCAGTCTTTGCCATGTAATAACCAACTAGATTAGAAGCTACATATCCAACCGTCCATATAACATTTAAAGAAGCTAATAAGAAACCACGATACTTTCGGGGAGCAAACTCGGCAAGTAATGTCGTCCCTACAACGAAGTCCCCTCCAAGAGCGAATCCAATCAACAGTCGGAGAATGAACAAGGTTACTGGATCATTGACAAAGAACTGCAGCAACGAAGCAATGGTAATTACAAGAAAGTTAAGTTGGAAAATTTTTTGTCTGCCAATACGGTCGGACAATCTACCTAGTACTAAACAGCCCAAGAAGATTCCAATTAAGGCCGAACTTCCAATTAACCCCTCCCATACCGAGCTCAATTTCATTGCCGGACTAAGAAGGGCAATAGCCATTCCGATAATTCCAAGGGCATAACCGTCTGAGAAATTTGCCCCGAATGTAAGGGCTGTGATTTTTAAGTGAAATCTATTTAGCGGAGCGTCATCTATCTTAAATGTTTGTTCGTTCACGTTCACAGGAAATTCCCCTCTCTGCTTTTTGATTTTTCAGATATATTTTTAAAAAAATTAAACTACTCAAAATCCTCCCCCTCAATGCCACATCTATTTAAGCGCTTTCAATTGATTAATTAATTAGTAATTAATTAATCAATTAGTATGATAAAGTGATTATATCTATTTTAATATCATTTTACTCTAGATGATATTTCGAATCATTAGCACATTATTGCTATTTTTAGAAAATTCATGCTCCCCGTAAAGAAAACTCGCCGATTGGGCAAGCTCGTTAGTGATTCAAAAATATTAATAAGCATACTGCCATAACATACTTTAGTTAAATGCTAGAATCATGGGACGGTTTTGGCAAAAACATGAGAACTATCCCTGTGGAACCAAAACGAATGAGTAGAAGTCTAGTTTGTCAAAAATGGTACAATTATGTGAGATAAAGTCATTGTTTGATAGTTTGGGAGAAATAAATCGGGAAAAGCAAAACGAAATTATCGACAAAATATTTCCTCGGAAACAGGACAATGTTCGTTTTTCAAAAGGCTTTGTGGTGGTTTTTATCAAACGTTTGATTGAAAAAATAAGTATCAGAACATGTCGGTTTGTAAACGATTTGGTGTTATTATCAAAGTAATGTTATATTCGGTGAATTTCGGATCATTCCTTATTAGTTCAAATACAAATAAAAATGATAGCTGAAAATAAAGTTCTTCAATTTAAAATAAAATGGTAAAAAAACAGTTATGATAGTCCATTAAAGGGCCATTTTGTTTAATAAAACTAGTAAAATATGGATTATGATGTTAAAGACTACCATGTTTTCATAATAATCATTATAGAATGGGGGAGCTTGATGAAGGACTCTATTGTGTTACGTATAGTAGATATTGGAAACCTAGAAGATTTATCGTTTGTAAAGAAAGCAGCACAATTATTACAGGGACTCGTTTCAAACGGTGCAGCAATTGGGTGGGTTGATCCGCCTTCAACAGAGGAGGTGACTGGCCTACTTCGAGAGTTGGTCATCGCAAGTGGAAATAATAACGCATGCCTAATTTCGATTTGGGTCGATCAAGATCTTGCGGGTATTGGGTATTGGAAACGGTATAGCCGCCCGACCCATCATCCACATGCCGATATAGAAAAAGTGGCAATTGACCCACGTTATCAAGGTCATGGTTTAGGTCACCTCCTCATGAATAAGTTGATTTCCACCGCTATCAATGCTGGAATCGAGATGCTAACCCTTGACTTCCGGGAAGACAACTTTCGAGCATCTAAACTCTATAAATCCCTAGGATTCAAAGAATACGGTCGATTACCCCGTTTTGTAGCTGTAGGAACTGCTCGATACGACAAAATATTCTATGCCCTTGATCTTCGATAATCCAGAAACGAGCGCTATTCCGAAGTAATGATAAAAGTCCAATTTCTTAATTTTAATGTTGAAAAGGATTTAAAGGATAGAAAAAAGTTCTAGACGATTTCAAAATAAAATTGTTAGCAGTTAAGCCTAAATTATTTTAGAACCAAGTTTTCCAAAATCGCGCGCAATTCTAAAAGTGATCGCTTATGTTATAGAACTATTTATTCAATTGGACGGAAGAAGATAAGGAAAATTTAATTGAATCCAATCCTCAATCTGTGGATGTTCTTCCATCCAGCCATTTTTAATCATTTTTCCTCCATCTTGAGAAAAGGTAAAAATATCTTTTGAAAGTGGAGCCATTTTTGCTGGCAAGTCATTCCGTAAACTAAATACACCTCCTAATGCATTATCTTCAGGTTTTACCGTCAAGTGAGAATTCTCGCTAGACCAAACGCAACTGCTGCTGCAAGTCCTCCAGTGATCATCGTTTGAACACCGCTCTTAATAGGTGAAGTTCCCGTGAACCTTCCTTTTACGTATCCAAAGATCATCAAGGCAATCAGTGTGACCAGTACAGAAACCATTAATGCTGTTGCAGGTTTGTGAAAGATAAAATATGGAAACAAAGGGATTAACCCTCCGACAATATAAGAAATAGCAATGGTAATTGCACTGTTTCTCGCTCTTGTCGGCTCCGGCTTTTCTAGCCCCAATTCAAATTTCATCATAAAATCCACCCATTTTTCAGGGTTCTTTTTCATGGTTTCTGTAATCGATTTGATTTGTTCTTCTTCAAGTCCATATTCCCTGAAAATTTCCGATACTTCTTCTTCTTCGCGCTCCGGAAATTCGATTACTTCACGCTGTTCACGAGCCAGTTCAGATTCGTAATGTTCCGCATCTGTTTTTCCTGCCAAGTATCCACCAAGACCCATTGCAATTGACCCCGCTGCAATTTCAGCACCTCCTGCCGTGAGAATCAATGTTGTTGTATCAACAGCACCTGACAAACCAGCAGCTAATGCAAACGGTACGGTTAATCCGTCTGACATACCAATTACAACATCCCGAATGAAGTCAGACCCAGAAAAATGTTCTTCTACGTGATGCAGGTGTTGATCCATGTTTTTTACCTCCAATTTAACTAATCTAACACCAAAATGCGCCTATTTTTGTTGGTTTTATTGTTTTCATAATTCCTTTTAAAAGGAAAAAGTTTTGTATAGTATTAACTTTCGCTTGTAAAAAATTCTAAGAATGCTTTCCTTATACTTTCGAATGGAGTGGGGAAAGGTGGACACCTTGTCACTTTTTTTACCCGAAACCATGTTTTGGTTGTTTTGGTATTATGCAATCAGAGTTGGGTACCATACTAACTATTCACAAATTGTTTAAGTTAAATACCACAACTAAATCGAAGGGGAAATGAAAGTGAGAACATGGATTCAATATTCGATCTTGGGTTTATTGGGCACAGTGCTTCTGGCTGGTTGCGACAAAAGTAAATATATTGTTCTTGACCCAAAAGGACCTGTCGGCCAAATGGAGTTAGATTTGATTGTGATCTCTGTCATTTTGTGTGCAATTGTTATCATTCCAGTCATGGCAATCTTTGTTTATATCATTATTCGTTATAAAGATAAGCCTGGAAACAATGCACCCTATCAACCTGAATGGGCAGACAGCAAAGTGTTGGAAATTGTATGGTGGGGAATTCCTGTTGTGATTGTAGCGATTCTAGGTATTTATACAGCGCAAACCGCCATTAAAGTATCGAAACCCCCTGTTAAAGATGTGAAACCGATTGTTGTCCAAGTCACATCATTGGATTGGAAATGGCTGTTCACCTATCCCGATAAAAGGGTCGCAACGGTTAACTATGCGGTCATTCCTGCAGGGGTTCCGATTCAATTTGTTTTAACCTCCGATGCGCCGATGAATTCATTCTGGGTACCGCAGCTTGGAGGACAAGAATATTCGATGCCTGGTATGTCAATGGGATTGTGGCTTCAGGCGAACAAAATAGGGGAATATTTCGGGAGCGGTGCCAACTTTACCGGAACAGGATTTGCCCATATGCAATTTAAGGTAAAGGCTGTAAGTCAAGCGGATTACAATAAATGGGCAGCCGATTTGAAGAAAAATTCTCCTGCCCTTACAAACGCCGGGTATCAAGAATTGTCCAAACCAGGCAATGTGAAAGAATTAAGTTATTCTTCCTATCCAAACAAATTATACGAAAACATCGTGAATAAAAATGGCGGAACCTATCATCACCATATGCACCATTATGGTGAAGACACAATCATGCCAAAGAAATAGTAAACAGGAGGAAAGATTTCCATGAATACATCGCATTTTTTTGTAACCGGCGATCCCATGATTTACGGTGCGGATGTCTCCATCGTTTTGGCGATCGTAGCGATTATCTTCTCGCTTACCTATTTTAAAAAATGGGGCTGGATTTGGAGGGAATGGATCACAACGGTCGACCATAAAAAAATCGGGATTATGTACCTTTTATCTGCGCTGCTTATGCTCTTCCGCGGCGGCGTGGATGCCATTTTAATGCGGATCCAGCTGGCAGTGCCGGATAGTAAATTTTTAGCCTCTGACCACTATAATGAAATATTCACAACCCATGGAACAATCATGATTTTATTTATGGCCATGCCATTTATGTTTGCTTTATTTAATATCGTCGTTCCGTTGCAAATTGGTGCCCGTGACGTGGCGTATCCATTTTTAAATGCGGTCAGCTTTTGGCTGTTCTTTATTGGCGCCATGCTCTTTAATATTTCTTTTGTGATTGGCGGTTCGGCAAGTTCAGGCTGGTTATCGTATCCGCCTTTATCGGAAAAGATGTTCAGTCCGGGTCCCGGGCAAAACTTCTGGATATGGGGAGTTCAAATTTCCGGTATCGGAAGTCTGGCAACAGGAATTAACTTTGTCGTCACCATTTTAAAAATGCGGGCCCCAACGATGCGGTTAAGGGATATGCCTTTATTTACCTGGTCCGTTTTAGCTTCCTCAGTTGCTGTTTTAGGTGCATTCCCGATTCTGACTGTAACATTAGCGATGTTAACGATTGACCGTTTACTTGGCGGGCACTTCTTTACCATTACGGCCGGCGGCAACCCGATGATGTATATCAACTTGATTTGGATGTGGGGTCACCCTGAAGTGTACATCGTTGTCCTGCCTGCTTTCGGGGTATTCTCCGAGGTGGTTGCCACATTTTCGAAAAAACGGACCTTTGGCTACAGCTCCATGGTTTATTCCATGATTGCGATCGCCATCGTTTCTTACTATACATGGGTTCATCACTTCTTTACGATGGGCGCCGGTGTAGACGTTAACATCGTCTTTGCCATTTGTACGATGATTATCGCGATTCCAACAGGGGTGAAAATATTCAACTGGCTGTTTACCATGTACCGCGGCCGTGTCCAGTTTTCACAGCCTATGCTTTGGATGTTTGCGTTTGTACCATGTTTTCTCGTCGGTGGTGCAACAGGAGTAATGCTGGCGGCAGCACCTGCAGACTATCAATATCACAATAGTTACTTTTTGATTGCCCACTTCCACCAAGTACTAATCGGTGGTGTTGTGTTCGGCTATCTGGCAGGGATGTACTATTGGTTCCCGAAAATTTTTGGATTTGAATTAAATGAAACGCTCGGAAAATGGGGTTTCTGGTTGTGGCAAATCGGTTTCTATGTCTGCTTCATGCCGCAATATGCTCTTGGCTTTATGGGGATGACACGCAGGATTTACACGTATAATCAGGCTGCCGGTTGGGATATGGGCTGGGCTCCGCTCAACTTTATTTCTTCGATTGGTGCGTTCCTGATGGGGATTGCCTTCGTCATCCAAGTTTGGCAAATTCTTTACAGCGTTAAATATGGTAAGCGTGATGTAACAGGGGATGCCTGGAATGGCCGGACATTGGAATGGTCGATTCCGTCACCGGCTCCTGCTTACAATTTTGCCATCATCCCTGAAGTAAAGGGAGTAGACGCCTGGTGGTACAAAAAAGAAGAAATGCGGCAAGAAGGATATAAAGCAGAAACACCCAAATACGAACCGATTCATATGCCGAAAAATTCCGGTATTCCTTTTATCATGTCGTGCTTCTTCTTTGTTGCCGGATTTGGCTTTACGTTCGAATGGATGTGGATGGGAATTATCGGATTAATTGGTGTCGCAGCCACTTTATATGCGCGTTCATTCCAATATGATACGGATTATTATATTCCAGTTGATGAAATTGAACGAACGGAAAAAGCGTTAAGGAGTCATAACGGTTCTGTCGATGTTCCAACTGGAGAAACTTTTGGGAGGTAGTTAGTTTGTCACAAAGCGTGTCCGTTCATGCTGCCGGCCATGGTACCGACCATGGCCATGCAGACCACGAGGAATTAAAGGTTTTAGGTTTTTGGATTTTCCTTGTCACAGACTGTCTTTTATTCGCGACATTTTTCGCTGCTTATGCTGTTTTGCATTCACGTACAAATGGTGGATTTACTGCAAATGACTTTGATATTCCCGGTTTTATTGCGGAAACTTTTATCTTGTTAGTCAGTTCCTTTACAAGCGGCATTGCGGTCTTAGCCATGCATAAAGGAAAGAAAATGGCTTTAATCGGCTGGCTGATTGTAACCGCAGCCTTGGGGGCAACGTTCGTGGCCCTTGAAATCAATGAATTTATAAGCATGGTTGCCGAAGGAGCCACCCTTACCAAAAGTGCGTTTCTTACGTCCTTCTTCTCTCTTGTAGGAACCCATGGAGTGCACGTTTCTTTTGGGATTATGTGGATGATTGGGTTGATGATTCAGATTGCAAGAAAAGGGATTACCCCCGTTACGACACGGAAAATTTCAATCATTAGTTTGTATTGGCACTTTCTGGATGCTGTTTGGATTTTCATTTTTACCGTTGTCTATTTAATGGGGGTGATGTAATTGTCCGCTCACGAACACGCTGAACATACCGGATCGATGAAAGCGTACGTTATCGGTTTCCTTTTATCGCTTATTTTGACGATCATCCCGCTTTTTCTTGTATTAAACCATTTGATGGGTAAAACAGGGCTTACGGTCAGTATTTTGATTGCAGCTGTTTTGCAATTTGTCATACAGCTTTTCTTCTTCATGCATATTCGCGACGGGGAAGGACCAAGATACAATGCAGCCGCATTAATTTTAGGAATTATTTTCGTTTTGACCATCGTCATCGGATCCTTATGGGTGATGTCCTTTAACTATGTGGTTCAATAATGGCAGGAAAGAACTTCATCGCGCGGTGAAGTTTGCGATACGGAAATGGGCGTTTCTACATAGCAGGCAAGTTAGGGGTGAAAAAATGTATAGCTGCGGGCTTTATATCATTTGTGGATTGTTTGCTGTGACACTTATTTACATTACCGTGATGTTTTCGAAATCAATGAAGGAATGACCTGCATGGAAAAAATGTGGGGGTCCCAAAAGTATCACTTTTGGGGTAGGTAATTCCGATAATGTGGAGAAAATTCAAAGTCACAAATTAAATAACATTTGAATTAGCAATCCAAATAAAAATGTAAATAGCACACAAAAAAGCTTGAGGAAATTTTTCAAACCTCAAGTTTTTTGACTTTAATGTGGTATGTCACTTCTTTAACTAAACCTGCTCCCGTTGCTTTAAGGAACCGACTTTTTTATTTGACTTTTTCAAGTAAATGGCCGTTAGTGCAACAAGCCCTTTACTAATATAAAAATCCAGCCAGAGCGTTATGTCTTTGACTCGATTAGATTCTTTTTCAAATAGTGAATGAATGGATGCTCGTTCTCATCCATTTTCCTCATACAAATAAAAAAACTTTGATTGACTTCCGCCTGCTCCACAAATACTCGGGCAAGTCTTCCTTGTGCTAATGCTTCATTTACGCTGCAGGCTGGCGCGAGCAACATTCCAAAACCTGCCTCAACAACCTTGATCGATTCGGGTAAGCCTTGCATTTGTATGCCTAATTTCGGTAACGGGCAATTATGGGTATAAAAAAGCGCCTCTAACAAATCACGCGATGAACTACCTCGTTCCCTGTAAATAAAATCATGTTCATGTAAATCAAAAATCGTCACCTCTTTATTTGCTAAAGGATGCGATGGGTGTACAACAAACCAAAATGGGAGATCTAGTATTTTCTCGAAGTGTAAATCTTCATGACCAATGTTACTTTGCACAACAAAGCCAAAATCGCTTTCGTAATTTAGGATGCGACGCTCAACAGATACCACATTCCCTAACGATACATATACATCGACATCTGGATTTTCTAGTTTATAACCAGCAATTAGTGGCGGTAAAATATAATCCATAGCAATATAGTTCGAAGCAATTTGCACTTTCCCCTTCTTTTCTAAAAATGTTTTAAATTTTTCATCAATCTGTTTTTCTAATTGAAACAAACGTAATCCTTGCTCATAAAGAAATTTGCCTTCAGATGTAAGCTGAATTCCTCTTCCCTTGCCAGTAATTAATTTGACCCCTATCTCCCGCTCTAGTTTTCGAACCTGAGCTGTGACAGCGGGCTGACTAATATGTAGTAAATTCGCCGCTTCGGTTATACTCCCTAGTTTAGCAACATTTGTAAAAATTCGTAGCGTATGTAAATTCATTTCTTCACCCACTAATAACTTTAATTTATGAATAAACAAAAATTATATATTTGTCTTATGAATAGTATAGCAGTAATTTAAGTGTAGGGGGGATTTGATTGAAAGCATTGTCTATAGCCATAACACCATAAACGCAAAAAATGATATCGTAATGAGAGGAGAGAAAATCTTGGTAAGTGTCTCCAAAGCAATCGTTAAAGGAAAAGAACCCCTATACCGAAGGGGAATCTTTACCTTCAGTGGTTCGCATCTTTTAAATGATTTAGTGACCACAGGGATGGTCCCGGCATTAGTTGTGCTCTATAAAAACGCGTTGCACCTTAACTATACCCAATCCACTTTAGTGGTTTTGATGTCCTATTTAACTTCATCCGTTTCTCAACCGCTTTTTGGCATGTTTGCAGATCGGAAGCCCCGGGCCTGGCTGTTCTCAGTTGGGTTGTTTTGTTCCATTATGGGGCTTGCTTTGACAGGACTGGCGCATTCCCTTCCTTGGTTGCTGCTGTTTATTTCCATTTCTGGTCTTGGTTCCGGTGCGTTCCATCCGGAAGCCTCACGGGCGACCCACCTAGCGTCCGGTACAAAAAAAGGTCTTGCCCAGGCTATTTTTCAGGTAGGCGGGAATTCCGGACAAGCCTTGGGACCCTTATTTGTTTCGCTCTATATAATTCACTCAGGGATTCATGGACTGCTATGGTTCATTCCTGTAGCGGTCTTATCCCTTGGATTAACCGGACAGATTTTGCCTTGGTTAAGTCAAAAATTAGAGTCTGTTAAACTTGATAATAAGAAGCAATTAAAAGGAAACAACAATTATCTAGGAGCAACTCTGCTTTCTAGTGTCATCATCCTGCGTTCATGGTGCCAGATTGGGGTGGTGGTCTTTTTGCCCTTTTACCTGCACAACCTTTCAATCCAGCAGTCTGAAATCCTCAGTTTCGTTTTTGTCGGAGCAGGTGCACTCGGCACATTCTTTGGCGGAGTTCTTGCAGACAAACTTGGCATGAAACGTTTACTCGTCAGCTCCATGCTGATTGCCACACCGTTTGCCCTTATTTTTCCTTATGTACATGGGGTGTTGTCGGTTCTTGTTTTGCTCTTATTTGGATTTAGTGTTCTTTCTTCTTTCTCGGTCAGTGTGGTCTATATGCAGCTCATGCTTCCCAAGAGCATTGGTCTCGCCTCCGGACTTTCGATTGGATTTGGCGTGGGAGCGGGAGGTATTGGTTCTGTTTTTATGGGAGGAATTTCGGACATCTTTGGCGTGACAACGGTGTTCACGATTCTCTCGATTCTTCCGCTTGCCGGCTCCCTTATTGCTGTCTTTTTACCGAACGATCGGAAGGAAAAGAAACAGGCAGCTTTATGACGCAAGAAAAACCGGAGATTTCCCCGGTTTTTCTTGTTCCTACTGTATCTGTGGTCACGGACCATCATTTCCACCAATCAACAAAAAAGGGCTGCACCCTCCAAAGTCGTTTTTAACGACCTTCTAGGTCAGCCCATTTTCAGTCATGTGTATTATTCATTCATCATCCGGTAAAACATAAAGGAGGAGGCTCCTATTGCTGCAGCAAATAATCCGACATAGGCAATTGTATAATAATAATACGGATCCATTTTTACCACCTTTCTACCCTGCGATAGGATGAAGAAACCAGCTTCTAGGCTGGTTTCATTAAGTAAAGGGGAGCTGTGTCATCAGGAATTATCTTTAGGTTTGTACGAACGATCTCTGCTTTGGATCGAGCCCAAAATGGAACCAAAAATAAAAGTGAATCCCGCACCAGTAAAACAGCCGAGTGCGACGTTAAAGTGGAAATTTTCATCCATTGTCCATGGAACCCCATCGACTGCCCATGGCTGTCCGGTTAAAAATTCATAAAGCAAAAACAGAATTCCGATGGCTAGTTCTACGAGCGTCAATATAAGGGTTAATCTTCCCAAATTTCGCATATTATTGCCTCCATTACATAGTAAGATTACTGTGTTGAAATGACGGAAACACCCAAAATGGGAGCAATGGTTTGGAGGTTTTTCCGGTTTTCCTTAATGAGTTTTGGAACTTTGGATTGATCCTTGTTGGAAATGGCCTCTGTTAGCTCATCAAATTTTTTGTCGATGTTTCCTGCATAGGTTTTGCCCTTTTTCACTGTTAATGGAGGCAAAATGGCGTCATGAAATTCATCGTAAAGGTTTCGTGAAAGAGTTGTGGCGTTTTCATAATCTCCTTTTGCGACATACTTCTCCATGACCTTAAATCCATAAAGCAAGTCTGAAAAGGGCGCAGTTAAGGAACGTTGGGAGTAACTAATTTTTTGTGGTTGAATATCATTTATGCTATTGTTTAGTGAATCTCCACAACCTGCAAGACCTAATGCAGTTAGTGTTCCCATCGTTACCATAAATATTTCTTTTCTCATTCTATAACCCCTTTTTTAAAAGTCCTGTTCAATAATATTCCCATTAAATAATTTTTTTAATATACCGAAGAAAAATGTACGAATATTATTCAGTATAAAAGTGATAAAGCATGTACGGCAGCGAATATTGATTAGAGCCAATGAAATGTACCATCCTTGATATATTCTTCCCAATTAATGAAAATTATTGTACCGATGAATAACAGACTGTTTGCCACTTAATACGTTCTGAATGAACGGAGCACTTGAAGAAGAGAGGACATGAGAATAAAACTTCCGAATATATTTGTAAAAATTAAATTTACTTTAGACATTGGTTCGAAAACCCACAATCTTTCCGAAAACAGCGTCCTAAAAAAATGGCTTTTTATTATTTAATACATTATAGGGGGTAATTATGGAAAGAACGTTTGAAATTTTAAAAAAGACCCCAACATTAGAAGAATTTACAAATTTATGCTCAGTTGTTGGATTAGGCGATAATATTAATTTTAATGTTGCTGAAATTTCATTAGAAAACTCCGTTCATGCCGTCTTAGTTAAGGATAACGATAAGGTCATTGGAATGGGAAGAATTGTAGGAGATGGGGCTATTTATTTCTTTATTCAAGATGTCATAGTTCATCCAAGTTATCGAGGGATGGGGCTTGGTATAGAAATAATGAATTCATTGATAGAGTACTTAGAGAATAATGCACCGAATAAGGCAATTATGGGTTTATTCATATCGAAAGGAAAGGGAACCTTTTATGATAAATACAATTTTGAGGATGTTACACCTAATATGAAAGGAGTGTATACAGTCATAAAAAAATGCGAGTAGACAGAAATTTTTATAATCAAATAAATGTATTTATCATCTTCAGGTAAGGTCAATGTGGATGAATATAGTCAAATGGCAAACCTGATTTACTTTCAAAAAGGCTGTGTTAAAGGACATTGTTGATTTTTAGCCTGTTGCTTGGAGCGGAAATCAACAGACAAGTTTAACACAGCATTCAAAAAAGAAGGCTACTGAAAATTTAGAAGCCTTCTTTTAGTATGTCTCGTATATAATTTTTCCTGTCTGTGAGGTATCGTAATCTCCTAAAGAGTTTATTTCTGACTGAAATTGCCGTGAAGATAAAATCTCTTTTACAGAGCTTATTAGTCCTTCGCTTTTAGGGGTTTTTAATATAACTAGGTCATACCTTTCTGTAATTAATGGAACAAAATCGATTCCAACTATTTTAGCAGCTTTTTCAATCCCCACCCCTACATCTGCTATTCCAGTAGAGACCGCTGAAGCAACACTTAAGTGGTTGGTTTCTTCATGATCATACCCCTTAATGTTTCTAAATGGAATCTTGTTGATTCTGAGCTGTTCATCAAGAAGAATCCTTGCTCCTGAACCCTTCTCTCTGTTCATGATTTTCACATCATCTCGTTTTAAATCAGCCCATGAGATGAGATTTAATGGGTTTCCTTTTTTTACGTACAATCCAGCTTTTCTTGAAAGAAGATTGATTAAAATAAAAGGATAACTAACCAAAATTTTTTTTATGTATGGCAGGTTATACTCGCCTGTATCCCCGTCAAACAAATGCAAACTAACGATGTCACCTTCTCCATTATACATAGAGATAAGGCTGTTTAGACTTCCTGTAAAAGATCTAAATGATTTAAAGGATGAATTTTTCTCAATGTGTTTACCAAGAATATCTAAAACGATGTCTTGTCCGCTAATTACAATGTTATGTGAATCCTTTGGTCCATTCTTGTGAAGATCCATAACAGGAGTTGTAAGAGAAGGCTCCTGATTCGTTTTATGTTTTTTTATATAATTATCCAAGTCTTTTGCATCTATTCTCATCTGTCTCCCAACACGGAATACAGGTAATTCCCCTTTTTTAACAAGGTCGTAAAGTGTTAATTTCGATACTTTTAAAAACTGTGAAACCTCTTCAATGGTATAGGAAAGCTCCTTTGACATAATATCCCTCCATCTTTTATTTTAACTTACTGCATTTAAAAGAGTAAATTTTCTATAAAAAAATGGCAAAATGTGATATTTATTCTACTCATTTTTATTATAACTGATTATAATTAGTTATATTTAATTATAATTAGTTTGAAAGGGAGAGTATGATGAAAAAATTAAGCCTTTTATTTTTCACGATGATGCTATTTTTATTAGCCTTATCTGGATGTGCAACCAAAGAACAAACGAAAAAACCAGCAGAACAGAAACAAGCAGCTTCTGAAAAGAAAGTGGAATTAACCATTTCAGCAGCAGCAAGTTTGCAGAATGCCTTAACTGACATTAAAGCAGAGTTTGCAAAAGAACATCCTAATGTAACTGTAAACTATAACTTTGGAGCTTCTGGGGCACTTCAGCAGCAAATTTCTCAGGGAGCGCCTGTCGATTTGTTCTTTTCTGCTGCTGAGGATAAATTTCAAAAATTAGTACAAGGTGGCCTTATTGAAAAGAAAAACGGAACAGATTTAGTAGGGAATGATCTTGTCTTGGTCGTACCAAAAGATTCAACTAAAGGAATTAAAACATTCGAAGATCTAACAAAAGCTGATAAGGTAGCACTTGGTACCCCTGAGTCTGTTCCAGCAGGGAAATATGGTAAGGAGACCTTAGATAAGTTAAATGTTTGGAAATCAATTGAAGGAAAAGTGGTATATGGAAAAGATGTTCGACAAGTGCTTACTTATGTAGAGACGAACAATGTTGATGCGGGAATAGTCTACAAGACGGATGCATTGACTTCTCAAAAGGTTAAAATTGTTGCAACCGCAATGGAAGACACACACGATCCGATTGTATATCCAGTAGGTGTAATAAAGAACAGCGCCCATCCAAAAGAAGCCCAGCTTTTCTACAATTATCTTCAAAATGAACAATCCATGAAGACCTTAGAAAAGTATGGATTTAAGAAACTAAAGTAGTTAAAAATGGCAACAAGCTTTTGGTCTCCTGTCCAACTATCGATTGAGATTGCATCTGTATCTGTTATATGGGTATTTATTTTAGGCTTGTTTTTTGGGAAGGTAATGGCTAATAAGAAATTTAGAGGGAAGGTTTTTCTTGATACGATTTTTCTTTTGCCGTTAGTTTTACCCCCTACAGTGGTCGGTTTCTTGTTAATTATTATTTTTGGACGGAATAGTCCAGTTGGTCAATTGATTGATTGGGTATTTAAGCAGCCTGTGATGTTTACGTGGTGGGCGGCTGTTATTGCTTCTACAGTTGTTGCATTCCCTCTTATGTATCAATCTTCAAGAACAGGATTTGAAGCAATTGATGAGGATATTGAGAATGCTGCCCGTGTGGACGGAGCAAATGAATTCAAGTTATTCTTACTTGTTTCCGTTCCTCTCGCCCTTAGAGCCATCATATCGGGTGCAATATTAAGTTTTGCTAGGGCACTGGGTGAGTTCGGAGCCACATTAATGTTTGCAGGAAATATCCCAGATAAAACCCAAACAATTCCAACAGCAATTTTTGTAGCTATTGATTCAGGCAATATGGAATTAGCTTGGTTATGGGTAACAAGTATGATAGTCATTTCATTATTAATGTTAATATGCGTGCATTTAATTAAATTATAATGCATTTAAATCCTCAATTTTCAAAAATCAAGCCAAAATAGGCTTAATTAATAGGATATTCACTTAAACTGATGCATAGTCTAGAGTGTAGCCGAAAACCCATATTTCCTCCTTAACACATAGACTTGTCAGAGATAGTCTCCATCAAAAAAAGCCCAACTTGGGCTTTTTTGTATTTTTTAATACGTTCTACTTAATAAAAGATAACTGCTCTAATGATAATTAATAAGATAAACAATACCACGATTAAATTGAAACAGCAGTGGACAAACCAGTAGTGCTCATTTTTCATGTAAGGGCCATTTAGTGGAGGAAGGATTTAAAAGTTCACATACAGAATTATTTGAGTGAAGAAACGGAGGAAAAGGAATTGAACCATGATTTTTATCGCTTATTGTTTCCTATATTGGCTACTCATACACACCTAGCTAGTTGTTCCCAAGGTGCTTTAGCAAAGCCTGTTTCAAAAGCAATTGAGGAATATCATAATAGTCTACTTCTGTCAGGGAGTAATTGGAATGAAGCAATAAGTAAAATAGAGGAGACTAGGGTGAAATTCGCAGAATTTATTGGAGCTGAAACAGACGAAGTTGCTGTATTAAGTTCTGTTTCTAATATTATTTCTGCTATTGCAACTTCCCTTCCTAATCAGCAAGAGAAAAATAAAGTCGTGTTTACGGATATAGATTTTCCAACTGTTGGTCATATATGGTTTGCACAAGACCTTTTTAAGGATAATATTTCTATAATTCGTTCTTCCAATGGCGAAATACTTCTGGAACAATATGAAAAAGAAATAACAACTGATACGCTGATTACATGTATTCCCCATGTGAATTATTACAACGGATTTAAGCAGAACGTTAGAGAGATTGCTAGTATTGCGCATAGAAAAGGCTCGCTTTTGTTCGTCGATGCTTACCAATCTGCAGGACATATTCCGATTGATGTGAAAGAGATGGATATTGATATTTTAGCAACGGGAACTCGTAAATATATGTTAGGAATTCCCGGCGTAGCGTTTATGTATATAAAAAAAGAACTAGCAGAGCAATTAAAACCAAGAGTTACTGGATGGCTAGGACAAGACCAAGCATCTTCATTTGACATTTTTAATCCCGTTTTTGCAATGGGGGCTCGTCGATTTGAAACAGGTACGCCTTCTTTTATAAGTATTTATGCAGCCTATGAGGCATTAAAATTGCTACTTGAGGTTGGAATAAGTAATATTGAAACCCATTTAAAAGAGCTAACCCAATTTGCTATACATTATGGACAAGAAAAAGGATTACATCTCATTGGACCATTATCTACTGATAATAGGACAAGCCTGATGTCTTTTCAAGTTGAAAATGCATCAAAAGTGGAAGCGATGTTAAGAGACAAAAAAATTATTGTTTCTGCGAGAAAAGATGTGATAAGAATTGCCCCTCATTTCTATAACATTAAAGATGAAATAAAATGTACAATAGATGAGCTTGTAATCTTAACAAATGGGGATTAAGCGAATATTTACTCAAACAAATCTGAATTAAGAATTGTTTGTTATTCTGTTAAAGGGCGCCATTTTTAAGTAATGAGCGCTTTTTTGTATTGGGTATTTTGTGGAGTAAAAGCTGATTTAACTTATTGTTTGTTATAATTTTAATAAGGAAAATTAGTTAAGGAGTGAATGAAATGTTAATCGGACATATCAAGGAAATTGTTCGCCATCCTGTAAAATCTTTTCATGGGGAGAGTGTGAATCAAACTAAAATTATGGAATATGGTTTGTATGGAGACCGCAGCCATGCTTTTTTAGATGATACAAGACAAGGAAAGTTTTTAACAATTACACAATTTCCAGAAATGGTTCGATATAAAGCAAGATTTGTAGGGGAAGAGTTAATGGAGAAATATCCTAAAGTTGAAATAATGACACCTGAAGGTAAGGTATTCGATTGGGGTGATGAAGAACTAACCAAAGAAATAGAAAACAAATCAGAACGAAAAATCTCTCCAGTTACATATAACCCTTCCCATGTACCTTTAGGGGCCATTGAGGAAGAAAATATTCAACTAGTAACCGATTCCTCATTAGAAAAATTAAAAGAAATATGGGGAAAGGCAGAAGTTAATCATCGACGTTTTCGTCCTAATTTACTTATAACATTAAAAGAAAAAATCCCATTCATCGAGGAAAAGTGGTTTGGCAAACGAATGAAAATAGGAAGAGAAGTAGAAATTCAATTAAAAAGACATTGTGAAAGGTGCATGATTATTACAGTTGATCCTGATAATGCAGAGCGTGATTCGACTTTGCTCAAAACGGTTGTAAAGGAAAGAAATAATCATTTTGGCGTTTACGCTTCGGTGATAAAAACAGGTGCAATTCATGTGGGGGATGAAGTCCTTCTAATCGAATGACCTTTAAATAATCAGCATTCCACAAACGGGCGCAGTTGTAGTTGCGGCACCTTTTTCTTGTTCCGTTAGTCATTCCATAAAAGCGCGCTATTGTTTAATAAAACTTCAACTTTTAAACGAATATGATACCGATTTGTTAAATGAAAATGAGAAAAGCCGGGCAAACTGCCCGGCTTTTCTTATTAAAGGTTCTATTTGTAGATGCTGCATAATTATTTGGTATTCTCTAAAATACTGCGAATTTTATCTGAATAAATTTTGGCTAAAGAATTAGAGGTATATTTAAAATTGGCTATGCTGGCTTTTTTCGGGATGCCCATATCAACCCATTGACGATCAAGTTTTGCAAGAATAAATCGAGGGTCTGCTTCATTATTATCTTCATTGAAACTGGCATAGCTGGAGCCGCCATCACCTAAATCAATTTTTGTACCATCATTTAATTCTATTATGTAATAAAAATCACCTTTTGAGGAACCTAAGAATTGCTTTTTCCCATAAATACCCGCGGTGATTTTAGTGATATTGTTGTAGCTGTATTCCTTTCCCTGAGGTATGAGGAAAGAATGGTTGATAATTTTATTATTCGTTACAACCGCCACATCTGTGACAATAGCATAAAACAACATAATGTTCAGAATGCCGAAAATGGGGAATACCGTTCTACGATGTTTTTTATAAAATCTGGAAAACCATTTTCTTAAATCCTTATATACAAGAAGGGAAAGACCAAACATTAGGTAAAACTCATAAATAAAAACAAATCTTGATGCAGGAGATTTAATAACCCATATGAGGGAATTATTGGGGACAAGTAATTTTTCTTGAATAAATGAAATGAATGCAAAAATAGCTACCGATAAAATAATCACAGCAATTAAACCCAATAAGCCCAATAACATCGATTTTAGCGTTCTCAATAAATACAGCCCCTGACTTATCCATTTGTTTGAGAAGGTATTACCTAATATTATAGGGTAAACATTTCATATAAAAAAGGATGTGATAATAGACTTTATTGATGAGCGTTATTTGTTGTTATTTTTGTTGGCGATTTTCAATTATAGGGCGCATAGCTTGAACATGAAGGCGTCCTTCCCTTATTGGACCATTTAATGATTATCTTTGTTATGGTAAAATTACCCATAATAACGAGCGTTTTTTAACCTTTTAGAATGAAATTGAAAGAGGAGGGTTCGTATATGTCGCAAACCATCATACCTAGAGCTGCTGTGCTTGGGATAGCTTCTGGAGTTATCTTTATGGCATTTTTCGGCACTCTGTGGGCGGGAATTGGAATTAGAGGACTGCAGGGCTGGGGATTTCTCTGGCTGTTGACCTTATCCTTGTTGGTTGGTGTTATACTGCTAATTGGCGGAATCGTATTGATCATGAAGTCAAAAAGGTTATCAAACAAGATGGTGGAAGGTGATTCCCATGGTTGGAAACGAAGGAATATGTGGTTCGGTATTATTTTCGGTTTAGAAGGCGTGTTGATTGCTGCCGCCTCCGCAATTTGTGTGTCTACTAATCACTTGGATTTGTTTGTCCCAGTCATGGCTCTTATTGTCGGTGCTCATTTCTTTCCCCTAGCACACCTTTTCCAGGTCAAGATCTATTATATTTCAGGTTCACTCCTTTGTTTGCTCTCGGCAATCACACTGCTTACTCTACCTGTAAGAGTTACCTGGGAGAATCATCAAATTGTGGTATGGTGGACATCTGTCGGTTTTGGCTCAGCCCTGATATTGTGGGTGACCGGGGTGTCAGTTTGGCTAAAAGGCCATAGATTGCTGAACAGGGCTGGGAATCGATCCAAAGAAGATGATGTAACTTTTAGGTTGTAATGCTTCCTTTAATGGAATCGAACAATTTAGTGTAAAAAGGGGGGAATCGGGTGCTTAAAATAAACAAAAAGTCCGACAAATTAATTATTGTCGTTCACGAAATATATGGAATTAACCAACATATGGTGGATTTATCTGAATTACTATCAGAACAAAATTTTGATGTCATTTGTCCCAATTTATTAGACCAAGAAAAACCCTTTGATTATCCTCAAGAGGTAAAGGCTTACCATAATTTCATGGATAATGTAGGTTTCACAAATGGATTAGATAAAGTAAAAAATATATTATTAGATATTCAAGATACGTATTCAAAAATATTTATAATTGGATTTAGTGTAGGTGCAACGATTGCTTGGTTGTGTAGTGAGGAAGAATGTGTGGATGGTATTGTTGGATACTATGGTTCACGTATTAGGGACTATGTGAATATATATCCAAAATGTCCGATGTTGTTATTTTTTCCGAAAGTAGAAAAATCATTTAATGTTGATGAATTCGTTTCAACTTTAAATAAATTAAATATAGATGTACATATATGTAGTGGTGAACACGGATTTAGTGATCCATACTCTTCTAAATACAATGAAGAATTAGCTCAAACTACATTTAGAGAAACATTGCATTTCTTCAAAAATAACTAAATTTTTTATTCAGAAATCGGGGGCATTACTTGAACAGCCAGGCTGCTATAGCCGGCTGTTTAATTCTTTAACAAAGAGCAGAATAGCGGAATAAAATCCTGAAAAACCAAATAGTCTTATATGATACCACTGTACAGGAAGGATGAAGATAGAAGTTGAAAAAATAAACAAACTGTTTATGATTCAATCGCGAGGACCGTTGTTAGGTGTCCTAGGAAACTGTCGAGGTGATTGTTAGTGGATACGAATCTATCGTCGAAACCACCGCAATCAAAATCAGCCGTTTGGGCTGGGATTGCTGTTTTTGTATGGTCCATTGCTTATATGCTCCCACACCTATATTGGGCTTTAGGCGGAAGAATAGGACTGTCCCTACTAAAACCCAGTGTGGCTGAATCTCCCCATTTTGAATTAATTAATTGGGTCGCGTTACCAATCTTTATTGCTGCGGGACTCGTAGGTCTTGGTTTCATTTATTTAGGGAAAAGTAAAATTCTGCGCACATTGTTGTTTTCCATATCTGTGTTAGGGTGTTCGATAGCCACTGCTCATGGTATTTTTGGCATTATCTATCGTGGCTTGCAAATCGCAGGTGTGATTGGCTTGGATAATGGAACATTTCATATCCCCGATGATATATACGTGGTGTGGGATTTGGTCATCTTCGAACCGTGGTTTTTGATAGAGGGCATTTTACTTGCCATTGCAGGATGGTGTCATTTGAAAGGAGCGCGGAGCAGGAAAATTTGGCTTGCAGTGTGTATGCTTGGCACGATTGTTGGGTTGGTCACAGGGATACTGGGTGTTCGATTTGCATAGGTAATGTGTTATAGATGCTGAGTGATGAGCTGCGGGTACTGTTAAACCGAGGTAAATACCTTACGAGGGGCAATATGCCGTTGTCAAGTTCTTACTATAACGGCACGAGTGACCGAAATTCGAAGTAGAAAAGGCGAGAAAATTATAAAGTTATTTATGAATTAAAACCCTAGTACCAATTGGAACTAAAGATGATAATTCTAGAACATCATGATTAAACATTCTAATACATCCATGCGAAACATTCTTACCTATAGAAGATGGATTATTTGTTCCGTGTATACCGTAATGAGGTTTTGACAATCCCATCCAAAGCACGCCGAATGGACCGCCAGGGTTAGGATCCTTGTTGACAATCGTATATGTTCCTGTAGGTGTTGGAGATAATATTTTTCCAACTGCAATTGGGTAAGTTTTTAAAAGCCTGTGGCGATCAAAAAGTTTTAATTGGTGTTTTGATGTTGAGACATCAATCCATTTTGCCATCAAGATCACTCCATTTTTTGAATAGTTTATGAAGTGAATCAGGTATTTGTTCATTAACAAGAATTTGGTGGACAATTACTAAGAAGAATTAGTCTTTTATTTGATAAACAAAACTGAAAGTACACAACCCAATGGACCTAACGGCGAATATTTTCGATAGATAAATAATAGGTGCCAGGCATTTGTCGAATGCTCTTTCGTCAAGTGCCTAGCACCTGGGCCATTTAATGCAATAAGACTTCTAAACGGGACTAGATAATTATGTTAATAATGGTGTGAGATTATGAATAAATGTAACTTAAAGGAGGATTTAGTTATAACGAAAGCGATCAACGGTTGGCAGAATTCGTCCGCGAGCTTTACAAGGATATCCAAGAGAATGAACCAGTAATTTCTTAGGAGGGTTGTGATCAACATCAAGATTAGGAATTTTTATTATATGATTGCAGGCGTTCTTGCGATGCTGTTTGCCGTCACGCATGCATGGAACGGGCAATCCGCTGTGCTGCCGACGCTCGACATTAGGACGATGTCCACGGATACCCGGACGGTATTCACGTATGTTTGGCACATTATAACGGCGGAAAATCTGGTCTTCGGCATCGCATTCATTTTTATGTCATTCCAAAGTGAGCGATCGAAGATCCGTTTTGCCGCATGGATGATCGCGGCGATCCTGATCGTCCGACTGATGGTCATACTTGGTGTAACGGCAATACTTGACGTTTCGGCTCTTACGGATACGTTTATAGATTCGATTGCTATCGTAATCTATGTTGCCTTGATCATACTGGGCACAACTATGAAGAAAAAACAGTCCGCTGGTTAGCACTACAGTAACAGAGATGTCCGAATGTGGTTTTAAAATAAAGTCACGATGTTTGTAAAAAAGATACGATACTTTACCCCTTTGGATATGCTTTGTCTAAAGGGTCTTTTCGTGTTAAAAATAACATAACTTTATTCCGTAATAGGGCGCTATCCTGGATAAGCGCCCATTTTTCATTTTAGGGCCATTTAATTTAGAAATCTTAATAAAAGGACTTGAACCTAACGTAACGTCAGGTTGTATAGTAAAGTTGCCGGCAATAATTAATCGTACGAAATGAGGGGATGGTCATAAATAAGAGTTGGAAAATAGGTGAATTGGCAAAACAAACCGGATTAACCGTACGTACTCTTCATTACTATGACCACATTGGCTTATTTTCTCCATCCGAGGTTACAAACTCGGGACATAGAATTTATTCCGAAAGAGATATTGCTAAATTGCAACAAATTCTATCCCTTAAACAATTAGGATTGTCCTTGGAAAAGATTAAAGACACGATTGAAAACCCTAATTTTAACCCAATAGGAGTAATTAAAATACAGTTAGAAACGGTTAAAAAGCAAATAGAAGTACAAGAACAGTTGTATAGTCGGTTAAAAGGCATGTACGAAGTTCTTTCAAATCAACAAGAGGTACAGCCCGAACAATTTATTAAATTAATTGAGGTGATCAATATGAGTGAAAAATACTTTACGCAAGAACAATTAGAAAAAATGAAAAAACAGACAGAACAATTTAGTTCAGAGGATAAAAAGGAAATCGAAAATCAATGGTTAGAGCTAATTGCTAACATTCGTACAGAATTAGAAAAGAACACTCCGGCTAATCACCCGGAAATTATAAAGTTAGCTAAACGTTGGCAAGAATTGACTAACAAGTTTACTGGCGGAGACTCTGAAATCGTCAAAGCTGCTGAACGTTTCCATGCTGAGAATCCAAATAATCCATTCCAATATGGAGTAGATGAAGAGCTTTATAAATATATTCAAAAGGCTATGTCACGTATTTAAAATCAATACCTTAAGCAATCGAGCGCTTTCCTTTAATAAGGAAGGTGCTTTATTCCATATTTTTAGAAACAAAGCTAATTTGAAAAATATGATTGAGGAGTTATCTAAAGCTTAACAGGGTGCTGGAGTTAAATGGGCATCAGGCTGCATCAGCAGCCTTTTTTTACTTTACAATTTTCCCATAAATTGTTTAACTAAATGAAGAATCCTAAAAATGCGAGGACATCATGAACAAATTTAAACAGTATATAAACCAGTTTCACCCGATTGTTTGGGTGCTGCTTGTTGGAACCATTATGTCCAGAGGTTCGTCCTTTATGACATTGCCGTTTCTATCAATCTATTTATCGCGGCATATGGATCTGCCGCCTGTCATCATCGGCATAACCGTAGGAATGAGCCCGTTGATGGGAGCGATTGGGGGCTTTATTGGCGGGAATTTATCCGATCGTTTTGGGCGAAAAAAAGTGATGTTGGTCTCCTTATTCGCCATTTCCATTGTTTACTATGGTTTTACGATTGCAGAATCTCAAGGGTGGTTTATTCTACTAAACGCGTTAAATGGGCTTTGCAATTCCTTTTTTGAACCAGCTTCACAGGCATTAATGGGCGACTTAACTGGGAAGAAAAATAGAATGAAAGCTTATTCACTAAGGTATACCGCCATTAATATCGGCGCCTCGGTCGGCCCGCTATTGGGTGCTTACTTGGCTATCACATCTGCAAAACTGTCTTTCGCCTTAACCGGCAGTGTTTACTTGCTTTATGCATTTATTCTATTATTCTTGATGGGAAAACTGGACGTTGGCAAGGCTGAACAAAGCAATAAAAAATCTGCTAACATGATCGATGCTTTTCGGATTATGAAAACCGATAAGGCGCTGCTGTTTTTAGTGTTAGGAATTATTTTAATCAGTCTAGGATATAGCCAGATGAATTCCAATCTCCCGCAATTCATGCAAATGACATTGCCAAACGGGGTGTTTATCTTCTCGGTTTTGTTGACAATCAACGCCTTGCTGGTGGTCATTCTTCAGATGCCGCTCAGCCACTTTGCGGAAAAGTGGACGCCGATGCAATCGATGGTGGTCGGGGCATTATTGATGGCTGCGGGGTTATTTTGCTTTGGTTTTATTAACGGCTGGGCGACCGCGATTCTTTCTATTGTTTTCTTAACGCTAGGTGAAATCTTCATTTTCCCGTCTAACAGTATGCTGATTGACCAGCTCGCACCGGAACACTTAAGGGGAACATATTTCGGAGCTGGCCAGTTTTCGAAAATTGGTAATTTTCTCGGTCCGATTATTGGTGGTTACCTCTTAAGCCATTTTCACGGCCGTATTATGTTTTGGGTCATTTCTCTCATTGTTTTTGCGAGTATTCTATTTTTTAAACTTGGCAATGGGATCTATGTAAAAACGAGGGTGGCAAGTGGGGAAAAAGGCATATAAAAAGGTGTCAGGCATTGAGCTTGACACCTTTTTATATGAAATTCGACAAAAAATATTTGTCTATTCTTTGTTCAATGCTGAATGTCTTTTTCCATAGCTAAAGTAAATAATTAAACCGATAACTAGCCATACGATGAAACTGATCCATGTAATGGATGGAAGTTGAAGGGCTAAGTATCCACAGGATAGGAAGGCTAGGATCGGAATCCATGGGACAAACGGAACGCGGAAACCTTGTTTTGGCGGACCTTGTTTTTTGCGTAGAAATAAAATGCCGACAGAAACGGACATGAACGCAAATAGAGTGCCGATATTCGTTAATTCAGCCAGCTTACCAAGTGGTATTAAGCCGGAAAAAATAGAAACGAGGCAAAATGTAATCCAAGTATTTACAACCGGTGTTTTCTTTTTCTTATCTATTTTCGAAAAAGCTTTAGGAAGCAGCCCATCTCGGCTCATTGAATAAAACAAGCGGGTTTGTCCATAAACCATTACGATTAGAACGGTTGTAATCCCAGCAATTGCTCCAAGGGAAATGAAACCAGCAACCCAGTCTTGATGAATGTAACTAAGTCCAAATGCGACAGGATTTTTTACATCAAGTAAATGATACGGAACAATTCCCGTTAATACAGCTGATACCGCCACATATAGAACCGTACAGACGACCAGTGATGCAATAATTCCAATTGGCATATTGCGCTGTGGGTTTTTTACTTCTTCCGCTGCTGTTGAGACTGCGTCAAAACCAATATATGCAAAGAATGCTGTTGCAGCTCCAGCTGTTACCCCTGAGAATCCGAACGGCATAAAAGGCGTCCAATTGGTAGGCTTCACATACCATGCGCCGACACCAAGAAATAGAAGAACAACGACTATTTTAATGATAACCATAATTGCATTAATTCGTGCTGATTGTTTCGCTCCCCTTGTTAATAGGAATGCGATTAAAAGAGTGATTAAAATTGCCGGTACATCTATAAACGTACCATGCGCCGGGTCATATGCGCTCGAGATTGCTTTAGGAATGTGGATCCCAAATCCGGCAATTAGACCTTGAAAGTAACCAGACCATCCGCTGGCAACGGAAGCACAAGCAAATCCATATTCGAGAATCAAATCCCAGCCTAGAATCCACGCGATAATTTCGCCAAAAGTAGCATAACTATATGTGTAAGCACTGCCGGCTACGGGTACCGTAGAAGCAAACTCTGCATAGCAAAGGGCAGCAAAAACACAGACAAGCCCAGAAATAATAAAGGAAAGGATAAGGGCCGGTCCTGCATGCTCGGCAGCGGCTACCCCTGTCAGAACGAAAATTCCCGTTCCAACAATTGCGCCAATACCAAGCATGGTTAAGTCAAAGGCGCCTAATTCTTTTTTTAAAGAACCCTCTTTTTTTCCTGACTCCTTGATTAAATCTTGAATGGATTTTTTTCTAAACAAATCCATACGATATTTCCTCCTTAAATCAAAATCAACTAAATATTCAGATAAAATTAGTAAATAAGAATTATAGCAAATTTTGTCGAATTTTATAACGGAATCTATAATATAATTTATTTTAGAAAAAATCAAATATTTTTAAAAGTAAAATTCCCCCAAATAAGAACGAGTAAGAATTCTTGTTAAAAACCTAATTAGTAAAATAAATTTCCTCTAATAAAAAATGGTATCTTTCGTTTACAATCACCTTCGACATGTTTATCTTTAAATGATTGTGCCTTTTTAGATGTCAGTTTTCATTATATAATACCTCATATCGAATCAAATCTCCCAATCATACAAGCTTAATCAAGGAGGTCAAATCGCCAGAGTCATTGACACGACTAGATTTTGATGGTTTTTTAGGATAAGATAAGTTAACAAAAGGGAGCCAAAAAATGAAAAAAACAGCTCCAGAACTAACGGTAGCTGCGAAAACTTAAGAAGATAAAGATAAAACTAGTTTTTATAAATTTGCAAAGGATTAAATTCTAAACTTAATGTTATAAAGCATCGGTTCATCTTGAGGTGAACCCCTTAAGTTGGACCAAAAATCCAACATGGGGGTTTTTAATTTTTTTGGTAAGGCTCTTTTCGTAAACTTTGTTGCTTTTGGACCTTTATAAGGGTCAATTACTAAGTTTCTAGGCAATTTTCGCAAATGTCCTTACGAAAAGATGCCACGAAACCTCTAGCTATACGGGTTGATGAAATAATACCAAAAACAACAATCTATGCGAAAATAGCCTTTGGTAAAGATAAATAAATTACTTTTAATAAAAAATTTCACCTGCTATAACACCCAAAATAATAAGAATATCTAATGTTAAAAGTATCCTCATCCATAATTTCATAACGTTATCTCCATTCTTTAACCTTTTTTTCCTTTCCTAAAACCCAAGTAAAAAACACCCAAACTATAGGATACAAACCCGAAAATAATCATAATAACTTTCTTATGCAATTTCCATAGTGAGGCCATATTGGAAATAAGTGTTCCTTTGGTATGTAAATAATAGAGATAGACAATTAGCAGGGATAGGAAAATAAGAAAGAGAACCTTAAGCAATCGGAAGAAACTTATATTTTCGAGAAAAGCTGTTTTCTGTTTCTTCTTTTTTGAGGAAGATTTTTTTATTGCTCTTGTTTCAGCCATAGAATTCTCCTCTCAATTTTTAGTTAGAAAAAATATAAATTACATTTTATGTTTGTTTGAGGTTTATATTTAAAAATAATTATCTTTTATAAGCATACATCATTATTCGCATTCTCACTAATAGATGTTTTGAAATAAATAATACTTGATAGTCAATTATTCTTACATAAAACAATTCTAAACGTTTTCATTTACAATAACTTAACCATTCATTAACTATTTTCCTATTTCTTTTTAACCATATTCCAAACTACAATGGAAACAGATACAAATTGAGGTGAAAATAATGGATGAAGAAAAGGCGTATTTAGGAATTGTCATCATCATGTCCTATTTGAGGGATTATATTTTCAGCTTCACTTTTATCAATGTATTGGTTCTTCTTTTTAACTCTCCTTCTAATATGCTTGTAAATGTTATTGTTTGTGCTGTGCTATCTGTTATCCCTACATACAGAGACTTTGAAGAAAAAAGGAATGATGAATGACGTTACTGTGTCAAAAGCCCCGCTCAGCTACGGCTATGGAAGATCTTCGATATTTTATGATGATTAAGACCACTTGTTGTGACGGTCGTTAAACAAAGAAAAAAGCAACCGCCTAGCCTCCGACCAAAGAGTAAGGTAGCTACTTTTTTTCTATATATAACAATTCACTTTTAGGTTAGTCGCTCTTCTTGCGGTAAGTAGTTGCATAGACTGAGTGTTTCCTTATACCCATTGAATGGAGCCAAACTCACCATGCGGATGGCTTTGTAATTTAAACTCCCTATATTCATATTTTAATCTCGATAATGGCAACTCATAAAGCTTTTGATCTTCTTTTTTATATACGTTTAAAAAAATAAGTTTATTAATAAGTTTTTGTCGTTTTTTTTCATCATTATTTCTCATAAGAACCACTCCTTCACTTTTACAAAAAATTTCCTTTGACGATAACAGCTTGTAAATTCGGACTGATTACATTTGTGTTATGAATTAATTGTATTATAACCTTATAATTCCTATCTGTAAAGTATGAATTAAAAATATTCACAAAAAAGCCAGCATAACCGTCCCCGTGGTCATCCCCTCATAAAGCATCCCGCTATAGCTGGAAAACTCCCGAATTCCTTTTTCATGTCCTGAAACGAAATGACTTCATTTCCTCTCGTAAGCTCGAATTCTAGCGGATATTCGTGACAGTTCAATGGGGTTTTATGAAATGATTGGATATAGAATTGGATGGCTGGGGGAGTAAATAGCAATCACCAAAATAAATATTGTGCCTAGTACGGCATGAATATTGTCGAAGATTAGTAGGTCATTGGTTAGATTTAAAATGATAGAATGGAGTTGCAGCTGAATATTGTTAGGGTGGGTGGTTGTCAGTCTTCTTTCCGTTATTAGGAAAGGAGGTGATAATCATGGAAACATTTCTTGAAATTCCACGAGAAGTTCTGAAGGGAATACTGCGTGAAGTGGCCGCTTATTTCTTTCGGAAAAACATTCTAGAAAACAAGAAAACCACCCTACGCCGTCACAAGCAAAAGGGTGGTTCTCATAAAAAATAGTACTTAGACAACCATCACCCTGACGGTAGAGGTTGCAGGAGAGAAGTGTTAGAGCACTTCTCTTTTTTTATTATATATCCATTATAAACAAAAACATTCCGTTTTAGAAGGTAAATTAAATATTAGGGTCAGCCCCCTACTTATTTCATTTGTTCCCTCATCCGGTCCGGCAGGCTTTGAATGGATTGGACTACCATATCAAGCTTTGATTCAATCCGATAAAGTAAGTAGAGTGTCACCGCGATCGGAAAACCCACTTCACTAATGATTGGAATGATCTGTTCCATTTTGACTACCTCCTTCCATTATAGTAAAAGAGACCGGCTTCTCGAAGAATCCGGCCTTTCTCTCATTCTTAAACAAGCTCATAATCTGTCACATTGCGTTCTACGACTCTTGCACCCTTTGCAGAGACAAGGTCGCCGCTTCCGGTATAGAAAGCACCTGAGCTTACGATTTGATCTATTGATCGCTTCACAACCGCTTCATCAATCGGTTCTTTCGGATTATCAACCGTAATGCGGGCAATTTTACCAGTCGCGGTCACAAACTGTAATTCCAATGTTTTAGCCAATTCAATCACCTCCAATCCTCTATGATCACCTTTTTATTAGGCTAGTAAATCAGAACTGTCTGTTTTCTCAACCCGGTTAAGCGTGTCATTACACAATACAAAGATTGCTTGTGCTGCTTGATAGAGTTGGTCCGCCGTAGCTGTTTTTTTAACATTGTTGAAGGTCTTAGCTTTTAAAATCGGTTTCCCTTGCTCGTCCATGCCCGTTTCGAATACGATGCGAAGCTTGGTGGTTGCTAGTCGCGCTTGTGCCATGTGTATCACCTCCTTACACCTTCTATATAAAGAAAAATGGAGGGAAAAGGACATGGTATTGAAAAATAATTTTCTAGATTTATGGGTCAGCCCCGTCCCTTTGAAAGGTATCTAAAGGCATATGAAGAAGAAAACAACAATATTCTTTAACAGATCCAATAAATAAAAACAGGGCATAGGAAATTTCCATGCCCTGTTTTTTGGTTTATGAAATTTGTGGTCAGCAAGATTCTTTGGTTTGCCGTTTCGGATTAAAACGGCTCGATGGCTTTCTCGTTTTTTCCAGTTTGAGGCTGATTTTCAATTCTTCTTTCTTCAACTTCCTTAGGAATTTCTTTAAGGTGTTTATTTACTTCTTCTACTTGATTGGTAGTTCGCATTTCATCCATTTTCAAAAACCTCAATTCATTAAAATATCTTTGATAAATATAATATGCCTCAGTGATAAAGATTTTATGTCCATTAAATCAGACCTGCAATATTCAACGAATGAACTATTACAAGAAGACCAACAAGGAATTATATGATTTTTTCCAATCCGGCAATACGTTGTCAGTCCGTTTGGTAAGAATTTTTTCCTTCAATCGAAAAAAAACTATGAATCACATTCCAACTGAAATGTAATCCATAGTTCCTTAAGTTAATGACATTGATTACCAAAGCAGTTTTGCTTCGGAATCTAGACTTTTACTGTCAATTATATTAAATCCCATACTGGTGTACTTACCCTAACTGGCGTTTAAATTGTTTACTGGCGAAGAAGTAAGCGATGACCATGATGCCGACGCACCAGGCAAGCGCGATCCAGATACTGTTGCCAACAGACCCTTCGTACAAGAGGGCACGAATCGCATTCACGATTGAAGTCACGGGCTGGTTCTCAGCGAACGCACGGACAATTTTAGGCATAGTTTCCGTGGGGACAAAAGCCGAACTGATAAACGGCAGGAAAATCAACGGGTACGAGTAGGCTGTCGCCCCTTCCATAGACTTCGCTGTCAATCCGGGAATGACCGCCAGCCATGTCAGCGCCAGCGTAAACAGCCCGAGTATCCCAGCTACCGCGAGCCAATCCAGGATATCAGCGTTGGAACGGAAGCCCATTAAGAGCGCGACGAGGATAACCACCACGACAGTAAGCGCATTGGAAACAAGTGAGGTCAACACGTGAGCCCACAATACCGACGAGCGTTTGATGGGCATAGTAATGAAACGTGCCATCAGCCCGCTCTTTCCATCCGTAAACAGCCTTAGTGAAGTGTAAGCGACGCCGGATGCGATAGCCATCAGCAAAATTCCCGGCAATAAATAATTGACGTAGTTGTCCGTGCCTGTCTTTATGGCGCCACCAAATACGTAGACAAACAGCAGCATCATCATAATCGGCGTAATCGCCACCGTGATAATCGTATCCGGGCTGCGCAAGATGTTGCGCATTAAACGACCAAGTAATACCCCTGTTTTGCTTTTCATTTACATTTCCTCCTTTTTGCCGATGATCGCGAGGAAAATTTCCTCCAATGTCGGCTGCTTCTCAATGTACTCCACTTTCGCTGGAGGGAACATCTCTTTGAGTTCGGTAAGGGTACCGGTGGTGATGATTTTTCCACCATGCAGGATGGCGATACGGTCCGCCAGTTGTTCGGCTTCCTCCAGGTACTGGGTCGTCAGCAAGATGGTCGTGCCGCCGCCAGCAAGCTCCTTGACGGTATCCCAGACTTCTATCCGCGCTTCAGGGTCAAGCCCTGTCGTCGGTTCGTCGAGAAAAATGACTGCTGGCGTCCCGATCAGGCTCATGGCGAGGTCAAGCCGGCGCTTCATCCCGCCGGAATATTGGTCCGCCCGGCGGTTGGCTGCATCAGTCAGGCTGAATCTTGCAAGCAGATTGTCGGCGACTTGAGCGGGATTGGAAACTCCCCGCAACTTGGCGATCATCATCAAGTTTTCCCTTCCTGTGTGCATGCCGTCTAAAGCTGCGAACTGCCCTGTCAGGCTGATGCTCTGGCGAACATGATCCGGTTGACGCTGGACGTCATAGCCGCAAATACCTACTTCGCCGCCATCGGGCTTCATCAGCGTCGAGAGGATGTTGACCGTCGTCGTCTTGCCCGCTCCATTTGAGCCCAGCAGTGCGAAAATTTCGCCACGCCGGACCTCAAAATCCACTCCCTTTAAGACTTCCTTGTCTTTAAAGGATTTTTTTAACCCTTTTACAGAAATCGCTGCATTGCTCATACTTTTTTCCTCCTTATAAAAAGTGTCTTTGCGGAGCTAGATTGCCTATACTCTTCTATTTAGTCTGACTGATAATAAGTATTACTTATTACTAGGTTAAAAATATAACTGAATAGCGAAGGCGGCAATTCACATTTGTAACCAGCTAATCAGTCGGATGATCTACCTGAATTTATTTTTTTCCCAATCGATTCATGATACTCTGATTCAAGTCTTCACGATACTTCGCGAAATAGGTTTTAGCGTTTGCCACTAGTTCGTCGGCAAAGGACGCCACGTCGTCCCCCGTGATTTCCAGCACTTGTCTGCCTTCCGCCGCACCAGCTTCGAACAACTCGATTAATTCATACTGCATGTGCAGCATATCCATCCCGTTGCCCGCTGAGAAATTCCACATGTAGTTTTGAATTTTCTTAAATACAAACTGGTAGTCCTCTGGCAGGGCTTCAACCCGTGCCATCATCATCTTATACTCTTTTTTATCACCAATCATTTTTTTGAACATTTCCAACATGTTATTTTTCCTCCTTTTTTATATAGCTGAACAAGACACTCCAAAAATATCGGACGGAATATCTTATGAAGCTAGATTGACTTTAAGACATTGATTTTTGATGATACAAAATCCCATTTTTTCCAAAACAATTCAAGTTCCTGGCGGCCAGCCTCATTAAGTGAGTAAAACTTGCGGGGCGGCCCCATATCTGACGGTTTTTTTTCTATGTTCACAAGTTTTTTCTTTTCTAATCGCACGAGGATGGTGTAGACCGTTCCTTCCACGACTTCGGTAAACCCGAGCTCGTTCAGGCGGCGGGTAATCTCGTAGCCATAGGTTTCATGGCGGCTGATGATTTCCAGCACGCAGCCTTCCAACGAACCCTTCAACATTTCAGTTAAATTTTCCATATTCAGAGTCTCCTTTACCTCCTCTATTTTGTCTGACTTATATTCAGTATAACTCAGTACTGAGGTAAATTTTTACTGAATAACTTTTGGGAAATCATGCTATTCAGTATTGCTTATTACAGGTACATCGTAACACCGAGTAGCAGAGATGTCAACTATTTTTCTAAAAATTATTTCGAGACCAATATTAACGGCTATGCGACACCTTCACAAATTGATACAGTATCTATTTCTTTTAAAGGAAATAAATTGTACAAAGGTTTGGAAAGAAAAAAAGTCGCCGCTGCGACTTTTTATTTAACATAAGCACCCGTTTGTCCACCAAAATATGAATAATTACAACCCCTTATTTCTCCCATAGCTCAACTAATCTACCTTCAGGATCTTCAATCCAAATAAACTTACCAAATTCACTAATCTCTTTTTCCTTTACAAGAGGAACACCAATTTGTTCAAGATGCTTAATAGTCTCGTTTAGATTATAAACTTGGAAATTTAACATCACTTGTTGTTCTGTTGGGAAATAATTGTCATCTTCAGTAAAAAAAGAAAAGATAGTTTCATTTCCTGAATGGGGTTTAATAATAGTCCCATTCCAATTTTCTATTTCAATCTTCAACACTTCACTGTACCATTTTTTTATTGCATCTAGATTTTTAGTCCTCCAAAATATTCCCCCGAACCCTTTTATCATCATAACAAACTCCCTCACTTCTCTATTTACATTAATTTTTCAATTAAATTAGATATTCAAGAAATAAAGATAATTACCTTCTTCACCCAACCCTTTAGTTGAAAAAAGAAAAGAGCAGCCTTTTCTTATCAAGTGAAAAAGCCTTTACTTGTTGGAAGCAAAGGCTTTTTTCAGTGTGTAATATCATTTGGAGCTATTGATAAATGTATTAAGTAAAGCCGGGTAAGGGGGAATCGGCATCTACCTCACCTGAATCGAAGCCATAATTCCCTCATTTTCAGTAAAACGCAAATCAACAAGCAAGCGGTCGGGGGTGAAGTTATGATAATCCCGTAAATATACCGCAACCGCATCAATCAACTCTTGCTCGCTAAGATTTCTAATCCTTCCGCGTACATTGGCTGTTGCTGAAAATCCAAATGATGGATTGAACATTACGTCGGCTTCAACACTTTCTGGATTGGTGTACTCCTTTGCTGCAGTAAATACACAGACGCTGTCAACAAGATCCTGTTCATTAAATAACAACTCCATGATCATTCCATCCTTCCTAATAACGTCTTCTGAAGAAAATACCTTTAATAACGCGAATAATAATCGCAATGATCAGAATATCCACGAGCAATCCAATAAAGGAAAACCCATAGGATTGGCCGTAGTTATGGTAGCCGAACGGATGAAACATGCTTCCTAATAACGTTCCTGCTCCAAATGCGGCAGCGTGGCTCCAAAAGCTGCTTCTTTTCGATGTTGGTGTATTAGAATAGGATTTCGACCTCGAGACACTGCTCGAAGGCGATTTATACCCAGAGTGATATGTGCTGCCAGATCTTATAGTCGACGAATGACTGCTAAAAGAGGAACTATGGCTAATGGTACTATGTCCGCCACTGAACATCTTAGCCTCCGTCATGCTAGGTACCATAAGGGACAAAAGTAACACAAAAGCAATCAATAATTTTTTCATCTATCATTCTCCTGTAATAAAATATGAAATTGGATTATAAATACATCCATACTCAATTTACGGATAAACATTATATAAGATTCAAAAAATCTTACAAAAAAAGAACCCACCCTTCTTGTGAACAATACCAGTATTATAGCTGCCAAGCTTAAATATCACGAGAAAAAGCACTATAATTCTTTGAGATAAACAGAAAAATTGTTAAGGATTTTTACTGCTATCAACATTGTACAGCAACCTTTTCAGCTAAAAAAACGACTTAGGAAGCAAAATTTCCTCAGCCTTAAGACTGATTTACAAATCAAACACCCTTTACCGCTTTTGTAGAAAGTTTAAATTTCGTTGGTAAAGGATTAACCAGGTGATAAATTAACGGACGAACGGCCGGAGGGATGATAATATGACCTCAAATCAAATTAAAGAAGTTGCTCTTATTCATTTTGCCAAAAAAAAATTACTGTTGAAAGATTGGACAAGCGTATAAGAACTCTTATTTATCTTGTAATAAAATATTACATGCTGAATAGAAAGGAGTGATAATTTGACCTACGAACAATACTTACGAAATCGTGAATGTCGATTAAGAAACAATATCCAAGAGGAATCTCCGTTTGTTTTTGTATATGTTACCAATACCGTTAGCGACACTGTATCCGTCATTAACAACTTTAGATTCAGAGTCATAAGTAATATCCCTGTTGGACACACTCCTCAAGGTATAGCCATAGCCAGTGGATCTCTTGCTTATGTAACCAATAGTGGTAGCAATACTGTATCAGCCATTAACCTCCTAACCAATACGGTCATCGGACCGCCAATCCATGTGGGAAACCAACCTTCTAGTATTGCGATTACACCAGATAGAACTCGTGCTTATGTTGTTAATTCTTTTGTTCCCTTTAGTGTATCGGTTATTAACACTTCAACCGACGAAGTCATCACAACGATACCTGTGAAAGACTTTCCTAGAGGTATAGCGATTACACCAGATGGAACTCGTGCTTATGTTACGATTAACGAAGACGATACTTTATCAGTCATTGACACCATAACCAACAAAGTCATCGGAGCACCTATCCCTGTGGGACACGGTCCTCAAGGTATAGCCATTACACCAAATGGAACTCGCGCATATGTTACCAATGCATTTGCCAATACGGTATCAGTGATTAACACCATAACCAACAAAGTCATCGGAGCGCCTATCCCTGTGGGAAACAACCCTTTTGGTATAACGATTACACCAGATGGAACTCGCGCATATGTTACCAATTCATTAGCCAATACTGTATCCGTCATTAACACCTCAACCAATAAAGTCATCGGAGCTCCTATCCGTGTGGGGAATTTTCCTCGAGGTATCGCCATTACCCCAGGTGGAACTCGTGCATATGTTGCCAATTCATATGACCACACTGTATCCGTCATTAACATTTCATCCAATACAATTTTCGGTACTATCCCTGTGGGGCGTTATCCCTATGGTATCGCGATTGTAACCCTCTAATACACTATTAATTCCACCGATCTCCTTAATATTTCCACCCAATATGGTGTGCTTTCAATTTATTAGTTATTGCGTTTATGTTTACTAATTGGAGAAAGTGAAGATATGTGCAAGCATAGAACCAGATGTTGAACCTATTAAGAGTGGCTGAAAAGCCGCTCTTTTTGTATGAAAAGAATAATTTATTAGTTTTAAAAAATAGATTGGACAAGTGTATAAACAATCTTAATTTTTCTTGAATAACAATATTACAAGCACAATAGAAAGGAGTGATTGATTCATTTGAGAACATACGAACAATACTTGCGTAATCGTGAAAATCGATTAAGAAACTTCAACCAAGAGAATTGTACCTGTAATGTCGCCGTTCCACCAAACGAAGGTTGCTGCTATTGGTCTGATCTAAGAGATCCAGGCATTAAAAGAATTAGAGATGGAGTTTATTATGCTGATGCAAATCTCCAGTGTGGCAGTGGTTGTAGAGGTTTTGACACTGACACTATTTATGAGTGGGATTTAATTGCGATTACAGGAAATCCAAGCATTGCAGGAGATCGAAGAAGAGTAGGTAACGACAGAGTAGAAGTGGCTGGATCTGGACGATTTCTTTTAAGTGTTAGAGTTACGTTTCGTTGCAGATCTGGAGACAGTTTTATTGATTGTCTTAGACAAACTGGAGAAGTATTCACTCAGTAAAGCACGTAAATAGAGTTAAGGAATTCAAAAAGTGGCAATTGTAAGGATAATTTAATCGTTTTAAAAAATAGATTGGATAAGCGTATAAGCAATCTTATTTATCCTGTATAACACTATTAAAAGCAAAATAGAAGGGAGTGAAATAATAATTTGCGCAATGGTCAAAATCGATTAAGAAATCATAATCAAGGAAATTGTAACTGTGACTTTCCTGGAGAAAATACACCTTGTTCGTGCTTCCTATCACGTTTTAGAGATGAAGGCATTAAAAGAATTAGAGATGGGTTATATTTTGCTGATGTAAATCTCGTGTGTGTTGGTCCTGGTGGGTGTCATGGTATTGATGCTTTAATTATTTATGAGTGGTCATTAATTCCGATTTCAGGAAATCCAAGCATTGTAGGAGATCGAACAAAAGTAGGTAACGACAGAGTAGAAGTGGCTGGATCTGGACGATTTGTTTTAAGTGTAGTAGTTACGTTTCGTTGTGTGCGTGAAGAAGAGTTTACGGATTGTCGTAAACGAACTGCAGTAGCATTCACCCAGTCAAACCCGTAAAATTAGTATAGATAAATTTTAATACTCAAATAATTAAGCCCTGCTTACACTATACTGCTTCTTAGTTCAGTAAAAAATAGCTGCCAATATGGCAGCTGGACCTTAAACTCTTGCACCCGTTAGCAATCCATGAATCGGGTAGTGTAAGTAGATTTTTTCACAATCTTCTTATTTAGAATCCTTATTTTCCAGTTTCACCAAAAAGCTTAATTCTTTCACCAATTTCATCCCGTACACGTTGGAAGAATGCCCATTTTTCTTCATCTGTTCCTTCTGCTTTTGCCGGGTCATCAAAGCCCCAGTGAACCCGTTTCACATGTGGAGGAGTTACAGGGCAGTGTTCTGCTGCGTGTCCGCATAGTGTAACAACTAAATCAGCATTATTAAGGATTTCCGGATCGATTACATCAGATGTTTGGTTTGAGATACCGATTCCTACTTCATTCATTGCTTTTACAGCATTAGGATTTAAACCATGAGCTTCAAGCCCAGCACTTTTTACTTCCCACTCATCACCTAAATGCTTTTTCGCCCAGCCTTCTGCCATTTGGCTACGACAAGAGTTACCCGTACATAAAAAATAGATTGTTTTTCTAGCCATGATGTTTTCTCCTTATTTTTCGTGTAGTATTTTATAAATGATTGCTGCACAACTTGCACCCAATATGGTTGCTAGGATGTACACCCATAAATATTGAGTTGTTCCTGATACAATTGCCGGTCCAATTGACCTAGCTGGATTCATTGATGCACCACAAATTGGACCTGCAAACATGGCTTCTAAGCCGACAGTTGCACCTATTGCAATTCCTGCAAAGGATTTAACGGCTTTTCCATGTATCGCAGAACCGAAAATAACCATCATCAAGAAAAACGTAAGAATAAACTCCAAAATAAAAGATTGCCCCCATGAACCTCTTGGTAGGGTAGCCCCTAATGAAGCAACGTTATCGAATAAACATAATAACGTGGTACTGGCAGCAACTCCTGCAATTAGTTGTGTAATAATGTAATTTGTTGCTTCCCTCTGGCTTATATCCCCATGGATTAAAAAACCTATGGTAACAGCTGGATTAAAATGTGCACCAGATATATGCCCGAAAGTGTATATTAAAGCCATAACCACAAGCCCAAATGTTAAGGCAATCCCGACATGCGTCAGACTTTTTGTAACATTATCAATTACAACAGCACCTGTACCAGCAAAGACTAAGAAGTATGTTCCTAAAAATTCTGCAATTAGTTTCTTTTTCATTTGTACCAACCTATTCGATTTTTACCTTAGCAACATTTAGTGAAGTTAAGCCCAGGGGTTTCCAATAAAAATTTAGCATAATCATCTTTTACTTTTACTGGTGATACACCAAAAACTTTTTCATAAAAGGTAATTGATTTCTTTAAATTTGTTACATTGATTCCCACATGAGCGTATTGGATATACGTTCCCTCCTTAAATGATTTATTAAATCAAAAAAATTTGATGTATAATCCAAAAAAATTAGCAACAACTTCCCTTACCGGTTTTTCTGAAAATACAACATAGTTCTTCTGACAGTAAATTGTTTACTGTTACATCATTCAAATCATAATAATTCCATGTACCCTTTGTTTCTTTGACAATAAGACCTGCATCCAACAAAATTTTTAAATGGTAGGATAACTTAGATTGTGGCATTTCGAATATCTCCGTTAAGTCGCATACACATGTTTGACCTCTTTGGCAAAGTTCGTACATGATTTCCAGGCGCTTTTGATCAGCTAATGCTTTAAATTTCTTTTCATATTCATGAAACTGTTGTGTCATTGTGTTTAGCTGTTTTCCTTTCATCAATTTTTTTTGATGTTTTAATTATATGGTTGATTTTATATTCAATGCAATATTTAAATCAAAAAAATTGATATAGTCATGAGAGTTCTTGTTCAACTCAAGTGGTAGTCGAAGAAGAAAAGAACTCAAAAAAGGCTAACCTAGAGTTTAACCATTTTCTTTTGAATTTTTGGAACATAAATGTTAGGCTTTTCAGGAAAATAGGATGTTACTCTTCATTCGCTAACTTATTTCTTTCAACTGATTTATACAATCCTCTCTAACAAATCCCCGACTTGTTTTGCCATGACTCGAGATGGATAAGGCATTCCATTCTTTAACCACCATTCCACAACACCAACGTATGCATGTGCATCTACTTTGGACATAGTAGGTCACCAAACTTTCTTAAAGATATTCAACAATTTTAATTAATTTGTTGGATAAACAACGAATTGCGTTTATTTAACCATTGTGTGCATGCTGTTTCTCTTTATAATAATAAACAGATGTTGTATAAGCAATCGATGATGTTTTTTATTTTCAAACAATATTTAGAAAGGGCGTTTTAATTATGTCTAATATTCAAGATAAAGTTGTCATTATTATGGGTGCATCAAGTGGGATTGGTGAAGCAACTACCAAGAAACTTGCACAAGAAGGAGCAAAATTAGTGATTGCTGCTCGTCGAGAGGATCGCTTAAAATCTCTTGTTGAATCATTACCAAACACTGAAATCTCATACGCGGTTGCCGACGTATCGAATAAAGCGGAAGTTCAAGCAGTTGTAGATTTGGCGATTGAAAAATATGGTCGGGTAGATGTGCTCTACAACAACGCTGGAGTGATGCCAACTGCGCCACTTTCAGATACTCGCTTTGATGAATGGCGTCAAATGTTAGATATTAACATTATGGGTGTTTTAAATGGAATTGCCGCTGTATTGCCTATTATGAAGCAACAACAGTCCGGTCACATTATTTCAACTGATTCCGTAGCTGGACATGTTGTTTATCCAGGGTCTGCTGTATACTGTGGGACTAAGTTTGCAGTTAGAGCGATTATGGAGGGATTGCGCCAGGAAGAAAGAGAAAATAATATTCGTTCAACTATTGTTTCACCAGGTGCTGTCAGTACTGAACTTTATACAACCATTAATACTCCTGAAGATCGAGAATGGGTAAAAAATCTTATGGATTCAGGAGAGGGTTTTTCTTTGAAACCAAGCGATATCGCAGATGCAGTAGCTTATGCGATTAGCACGCCTGAAACTGTTGCGGTAAGCGAAATCTTGATTCGTCCAACAAAACAAGTTATCTAATGGAAGTTGCCATTAACGCAAGGATTAAAAAGTTACCTCCTGGCTTGTTGGAGGCAATTTTTTTAAGGAATAAGAAAGAAAATTTTCGACTTCGAGAATGGTCTAGCTCTAGGCGCCATCGGCTCTAGGTCACAAGTCAATCCGTCCAAAAGGTTAAAAAGCAACCTTTCGGCCGGCTTGTGCTTGTCGCCGATAGGCGGGCGCCTTGCGCTTTTCTTACTAATGTCGGTTTCGTGATAATCCCCATTCATTGATATTATGCTTCAAGCAATTATGAGTTAAATCAGTTAGTAATCTCGACTCGGTGTAAAGATCATTTTAAGGAGGCAGGGTATGGCTAAAGGAAATAATTTGCTTATATTTATTTTAACCTTAGGAGTCTTCGGCATCTTGAATACCGAAATGGGGGTTATTGGGATACTGCCTTCCATTGGTGAACACTTTCATGTCAGTGTATCAAAAGCAGGATGGCTGGTAAGTTTTTTTGCCCTTGTTGTTGCAGTATCTGGTCCAACGATGCCTTTATTGTTTTCAGGGATAAATCGCAAGAAGGTCATGTTACTTGTACTAGGTGTTTTCGTTTTGGGGAACTTTGTCTCCATATTTACATCTAACTTTACCATTGCATTAGTTGCCCGTGTAATTCCAGCCTTTTTTCATCCAATTTATTGTTCATTGGCTTTTACAGTAGCTGCTGCCTCAGTAAGTAAAGAAGAAGCTCCAAAAGCTGTCTCTAAAGTGTTTATAGGAGTATCTGCCGGTATGGTAGTCGGTGTACCAATCGCAAGTTTTATTGCTAGTGCAACTTCTTTACAATTGGCGATGGTATTCTTTGTTATTGTAAATACTATGGCATTCATTGCTACATTACTATTTGTACCATCTATGCCTGTTAAAGAAAGACTTTCTTACGGAGCACAATTATCTGTATTAAAAAAATCACTTACATGGCTTTCCATTGTGACTGTCATTTTATTAAATTCAGCCGTATTTGGGGTTTATAGTTATCTTGCTGAGTATCTGAAAACTGTTACGAATATGTCTACGAACACAATTAGCTTAATTTTATTCGTTTATGGTGGAGCCAATATTATTGGAAATATTGTAGCAGGGAAATTATTAACTAAAAATGCGGCGCAATTTGTCGCATCCTTTCCTTTTGTATTAGGGATGGTTTATATCCTATTATTCTTATTTGGACAGTTTACCCTACCTATGGCGTTCATTACTTTAATTTGGGGAATCTTAGGTGGAGTTGGAGGTAATATTAACCAATATTGGATTGCGTCTTCAGCTCCCGAAGCGCCTGATTTTGCCAATGGATTATTTATATCATCCTGTAACGTAGGAACAACATTTGGTGCAGCTGTTGGCGGGTTATTTATATCAGAAATGGGTACACAATACGTCGTATTGGTGGGAATACTATCATTGATACTAAGTTTGGTAACTATTTTTCTAAGAATCTACATGTTTACCCCTACACAACAACTTTCTAGATAAGGTATTCATTCAACAATCTATAACAGTTTCCTAATCATTATTGATTTATCATCCCTGTCTAATTATGACTTAATTCTTTAATATGTCCTTCTCTTGTTATAAAAGCTGGAGCAGATTCTAGCGGGAATTATACTATATTCAGTTTTAATCAAGTAGCAATTTTATTCAAAAGGAATTAGTCTGGTCCTTCTTGAATATATGTAGGTAAAACATGGAAAAGGGGGAGATATTATGGCTTTTGTTGCGATCTATACGGTTGGCAGGCTAAAGCATCCGTATGAACATCCTGCCTCTCAGGAGTTTTTTGAAGTGGGATATAAAATCATGCGACAGGCATCTTTATCAGGGCAGCTTATAGAGGAGTTTTCACCCTATGGAGTGCCATTCCCTGAAGAAGCTATCAAAGGGGAGGGGGCGCCTATTCTTACTTTAACGGTATGGAATAGTCTTCAATCTTTATATAGCTTTACTTATTCAGGCCGACATAAGCAAGCCCTGCAAGACAGGAACAAGTGGATTGAACCTCATCAAGAGAAACAGCCTACATATGTGGTGTGGTGGACGGAGGCGGTGATGGATGTATCCTGGGAGGAGGCTTTCAAGAGATACAACTATTTTATTCAGCATGGCTCAACTCCTTACGCGTTTGACTATAAGCATGCATTTGATGAATCAGGGGAGACGTTCTCGTTTAAATAGCAGTGGGCTGTTCTCTTTGTATATGGGCACATTATTTCAGATCAAGGATTTTACATAAATCCTGTATTAAATCTGAAATAATGTGCTATTTTTTTTTACCATATTTTAGATTAGCCAATCAAACGTTTGATTGGATTGTCTATTGTAAGAGCCGGTCAAAAGTTTGTTATTTTTTTATCTTACTCAGGAATTAAAGATTTTTCACATTGCCACTATAAAATGTTTTCTTCTTCTGCCTGGACTGGTGACGGAATTCTTCCAGAGCCCCTGACCCAAATAAAACCCCGAATAAGATAAAGAGAAAACCGAAGATTTGTGGGGCTGATATTTTTTCACCAAGGAACAGCACGGCACCGACCAGGGAGAAGAAGGGATTCAAATTGATAAAAATAGCCGATTCCGTCACGCCCACTTTTCCAATCGCGCTGTTGTATATCATATGTCCAATCGCGGTGGCAATTACAGCTGAAGCAAGGAAGATCATCCACACCCCCAAGGAACCGTGTGAAATTTCCCTTAAGCCGCCGGGTTCCGCAAATAAACTGATGAAAAATAAGACAATGGAGCCAACTAAAAGCATATACCCCGTCATTAGGCGTGGATCCAAGGTATCGGAGATTTTTTTGATCAGAACGAAACTATACGATTGGGTTAAAATCGATAAAAAGACGAACAAATCTCCATTTGAAATCCCATTTAGGGACAAGCCGCCGTTTCCTGATACCACGATAAAGGCAACACCCGAAAAGCCCAAAACGATGCCCAAAACCTTAGGAACCGTCACCCTATTTTTTAAAAACAGAAATGCAACAATGGTTGATAGCAGCGGTCCAAGTCCTAAAATAAGCCCTCCGTTAGAAGCCGTGGTTTTCACAAGTCCCATCGATAAAAAGAAATGGTGGCATACGACATTAAAAAAGCCGGCGGCAAGAATATAACGTAACTCCTTTTTGTTCGGTAGTCTGAGCATTTTAAAAAAAGAAAGGATTAGAAAGACGCTAATAGCAGCGGTGAAAACTCTTAGGGAAGTAATGGTCAATGTAGGAAAGGTTGTGACAATGATCTTTGTTGCGATGACATTAAACCCCCAAGCGGCCATAACAAAAACTAAAAGCAAGTAAATTATATATTTTTGCGCATTAGGCATAATACCACTTCTTTCCTTTTCACTTTAACGAACATTATACAACAATCGCAGGCAGTTTTGGGGGTGTGTTTTTCGATTCGCGAAACAAATTATTATAGGGATGTATATTCCCGTGCTTCAAGAGCACGCAGGGGAGATTGCACGAATAGATTTGGACTAATGGGCGAAAACAGTCTTATGAAAAAACTGCTCCTAGGAGCAGTTTTTTACTTCAATCTACACAGTTTGCTTTGGTTGATAAAACTCTTTAGGAATAGGGCCAAAATTTCTACGGTGATACAGCATTGGATCTTTCCCTTTATTGATCTGAAGATCTGTCACTTCCCCAATGAATACTGTATGATCTCCCGCTTCAATGTCTTTAAATGTTTTACATTCAAATACTCCAAGAGCTCCATCAATAATAGGCAATCCATTGCTCGATAGCTTCCAATCACAAGTACTGAAACGGTCATCATGTTTCGTCGCAAACGTTTTACAAAGTTCAACCTGTTCTTCTGCTAATACATGAACAGCAAATTTCCCGCCTTCTTTAAAATCCTTAAGTAAGGACGATCTGTGATCAATAGACCAAAGAACCATTAGTGGCTCGAGCGATACAGAAGCAAATGAATTGACTGTCAGCCCCACTGGTGTTCCATCCTCCTTTGTTGTGGTAACGATTGTTACACCGGTCGGGTAGTCTCCCATAATTTGTTTGAATAAATCCTGATTCGTTTCTTTTTGCATATCTCTTTCTCCTTTAAAAATAAGTGAATTCCATTTTGACTTTATATTATTATAATCTGAATATTATGAAGTATAGATCCTTACGTTTAACATAGTGAAATGTAATGAAATTCTTTTATGAACGTTTTATGCGGTAGTGAAAAGCAATTTATAAGTTGCTAATAGAAGTTAACCTATTTTATATTAATATTATGCGTGTATTTTGAATTTTCCGAGATATGGATTTGATTTTCACTTATTTATTTTTATTTGAAAGAAGGTTTAAATTAAAATGGGAGAGTGAGTCATTTTGATTAATTCAGTAAGCAGGGCATGCCAAATTTTAAGTTGTTTTACTCAAGACGATCCTGTGTTGGGAAATGCGGAGATTGCAGAAAAGCTGGGATTAAGCATAAGTACTACACATCACCTTATCAAAACCCTTTGCAAGGAGGGGGTTTTAATGAGAGATGAAGACAAAAAGTATAGACTTGGTTGGAAAATTTTTGAATGGAATAATCAGGTGATGTTTCAGCAGGATTTTTATGATAAAGCGATGCCTTTAGTGAAGGAATTAATAGAAAGATTTAAAGGGACAGCACACGTCTCCATGTTTGATCAGGGTGATGTAATCCATGTTTTAAGACTTTCTTCAAAAGATTTAGATTCAGTTCCAACTTATCTCGGGGCAAGAAATCCCGCCTATTGTACTAGTGCAGGAAAAACATTGCTTGCATACAATAAATCTTACCTTCAAAAGACAATCGAAAAAGGATTAACAAGACAAGGTCTGAATACCATTACGGATGTCAAGATGCTTGAAACGGATTTGAAATCTATTCGAGAACAAGGTTATGCCATAAGCGATAATGAAAATGATACGAGCACCTATGCCATAGCTGCTCCCATTTTTTCCTATTCGGGGGAAACAATTGCTTCCGTTAATTTAGTGGGTCCAATAAGCTATATGAAGGGGCTTCATCGCGCCCACATTATTCAAAGCGTTGTTCATACTGCTAAAGCCATTTCCCGCGAGTTAGGCTATATTGAGTTGAAAAGGGATAATAGGAAATATATCAAAGGATGAAATTCCTTTAAAAGTTTTAACGAGTAAAAAAAATTCCCCGAATTTTCATAATGTTTCACTATTTTAAATCACTCAATCGAAGTGTATTGAACTTTTTTGTATAGTGATAAACAAGTGATAGAGATTGGTGGATTGAAAGATTAATAAATGGCAGTTTTGTAAACGTTGCCATTTATTTTAATCGTTATGAATGTGCTGTTTCCCCTGTAATAGAGGGAGCAGGCCAATCTGTCAATTTATAGCTGAAACTTATAAAATTTGGAGGGAATTAAGAATGGGTATTAGAACAGGAGAACAATATATTAAAGCATTGGAATCTCGCACTCCGGAGGTATGGCTTCGTGGTGAAAGGGTCACAGATTTGGTCAACCATCCAGTATTCAAACAGCCAATCCAGGAGATTGCCAAGTTGTACGATATGCAGCATGACCCTGAATATCAAGATAAAATCACACATATTTGTGAGGAGACTGGTGAACGTGTGAATAACGGTTTCCTCATTCCAAGAAATGGTGATGATCTTAAGGCACGCAGACAGCTTTTTGAAGTATGGGCTGAGGCTACTTTTGGATTGATGGGAAGAACACCAGATTTTTTAAATATTGTCGTGACATCGATGGCAACAAACGATTGGTTTTTCCGGCAGTATGGTGAACAATATGGCGATAACATTGTTAACTATTACCGATATATAAGGGATCATGATTTATTTCTTACTCATGCCATCGTAAATCCTCAGAATGATCGCAGCAAGGCTTCATTTGAGCAAAATGATGAGTTTACTCACCTGGGTGTCGTAAAAGAGACGGAAGATGGATTAATTGTACGCGGTGCTAAAATGTTAGCAACACTTTCACCTATTACAGATGAGGTAATTGTTTACTCTTATCCAGGCTTTAAGCCAGGAGATGATAAATATGCCATCTCATTTGCCCTTCCACTTGATACTCCAGGACTTAGGATCTATTGCCGAGAGGAAACTCAGGATGGGAAACGGTCGACTTGGGATCATCCATTGGCGTCACGATTTGAAGAAATGGATGCCATTTTAGTATTTCATGATGTTCTCGTACCATGGGAACGGGTATTTATTAACCAAAATGTAGAGGCAGGAAATTTACTCTATCCTAAAACGGGTGCAAACCTTCAGCCTGCCCATCAGTCTGCCGTGAGAGGATTATGCAAGCTTTCATTTGTAACGGATGTGGCATGTTCTGTAGCTGATGCGATTGGTGTAGACGGATTTTTAAATGTTCAAAATCAATTATCCGAGCTGATTCAAGGCGTTGAGACCATCAGGGCGTTGGCGCTAATTGCTGAGTATGAATATACGATTACAGACCAAGGAGAAGCATTGCCAAACATTGTGCCGTTTGAAACCATCAGAGGATTGCTTCCAAAAATGTACCCTAAGGCCATTGAAGTATTACAGACAATTGGTGCAGGCGGCCTCTTAATGTCACCAACTGGTGCAGACTTTGTAAATCCGGAACTAGCTCTAGACATGGAGAAATATTATGTCGGCCGTCAGGGTGTTTCTTCGGAAAAACGAGTCCGTTTATTCAAGTTAGCCTGGGATTTATGCGGAGAGGCATTTGGTCAAAGACTGCTGCAATATGAGCGTTATTATTCCGGTGACCCAGTACGTAAAGCGGGAATGTTCTACAATGTCCATAAGAGAAACAATCCTTCCTATCCGCGTGTGGAACGGGCATTGGAAGAATCTCTGCTTTTGTCGGAGGAATATAAGGCGAAAATGCAAAATGTGTAAGTGACACTATAATCATTCGAGCGTGAGGAGGTTTTTGAATGAAAATCCATCAGACTGAAGGGCTAAAGTTAAATGGCTCGGTCATTGCGATAGGTGCATTCGATGGAGTACATCGCGGCCATCAGTCCGTCCTCCGGGAGATGGTAAAAGCCAGCCAAGTGGAAGGGTTGCCAAGTGTCGTTTATACATTTTATCCGCCCCCGCGTTCTTATTTTCAAGGTGCGAAAGTATTGACTCACCCGGAGAAAAAGATGCAACTAATAAAAAGTTTAGGGGTAGAGCATACCGTGCTTGCACAGTTTAATGAAAAATACCTTCAGCGGACAGCCGATGATTTTCTTGAAGAGTTATCGTTACTGAACCCTGTAAAAATTTTCGTTGGGGATGATTTTCGATTCGGCCATAAACGTGCGGGAGATGTTCAATTATTAAAAGAACATTTCCCGGTCCAACCTATCAACCCAATTTGCAGCACAGATGGGGAAAGGATATCTTCTACTAGAATTAGAGAACTTATTTTACAGGGAAAACAGGAGCAGGCGGTCCCGCTTCTTGGATGGACGTAAGGGGAGAGTTCATCCTTTGCATGGGGAAAAGCAGGCAATTGGAAATTTGAATGCTAAAAGGCACAGCTAGCGAAAATATAAGCTAAGCTGTGCCTTTTTAGCATTTCAAGGTTGGTTTAAAGGTCATTGGAGAAAAAAAGGAGTTTACTTCTCACTTTTTAGCTTGGTGCCGACTGCAAAATAGTTTGCAGGAACTTCATTTACTATTACTCGAACCGAATCGATAGGGGCATTCAGGCTCTCTGAAACTGTCAGGGCAACATTTTTGATACAGGTTTCAATCATTTCACTTTCACGGCCCTTTACTAGTGTAATTTGAACAACTGGCATTTTTTCACCTTCAATCCTTCTCTGTCATACCGAATGCTATTTTAGTAAATTTAATTCATTATAAAATGAAAACAACAGGTAAAGTCAAATGATTTTTAGTCAACTTTAAAGATTAACAGGATCATAAAAGGGGCAGAGGTAAGGAGAAAATTGTGGAAGCCAAGCCGGTTTTCTTTTTTACCTTTTTTCTTTTCATCTAATCTCAATGTTTTAAAATATGGTTATATTCCCCATGCTGATTAGATGTATCCAAAAATTCACAAGAACTTTAAAGAAAATTGGTTTCCCGATACGCTTAATCCCATATCCACGGACTAGTTAAAATTACCCTAAATTTATCAAAAGTTGGGATGGGGAAGGAAACATAATATTCACAAAATTTCACATCTTTCTTTGATATTGTTCTTAAATTATTTTTTTAATATTTATATTAATCGGAAAAATACTTTGATAGGAAAGGAGTTTTTATAATGATTCTAAAAAAATTGGTATTTTTGCTTATTACGAGTTTGGTGGTTATTGGTTCTGCGGGCTGTGCCTCAAAGGAGACGAATGGCTCCAAAGGGGGGAGTAACAATAAAACCGTAGTGTTTGCAACTGCTCCGGACGGTGGTGCTTTTAGTGCTAAAGATAATGGAAAATTAACAGGGTTTGATGTTGAAATTGTGGAAGCGCTTGCGAAAAAGGAACATTTAAAGGTTGAGTGGAAAGAGATGAAGTTTAGCGGTATTATTCCTGCGCTTCAATCTAAACAAATTGATGGTGCTGCTGCTGCAATTACGATCCGGGATGACCGCAAAGCAGTCACGGATTTTACGGATCCTTATTTTAAATCCGGACTGGTGCTTGTTGTAAAAAAGGACAGCCCCATCAAGGGATTACAGGATTTGAAAGGTAAAACCATTGTTGCGAAGCAAGGGACATCTGGTCTTGAAAAGGCAAATCAATTGGCTAAAGAGTATGGAGCAAAAGTGAAAATTTTGGAGGATGAACCGACCCTTTATATGGATGTAGAAACAGGTGGGTCTGATGCCCTCATCAATGATTTCCCATTTGTATTAGAGAAAATTAATTCGGGTACTGCCGGGAACTTGAAGATTATCGGCGATAAATTAACCGGTGAAGACTATGGAATCGCTATCACCAAAGGCAATGATGAACTACTTAAGGGATTCAATAAGAGCTTGAAAGAAATGAAAAAAGACGGTGAATATCAAACCATTTATGATAAATATTTTGGTAAAAAGTAAAAACAACTTCCTGACCCCATTTTACTAGAAAAGGAACTATAAAAATGGAAACTTTAAAATTAATTGAGGAATCGATGCCAATCCTTCTGCGTGGAGCTCTGGAAACCATCGAACTAGCTTTTTTATCCCTATTGTTAGCGACCATCCTTGGTCTTATATTTGGAATCATGCGTGTATCACGAATAAAATACTTGCAAGTTTTGGCTAAAGTTTATGTCAGTATTATAAGAGGTACTCCTCTTTATGTGCAAATCATTTTCTTCTATTTTGGCTTGTTCCCGATTCTCTTTGGTCGGGCAACAAGTCCCATCACGGCTGGGGTTTTTGTGCTCAGTCTTCATGCGGGTGCCTATCTGGTTGAAATATTCCGTGCCGGAATTGAATCGATTGACAGAGGACAATCAGAGGCTGGGAGGGCTCTTGGTTTTACGCATGGACAAACAATGAGTTATATCATTTTGCCACAAGCGGTCAAACGGATGATCCCTACTTTTGTCAATCAGTTTATCATAAGTATTAAAGATACCTCACTTCTAGCTACTATTGGTATAGCAGAGCTTACGTATTCGGCTCAAACAATCTATGCAGTTAATTTCAAGGCATTTGAATTTTTAGCTGTTGTCGGAGTAATGTATTGGATTGTCATCAATTTGCTTACCTGGTTTTCACATTGGCTGGAAGGGCGGTTGTCTACAGGATGATTAAAGTGAACCGTTTATCGAAATCGTTTGGAAGTTTAGAAGTTCTTAAAAGTATTAATATCGAGATTAACAAACAAGAGGTTGTCTGCATTATTGGGCCTTCTGGTTCTGGGAAATCTACTTTTTTACGTTGTTTAAATAGGCTAGAAGAACCGACTGCAGGGGAAATATGGATTGACAGTAAAAACATCATGGATAAGCAAACAGACATAAACAAGATTCGGCAAAACGTCGGGATGGTATTTCAGCACTTTAACTTATTCCCCCATAAAACAGCACTTGAAAATATTACGATGGCCCTTTTAAAAATAAAAAAATATAGCAAAGGGAAAGCAGAAGAACATGGAATGAAACTGCTGGGAAAAGTAGGCTTATCCGAAAAAGCCCACCAATATCCCCGCAGTCTTTCCGGAGGACAGCAGCAAAGAGTCGCCATCGCAAGATCCTTGGCTATGGAACCCAAGGTCATACTTTTCGATGAACCCACATCCGCTCTCGATCCGGAAATGGTGGGAGAGGTTTTACAAGTCATGAAGGATTTAGCCAGGGAAGGAATGACAATGATTATCGTAACACATGAAATGGGTTTTGCCAGGGAAGTTGCAGACCGTATTTTATTTATGGATCACGGGACCATTTTGGAAGAAGGCAGGCCCGATGAATTGTTTTTGCACGCAAAACAAAAAAGAACACAAGAGTTTTTGAAGATGGTTTTGTAAATAGCTTCTCTACTCATTCCCTCTGAATTCTGAGAATTCAGAGGATTTTTTACATCATTTTCTTGTATAATAAAAAATCATGTAGTACGAAGGAGCGGTAAACATGCCTTATACGATTAATTTAGTTGAGGATAATGAGGATTTAAACTCAATTTTGAAGAAATATTTAGAAAATGAAGGCTATCTCGTAGAAGGATTTCTTGATGGACAATCCGCCCAGCACAAACTCCTTTCTACTCCTGACTTATGGATCCTAGATATTATGCTGCCAGATACGAATGGTTATACGCTGTTTAAAGAGATTAAAAATGTACATCCGCATATTCCAATCATATTCATTTCTGCCAAAAATCAAGAGATTGATCGGGTGGTAGGCCTTGAGCTGGGATGTGACGACTATATTTCAAAACCGTTTCTCCCTAGAGAATTGGTCATTAAAACAAATAAATTAATCGAACTAACTTACGGTGCGAAGCACACGTATCATAAGATCATTAAAATTAATAACTACATCATAAACCGTGAAAATCATACGATTTCCAATGATGATGTTTCTTTATCATTATCTAGTAAGGAATTTGAATTATTGTTGTTTTTTATAGACAATTCAAATCAGATTTTTACAAGAGAACAAATTCTTAATCGACTCTGGGACAAGAATTATTTCGGCTCAGACCGTGTCGTTGATGACACCATACGCCGCTTACGGAAAAAAGCACCGAATCTTCCCATTGAAACCGTTTACGGTTATGGATATCGGTTGGTGAAATAATGAAAGATAAACCCTTTGGATTGCAAATTTGGGTAATAATGACAGCCTTTCTTGTCACTATTACCATCATCATCACTCTTGTGCTCGTTAACTATTTATCTATTGATTTGGTGAAAAATTTAATTCGATTTCTTATTATTTTATCAATCCTAAATATTTGCATTGCTAAAGTCATCTCGAATAAAATCACGGAGCCTTTACGTTATTTAGAAAAAAGGGTAAAGAAAATCGCAAACAAAGAATGGGGTGAACCGATCCATTTAGATCGGGGAGATGAATTTGGTAGATTAGCATCATCCATTAATATGATGCAAGAATCGCTAAAAAAAATGGAAATGGAAGAAGAAATCTTTTTACAGAGTGTTTCGCATGATCTTAAAACACCAATCATGGTTATTAGAAGCTATGCACAGGCTTTGCAGGATAAAGTTTATCTCCATAATTCATTTGAAGATACGGTTTCCGTAATCATAAAAGAAGCTGCAAATCTAGAAAATAAAGTGGAAAAACTATTGTACCTAAATAGTCTTGACTATATTTTGCCAAGAAAAAACGACTTCAAACAAATCAACCTCAGTTCTACATTAAAAGATATTATCCTGAGGTTCTCGCTTAATCAAAATCGTATAAAGTTCAGTACTACATTACGGGATGTAGAGATTTTTGGGGATGAAGAGGAATTGATCGTTGCTTTTGAAAACATCCTTGAAAACAATGTTCGATATGCTTCATCAACCATTTGGCTATCAACAAACATCGTTAAACATAAAGATAAGGAATTTGTAGAAATCTCATTTCAAAATGATGGTCCTCCAATTGAGAGTGAAACTTTGAAGCAATTATTTAATCATTTTCACAAAGGGAAAAATGGTAAATTTGGCCTTGGATTATTCATTACGAAGAAAATTATTCAGTTTCATAACGGAGATGTACATGTTGAAAATGCAGGTTCGGTGGTCGTTTTTAATGTACTTCTCCCCATATAAATAAAGGGGTTCCCAAAATAATGGTGAGCCTCTTTTTCTTACAAGCCAAAAAAAGAGGCCCTTTTCTATTGAAATTAGGGCCTCTTCCGTTATTTACACGATCAAATTTTCTTTCTGTTTGTTGGGTTTTTCATGATCTTTAATGTGGTTTACAAACATTTCAAAGACTTTTAACTGCTCCAAATGTACTTCAAACATCATCTCGGGATGCCACTGTACAGCAGCGATAAAAGGATAATCTTTATGAACGATTCCTTCAATCATACCGTCTTCAGATATCGCCGCAATTTCAAGTCCATCGCCAAGAACGTCAACCACTTGGTGATGGATACTGTTTACCTCCAGTTGATCCTTTCCGAAACAACGATAAAAAATGGAATCTTTGGGGAAGCTCACCTTGTGTGCAATGCTTGATTTTGGTGACGTATAGCCTGATCCCGAATGGTTGATGTCTGTTTGGCAGTACAGATCCATATCTTGGATTAACGTTCCTCCAAAATAGACGTTAAGGAGTTGAAGCCCACGGCAAATTCCCAAAATCGGCAGCTGCTTGCGTATGGCTTTGTCAATCAACTTCATTTCGAATTGATCCCTGATCAGAACAATTCTTCCAAGCCCTTTTTTAAATGGTTGTCCAAAGAAGTGCGGACTCAAGTCACTTCCCCCCGTGAGCAAAAGACCGTCTACAGTATCTAGGATCGAATCGATATACTCCTCATCATCGATAACAGGAATGGCAATCGGAATACCACCTGATTTTTGGATACTAAGAGGATCATCAAGGGCTGACATGAAATGATCTTGAGGGACATCAAACTTTATTTGCTTATCTTCCGTACTGACATAATAAGTTGTAAATCCAATGAGAGGTTTCATTGTTTTATTCCTCCTTCATCACCCAATCTTTTACCGGCTATTGTAGGTGAAAAATTCGGGAGAAAAATCAAAGAAATATGTGAAATTAACCGTAATTTAAATGATTGTCACATGGGTTCCCTTTTCTTTTCGTAAAAAAGATCCTCTTCATCGGTTTTCCCAATTTTCAAATATCTCATTTTGTAGTCTGACAATAACTTTTTAAACTTATTACTCAAAATTAACAGTGCAAAGATATTTATAATGGTAGGAATGGCAACGGTTATTTCTGTCATGAACCAAACATATTTATCAGGCAAATGAAAGGTTGTTACATAAACGACAAAAAGGAATTCGGGAAACGCGTAAAAAACTTTTAGGTATTTTAATATAGTATTTTTTAAATTAGGTTTCTTTTTCAATAAATTTCTTATGATAATTTCGCTATAAGAATACCAACCAGTTGATGTAGTGAGAGCGAAGAAAAAAAGTATAATGGTAATGATGTATTTACCTGAAATCCCAAGTATGGATTCAAAGGACTGCAAGGCTAAATCTATCCCTGAGCCTACAGAAGTCCATTTCCCAGATAAAAGGATTACAAATGCAGTAATACTGCAAATGACGATGGTTGTTAAAAAGACTTCTACTCCTCCCCATAGTCCCTGTTTAACGGGATGATTTACCTTTGCTGTAGAGTGGATCATTGGCGAAGTCCCCCAACCAAATTCGCTGCTGTAAACAGCTTGAGAAACACCCGCTGTAATGGCGTGAGATATGGTTGCTCCCGCAAATCCGCCTAGAGCTGAAGTCCCTAAAAAGGCATTTTTTACAATATATTCGAACAAAGGTATAATTTGATCAATATTAATGGATAGAATGATGAGTCCTAAAACGATATAAGATAGTGTCATAATAGGGACGATTATTTTTGATATCTTACCTAAAAAGGTAATGCCATACCTGGTCATGAAAAATACCAATATTGCATAGGTCAATGAAACAGCGAATATGTTTTGCTTAAACGTTATACTAATCGCGTTGGAAGCAATATAGTTCTGGATGGAAATGAAGATCGTTGATATAAGGCATATCCCAAATAAAACTGCGGGAAAAGCCCACCACTTGAAGTTCATCTCTTCACCGATTCCTTTTTCAATATACTGGATGGGCCCTCCATACACATTCCCTTCCTCATCCGAATCTCGATAATAAATTGCTAGCGTAATTTCCGCTGTCTTAATGATCATCCCAACAAACGCTGCGATCCACATCCAAAAAACAGCTCCTGGGCCGCCGATGGCTATAGCTGTGGCGACCCCTCCTATGCTTCCAATTCCAACCGTACTTCCAATGGCTATATTCGCAGCTTCGAAGGAAAAAAGTGATCCTTTCGAGTCTTTATCCTTTTTAACCATTATGCTTTCTAAGATTTTACGGAAAAGGTGTCTAGGATATCTTATCTGAAAAAATCTGTTTTCAATTGTAAAGTAAAATCCTGTTAAGAGAATGGCAAAAATTAAGGGTGCATCCCATAAAACCTGCATGATCGATTCTATTATTTTCTCTTGCAAGAGTGCCTCTCCTTTCTACTTATTCTGCTCTAACCAAGGAAAATTGGAAAAATAATCACTAAATGTTGGTTTAAGTTATTATTATTATCACATATGACTTAAATTTAGAAAAAGGGTTTTTTAAGAGCTGGTATAAGATTGTTTATAACTTGTCAATTTGTAAGAAACAGAAGTTTTTCTGAGTATTTCCATATTAGACGGTGGCGAAGTAAAGCGTTAACAAACCTTGGTTAGTAGTTTTTTATACTCATATCGTCGCCGGGAGTGCAGCGTTTGTTCTCTTTTCGAGGGACCACAGACCGTCCCCTTGCTTCCTCTATAAGACTCAACTATAATAAATCCGAAGATAATTTTCGAATTATTTCGTTAATTATTCTCTTATTGAGGGAGGTTTCTTCTATGATTGAGTCTGTAAGAAAGGCTTGTCAAATTATTAGTTGTTTTTCCAATGAGGAGCCTGCCCAAGGGATTGGCATGATTGCTGACAAACTGGGGATCAATGTTAGTACCACCCATCACATTGTCACCACATTATGTAATGAAGGTGTACTTATGAAGGATAGTAGTAAAAAATATCGGCTAGGCTGGAGAGTGCTAGAATGGAATAATCACGTGATGTTTCAGCAGGATGTTTACGAAAAGGCGATGCCCTTAGTGAAGGAATTGATTCAAAAATTCAGAGGAACCGTCCATATTGCGATGTTTGATAAAGGGACTGTAGTATTTGTATTAAGGGTGTCTTCTGAGGAATCAACACCGATTCAAACGTATGTCGGATCAAGGAAACCAGCCTATGCTACCAGCTCGGGAAAAGTGCTGCTGGCTTATAATTTAGCTTATTTGCAAGAGACAATCGATAGAGGATTGTCATATGAGGCTCCTAATACGATTACCGATATAAATCGATTGAAAGAAGAGTTAGCGGAGATTCGCAAAAATGGCTATTCGATCAGCAATCATGAAAATTCTGATGGAATGTACGGGATTGCGGCACCGATTTTTTCCTATTCAGGTGAAATTATCGCAGCGGTAAATATAGTCGGATATCCATCCTATATGCAAAGCGGTAATCGTGACATGATGATTCGAAGTGTAAAGAGCACAGCCCAATCTATTTCAAAGGAATTAGGTTATATTGAGATTTAATCAATCTTAATTAAAGATAAAGCGAAAGTTTCAATCTTACAAATGAGTCCTTTTACTGGTCTGAAAAGGAATTGTCCTTACAGTCCGTTAAAAGGGCTTTTTATTTTAGCTGGATTTTAAAATCAAAATAAAAATAATTTTTAAAAAATTAAACCAATTTCACATTATGAAAAAACTCGATTTCACCAAAAGCGGCTTTTTACTATATTGGTAGTACAAATCAAGTAAGCCCCTAGAGTTATAGCTATCCAAAATAAATGAAAAATTGGAGGAAATGTAAAAATGACAAAATCTACTATGACAAATTTGAAAGCGTTTAACCTATTGAAATGGATTGGGGAAAATAAGGATCAGCTTAAGCCGCCGGTAAACAATAAGGTGCTTTGGGAAGACTCCGAATTTATTTGTATGATTCTTGGCGGACCGAACAAACGCCGCGATTTCCATGTTGATCCTTCAGATGAGTTCTTTTATCAGATCAAAGGCGATTGCTTTGTAGAAGTCATTAACAATGGAAAACGTGAAGTGGTAACAGTGAAAGAAGGGGAAGTTTTCATGCTGCCTGCGAATGTTCCGCATTCCCCACACCGTGTTGCGGATACCTATGGCCTAGTTATCGAACGGAAGCGTGATCTAGGAGAACTGGAGGATTTTGTTTGGTTCTGTGACAGCTGTGACAATGAAATGCACCGGAAGACCGTGCAATTATCAGATATTGAAACGCAGGTGAAAGGAGCAATTGAAGAATTCAATGACAGCCTTGATCTTCGTACATGTGAAAAATGCGGGCACATCATGTCTGAGGAAGTAGGGTTATGGAAATGCGAGTAGATTTTCATACACACATCATTCCAGAACATATTCCCAACTTCGCAGAAAAATTTGGCGGCGAACGCTGGCCGACCCTCGAGAAAACATGTTCCTGCGGGGCAAATATTATGGTGGCCGGAAAGGTGTTCCGCGAAGTAACGGATCAGGTATGGGATCCTGAAAAGAGAATCAAGGATATGGATGAAGAAGGTGTCGATATCCAGGTATTGTCACCGATTCCGGTTACATTCTCTTACTGGGCCGACCCGAAGGCTGCAGAAGAAATGTCAAAAATCCAGAATGATTTTATCGCGGAAACTGTAAAACAGTATCCTGACCGTTTTGTCGGTTTGGGTACGGTTCCAATGCAGGATGTGGAAGCTTCTATTCGCGAAATGGATCGATGCATTCATGAGCTTGGCTTAAAGGGAATCGAAATTGGGACAAATGTGAATGGGAAAAACTTAGATGATCCAGACTTTACGAAGTTCTTCGAAATGGCGGAAAAATGGGAAGTTCCGTTGTTTGTACACCCATGGGAAACATTAGGCAGAGAGCGGATGCCGCGCCATAATTTCATGTACACCGTCGGCATGCCGAGTGAAACAGCTCTTGCTGCTGCTAGTTTAATCTGCGGCGGTGTGATTGAGAAGTATCCTAGACTAAAAGTTTGTTTCGCCCATGGAGGCGGGTCATTCCCTTATATCTTACCGCGCCTTGATCAAGGATGGAAGGTATGGCCGCATTTAAGAGTCATAAGCAAGCCGCCAAGCCACTATGCGAAAAACTTTTATTTTGATTCGTTGAATTATGATCCATTGAACATTAAATATTTGGCCGACCGTTTTGGCCATGAAAAAATTGTCATGGGATCTGATTATCCGTTTTTATTAAGGGAGATCCCGCCTGGAGAAGTTGTTGATCAAACTGTGGAGCTTACAGAAGAGCAAAAACAGGATATTTTAGGCAGAAATGCACTTGCCTTTCTAAATATTGAAATAAAGGAAGAGGTTAAAGCATGAGTACACCAGAAGAAAAGCTGGCAGAATTAGGGTTGGAATTGCCGCCATTACGACCTGCACATGGGGATTATGTGGGTTGTGTCAGAACGGGGAATCTGCTGTTTACCGCAGGGCAAGGTGTGGATCAATACCACGGCAAACTGGGAAGAGATTTAACAATAGAAGAAGGCTATTTAGCTGCACAACAATCGATGCTGAACCTTTTAAGTGTTGTGAAAAACGAAATTGGTGAATTAAGCAAGGTAAAGCAGTTCGTTAAAGTACTCGGGATGGTCAATAGTACGGAAGAGTTTACAGACCAGCCGAAAGTCATGAACGGTGCATCAGATCTGATCATGAAGGTTTTTGGAGAAAAAGGGAAGCATGGGCGCTCAGCGGTGGGAATGGCCCAATTGCCGAATAATACAGCAATAGAAATTGAAATGATTCTTGAGATTCAGGAGTAGGGGGAATAGATGTGGCAAAGGGGTTAGTTGTTGAGAATACCATCATTCAAGATGCGAAACTGTTTATCAATGGAGAGTATCGGGATGCTCTCTCGGGGGAAACGTTTGATTCCCTTAACCCAGCGACAAATCAGAAGCATGCTTCCGTCGCAAATGGCGGGCAAGAGGATGCAAAGCTTGCCATCGAGACAGCCCATCGTACATTTGCAAGCGGCGTTTGGAGTAATATGCCTGTAGAAGAAAGATCAAAGATCCTCTGCAGGATGGCAGATTTAATCATGGAAAATGTCGATCGGCTGGCAATGATCGAAACATTGGACGTAGGGAAACCGATTAAGGAAAGCCGCGGGTTTGATATTCCTCGCGCCGCTCAGAACTTCCGCTTCTTCGCTGAAATGGCGAAATACATGGTACACGAGCATTTTGATATGAGTGGCCATATGTCATATGTTCAGTATGCGCCTGCAGGAGTCACTAGCTTAATCATCCCGTGGAACCTGCCGTTTATGCAAATGACTTGGAAAGCATCTGCCGCTTTGGCGGCGGGAAACACTGTTGTGGTTAAACCGGCTTCTTATACACCATTAAGTGCAGTTTTACTTGGTGAGATTGCGAATGAAGCTGGATTACCGCCTGGTGTCCTGAATATCATTACTGGTCCAGGGGGATCAGTTGGTAATGTGATGGCGTCCCATCCATTCGTTCGGAGAATTTCTTTTGTCGGTGAGTCGAATACAGGGAAAACCGTCATGCGTAATGCAGCTGAAAACCTAATTCCTGTTTCACTTGAACTTGGAGGCAAATCGGCAAATATTGTCTTTGAAGATGCTGATTTAGACGAAGCAGTTGCCGGTTCGATGGAAGCAATTTTCCGTAACCAAGGAGAAATTTGTTTAGCCGGCTCCCGAATCCTTGTTCAAGAAAGTGTTTACGATCAGTTCTTAGATAAGTTCGTTGCAGCAGTTAAGAAAATAAAAGTTGGGGATCCAACTGATGAGTCGACAGATATGGGAGCGCTCGTGTCTGAGGGTCATTTACAATCAGTTGATGAATACGTGCAAATTGGGTTATCTGAGGGTGCAAAACTTGCAACCGGCGGTAAGAGAGTCTCGAATCTTTTGGAAGGAAACTTCTATGAACCGACTGTTCTTTATGATGTGAATAATAAAATGCGGGTTGCGCAGGAAGAAATCTTTGGTCCTGTCCCAGTGATCATTCCATTTAAGACAGAAGAAGAAGCAATCCAAATTGCCAATGATTCCATCTACGGTTTGGCCGGGGTTGTTTGGACAAATGATTTAAGGCGCGCTCATCGCGTGACATCTCAAGTCTTCTCCGGATTATTATGGGTGAATTGCTGGTATGTCCGTGACTTGCGCACACCATTTGGCGGTGCAAAAGCGAGCGGCATCGGCCGAGAAGGCGGCCGTCACAGTTTCGACTTCTATACGGAAGCGAAAACAATCACAATGAAAAAATAAAGAAGATAAACGAAAGGTGGCACCTTGTTCGCCTTTTGTTCATTGCTTCTTAAGGAGGTTTTTCGAGTGGCAGTACGAACGATTGATTTTGCCCATGAACTGTTAAAAGCGGAGGAAACAAGGGTAGCGGTCCCTGCCTTGACTGAACGCGATGAGCATTTAACGGTGGAGGATGCCTATCAGATTCAGCTGGAGGCCGTAAATGTAAAGCTTGCACAAGGGAAAAAGATTATTGGGAAAAAGGTAGGATTAACAAGTACGGCGATGCAAAAAATGCTGAATGTGAATGAACCGGATTACGGTCATTTGCTGGATGATATGCGTGTGGAGAATGGGGAAGCCGTAAAGGTTGATTCGTTGATTTCGCCAAAGATTGAAGCCGAGATCGGTTTTGTGCTGGCGGAGGATTTAGTAGGACCCAATATTACTTTTTTAGACGTGATCATGGCGACAAAATATGTTGTCCCGACGATTGAAATCATTGACAGCCGTGTGAAGGATTGGAAGATTAAATTAATCGATACAGTAGCAGATAATGGCTCATCCGCAAAAGTTGTGGTGGGTGACAAATTCACCGAACTTGATGGTGTGGACCTGCGTGCAGCCGGCATGTCGCTATTTAAGAATGAGGAGCTTGTGGCAACAGGCGCGGGTGCGGCCGCACTTGGACATCCGGCACATGCGATTGCCTGGCTTGCCAACAAATTACATGAATTCGGAATTTCCTTGAAAAAAGATGAAATCATTTTGCCAGGAGCTTTATCCGGAGCTGTACCAGTTGAAGCTGGAGACACCATTAAGGCCGATTTTGGTGGGCTGGGATCCGTAATGGTTCATTTTGAATAATGGGGTTAAACGGGGTTCTTTGTTTGAAAATGCAGGCTGCTGCAGACTAAAGAGATGAGCCATAGGCAGGGGCCGAATGGGTGAAAATAAATAAAGTGAGGGCATAAATTATGACTCTACTAGTGGATAAACATAAAGAAATTATTGAGTATTTATATACTGCAGAGCGTGATGCACGGGAAGTTATTAAAGTGACAGACGACTATCCTGAGTTGACGGTAAAGGAAGCATATGAACTGCAAGATGGCTTGCTTGTCCGCAGACTAGCGGAAACCGGAAAGAAAACAGTTGGTCTGAAGTTAGGCTTAACAAGTAAAGCCAAACAAGTCATGATGGGTGTGAATGAAGCAATTTACGGTTACCTGCATCATGATATGCTCGGCTTTGAGTGGGAGGGGATTTCCTATTCGGGTCTGATCCATCCAAAGGTAGAACCGGAAATTGCCTTTATGCTAGATAAGGATTTACAAGGTGAAAACATAACGGAGGAAGACGTGTTAGCGGCAACCAAATATGTGGCACCTGCTCTTGAAGTGATTGACAGCCGGTATAAGGATTTTCGCTTTACATTAGTTGATGTCATTGCGGACAATTGTTCTTCGGCTAAATTTGTAGTCGGAAGTAAATGGGTAGCGCCTGGGGCGATTGATTTAGGAAACATCGGCATGGTGATGTCCAAAAACGGTGAAGTGGCGCAAACAGGTTCGAGCGCTGCGGTATTAGGGCATCCGGCAACAGCCATCGCCTGGGCGGTAAATGAACTAGGGGCCCGCGGGAGAGGACTTAAAAAAGGAGATATCATCCTCAGCGGAGCCATGTCGGAAGCCATCGCATTTAAACCAGGAGACTCAGTCATTGCCAATTTCGAAGGTTTAGGCAGTGTTTCAATGTATTGCAAGTAATGAAGCATGGGGACTGTTCTTTTTAAGGAAGCAGAAAGAACCGTCCCTTTGCTTTATGATTCCGGAGTTGTTTCTATAAGGGTGATTACATGTTTAGGGTAACGAATGCAGCAAAAACAGAACTGCAAAATAGATTGAATTCTTCTGATAAAAACTCATTGATGATCCGCTTACAGATGCGGAAAAGTTGTTTCTTGAAAGTAAAATTAACGCTGGAAGATTTGATTCAGCCTAATGATACAGAAGTGATTTTGGATGGTCTGCATTTTATCATTGATCAAGGTGAATGCCATTATTTTAATCATAAAACATTAGATTTTTTACCAGACACAACTGGTTATAAACAATTTGAGGTATTAAATTAGTTCGGATTTATTTTTTTATCTGTTTAGGCTATAAAGTTATCAATCTCTAGAAGATTTTTTATATAGGAGGAAAAATAGCATGGAAAAAGTAAAAGTTGCGATCCTTGGCTCAGGGAACATCGGAACAGATTTAATGATCAAATTAGCACGCTCTGAATTTTTAGAGCTGACTGCTGTAATCGGAATTGATCCGCAATCAGACGGTTTACGCCGTGCAAGAGAATTAGGGTATGCAGGGGTTGATACAGGGATTGATGGATTTTTGGCAGACCCGGAATTAAAAGCAGACATCGTCTTTGATGCCACTTCCGCAAAAGCACATCTCTATAATGCAAAAGTGTTAAAAGAAGCGGGAATAAAGGTTATTGATATGACTCCAGCAGCCGTAGGACCTTTAGTCTGCGCCGCCGTAAACATTGAAGAGCATTTAGATAAGGATAATATCAACCTTATTACTTGTGGAGGTCAGGCAACGATCCCAATGGTCCATGCCGTAAACCGAGTAGCCCCTGTCGAATATGCTGAAATCGTTGCGACGATTGCAAGTAAGAGTGCGGGGCCAGGAACTCGTGCCAATATCGATGAATTTACAGAAACAACTTCAAATGCGATTGAAGTAGTTGGTGGTGCTAAAAAAGGGAAAGCGATTATTATCCTAAACCCTGCCGAACCGCCAATCCTCATGCGTGATACCGTTTACACGCTAGTAGAGGAAGGGAAAATGGATGAAGAAGCGATTCGGAAATCCATCAGCGATATGGAAAAAGTGGTTCAATCATATGTCCCGGGTTATCGCGTGCGCACCGAACCAATTTTTGACGGAAATAAAGTAACTATCTTTCTTGAGGTAGAAGGAGCTGGTGACTACCTGCCTGTATATGCAGGTAACCTTGATATCATGACATCAGCTGGTGTGAAAATTGCAGAGGCGTTTGCGAAAAAGTTATTAACGAAGGAAACAGTTTAAGCTGTAGAAAGGGGCAAATAAACCATGACAATTGAAAGAGATATTCTCATTACCGAAGTAGCGCTGCGAGACGGAAGCCACGCCATTAATCATCAATATACGGTTGATCAAGTACTTAAGATAACAAAAGCATTGAATGATGCAAATGTTCCTTTTATCGAGGTCTCTCATGGTGACGGTTTAGCTGGATCTTCGTTACAATATGGTTTTTCGCGGACAAATGAAATGGAATTAATAGAAGCGGCGGTTTCTGTTGCGGACAAGTCAAAAATTGCTGTTCTTCTATTACCAGGCATCGGTACACTGCATGAATTAAAAGAAGCCGCCAATTTAGGTGCAAAAATGGCCCGTATTGCTACACATGTAACTGAAGCAGACGTGGCACCGCAGCATATTGCCTATGCAAAAGAATTAGGAATGGAAACAGTCGGTTTCTTAATGATGAACCACATGGCCCCAGTAGACAAACTTGTTGAACAGGCAAAATTAATGGAAAGCTATGGAGCTGACACCGTATATGTTGTCGATTCAGCAGGCTATCTGCTTCCAGACCAGGTTCGTGAACGTATTCGCGCTCTTAAGCAATCTGTAGGGATTCATGTCGGCTTCCATGGCCATAACAACCTGTCGCTTGCCATGGCCAACACACTTGTGGCAATTGAAGAGGGTGCGACTCGCATTGATGGCAGTGTACGCTGTTTAGGAGCAGGTGCCGGGAATACTCAAACAGAAGTATTGGTTGCCGTTTGTGAACGAATGGGAATTAAAACAGGAGTAGACTTATATAAAATGATGGATTTGGCGGAAGAGATTGTTGCACCCATTTTGCAAGTGCCGCAAGAAATTACGAGAGATAGCTTAACTCTTGGATTTGCGGGTGTGTACTCGAGTTTTGCCCTTCATGCAAAACGGGCAGCTGCTAAATTTGGCGTTGATTCCCGTGATGTTTTAGTAGAATTAGGCAAGCGTAAAGTAGTGGGCGGTCAAGAAGATATGATTGTCGATGTAGCTACAGAGATTGCCAAAGAAAAGAATAAGGTTGTTTTAGGTTAAAAGGGCAAATTAAATTGCTAATAATTCAATAAAGCAACCATTTATATTGATTAAAATGTCGTTTTTTCAAGGGCTTGCTTTAGTTTTAATGAAATGGGAATTTAATTGAAAAAGGCGGCCAATGCTCTTTTAACATTGGCCGTTTTGCTTTAGTTTAATATGACAATATTAGTAACTATTTTTTGAATATGTTAATTAGTTAACGTAATTTTGTTCTTTATTCGTTTAGAATCCATTTTAACTGATGGTACCCAATGCTAATATAGATAGAGAAAATAGAAAATTTACAGTACAATTTGGTATAGACTTATCGCTCATCAATGAATTTCTTCTTAATTTCAAGAATTTTTTAAATATTCAGGAGGAGAAAATGTGAGATATCTATGGGAACCTTATACGATCTATAGTAATAAAAAGGCTTTAGCTAAAGGTGATGTTTTATTTTCACAAGGTAGGGAAAGTTCAGGCTTTTACTACTTAGCAGAAGGAAGGCTGAATATTCAACTGCTTTCTAAAGATGGTAAAGAACGAATAGTTGACTACTTAGCAGATGGTTTTTTACTGGGAGAACAAGGGGTATTGGGACAGCCTTATTCGAGTACAGCGGTGTGTGATACAGATACTATTGTTTATTACTTTTCAACCGAAACATTTAAAAAAATATGTAAAGAGCACCCAGAAGCAAACAAAATTTTTATGAATTCACTTATTAGTAAAATCAGATTACTTGTTGATACCATTGGAATGATCAATAAGCCTTATGAGCAGCAAATGGCACACTACTTTCTTCAACTCTATCAAAAGAATAATAAAAATCCCTTTTCGATTTCACAAATCTCCCTTGCAAAATATATTGGAACCTCAAGAGTAACAGTCTATAAGATTATGCAGAAATGGTTAGTAGAGGGGATAATTTCAAGAAGGGGCCACAAGATTCACATATTAGACCCCAACAAATTGAAAACGCTTTACGGCTGCTATAAAGCAGAAATTGCACTCTAAGATCTATTTAATGTGATAAGGAAAGGGGACATACAGTTGATTACTTTAAAACAATCTTGGACAGATTATTTAAAATACGGCAGGAGACTCTTTTTCAAAAAAAAATCATACATTTTCCAACAAGGTCACATAGGAACTGGATTTTATTATATTTATAAAGGAATAGTAAAAATTATCTCTGACACTCCCGGGGGAGGGAAAAGGATTTTAGATTTTGTTGGTCCAGGAGTTTTAGCGGGTGAAATTGATCATCTGCCATACTTTTGTTCAGCCGTTTGTCATGAAGATTGTGTTGTATACTATTTCTCGGAACAAGATTATCATAACCTCATTCAAATACACCCAGAAGTAACGATTTTATTTGCTGAATCCCTTATTCTTAAAGAAAAGCTCCTTTTAAATAATATCAATGTAACAAGTACCAGCACGGAATCCCAAATCGCCCAATCGCTCCTATATTTGATGAATTCTCTTGAAAGCAAAGAAATCAATTTAACCCAGCAGGAGCTATCGTTCTATACTGGTTTAACAAGAATCACAATCTATAAATTTCTAAAAATATGGGCCTCCGAAGGTATTGTTTTAATTAGTAATAGAAGGATTTACATAGTAGACCCTAAAGCACTTAAGGAGATAAAATAAATTTATCTTAGCCCTTAAATCCTTTTTTTCAATTATGCATTTTCATGAATCATGCTAAAAAAATGAAAGGTGAAGAAGTCCACCTTTCATTTTTTTATTTCCATTTTCTTTTAATCCTGGTCCTTTTCTACCAAGGCAATAACCCTAACAGGACTTCCACTGCCTTTTTCTATTTTTAACGGAGTAGCGATGAGAACAGCTCCTTTTGCAGGAAGTTTTTCTAAAGCGGTCAATTGGGCGAGGCCATATTTATTCGCGCCATGCATGAAATGATGATTAGGGAATGGAGGGTCAAATGAACCGGCAATCCCTGCATCTGTTCCAACGGTTTCTACACCAACTCCCAATATATCTCGTTCCTCTGCAAGAAAAATAGAAGCCTCTTTACTAATCCCAGGTGTATGGGGCTGTCCATCGTCACCAATATTATAAAATAGTTCGTGATCATGTGCATATTGCGCCCATCCGGATTGAATCAATACCCAAGAATGTTTCTTAATTCTTCCATATTGCTCTTCAAATTCAAGAATATCCTCCACTGTTACACAATAATCCGGATTCAGCTCTGCTTTTTCTCTAATATCAATCACATATGCTTCTCCCACCATGTTCATCGTTGGAATTGTGTCAACACTATCATGCTCTCTACCACTAATCCAGTGAATAGGTGCATCAAAGTGCGTACCACAATGTTCGCCTGCAGTAAAATCATTCCAGTAAGAAGTTGGCCCTTTCTCATCATACATTGACAACTGTTTTAATTTAAATCCCCCTGTTCTTGCTAAAGGCTCTGGCAATTGAATAACTGGGGTGTTTTCATTCAGGGTTTGTGACAGATCGATAACTTCTATTTTTCCAGTTGCAATCTTATTGATAAGGGACTCTAAGATATTTACTTTTACAATCATTAGACTGTCTCCTTTGCGTAGGTAGTGGTATTTTCCGCGGTATAAACATGTGGGATATAAACGTCAATAACAGCGGATCTCCCTTGTTTCACGAACTGCAATCCTTCTTTAAGCGCATTTTTCAGATCTGAACGGTTTTTCACCATAATTGGGTGCGCTTCTCCAGCTGCTGCAGCAATTTTCGATAAATCTGCCGGCGGGTCAAAATGGACAAAGAATTCTTCCGTTTGTTTGGCGATACCGTGCGGGTGGACACCAAGCGTTGACTGTTTTGGTGCCTTCCAACCAGAGTTGTTATAAATAACTGTTAAGAATGGGGTATTGTATCTTTTTGCCATCCAATGAACAGTGGAGGGAATACTGAATAGGAAGGATCCATCTCCGGTGAGACTGATGACCGTCTTATCCGGATTAGCTAATTTCATACCTATTGCGGCTCCGCCGTTCCATCCAAGTGAACCTGCAGGACTTCCATAATAAGACCCTGGAATAGTTGCCCCTATATGGTTGGATATTACCTCATGACTAGTAATTCCTTCATTCAATACGATTGTATTTTCGTCTGTTATTTCCCTTATACAGGCGGTAAGAAATTCAGGGGTAATAACATCGCTTTCTGCTTTTTCGATCATATATTTTTCTTCTGCCTGAAGATTATGGTATTCGGAGTGTTTTTCCCAGCGCTGGGAAACCGCCCCTTGATCGATATCACTATTTTTATCCAGGTAATCATTAATTTGCTGAAGTGCTGTGTATGCATCAGCTTTAAAAAATCGTTTTGATGGGATATACCATAAAGGCATTTGTTCTTTCAACGGATCAACATCAATGTAATAAATAGTTGCATTGTTAGACGGTTTGTTTCTTACAGGAATCCATGGAACATCGCTGTCTAATACAAGTATAAAATCGGCCTCATCAAGAACTTTAATCTGCTTTTCAGTATTCCAATAGGAACCGCAGTGCATTGGATTATTACTTGGAAAATTCATATAACTTGGTATGGATTCAATGACAGGAATGGCCAATCGTTCACATAAACGCACTAGTTCTTCAACCGCTTCTTTTTTCCTTCCTAAATAAGAGGTAACAACAAGCGGATTTTTAGCTGACAGCAAATCATTCGTTAATTCTTTAATCTTTTGTGGAGAAATTGCTCCCGGGGAAATCGGCTCCCATAGCTCCTTTTGAATCTCTACAGGCATGGCCGGCTCTTCCATCACTTCTCTTGGTCCCATTAGATAAACTGGACCCTTAGGATCACTTTTAGCAATTTGTAATGCACGATGTACAAGCTGCTTGACATTCGCTCCGGTTCGAATTTCATTATCATATTTCGTATATCCGCGCATAATGCCGCGTTGGTCAAAAACATCCTGAATCCAATGAATAAACTCATTTCGGCTTCCAGCTAATTCATTTTCTTGGGTATAAGGTGACGCGCCGGCAAAAACTAATACAGGAACCCTGCTTTTGTATGCATTATGAATGGCACCGCCTAAATTTTGTGTTCCGCATTCTACATGAACGATTACTGCCTGCGGCTCACCTGTTGCCTGTGCATACCCTTGCGCAGCAGTCAATGCCACAAATTCATGGGGGCAGGTAATGATTTCTGGTAATTCCTTATTTTCCTTTTTGGCTATCGCCAAATTTTCAATAATCGCCGGGTGATCACTTCCTAAATTAGCAAAAATATAGGAAACACCCGCTTCTTGCAAAGCTTCTAAAAATGCTGATCCTGTGTTATACAATGAAATTCCTCCTTGCATGTTATTTGATAAACTTTTACTAACTTTATAATACTGCACTGGTATTTTCCTTCCGTTAATCCATTAACAATTATCTCGGAATTTTTAAAAGATTCATAAAAAAGTATTAATAGTTTAACAACGATTAATGCTTTTATTTTGTAAAGTAATAAATAGAAAGGGGGGGATTCGATGACATTTGCTGAACAAAAAACGGTTATAAATCTTCCTGACCTGCTGTTCTCTAGGTATTGTAAAGAAACATTTGGTTTAAACAGGGGAGTATATAACACAATCGATGAATGGTTCTATAATAATTCTGCTGAAAGTATAGAGGTTCGCCGGAAAAAAATATTAGACTTCCTTCTTTTTTATATTAGTTCATTAAAAGATATAGAAAAATGCAAAATCAAGTTTGGAAAAGGAAATCTTGTCAACCTATTGACCGAATATATGAAAATTGCTGCAAAGTAAAAACTCCCAAGTAGAAACTTGTTTACTAAGTGAACAAAACTTCTACAATAGGAGTTTTCTTATTTTCAGTTATCAACATTATTTTAATGTTAATTGGTTAACATCTTGGTTATTTTTGATTGTTATTCGAAATTTTTGACTTTTTAGAAAATGATTTATCAATAATGTTAATGAGTTAGCAGAAGGGAAGGGAGCTTTAAATATACAATTCGATTAGGCAAAAAAATAATATTAGGGAGATGAATTAAATGAAATTTGGACTTTATTCTGAAATGCAATTACCTCCAGGGAAAACGGAAAAGCAAGTATATGATGAAGTAATAGAACAAATTATTCATGCTGACAAAGCCGGTTTTGATGTTTATTCTCTTATTGATCATCATCATTTTTCGAAATTTTCTATTTCAGCAAACCCATTAGCGGTGTATTCAGCTGTAGCGAGCCAGACAAATAATATTCGCTTTAGAACGGCACTTCATATCCTGCCAGTTCAAAATCCGCTGCGTTTGGCGGGTGAAATTGCTGCCGCTGATCTTATAACGAATGGACGTATAGAAGCAGGTGTCGGTCGCGGTCACGCATGGGTTTATCCAAACGAAGGAATTATCCCAATTGAGGAAGCCAAACCTCGTTTTGAGGAGGCACTTGCCATACTTGAGCAGGCACTTCGAGGAGAGAAAGTATCCTACTTTGGTAAATACTATACAGTTGATAATGTAGAAGTTGTTCCTCATCCTCTTCAGAAAAAGATCCCATTTACTACCGGAGGAACAAGTGAACATACCTACCGACAAGCCGGGGAAAAGGGCTGGGGAATTTTTGTTCCTCCTTTACTGCCCCTTGCAACTTTGCTAGATAAATTTGATATATATCGAAAGGCTTGTTGGGAAAATGGGCACGAGCCTAACATTATCTGGCTGCGTTCCGTCTATATGAGCGATGGGGATGAAAAACAGATTAGACAGGAAGCAGAAGAACATTTCTATAATTTTCTTTTAGGAAATGCTGCTCCTACAGCTGGGTTACCCGATGTTGAAAGAATGAAGGACGCTGGATTCCATTTCTATACAAAGGGTATCTTACAAGGTCTCCCAAAAATGAGCTACGAAGAACTAATAGAGAAAAATGTTGTTTGGGCCGGAACACCTGAAGAAATTTGTGAAAAGATTGATAAAATCAAGCAAGAAGTTGAAGGATTGGTTGAAATTGACTTCTTAGCAAATTATGGCGGTATGGATCAGTGGAAAGTGTTAAAACAGCAGGAACTTTTAAGTAAACGGGTTATGCCAAACTTTAAAAATACAAAAGAATCACAATTAAATCGCGTCTAATCCTTTTAATGGGGAATGTTCTTCGTTCTACATTCCCCTTCACATTGATATTAGCCTAAATGGCGAAATGTATTTACGGCTTTAGCGATTATAAAAATTAGCTTATTGGAGGAGCGGTAATGAAATATTTTGATACCGTAATTATTGGAAGTGGTATTAATTCATTAACTGCGGCAGCCTATTTATCTAAAAAAGGGCATAAAGTATTGGTATTGGAAAAGAATGATTGGATTGGCGGTTGTATTAAGACAAGCGAAATTACAGCCCCGGGCTTTAAGACAGATGTCTTTTCGGGCTGGCATCCTAATTTTGTTACGGGTCCAGCCTATGCGGGGCTGAAGAAGGACCTGGAGGAAAATGGGCTTGAATACCTCAATACGGAAGTTCCAGCCGGGGTTATTTTGCCTAATAATGAAAGTGCAGTTTTATATGCAAACCGTGAAAAAAATATTCATTCTTTTAATCAGATTACACACGGCGATGGTGATCGCTATCGAGAATTAATGAAGCAATTCGAAGATAATTCTGAATTAGTATTTCATTTATTATCAAATGAGCCTCTTACATGGTCTTCTGTTCGAAAATTGCTAAAACTTGTAAGGGAAAAGGGGGTTCAAGAATTAAAGAGGGAAGCGGGAACTATGCTGAAATCTGCAGCACAGTTACTAGACCAAACTTTTGAAAGCAATGTAATTAAAGCGCTTCTTGCTCCTTGGATTTTGCATACAGGTCTTGGTCCAAATGATGCAGCAGGCAATATTATGCTCCAGGTTCTCGTATTTTCTCTTGAGGCTGCCGGCATGCCCATTCCTAAAGGGGGCGGTGATCAACTGGTAAAAGCGTTAATGAAAATAGTTGAAAGAAACGGCGGCGAATTTATCATCAATGAGAACGTTTATAAAATTCTAGTTGAAAATAGAAAAGTAAAAGGGGTCCAGACCCAAAACGAGAATTATTTTGCTAATTATGTTCTTGCTAATGTTACTCCCCACCAATTATATGAGAATTTATTGACAGAAATACCTATTCCTGAGTCCGTTCAAAAAGATGTCAGGAACTATAAATACGGTAACGCCTCCATGCAAATCCATTATGCTTTGGATGCACCTTTAGATTGGGAAAATCCAGAACTAAGAAAAGCAGCGATGATCAATATAACAAACGGGGTTGAAGCGGTAAGTCAATCGGTCAATGAAGTTTCGAATGGACTGCTGCCAAAACAAGCCACCATCGCCGTAGGGCAGCATACGGCTTTCGATCCAAGCCGTGCCCCGGAAGGAAAACATACACTTTGGGTCCAGCTGCTAGAGATGCCTAGAGTTTTGAAAGGGGATGCCTTGGGGGAAATTGATACCTCTGAAGGTTATAGCCAAAAGGTTATAGAAGCCTACGTAGAACGGATTGAAAATCGTATTTGCAGACATGCCCCAAATTTCAAAGATAATATAATAAGCAGGAAAATTCTTTCTCCGAAAGATTTAGAATCATCTAACGTAAATTTAGTTGGCGGTGACCCCTATTCTGGTGTTGCATCGATTGATCAATTAATGTTATGGAGACCAACCTCCAAATACAAAAAACATGATACACCAGTTAAAAATTTGTTTCATATCGGGGCTTCAACCCACCCAGGCCCAGGTCTTGGCGGAACTTCAGGTTATCTTACAGCAAAGCAAATTAAATAAATAAAGGAGAAGAAAAAACATGAAGAAAGAAGATAGCCAAGGAATATTTAAACAAATTATGGGGGATTACCCGACTGGAGTAACCATTGTTACCACTACGAAAGAAGATGGAACACCGGTTGGACTTACAGTCAATTCATTTGCATCTGTATCACTTGATCCCTTAATGCTTCTTTGGTCGATTGATCACAGAGTATCTTCACTTAAGGAATTTACGGATCGTGGAAAATTCGCTGTTCATGTTTTGGCGGAAGAACAAAAAGAACTCTGTCAAACTTTTGCAAGTAAGCATGAAGACCGCTTCAGTACTTGTAATTGGGAACTTTCCAGCAATGGATTGCCAATCATTGAAGGCGCTTTAGGTGTATTTGAGTGTAAAACATTTAAGGCTATTGAAGCGGGTGATCATACTGTATTAATTGGAGAAGTTTTGGATCTTAAAGTAAATAAAGAAAAAGACCCAATGCTTTATCACAGAAGAGTATTTGGTGCAATTCCTAAAGAATTTTACAATCAAAAACAATCCGTGCCTAATTAAGTTCTTATTTTGCAACTTTTTGACTTTAGGGAAACTAGGCCCTTTAATGAACCCAGCTCTTAGATAATGCAAATATATGTTATTTGTTCATGTGTTTTGGTATTTTCGTTGTTTAACATATATTTAATTTCAGAAATAGGGAGGTGGAAATTAGCAGGGTTACAATTAACTGAATATTCGAATATATAAGCGCGTCTAAATGAAATTATTTTTGTTTGACAAATATGGTAACAGATTCAACATTAAATTTATTCTATGGAGTGGATATTAAATGGAAACTACGGTCCAAATTAATCCTAACAGTATCAAATTTGATGAAAATTATGGTCCAATTATAAATGGTGAAATGGTAGAACCGGTATATGGTTATATTGATGCAGTGAACGCATCTACAGGAGAAGTGCTTTCAAAAGTTGGACGCTGCGGAAAAGAGGAGATTAATCAAGCTGTAAAAGCAGCGAGAGCAGCGTTTCCTGTCTGGTCGAACACGTCAATTGAGGAACGATCCATTCTATTAAACAAAATTGCTGATGTGCTAGAGGAAAATCAAGAACGCTTAAAAATGATAGAAAGCATGGATACAGGCAGGGCTATTCATGAGTTTGATGCAGATTACAGTATTGCTATTCAACAATTTCGATATTTTGCGTCTGCAATTTTCACCTATTATGAAGGCGCTTCCCGGCCGGTTCAAAATGGTTATTTAATTACAAAGAAAGAGCCGCTTGGAGTGTGTGCTCAAATAATTCCTTGGAACGTTCCGATGATTATGACAGCATTCAAACTGGCGCCAGCTCTTGCAGCTGGTAACACAATTGTATTAAAGCCCGCGGAAGACGCATGTTTATCGGTTTTAGAATTTGCAAAACTTGTAGTGGGAATTCTCCCCAAAGGTGTACTCAACGTAGTTCCGGGTTACGGAAAGGAAGCGGGACAGGCTTTAATTGATCATCCGGATACAGATAAGCTTGCCTTTACGGGTAGTACTGAAGTAGGACGCTTAGTGGGCAAAACGGCGGGAGAGAGAATTATTCCTGTTACACTCGAACTTGGCGGTAAATCACCGCACATTGTTTTTCCAGATGTGGATATCGATCAAGCAGTGGAAAATGCCACTTTTGGGTATACAAGCTTTAATGGACAAAGTTGCATTCTTGGATCACGGCTTTTCATTCATGATGATATTTATGATGAATTTGTAAAAAAATTAATTGAAAGGGCAAAACAAGTTAAAATTGGTCCGCCAACGGATCGCTCTACACGAATAGCTTCAATCATTAACGAAAAACAAGGAAAACGTGTTTTAAAATACTTCGATATTGCCAAAAAAGAAGGGGCAAAAATTCTTTATGGGGGTAATCGTGTTACGGTTCCAGGTCATGAACATGGCTATTTTATTGAGCCAACAATTATAGAAGCCGAGTCCGGTATGAGAATTTCACAAGAAGAAATTTTCGGGCCAGCTGTTACAGTAACACGATGGAAGGATGTTAATGAAGTTATAAAAATGGCTAACAGTGTAGATTATGGGCTTGCGGCCGGCATTATGACAGGCAACCTTGAACAAGCTTTGGGTACCGCCAATAAACTTGAAGCAGGAAGTGTATGGATAAATTCTTATTTTAATTTCCAAACTGGTGCCCCATTTGGAGGTTACAAAAACAGCGGAGTTGGAAGGGAATATAGCAAAGAGGCACTAGATGCCTATAGCCAGTCCAAGACAATTGTGGCAGCATACCAGCTTCCTCCGGCAGGTTTCTTTAAATAAGGCTCAAGATAAAGAATGGCTAAAGGGAACATAAACCAATTTCTATTCTAAGAAAAGGATTTCACCCCCAAAAGAATAACAAAGAGAAAACATCCCAAAAGTTGTATACAGGTTTTTTTGCCTAACTGTAACTTGGGGATGTTTTTCATTAAGAAGATCAAGCTCAAAGCGACTGTTAGGAGGTCGCCCTAAATGTAACCGCCGTATTCAAAATTAAATGATAATGAACCAAATGGAGGGGAAAAAATGGCTTTTATTCTTAATTTGAAAGAAAAGATGGACGACCACGCTTTAGAAAGTATTCCTGAGAATGAACGTAAATCTTGGCTGCAATTATCCAATAACACAATGGGGGTTTGTTCTTCCGTTGCCATTATGATGTTTGGTGCATTAGCGACTTTTTCTGCCGGGATGAAATTAGGATTACTAGCAGGTGTTATCACAATCATAATTGGGACAACTATTGGGTACCTTCTTGGTGACATTGCTCGAAAGGAAGGTCTTTCTAGTACAGTCATTACCCGATACTATGGGTTTGGAGTGAAAGGTTCATTAGTAACTGCTATTGTTTTTGGCTTTATGGTTCTTGGCTTTTTAGCTTTGGAAAATGTTTTACTCTATAACGGAGTACTGTTTTTCTTTGATATGAAACCAACCCTGTTAAATGCTATTGTCATCTACGGTATTTTTACTTTAGCTTGGGTTTTCTTGGCCTTATTTGGCATCAAACTAGTATACAGGGTAGCAGGGGTTACATTATTAGTTCTTACGATTGTCTTACTATACATGATCATTAATTCGATGGGTTTCAGTGGAATCAGTTTAGGTGAGATCATGTCCTTTGGTCGTCAATTTGGTCCATCGCAAGGCATTATGGATTTTGTTTTTGCGGTAAATATTTTAATCGGATCTAGTGGGGCTTTAGCACTAACAGCGGCAGATTCTTGTCGATATGCACGTACAGGTAAAGATGTATTTTTGGCCAATCTTACAGGAATGCTAGTAATGAATATTGGCATGGTTATTGCTGGCGGTACCATTGCGTATGTTGGGATGGGAAAGGTAGTCAACCATTATGTAGCAACAAGAGGGTTAACTCCAGAGGCGGCTTCAGCGGTTGCTTTAAATGATATGGCATCGTTTTTCATTATCCTCGCAGGAGTCATTGGGTTTATTGTCTTATTCCTTGCTAATGGGAAAGCGCAAATATTAAATACGTATAGTGGCTCCTTAGCTCTGACGAATGTTTTTTCGGCCTTTGGTTGGAGAGGAAACCGTGCTCTATTCGTTGTCCTTTGTAATATTATTGCTTTAATTATGATTTCCATGAATATCTTGGGTTTAGTAGAGAAATGGTTAAATATGTTAGGAGTATTAACTACCTGCGTGGCTACCATCGTTATCATCGATCACTATTGGGTAAAGAAAATTACACATAGGGAGGTTGGTGCCCATGTATGCGATACAGTTAATATAGCCGGGGTCCTTACACTCATCATCGCTTCTGTTTCGGCCTTAACAATAAACTTCATTCCAATACCTTTTGTAACTTCTACGATTATTAGTATTATTCTATATCCAATCTTGCGTTTATATATTTTTAAACCCAAACTTCCTTCTAGTCAACACGATCCTACTGTTACCCAATTAAATACTTAGATACCGGTATGAGAAACATGTTCTAGAAAACAAGAAAACCGCACTATGCCGTCGTAAGCAAAGGGTGGTTCTCACAAATAATCTACTTTGATAACCACCACCCTGACGGTAGCAGTTGCAATGAGAAGTGTTAGCAGCACTTCTCTTTTTTATATTTTCTTATTAAACATGAAATAAACCTTTCAATAAACCATAATTTCAGTGCAACAAAACCAAGGGGACGGTTCCGTCGGCTTTTTGGGTCCAAGAAATGATAAAATAGACTAAGAGAAACGTCTCTGTGGACACAACAATTACAGAATAGAGGTGTACGAGTGAAATTAGATGAGTTTACAATTGGACAGGTGTTTAAATCGAAATCATTTATAGTAACGAAAGAAGATATTATGAGGTTTGCAGGTGAATTTGACCCTCAATATATGCATTTGGATGAGGAAAGGGCCAATAAAGGTAGGTTTCAGGGCATCATTGCCTCCGGTATCCATACGCTCGCCCTTTCATTTAAGCTTTTGGTGGAAGAAGGAATCTATGGGGATGAGATCATTGCTGGAACACGAATGAATCATCTTAAATTTATGAAGCCCGTGTATCCTGGAGATGTATTGCAGGTCATTGGTGAAGTTATTGATATAAAAGCAATGAAAAATCAAACGGGGATCCTTACGATATTGTTAACTACCTTAAATGATAAAGAAGAAAAAGTTTTTGAAGGTGAGATGTCCGCATTGATCGAGAGATGAAGAGGTAGTATTTTGCCTTCGTCTATAAAAATGACGTGGAAAATTTCCACGTCATTTATCGGAAACCACGTACCCTGATTACAACTTTTCATGTGTAGGGCGAATCATCATCTCACTTACGGCTACTTCAGGCGGCTGTTCAATGGCGAAGCAAATCGCACGGGCAATGTTTTCGGCTTCAATTGCATCTTTGTAAAGCTCATCAAATGCCGCTTTTAGTTTCGTATCCGTAATCGTTTCCGTTAATTCGGTACTAATTGCTCCCGGCGAGATAATGGTTGTACGAATGTTGTTGCGGGCCTCTTCTTTACGGAGACCTTCCGTAATCGCGCGTACGGCGTATTTTGTCGCACTATAAACCGAACTCGCAGGCCATACTCCATAGCCGGCAACGGAAGAAAGAGTAATAATATGACCTGATTTTCGTTCTCTCATGGATGGAAGGACAGCCGTAATGCCATAAAGGACGCCTTTAATATTGACATCAATCATCGTATTCCATTCTTCAATTTTTTTCTTATACAGGAACGATTGAGGCATGACGCCTGCATTATTCACTAAAACATCGATTTTCCCAAACTCTTTCAGAGCATACTCCGCTAACTCCTCCATTTGTTCATGCGAAGTCACATCGGTCACTTTGTAAATAGCTTGTCCGCCATTCTTTTGAATCTCTTCTTGCAGTTTCTGTAAACGTTCTTCACGGCGGGCTGCCAGTACCACCTTCGCCCCTTTAGTTGCAAGGTCTTTTGCGGTTGCTTCCCCAATCCCGCTGGAGGCACCTGTAATGATAACTACTCGATCTTGAATAGTAGACATTCTGGGTAACATCCTTTCTGATCTTATTTTTTGTCAACCAAACAAATCACCTGTTTTATGACCCTTTTCGGCTATTATCAGTTTAACATTTCCAAGCGTGAACATGAGGACGGATCCTGTTATTTGAACCAGGAGAATCGACTCTATAGTGTCCATTAGCGGTGAGGATTGTCAGTTTTTCCATAAAATTTGGAGCACTTTTCGTAGTAATTATTCAAGGCAAACCAAAAAATAAATAATGATATAATTCCTAATCCGATACTAATTATTCTACTGATATTGGTTATAACCATCATGACATCAATAGACAATGAAATAGTTACGAGTGAGATTGTTATTGCATTCCTTAGTACTCTAAATGATGAGAATTTCTTTTTGAACTTATCAATTATTGGCAGCGGGTTCAAATGATGATTTTCCATCCTATTCATCTCCATTCGAGTATTTTTAAAAAGATTAAGAACGTATAAGTTTTAGACTTCGAGAATTGTCTAGCGCAAGCAGCCTAGCCCCTCGAGGTCGTAAGCCGATCCGCCAAGAAGGTTAAAGCGCAACCTTCTCGTCGGCTCGTCTTACGCTATGCCTGAGGCTGATCAAGGCGCTTGCGCTTTTCTAAAAATTATACAAATAAATAATTACAGTTACTATCTAATAGGAGAAATGTTTACATTATTAATAAAAAGTTAACAAAAGAAGAACCAAGGAGACCATGAGGATGAACATTGGGGAGGGTCCCTGCGGCTTTATGCTGATAGAGAAAAAAGTGCCAGATATCTTCTTTGGTGGAAGGTACCTGGCACTTTTTATAGAAGGGGTTTGATTAAGCTGTTGCTATTGGGATTGGAAATTCCTATGGACTCAGCCGAAAATTTCTAGCATTTTGGACAAGCTCATGATGTTTGCCCTTGCAAGAATGCATATCTATCATACTTTATAATAAGTCCACATTTTGAAAGGAGGGACTTTTAGTGCAATTAAATTATGAAAACGCACAGCGTTTAGTAGGCGAATTGGTTCGTTTTAGAAAAGAAGACGGAGAATGGGCGTTAGGCAAGGTCGTAGAAGTTAGACAAGATGGAATGGAAATTGTTGAATTCAATCCTTCTTATAAAAATGAAGGTTATGGATATGGTTTTTGGGGATCCTGTTTCATTCCATTTTGCTGGCCGATTTTTCCATTTTGTTGGTGGTAATCTCTTTTTGAGGTGACTCAAGAGGTCGTTGAATGACAATCTTTTGGGCCAGTTTTTTTATTGTATGGGTACAGCAGAAGCATACTCTACTTTTAGATAACATCCCGTGAAAGGATTTTCTATCCAAGTTTTCGACAATTATCTTACATCTTTTCTTGAATAAATCTATATATTAGAAGGGCTTGCTCAATTTCTAATCAAACGTTTGTGTGGAAGCCCGGTTTGTCGGAACTAATATAATTTTAAGACATAAAGTCATTTTTGATAGTTTGGGAGATTAATCGGGAAAAGGCTAAATAAAATTATCGACAAAAAATTTCCCCGGAAACTAGACTATGTTCGTTTTTCATATGGGCTTGTCGTGGTTTTAATCAAAGGTTTGATTGGAAGGAAGGTGTTAGGATGCTGTCGATTTTTAATATATTTAGAAAAAAAATAGTACCCATTAGAGTACTGTTTTCGGTTATATCAGAATAAAAGTTAACCGATACAAGTCACTTGAACGGCTTGTCCGGCTCTTAAGTGAAAGGTAGGAACCCGAACATTGAACTGGTTTCCGCATCCAATTCTGATGATAATGGGGCCTGATGTACAAGTGATATCGACAAATTGACCCCTTTGCAAACAAAGGTGAAGACTTGGTTATTTCGAATCTGCATTCTCGTGTTTCTATCTAGTAAGGGTGCAGGTCCCGTCTCAAGCAAAAGGGTGGTTCACCTAGTTAGTGGAAGAAGCTAAAACAAGGTACATAAGGTAAAAAATAAAAAGGAAAATAACCACAATATGTTAAATTAATATTATTATGAGTTTATTTACTACTTTTCTTAAAATGATATTTGTTTCAAGTGGAGAGATAGTTTATGGTAACCGTTGAATATGGAACAGAGGTGATAGTATGCTTCCCAATAAAATAGTAATTTTATCATAAATAAAAAGTGGTATTCTTATTTAAGAAGTCTGTTAATAAAAGTATGACAGGGTAGGGTGATTTTGTGAGAACTTTTTTTGCAATCTTTATTATATGTATCTTGGCATTAACTGGGTGCCAAAAGGATGAAAAGCAATATGAAAAAGGCAAATTAATTTACGAAGGCACTGTGAATAGCAGAGGAGAAAGAGATGGTTCGGGGAAACTTTATGACCCTGAGACAGGTAAAGTGATTTTTGATGGTATGTTTAGAAACGGTTTAAAGTTAAAAGGGACAATGTATGACAAGAATGGTAGAAATCCACATCCATATGAAGAATAAAAACTTACAAATATATGAAGAAGCATCAAGGTATGTTGAGTCTAAATTTACTTTTCACTCTTTGTAGTATAACAATTCTTCATACTGTAAATAATTTACATTTATATAAATAATGAAGAATTCCTTTCGGGGGTCGAAATGATAAAAAAATTCATTCTTGTATTTTTGTTAGTTGTTATTATAGGTATAGGAATTACAGAAAAAAACACGCTTTTTCTAATGATTATTCAGGGAGGGCCCCACGCAGTCGTGTTCAGCCTGCTGTTACTGTCTTTATGCGTGTTTTTTCCAATCATCCCGTTCCCCGTAACATCGGGTACCATAGGAGCGGTTTTTGGCCCGCTGAAGGGAAGTATCATTACCCTTACAGGATCCATGATTGGAACCATCTTACTCTTTTTCCTTACAAGGTATGGATTTAGAAATTGGGCTCAACAAAAGTTGAAAAGATATCCTAAAGCACAAGCATATGAAAAACAGCTTAAAGACAAGGCGTTTATGACAATTTTTATTGCCCGATTAATTCCGATTATACCTGCACCAGTCGTGAATATTGGATGCAGCTTAAGTACGGTTAATTGGAGAGTCTTTGTTATAGCTTCTATAATAGGAAAAATCCCCAATATATTATTTTTGTGTTATGCAGGAGCAAACTTCCAGCAAAATATGTTGTTTTCTGTTTCCATGTATGGTTTTTACTTTGTTATTATTTTAGTCATTAACATTGTTTTGTTTTATCGGAAGTTACCTAAAACGAAGTAGCATTTAAATTCTAAAGAATATTTCACCAGAAATTACTGCTATTATGATTAGAATATCTATAATAATTAGTACGATTACAAGATGTTTCATATAATAAACATCCTTTCGTCCTTTTTTTAATTTAGGCTGTTTTCGTAAAGTTTGTTGTTAATGAACAAAGTGGTTGATTGGAACGTAGGGATGCTCGCTTTCCGCGGGGCGGGCGGTGAGCCTCCTCGGAGCAACGCTCCTCTGTGGTCTCACCTGTCCCGCTGCTCCCGCAGGAGTCTCGCACCTTCCGTTCCAATCAACTTCTTGATTAACATTTTGCCCTTTCAAAACCTACTACAAAAACAACAATCCTTGAGAAAAGAGCCTTAATTTTAATACTTATTATAAATTAAATGATGAACCATGTGGAAGGTTCTCATGGCTTTTTTGGTCCACGAAATTAAAAATAGACCAAGAGGACCGTCCCCGTGGTTCTCCTAAAAAAGAGAAATATAGTATAATATTCCCATAAATAACTAAAAGGTAGTGTGATAAGCACTGGTATTAGCAGGTGGCGGTTGAAGGAGTTTGGTGTAGATTAAATATCAAAGCTGTTTCGGGTTAGTTTTAGCTTTTTTTTTGGGGGGGGTGGAAAGGGTTTATTTTGACAACCTTAATAGGTTTTGTTTTAGCAAGAGCTTACAGCATAACCGGATCTTTACTTTTTCCAATCATTCTTCACATCATCATCGATTTACGATCATTCCTATCCTCTAAAAAGATTCCAAAAGGAAATGATGTGGATATAACTTAAACAACAAATTGATTATTTATGACATAGTTATACAAAAGTGCCGGGTATCTCCTTTGACGGAAGGTACCTGGCACTTTTTTAGAAGGGGTTTGGTTAAGCTATTGCTTTGTCCTAGCAAATTTATTTTAGATCAAACAGATTAACAAATTATGAACAAAACATTACTATCGTATTAAAAATAAATACCAATTAAAAATCTAATTGGAAATTCCCCTTTTATTGGGGGAAGGGGTCGTTTTGCATAATATCAACAAATTTTAGGTGGATATTAACACAATTTTTGATTATATCAACACTTTTGACCGGATATCGACATATCAAGGCTCTTGACGACCGAAGAGCTTTTTTTAGAAATGCGTTATTTAAAAAGTCTGTGGAAGTATTGCACTCTTAAGCGTTTTTAGTTCTTTTAACCTTTCTTGGATGAACTCAACTTGATCTTGGGTGATAATAAAATCGTTAAGACGATCCTCAAAATGAGCAATTCGACTATCTAACTCCTCTATCGTAATGCTATCAGGATTCTTCATAAACCTAACCACTCCTTTTATTTTCATGTATAAATTTAAATACCGCCATTACATATAAATATGTTCATAAATTTTAGTTGATAAATTTCGTGAATTGCTTAAATTAATAATTTTCAATAGCATGTAAACTATATAAATATTACTATAAATTTTATGTATAAAGAATTGATAAAATTCCAAAAAATTCGACATTATGGTTGATGATGTCGAAAACTAAAAATTATAAAATAAAGGTGTTAACATGTGTAATAACTTACAATTAAAAGGGAAAGAGCAAGGGCCTTTATAAATAAGTGAATCCAATTATTTTAAGGAGAAGAAAAAAATATGGAAAAAAAGAAGATTCTCTTAGCCTTACAGGGCGGAGGGGCGCATGGAGCTTTTACATGGGGAGTTCTCGATCGATTGCTTGAAGAAGAAAGCTTGGAAGTTGCGGCTGTATCGGGCACGAGTGCGGGGGCGGTTAACGCAACTGTATTGGCCTATGGATTGACGATTGGAAACAGGCAAACAGCGCAGGAGATGCTTGACTTATTTTGGCGTAAAAACGCTGAATCGGGAATGTTTTCTCCTTTTCAACCGACATGGTTAGATCGTATGGTGAGTCCTGGTAACATGGATTTCAACCCAATCTATCAATCATGGGGAATCATCACTTCATTCCTCTCCCCTTATCAGCTTAATCCTTTCGATTTTAACCCGCTTAAGAATACACTGAATGAAATGATTGATTTTGAGAAGGTACGTAACAATCAGAAGATAAAGCTTTTCTTATCGGCAACGAATGTAAGGACCTCACAAGTTAAAGTGTTTGATACTGATGAAATTACAGTCGATTCCGTCCTAGCCTCAGCGTGCTTGCCGCAAATCTTTAAAGCGGTTGAAATCGATGGAGAGCATTACTGGGACGGTGGTTATGTAGGGAATCCTGCTCTCTATCCTCTGTTATGGGAGCATGATTGTAATGATTTAATGGTTGTTCAAATTAACCCGACCAATTACCCCAAGCTCCCGACAACTGCTCATGACATCGTTGATCGTGCAACCGACATCGGTTTTAACTCTAGTTTAATGCGTGAAATACGCTTCATTAATGGGTTAAATCGACTTGTCGATCATGGATTTGATTACGATGGTCAATTGGAGAAGGTCAATATTCATTTTATTAATACGGGTGAAGGGTTGAACCATTTAAATGGTTCTAGCAAATTGAATGTTTCGTGGGATTATCTCACTTACCTGCATGACTTCGGCCGAAAAAATGCTGATTCATGGATCAAGGAAAATTACGATAAAATTGGCGTGGAGTCCACATTTGATGTTGAAAAGTTTTTTGGTTCGGATTCCCCTGAAGCCCTAACGTCAAAATTTCCTGGCAGGAAAAAAGTCCGGCCATTTGATTGCTTTTTCCAATGAGTGGACCATGCTGATATTTGAGCATGGTTCCTTTTCTTAGGTAGTGCAGGGGAAGGAACATTGACTTGTCTGCAAAATGAAATAACAAGAAGTTAGAACGGTAGCTAAATTCCTTCTAACTTTGGGAAAATATTATCAATATTGCCAAAGTGGTAAGTTGAATAATCACTATGTTTTACAGCGTACCTTGGCAAAAATGAAAATAAATAAAGAATTTTAATATTAAAAATGTAGATTTTATAAGGTTTACAGAATTGGCATAATTTTTGCATATAAAGATTTGTATACCACTAATAGGAAGAGATAAAAACGGCAGCATTTCAGATTAACTTAAATTTGGAGGCGTATTAATGAACTATTCATCAAAACTAGTAAAAGTAAATAAAGATCCGGGGCATGGCTCACACATCTCTCCTGTTTATATGACTTCAACATTTGTTTTTGATAATGCAGAAGTAGGAGCACAACGCTTCGCAGGAGAAGATCCAGGATTTATGTATTCACGCCTGGGAAATCCAAATGTCAGAGAACTGGAAGAGAAGGTAGCGGAATTGGAATTTGGTGAAGGCTGTTTGGCTTTCTCATCTGGAATGGCTGCCATAACTGGTTGCCTTTTTGGTGTTTTGCAGGCAGGAGATCACGTTGTTGCACACACAGCGTTGTATGGGGCAACGCACGCATTTCTAAGCAAAACGGTAAAGAAATTTGGAATTGATGTAACATTTGTACCGTTTAAGACAGGGGAAGAGCTTGAATCACACATTACAGATAGAACGAAAGTGGTCTACTTTGAAACCCCCTCTAATCCTACGCTTTCCTTAGTAGATATGAAGAGTGTAGCGGCGATCGCTAAGCAAAAGGGGATCTTGACTGTTGTTGATAATACGTTTTTGTCCCCATATTTACAAAATCCTATTTTATGCGGCATTGATATTGTCGTCCACAGTGCAACAAAATATTTGTCTGGTCATGGGAATCTTATTGGCGGACTAGTGATTTCAAGCAAGGAAATTATTGATCCGATGAGAAAAGAAGTGCAGAAGACTATGGGAGCAAATTTGGCCCCTATGGATGCCTGGCTTCTCTGTCAAGGGATACGTACATTGCATATTCGCATGGATCGCTCACAAGAAAATGCACAAATTTTGGCTGAACGCTTGGAAAAACATAAGGCTATAGAGGAGGTTTATTTTCCAGGGCTGGCAAGTTTTGAAGATAAAAATATCATGGAGAAACAAATGAAAGGTCCTGGAGCAATGATTTCTTTTGTCTTGAAGGGGGGATACGAGGCAGGTGTTAAACTTATGAATTCAGTAAAACTGAGTACTTTAGCAGTTTCACTAGGGGATGTAGGTACATTAATTCAACATCCAGCTTCGATGACACATGCAATCATCCCTAAAGAAGAAAGAGAAAAGGCAGGTCTCTATGATGGACTCGTTCGTTTTTCGGTTGGAATTGAAGATGTGGATGATATTTGGAAGGATCTCGAAATGGCATTACAATAACGGTGCGGCTTGAGGAATTTGGTGAGTGTTAAGGTTAAATATGATTTGGAAAAATCTAACTAAATAAAGAGGGTGTATAAAATGCTAAACCCATTGGCATTAGAATTAAATCATATCATTGAAGAACAGAATAAACCAGTTTATGAGATGTTTTCATTGTTGGGAAAATCTTTGTATTTCCCAAAAGGGATTGTCAGCCAAGCAGGAGAAGCAAGGGGGAAAGCGGACCGATTCAATGCAACAATCGGGATGGCTACGGAGGAGGGACAACCCATTTATATAGATGTGATTCATAAAAACCTCTCCGCCTACGATCCGAAAGATCTGTATCCCTATGCACCACCTGCAGGAAAACCGGAACTACGTGAGGTTTGGAGAAAAAAGCTTTTAAAGGATAATCCTTCGCTTGAAGGAAAGGAATTTGGCACCCCGATTGTGACGAGCGGGCTGACACATGGCTTGAGCATCGTAGCCGACCTGTTTGTGGAAAAAGGCGATTCGATTATATTGCCGGATAAATATTGGGATAATTATCAGATCCTCTTCAACGTCCGTCACGGCAGCGAGACCCTAACCTATCCTTTATTTACGAAAGCAAACGAATTTAATGTAGAAGGGTTACTTGAGGCCCTTTTATCCTGCAAGAATGGAAAAGCGATTCTGGTGCTTAATTTTCCGCATAATCCTACTGGGTATACTCCTACGGAGAAAGAGGCAGAAGGAATTCTTGAGACAATCAAACAGGCGGCGGATCAAGGGATTAACATTGTTGCTGTTATGGATGATGCTTATTTTGGATTATATTATGAAGATTCAATCAAGGAATCTCTATTTGCCCGTTTAGTGGGATTACACCCGCGTGTCCTCCCGATTAAAATCGATGGGGCAACGAAAGAAGAGTATGCCTGGGGTTTTCGTGTTGGGTTTCTCACATTTGGAATTGGAGACCCTCTGGTTTTAGAAGCTTTGGAGAAGAAGGCGATGGGCTCCATTCGAAGTACCATCTCATGCAGTCCGCATCTTTCCCAAACGATCATTTTGGATGCCTTGTTAAATCCAGAATTTGAAATGCAACGTAACGAGAGAAATAAAATAATGGAAGACAGGGCCAAACGAGTCAAAGAGATCTTAGCAGACAGGAAATATGCGGATGAATTCGAACCCTATCCCTTCAACTCAGGATATTTCATATCACTTCAAATTAAGAATGTCGATGCCGAAACACTAAGGGGCCATTTGCTTAATCAGTATGGAGTGGGAACGATCTCCCTTGCTGAGACGGACCTTCGGATTGCCTTTTCCTGTGTTGAATTAAACGATCTGGATCGCCTTTTTGAACTGATCTATCAGTCTTGTAAAGAATTGAATCAATGTTATATAAATCTATGACATTTCAGAAAGTTTTCCATCACTCTTTTCTTTCATTTATATATAACTAGCCTTAAACTGAGGCTACAGGGGGCGATTTTATATGAATCTAGCACAATTTCCTAGAAAGCGATATACACCAACCTATACACCTATTGAAAAATTACCACATTTATCTAAAGTTCTTGGGGGCCCTTCCATCTATATGAAACGGGATGATTTACTTGGGTTGACGGCTGGCGGAAATAAAACGAGAAAACTAGAGTTCCTTGTTGCAGATGCTGTGGAAAAAGGCGCGGATACATTAATTACCTGCGGAGGCATTCAATCCAATCATTGCCGTTTAACGCTGGCTGCTGCTGTTAAAGAGAATATGAAGTGCATTCTTGTATTGGAAGAGGGGCTTTTAACCAATTCTGAACCGGATTTTAACGGGAATTATTTCTTGTATCATTTGCTGGGCGCTGAAAAAGTCAAGGTTGTGCCGAATGGGACGGACTTGATGAAAGAAATGCAGCAAGTATCGAAAGAGGTTACAGAAGAAGGACATACACCCTATATCATTCCGGTCGGGGGATCGAATCGTATTGGGGCAACAGGATATGCTGCTTGCGCTCAGGAGATTTTGGCACAGTCCTTTGATCAAGGAGTCTCGATAAAGACGGTCGTTTGTGTAAGCGGAAGCGGTGGAATGCATGCAGGTTTGGTGACGGGCTTTTATGGAAGTCAAAGTAATATACCGGTAATTGGAATCAATGTAAGCAGGAGTAAGGAGGAACAAGAAGAGAAGGTTTTTCAGCTTGTTAAAGAAGCTTCAGCACATATTGGCATCACAAGTTCAATCCCCCGCGCGCAGGTTACCTGTTTTGATGAGTATGTCGGACCAGGCTATGCTATACCCACGCCTGAAATGGTTGAGGCGGTCAAGCTTATGGCAAGAACAGAAGGGATTTTGCTGGATCCAGTCTATACTGGTAAAGCTGCAGCGGGACTGATTGATTTAATTCAAAAAGGCTTTTTTCATCCGGAAGATAATATTTTATTTGTGCATTCTGGCGGCTCCTCGGCGTTATTTGCCCATACTTCGCTCTTTCAATGAGTTTTTGTCACTCAAACATCTGAAAATTTTATCAACTTTCGGAAAAATATTCTCATTATTGAGAAATCTAGTATAATCATTTATAACGTATATAAAGGGAAAACAGAAAAAATGGCAAAACAATGGGGGTTTTGCTTTTTTTCGTACATAGTTTTTTGAAAATTAAAAGTTGGCTTGAAAATTGCAAAGAGATATAGAACAGTGAAAATATTAAAAGCATTCTGAGTTCATAGGAGGGAGAAAACATGAGGGGTATCACTCAAAATGAGGAATTTATTCAACTATTTTCAGAGAACCTTACTGCGGTACTTGGTTTTGATATCACCATACTTGATCGAAACGGTAATCGGGTCAGTGGAACAGGAACTTATCAACAACAAATTGGCAGCCCCGCACCTGATGGCTCCTTGTTGCGGGCTGTAATGAAGACCGGCAGACCCGATATGACCTATGATGTCATAAAAAATGAATCCCATTGTATGGGCTGTAAATTTTTTAAGGAATGCAAAGAGACAGCAACCATTGGTTATCCGATAGTCAAGGGAAGTGAAACATTAGGAGCAATAGGTCTAATGGGCTTTTCAACGGAACAAAAAGAAAAGATGATCGAAAATGCAGAATCACTCAAGGAATTTCTCCAACATCTAAGTCTTGTAGTAGAATCCCAGTTAATCTCACAGAATAAAAGATTCCAAGCACAATGCAATTTATATGAAGATACATTAAATTCTAATAAAGTCATTACGTTTGATAGTTTCATCAGCAATAATGAGGATATGAAAGATGTGATCCGTAAAGCGAAGCGTATCGTAAATAGCACAGCAAATGTTTTAATTAGAGGCGCAACGGGAACCGGGAAAGAGGTATTGGCAAAGGCGATTCATTATGAAGGGAATCGGAAAAACCACCCCTTTATTGCGGTTAATTGTGCCGCTATACCGGAGAGTTTACTAGAAAGTGAATTGTTTGGCTATGCGGGCGGGGCTTTTACCGGGGCAAACCGGGAAGGAAAAGCAGGGAAGTTTGAGCTGGCGAATAATGGAACCCTCTTTCTTGATGAGATAGGGGATCTCCCTCTTTCCCTGCAGCCAAAACTTCTTAGGGTATTACAGGAAAGACAGATTGAAAGAGTGGGAGGAAACAAATCACTGCCTGTAAATGTTCGAGTGATAACAGCAACACATCGCAATTTAGAAGAAATGGTTCAAAACGGTTCGTTCCGCGAGGATTTATATTATCGAATCAATGTGATACCCCTCCATACAAAGTTATTGAAGGAGAGGAGGGATGACATTCCCTTCTTTCTCCAATACTTTATTTGTAAGTATTGTTCAATCTTAAACCGTCCGTATATGACAGCAGATCCACAATTAGAACAATGGCTGCTCCAATATGATTGGCCCGGGAATATTCGGCAGTTAGAAAATGTTGTGGAGTATATGGTGAATATGGCAGAATCGGATGTGCTTGGCCTTCATGATCTTCCGGATTATTTGTACCAATGGCAGGCACCAATTCATACCGGGGGCTTAAGTTTAGATGAGATGGTGGCCGAATATGAAAAATCTATTATCCAAAGTTTCTTCCTGTGTGGTCAGGCTCGAAAAGATAAAGAAAAAGTAGCGGAAGAATTGAAAATTAGTTTATCGACCCTTTATCGTAAGCTAGAACGATACAATCTAAAAGTTTTATAACTTCACTCTAAGATTGCAAATTTCATTTGCAATCTTTTTTTGTCTTTATAGATGGTGGTAAGGGTTGTTTTTTGAAAAATTAAAAAAATATTTTCGAATTTGAGAAACGAAGAACAGTACGTAACGGTAGGTTTTTACTAAAATCATCGCGGAAATGATAATTTCGCATCTTATTTGGAAGTAGGGAATGTTGAATTAACAAGGATTTTATTTTGGCACAACTCTTGCATAATAAATAATCGAAAAGGAGGAGGTGGAGTCAATTTGAAAAGGGTAGGTATTGAAGTGAAGTTAATTTACTGAATATTAGGATGATATAGAAAAATCAAACTAGTAATCTGCAAATCATCCATTTTTTTAAACATATAGGGGGGAAACTATTTATGAAAAAGAGTTTTATCATTATCGCTTTCTCGATACTCGTAGCATTTGTATTATCTGCATGCGGAAATGCCGAAAAGCAGACATCCAGTCAACAAGGCAAACAGGCAGATGAGAGTAAGAATTTGCTAGAGCAAATTAAATCGAGCGGAACCATTAAAATTGGAACAGAAGGAACCTTTGCACCTTTTAGCTACCATGATTCTTCAGGAAAGTTAACCGGTTTTGATATTGAAATCGCGGGGGAAATAGCAAAAAGACTTGGTGTAAAACCAGAATTCGTTGAAACCCAATGGGACGGTATGTTCGCAGGACTCGATTCAAAACGGTTCGATATGATTGCCAATAATGTAGGGATTACTCCTGACCGCCAGAAAAAATACGATTTTTCAGTGCCGTATATTTTGTCAAAACCTTTCTTAATTGTTCTCAAGGACAATCATACGATTAAATCATTTGAAGATTTGAAAGGAAAAAAATCAGCTCAGACATTAACTAGTAACTATAAAGATATAGCAGCATCTTATGGTGCTGAGATCGTTGGAGTAGAAGGTTTTAATCAATCTATGGATTTATTACTTTCTAAACGTGCGGATGCGGTGGTAAATGACGGACTCTCCTTCCTGGATTTCAAAAAGCAAAGACCTGATGCACCGGTTAAAGCAGTAGCAGAACTTGATAAGCCGGCAATAATGGGAATCATGATGAGAAAAGGGAATACAGAATTGGTAGAGTCCATAAATAATGCGCTTTCCGGCATGATGAAGGATGGTAAATATTTAAGTATTTCAAAAAAATACTTTGGAAAAGATGTTTCAAAATAAGGAGGGGTCTACATGTTTGCTGATGAAAGAATGGACCGAATGGTTGACATCATTGTAAATTCCTTTTTCCCGATGTTAAAAGCTGGGGTTGCATTTACAGTTCCCTTGACATTAGTATCCTTTTTTCTGGGACTCCTACTTGCTTTACTTACGGCATTAGCCCGAATCTCCGGAATTAAACTTCTAGACGGTATTGCAAGATTTTATGTGTGGGTGGTTAGAGGAACACCTCTGCTTGTTCAGTTGTTTATCATTTTTTATGGCCTTCCGAGTATAGGAATCACGATTAGCCCCCTTCCTGCAGCGATTATCGGTTTTACGATTAGTGTTGGCGCCTATAATTCAGAGATTATTCGTGCGGCTATACTCTCCATTCCCAAAGGTCAATGGGAGGCAGCTTATTCTATTGGGATGAGCTATCCGCAGGCATTAAAAAGAATTATTCTCCCTCAGGCAACAAGAGTATCTGTACCCCCTTTGGCAAACAGTTTTATTAGCTTGGTAAAGGATACATCGTTGGCTGCTACCATTACGGTGACTGAAATGTTTAGAGTTGCTCAGCAAATTACTGCAACAACCTATGAACCATTGCTACTCTATTGTCTAGCAGGATTTATTTATTTGATTTTCAGTACAGTTCTATCTAACGCTCAAGGACGTATGGAAAAACGGCTTGATCGTTATGTGGCGGGCTAATTTGATAGGGGGAAATATAAATGATTGAAATAAAGAACCTGCATAAACAATTTGGACAAACAGAGGTTTTAAAGGGAATCGATCTAAAAATTGAGGAAGGCAATACAGTATGCATTATTGGGCCATCGGGTTCAGGGAAAACAACCATGTTACGTTGTCTGAATTTATTGGAAACGCCTACAAAAGGGACCGTTAAGCTTGGAAAGTTTTCTTTGGATTTTCAAGAAAAAAAACCAGTTCCAAAAGATCAAGTGATTAAGTTCCGTCAACAAACAGGTATGGTTTTCCAAGGTTACAATTTGTTCCCTCATATGACTGCACTTGAAAATGTTATGGAAGGTCTTGTATACGTTCGTAAACAAGACAAGGAAGCCTCTCGTAAGAAGGCTCTTCAATTGCTGGAAAAGGTAGGGTTATCGGAACGGGCGAACCACTATCCATCCCAGCTATCCGGCGGACAACAGCAACGTGTAGGAATCGCACGGGCGATGGCAATGGAACCTGAAGTGCTTCTTTTTGATGAACCTACTTCCGCGTTAGACCCTGAGTTAGTAGGTGAGGTTCTAAAGGTCATGAAAGAACTTGCTAAAGAAGGAATGACCATGGTTGTAGTGACACATGAAATGAATTTCGCGCGTGAAGCAGCGGATAAAGTAGTATTCATTGATAAAGGTGTAATCGTTGAAGAAGGAACACCACAACAAATTTTTGAACATACAGGGCATGAACGGACATTACAATTTCTAAATAAACTTTGTTCATAGGAAAGGCTAAAGATTGCAATTCTGAATTGCAATCTTTTTTGAATTATTAAGCCATACTTCTGGAGAGTTCTATAAAGTGTATAAAGCCAATGCACATGTAATACCCATAATCATTTACTTATTTACCTTTTATCCTTATCAATCATTTTTAAGTATCTGTATACACTAGGTTCAGATATATTCAATAACTCAGCGACTTCGGATACGGCACCTTTTAATTGGAATATTCCTTTCTTGGATAACTGTTTTATGATCTCTATTTTTTGCTCCTGCTTTAGGGCAATGTTCGGATTTAAAAAAGATGGGTCGACGATTGAGTGTACAACCTCTTTAATAGAATCTGAAAAATATTCGATAATTTCATGATCATGGAGTTCTTCTTTTTCTGCTTTATTTGAAATAGCCGTTTCATCTACTATTGGGCTAATCATGTTTAGTTGAATTTGAACTAAATCTAGAATATCATTGGTAATTTTCTTATGCTTACTAGAATCAAAATTGATACAAAGCATTCCAATTAATTCATTATTTTCATCTTTAATAAAATAAGTAGAACCTCGAATTTCTGCACCTAATTTTGTAAAGCCTTTATAATTTGTTACATAGTCCTTATCTAGATATGTTTTGTCTTTCATCATTTTAAGTGCAAGTCCTGTTAATGGCGCATTGACTGTTCGGCCGCTAATATGATTATTAGCGATGGCCCCAACATAAGAATTGCCTTTCTCAATAATGTGTAAAATCACTTCATAGTTTTCTCCAAGGACTTTACCCAAAAATTCCACAAGTTTTTTATAGTGATCTATAATTTCCTTTTTCTTAACTTTTTTATTCATTTTATTACTCCTTATTAACAATAATAGATTTGTATAATTGCCTTAAAAAAATCAAAAGGAAACAGATATGAAGATTCAATCTATTCATTATAAAAGCTTAACAATATTTGAATAAATTTTCCAGATGATGAATGATATTCAACGAAATAATACCAAGGATTCATATATGAATAATAGTATAACTTCGGGGTTTTAGCTATATTTTCTACAAATCTTTTAAGATATAATTATAATTTAAAAAAATTTCTCAACATTATAAAATTTTATTGCAATCGATTTATCTGAATAATATAATATTATCATAATAATAAAAAATTATTAAGGGATGTGTTTATAATGGAAAAATATCCAAAGGCAATTGGACCTTATTCTGTATACCGTAAAACAGGTAATTTGATTTATACGTCTGGGCAGCTTCCAATTGACCCGGAAAGAAACGAATTTCCC
>NZ_MLYR01000085.1 GCF_001866655.1 Bacillus sp. MUM 116 | reverse complement strand
AAAACAACAATCTATGCGAAAATAGCCTTTGAAAATGATAAAGAAGCAATAAAGGTAAAGAACTTTATGCTTTAATGTAATGTAGCTTATGCTTATCCAAAAACAGCAGATTTTAAAGAAAGAGAGCCAATATTTGTAAAGGAGACCTGTGGTATGACAGAATTTTGGGAATCGAGTTTTATAGAAAATCAAATGATGTGGGGATTTGAACCTTCAGACTCCGCCATCTTGACGAAGGACTTTTTCCTTGAAAAGGGAGTTAAGGATATATTGATTCCTGGTATTGGATATGGTAGAAATGCAAAGGTTTTTATTGACAACGGAATAAATGTAACGGGTATTGAGATTTCAAAAACAGCGATTGAATTGGCAAGGCAAAATGGGCTTAATTTTAGTATTTTTCATGGTTCAGTAACCGATATGCCTTTTGATAACAAACTTTATGATGGTATATTTTGTTATGCACTTATTCACTTATTGAATAGCCGCGCGCGAGAGAAGTTTATTAAAGATTGCTATAATCAGTTAAAACCAAACGGATATATGATTTTTACTACTATTTCAAAAGAAGCCCCAATGTTTGGAAAGGGTAAACAATTAGGTAAAGACTATTTCGAGACAACGGCAGGGGTAAAAATGTTTTTTTATGATTCTGACTCAATAAAACAAGAATTTGGCAAATATGGGCTGATAGAATTTTCTGAAATTGTTGAGCCACATAAGAATATGGAAAATAAACCTCCATTTAAATTTATAATGGTAAAATGTCAAAAAGGACTATAATTTATTATTAAAAGGCGAATTAAGGGAAGTCTAAGTGCTTCCCATAAAGCTTGTTAAACCCTTTGAAATTAATTTTATCCAATTCTCCAGATTCACTCATGTTTATTCAACCGGATTATATATTTCTCTTTCACGCTTTTCAAGGATTGGGATGATTATTCCTTCAATAATTTCTTTAAAGTGAGGGGTATTTCGATGAGCCTCAAGAGCCGCTTAATCCACATATTGTTCGTAAATTAGGAAAATATCTTTATTTTCTGTTGAACGATTAGCGATATAAACAGTTTTTCATATTGATGAACCAGAGGCTGCATTTCCTTGAGATATGCTTCAACCTCGTCACCTTTACCGGGTTTACAAAAATATTTAGCTGTTAAAACCACCATGTTCATTTCCTCCTAATCATTTTTACCACATTTGTTTCATTGTTTCGTATTCAGTATTGGCCAACATAGCATAATTACCCTTCAGTTAAATAAAATGGATTGGAGAGTTTTATCCTGTTTTATTTCATTTGACCTTTAAAAGGCTTTCAATTGTATTGAACGATTTTGATTGTATACAGGAAGGGGGATTTTATGGATGTCGTAAGTTTAGACCCGTATTTACATGTGCGTACTGCGAAAAATCCAGAATACGCTCCTGTTGGTAACAAGTTACGCTTTATTGCTGATTATACGGGTGTACCTCAAGTATGGGAGCTCGATCGAGGTGAAGGCTGGCCTGCCCAAATCTCATTTACACAGGATAGAATCACCCTTATTAAGTATGTAACCGGTACATCTGATTTAATTATTGGGATTGATATGAAGGGAAATGAAAATGAGCAATTACTTTTACTAAAGAAAGATAATAAACTAATAGAGCTGACAAACTCACCAGAACATATTCATCGTTATGGTGGAAGCTCTCCTGATGGAAAATGGATTTCCTGGTCTAGTAATCGCAAGCATCCAGCTTATTTTGATATATACATTCAAAATCTAGAAACACTAGAAATCCGTCTTGTTTATTCGGATAATGGGCTATATTCATCCCTTCAATGGGCCCCAGATGGAAATTCGCTATTAATTGAGAAAATAAACACACCTCTTGATAATGATTTAGGTATCCTTTACCTTTCAACTGGGAGGGTGAACTGGATAACAGAACATTCAGGGGAAGCAAGCTTTATAAATGCTCATTTTAATAAGGATGGAACTCATCTTTATTTATTATCCAATAAAGATAGAGAATTCTTTGGGCTTGCATATATTAACTTAAAAACAAAACATTTCGATTGGATGGAGCATAGAGAGTGGGATTTCGAAAATCTAGAAATGAGTAATGATAAAGAAAAGCTTGCCTTTACGATTAATGAAGGGGGGATTTCCAAAGGGATAATCTTAGACTTAAACACAAGTGATCTTTATACATGGAAAACACCCGTTGGTGCCATATCAAAAATGAAATTTTCTCCTGATAATCAAAAACTGGCATATGAATTTAACGGGCCAGCCTATCCACCTGAAATATGGGAACTGGATCTTAAAACAATACAAGCTGAGAGGCTTACATATGTTTCCCGCTCGCCAGCTCTGAAGGATAAATTGATTGAACCGGAAATCATAACCTTCCGCTCTTTTGACAACCTTCAGATTCCAGCATTTTACTACCAACCGAAAAACATCACTAAAAAACTGCCTGTTGTCCTTTATATTCATGGGGGGCCTGAGAGCCAAAGCCGTGCAGTTTATAACTCGATCCAGCAATACTTATTAAATCAAGGGGTTGCTGTTTGTGCACCAAACGTTAGAGGCAGTACGGGCTACGGAAAAACGTTCACCCATCTTGATGATGTTCAAAAAAGAATAGACGCTGTAACGGATCTGGTTTATTTAGTTGAATGGCTAAAGACAAATAGGAACATAGATTTTGAAAGGATTGCCATAATGGGCGGCAGTTATGGTGGGTTTATGGTTCTTGCTGCCATTAGCCATTTTCCTAAGTATTGGTCTGCCGCGATTGATATTGTAGGAATGTCAAGTCTTAGAACTTTCCTCGAAACAACAAGCCCCTGGCGTAAGAAGCAAAGAGAGGCGGAATATGGAACAATAGAAAGAGACGGAATATTTTTTGATAGAATTGATCCATTGAATCATACAGATAAAATCACTTCCCCGCTAATGGTTCTCCATGGGGAAAATGATCCCCGTGTCCCGATAGCAGAATCCGAGCAAATTGTGAAAAAATTAAAGGATCGAAATCACCAAGTTGAATTTATTCGGTTTGAAGATGAAGGCCATAAATTCGAAAAACTTAAAAATAAAAGTACTGCCTATAAAGAAATGGTACAATTTCTCAATCGGCATATTGGCGAGTGATTAATGATGTAAATTACTACTAGCAGAAAGGAAATATAGGAACTTCAGTCATCGATTACCTTAAAGGACCTAAGAAGCTGCGCCCCAATTGCTCGGTACAACTAGCAATTGGAGGTGCATTTTTTATGACCAAATAATAGACACAAAAAATAAAAGACAAATAAAGTCAACAAAGCCGTTCCGTTTTGAGGTGCAAAATAGAACAGTGCAATTTTATGAACAATTTCTACAGTTTAAGATTTTATCAGCTGATAAAAATTGTGTGTCATTTAATATCGGCGAGAGTGTACTTGAATTTACGAAAGATGACAAAGAAAATAATCATTATTATCACATTGCTTTTAATATCCATTCTAATTTGTTTAAAATGGCAAAAGAATGGCTATCTAAGAGAATCGAGTTATTAAAGGAAGATGGATATTTTCAACAAAAGGTGCAGTAGCATCCCCAGTTACTATTTATACAAATAAGGGAATCGTAAGTAATCTATAAATTGATGTTTTACAGAACAAGGTATCCTTTAATAAGGCATCGCTTTTTGGTTTGAAAATAAAGCAGATTGTGAAGTATTGTCCTTAAAGTAACTGGTGCTTGCTTGAGTTTAACAAAAAGTCGTATCTGCGGCTAATTGTAGCTTGAGAGTAACGTTTTAAGTTACATAGGTATTTAGGAAAATAAAAAAAGAGGGGAAATGGATTTATGTTAAAGAAGGCGTTGCGGCACAGCAGCACTTATTTTATTGGATAGTTTTAGAATATCGACATATGCTTAAATGAATCACTAGATTATTTGAAGGGAGCTGTACCCTCATGCAATGAATAAAACTTATGATTAGAGGGTTTCTTAATGAACCTTTGTGGTTCAAAATACTAATCTCCGTAACTTTCCTTGCCTCAATTATTTTAAGCAATTCAATTTTTTCAAATCATGCATATTTGCAAAGTTGTTCCAAATTAGCAGCTGCTATCTTCTTTTGCACTTACGGTATTAAATTTAGGAGAAATTTTAAAACAGCTTTAATTTTTTTTGCTTGTTCGGTTATATGTATTTACCTATCCATCATGTCATTTTTTTAGTATTATCCAGTCATTATATTGGTTTGAAAATAGCTTCATAAAAAAGATGAAAACTAAGAGTCCATCTTTAGCTAACGAGGGCTTATGGTTATAAGAGGGTCGCTGCTGCGACTTTTTTTCTTTTTCCACTCCCTAAGTTGAAGGGAAAAATGGTATTATGAAGTTTTAAGGAGGTTATTTTTTATGGTGATTCAATCAAATATGACTTCAAAAGCTATAACCGAATTGTGGGAAGAAACAATTGAGGTTTTTCAAAAATACAATGTTCCAATTACAGAAAAGGTATTACAGGTATTAGTTACAGAAAACACTCTCCAAGTTTTATTGACTGAATTAAATTATGTTATAGGTAGTTCCGCTGCAACTTGTATAGAAGGTGGCTGACAAATACCATCTTTAAAGGAGTAGGTTACTTCTTTTTATTCATATATTTGAAATCAGGTAAAAGGTTTTGTTTACTTTCGTAAAGAATTTTATCATTGGAGGTATTTATGGGATATTGTGAAGATATAAGAGAAATGATTGGAGATTCTCCACTAATCATCGTGCGACCTAGTGTAGCTATCATTAATGATAAACGAGAAATTTTACTGAGTCGAAACGTAGGTGGAATGTGGACTATTCCAGGGGGAACTTTACAGTTAAATGAGTCAGTTGAAGAGTGTATTACACGAATTGTCTTTGAAAATATAGGCGTTAAAATAAAGGTGTTAAAATTGTTAGGTGTCTATTCAGGCAAGGAATTAATAAATCGAGTCGATGAAAGGTATCATACTGTTGCAATTGGTTATTTATGTACCGAGTACGAAGGAGAAATAACTCCTCAGAGTGATACAGGAATTGAAGCCAGATTTTTTAGATTAAACCAATTACCCGAAGAAGTCGAACCTTTTATTAAGAACAAATTAATTGAATTAAAGGGTCACTTAAAAAAATAAAATCTCTTATTCAGCTAATGGGTTTTTTTGCTTTGTTAATTTTTAAGGGATTTCAAAGCGTGAAATCCCTCGAAATTATACACCTAATTTACCTCAACCCAATCCTCTGAAAAATCTGGAATTAATCCCAACATGACAGCTGTTTGTGGAGCAAACCAAAGCTCAGCAACACTTTTGGTGACATTAAGCCGGCGTCCTGTTAGTTGCTCGATTTTGCTGATACGATAAACCAATGTTTGTTTATGAATATATAATTTATTGGAAGTTATCTGCCGTGAACGGTTTTCATTTAGGTATATAAATAGAGTCATTACCAACTGACTTGTATTCTTTTTGTCATATGCTAACAGTTAGCCAATTACTTGTTTAACTAAATCATGTGCCTCTTCTCTGCTTGGGGCAAAAAGGGGAAAACCGGTAATTCCTCATTATAATAGACAATGTTTTTATCATTGTTTTCAGCTGCTTTTAATGCCCATAAGGCTTGTTGCAGAGCTTCTGGCGTTTGTAAAGGATTCTCAAAGATGTTACTGATTCCAAAGCGAACATTCGGCGGTAATTCATCTATTAAACTCGAAATTGCCTAAGTGTTTGAAGGAAGATAGGCTAATATATTATATTACACTTGTCTTCAAATGTGGGTTGCTAATTATTTCACGAATTGTAATCGACATAGGCATTCGTCCAATCGTATGAATGTAAGTTTTTAAGTTCGTCTTTTCGACGTATTGTAAGAGGCTTTCATATAAAATATACTGAATATATAGATAATTACAACCATTAAGGCGTAAATCACTTTCCTTTGTAATTATCTTTGTTAATAAGGAATGGATTGGACAAAGTGCCAGTAAATAGAACATTGTTTTTTTTTGGTTTCGCTAAAGGAAACCTGTAATCCATTTGTTATTAACAACTTCTTAGGATTAACAGAACTACCAAAAAAGGAGGAAGATATATGTTACGAGTTGGAATTGATGTCGGCGGAACCTTCACCGATTTATTTGCTTGGGATGATGGGGTTAAGGGACAAACTAGTGTACGTACTGCAAAAGTTCTTTCAACACCAAAGGATCCTGTAATCGGTTTTATGAATGCGCTTTCGAATGCAGGAATCAAGCCTTCTGAGATTGGTACAATCATACACGGAACAACCATTGGTACTAATGCTTTAATTGAACGTAAATATCCCGAGCCAGCACTCATTACAACAGCAGGATTCCGCGACACAATCGAAATTGGTCGCCAACGCCGCCGACATCTTTATGATCCCTATCAGGTTAAAAGTCGCCCAATCATCAACCGGAGTCGTCGTTTCACTGTAACAGAAAAATTAAGTGTTGATGGTTCAACTGTAAAGCCCTTAGACCGCGAAGAAGCACGGAAAACAGCTGAACATATCGCTTCACTTGGCATTAAAAATATTGCCATAGCATTCATTAACTCATATGTAAGCGGCCGGCATGAGCAAGAAATGCGGGAGATTATTTTAGACGTAATTCCTGATGCACGTGTTGCCCTCTCCTCAGAAACCCGCCCCAAGATCCGCGAATTAGGTAGATTTGTTACAACAGCAATTAGAGCTTCATTATATCCGATTGTCAGCGATTACTTCTCCCGACTGGAAGAAAGATTGAAAGAAGAAGGATCAACTGCCCCTATTTTCATTGTTAAAAGTAATGGTGGCATGATGAGAAGCAGCACGGCTAAAGAACGTCCTGAGGAGTTAATTGGTTCTGGACCAGCAGGTGGTGTTGCAGCAGGTGCTTTTTTAAGTAACTTACTCAATATCAAGGACATGATTATTACCGATGTAGGGGGAACAAGTTTCGAAGCTTGTCTAATGGAGAACGGACGCGGGCTGGTTACAGACGAATACGAGCTTGAATGGGATATGCCAATCATTACTCCAATGCTTGATATTAGGAGTATTGGTGCAGGCGGCGGCTCAATTGCATGGATCGACCAAGGTGGTTCATTACGTGTCGGCCCTCAAAGTGCTGGGGCAGATCCAGGACCAGCCTGTTATGGACGTGGAGGAACTCGCCCAACAGTAACAGATGCAAATCTAGTTCTAGGGCGCTTAAACCCGACACTTAATGGGAAATTCAAACTTGATTATGTTGCTGCAGTTACAGCTATTCAAACTGTAGCAGACCCACTAGGATTAACAGTCCATGAATGTGCTGAGGGAATTATCGAGATTGTGTGTGAAAACATGGCAGGTGCAATTCGGATGGTTTCAACTGATCGAGGCCGTGACCCGCGTGATCAAACACTTGTGGCATTTGGGGGCGCTGGTGCAATGCATGCCTTTAAAGTTGCTCGTGCTGCGGGAATTAATCGAATTCTAGTACCACCTTTTGCAGGTGTTGCATGTGCTTTTGGCGGTACTACCATGGAAGTACGTCATGATCTTGAATCCACATTCTATGCGCCTGTTGACGGTCTTGATTCAAAACAATTAAATATTGCATTAACCAAGCTGGAGCATGAATGCAGAGAATTACTTAAAGATGACGGAATACTTGATGATCAAATGACCTTTGAGAGAAATGCACTAATGCGTTATATCGGTCAGTCCTATGAAGTAGCTACACCAGTACCTAATGGTGAATTGGATGAAAAGGCTATTGCCGGGGTAGCAGCTGCATTCCATAAAGAGCATAAGCGTGAATACGGTGTTGCATCAGAAGATTTCCCTGTTGCTTTTGTCACCTTGCGCTTAACTGGATATGGCCAGGTGGCTAAGCCATCTGCAAAAGATTTAAAAGCTGCCCTTGGAAATGAAAGGATGGGCAAAGATTCTGTTTCGAAAAATCAGAGAGAGGTTTATTTTGACGGTCAACAATATACTGTTGATGTTTATAATTCTACCCAGCTTAACTGTGACCAAAAAATTCAAGGTCCTGCGGTTATTGAACAGCCTGACAGTGAGATTATACTCCCACATTCGGCTGAGGCAAATGTAGACCAATATGGCAACATTATTATCATTAATACGTCGAAGACAGGCAGCAAATCATTAGTAGCTAATAAGGAGGGTGCCCTATGACCACTATCAATACCAATCAGAGGAAACTTGATCCAATTACTTTTGAAGTGTTACGTCGTTCCTTCGAATATACTTGTGAAAGAATGAGTCAGGTATTACAAAAGGCATCGTTCTCACCAATTATTTATGATATGGTGGATTACTCCAATGCCATTTTTGACCCAGATGTCAATCTAATTGGTCAGACAGCTAATTGTCCAGTTCACATTGCAGCTATGCATTTTAGTGCACATGCTTCATTAAAGAAGTTCCCCATTGAAGAGTTGGGGGTTGATGATGTAATCATCCTTAATGACCCCTATGATGGCGGGACCCATACCCCGGATGTAACGATGACCATGCCTGTTTTTTATGATGGAGCCTTACTTGGATTTGCCGTGAGCAGAGCTCACTGGACGGATGTTGGCGGTGGGTTTGACACCCATATAGCCGGTGAAGGTCTACGCCTGCCTCCTTCCATGCTCTATAAGGGCGGAAAGCCAAATAAGGAACTGATTAGCATTATCAAAAATGCTACTCGGACACCACAATATATTGAGGGAGACATTCAGGCACAGCTAGGTGCACTAAGGGCGGCACGAGACGAGTTTACGAGATTAGCAGATAAATATGGACCGGATATTGTAAAGCAGGGAATGCATGAGATTCTTGATTATACACAGGAGATGACCAAAGCGGCAATAAGACAAATTCCAGATGGTGTCTACGAGGCAACTGATTACGTGGATAGTGATGGATATAGCAATGATCCTGTTCGGGTTTGCCTAAAATTAACGGTTATGGGAGACTCCATTGATGTTGACTTTACTGGAAGTGACCCAACAGCTATTGGTCCAATCAATTCTCCTTATGCCAATACTATTTCTGCAGTCTATTATTCTTTAAAGTTCTTTCTAAACCCAGAGGCGCCAGCAAACGCGGGAATGTATCGCCAAATTAATGTAAATATTCCTGAGAATACGTGGTTAAATCCGCAATGGCCAGCACCAACCCTTGGATGTACGACAGCTACTTCCTCTAAGATTACTTCAGCCATTTGGATGGCTTTAGCTCAGGCAATTCCTGATAGAGCAGTAGCACCGACTTGCTCTGATGCGAACTGGTTTGTAGCAGGTGCTACTGATCCGGATACTGGTGAATTGCATGTATTCACCGATTTGCCAGCTGGAGGTTGGGGAGGAACTCCAACACACGATGGTATGCACGTAACCATGGATCCGCTTGGCAACTGTCAAAACCTCCCTGCGGAAATAGCTGAGCTTCTATTTCCAATCCGGTACAATGCATTCGAAATGCGTACGGATTCTGCAGGGGCAGGACGCTATCGCGGTGGGGTAGGTGTCCATGTTGAAATCGAGTTTCTTGGCAGAGGTGAAATGATTTGGATGGAATGTTCCAGAACTCTCGAAGGCTCCCCGGGAGTTAATGGTGGATTACATTCGGCTCAACAACGGCAACTTCGTAGAACTCGCGATGGCAGATTAGAAACCATTGGCGGTTTGGCTGATGATGGGACTTGGCATCCACAAATGCTAGGAGGAGTACATTTCCAGCCTGGTGACTCCTTTGTATTCGAAAGTACCGGCGGAGGCGGCTGGGGTGATCCATTGACCCGTGAGCCAGAACAAGTTGCACAAGATGTAAGAGAGGAATTTGTTTCATTAGAGCAAGCGTTAAATGTCTATGGTGTAGTATTAACCAAGGACTCATCTGTAGACTTCCAAGCAACTGATGAAAAAAGAACAGAACTCGCATTAAACCGTAAGGCAATTGCTAAAAACTAGCTTTTGAATAAAACAATGAAGGAAGTGGGGAAAACCTGCTTCCTTTTCATTCATAAGCATGTTATAAGTTTAATATTTAAATCAAATAAATAGCATTGAAGTATCAAAGAGAGGAGGATTTACATTGGCTAATTTTAAAACCCTGTTTAGTCCTATTGAGATTGGAAACATCAGACTGAAAAATAGAATTATGAGTACAGCACACCAAACCAACCACGTCATTAATGGTATATTTTAAGAAAAACAAGTACTAATTAAGGGGGGATAAACTATATGACTACCGAGTTAATTTATCATGTAGCAACCACAGCTGATGGCTTTATTGCAGATCTCAATGGTGTAGCCGACAATTCAATTTTTCTTTATGATGATGAGCACGTTTCAGATTTTATTTCCGCCATTCAACAATATGATGCGGTTTTAATGGGTGGTAAAACATATGAGTATGGATTTCAATTTGGAAAAAAACCAGGTGAGCCGGGATATGACGGAATTAAACACTATATATTCTCTAAATCAATGGAGTTTGAGTCCAATGAGGAAGTAGAATTAATAAAGGACAATGGGGTTGAGTTTATCAGGAATCTAAAACAGACAGTGAATCAAAAAATTTGGCTTTGTGGTGGTGGTCAACTGGCGGGTTCACTTCTTGACTACGAATTGATCGACACTCTTATACTAAAAGTCAATCCTGTCATGATTGGAGAAGGGATCCCGCTTTTTGGATCTAGCAAAAAGAAGATTCATTTAGAATTAATGGATATTAAAAAATATGATAATGGTGTTGTTTTACCAAAATATAAGATCTTATATAAATAAGCAACAGCAGTGCGTCCGGGATTAAAAGGGCAACTTTAACTACGTCCCATTATGAAAAGCAATGTAGCCTGATCCCAAATGGATACAGGCCTTTTTACTTTTTTATCGAACCGTACTTTTATTTATGATATGAGAAGTAGAATAACGAATTAGTATTTATATATAAAAATATTACAACATAGGAAGAGATAATTTTTTAATCAAGCAGCGTTCAGAATAATCAACTCCTTTGTTTTAATATATGAAAAACTTAAGCAAAACTTATTTTTTTTATATTTTCCTTATAGTTATTCCTTTGTTAGCATATTTCTTAGAGGGACCGAAGCCATTGCAAGGAGTATGAGAAGGTAGCTACGATCTTATAAAGAAATCATTAACAAGGTAGGGGTTTATATGAACGGTTTTCCATTTTAAACAAGAAAAATTTATTTCATTCAAAAATAAAATTGCTTACATTGTGTTCGTCTATTAAACGCTGATTAATAAAGTATGCCTTCATGTATGTTGGTTAAGTATTTGACAGTCTGTTTACGTCCTTAGCTTCAACATATTTATCGGAATGTGATGGTTCGCGATTCATATTTTGGAATGTAGCAATACACATTTCTAAAGTTTCTTTAATTACTAATTTTTCTTGAATCCATTAGTTTCTTACTTGTTAATTAACCTGTTAGAAAAGGTGATGAAATGTTAGATCTTCGCTACACGTGGGAACCCTTTTTACACTATGGACAAAAGATTGAGTTAAAAAAGAACACAGTAATCTACCGCCAGGGGGAGAGTGGGAAAGGTTTTTACTATCTTAGTACAGGAGAGGTTAAAATTCTACTTCTTTCGGATAAAGGGGACGAAAGGATAGTTAATTACGTTCCGAAAGGGATGTTATTGGGAGAACATGGGGCTCATAAAGAGAACTATCTTACTACTGCAGTTACTATTGCCCCTTCCATTTTGTATTATTTCTCTGATGAAGATTTATCAAAAGTTTGTGCGGATTATCCGAATCTTGCTATGATATTTACCCGTTCACTCATCTACAAATTTAGGTTGCTTGCCGAAATTATGTCGTTTCTTGGTAGTGGTGTAGAACAGCGGATGGCTCACTACTTACTAAAGTTAGTGTACGAAAATAAGGGTGTTTCACTTAACCAAACATCATTTGCTCAATATATTGGGACTTCGCGTATCACCGTAAATAAGACGTTACAGAAATGGAAACAGGAAGGACTGATTGAAACCAAACGCCGGGAGATTCAGATTCTCGATATCGGGAAAATGAGCGAAATAGGGAAGGCTACATAATCGAATACGTATAAAAATGGGGGGATTTCACCACCCATTTTTTAGTTTGGATTAGTATAATTCATTTTTGTCTGGCTACTTTATAAGCCTTCTTAAAAGTTCGGGTTTTTTAATAATAAATCTCCGATTCTCGACTTGTATGATGTTCTGTTTCTTCCACTCCTTTAGTATTTTATAAACCGTGATTCTTGTTAGACCTGTACAATATACAAGATCTTGTTGTGATAGTGGAACACCATAGTTTTTGAAATCGTCGCAAATATTCAAGATAAGTACAGCAATTTGCTGTTTAGATGAAAGTGCATTCATATTTAAACCTTCAAGGAGGATGTGCATTTTGTGATTTATCGTTTTAGTAAAGAGATTTTGTAAATCGGTATGTTTCGTTAGTAAATCCTCAAACTGATTGCAAGGTAGATAATAAAGTACAGAATCTTTTACAGTTATAGCTGTCGTAAAGTGTGGGTGTTGGTCCATCGCTTGAACGCCGAAAATTTGTCCGGGAACTACAATGTTTAATATTCGGTCTTGCCCATTTGATGTTGCAGTCGAGATTTTCATTAATCCTTTGTGAAGAAAATAGAAACCGTCCCCAATAGAACCTTGGTTGTATATCACTGTTTTTCGTTTTACTGCTTGCCTTTTTCCATATTTTAAATAAGGTTCCCAATTGTATACGGTTTCAAAAACAGTTGTCATCATACCACTCCTAAATATGGGTTACTCATGGAATCATTAAAATGAAACTTCTGAAAATTATTATAATTTGTTCAAATACTATAAACAATAACTATTTTTTACAATGAGCTAAAGGGTATCAAGGGTATCTATTTTAACAAGTCATATTGGATAAGGATTATTCTATCGTTCTTTTTAAAATGTCGGAAACATTATCCACATAACTAATGCAAAACCACCGTTAGTCCACCTGAAAACTACTCATACACCGGGTTATGAATTAACTAACCTCAATTTCTATAATTTAACTACTGTACACAAATTCTATTTTAAACGTTAACTACTTTACAATTTATAGATAATAATAATGATAGTGTATTTATAACGATCTGTGAATTCAGAAAAGTCAGACGGATGATGCGAAGGGGGTTGAAAATACCGATTTTAAGTACATTAATAATTTATTTTCCTATACTTTCAATGCCAGTTTGTTCAAACTTTTTAGTTTCTTTATTAACACCTTAGATGTTATCAATAAGTCATCACAATTATACCGGCGATATTGTCGTCAAATTCTATAAAAAAGAAAGTGAGTGAAAAAAATGATTTCAGCCTACTGGTTGACAAATGTACGCTTGGATAGCGGTTTTAAACAGGATGAAGATGGTATTATTCATACACAATCTGAATTTTGTCATCTTTTGATTGAAAACGGTAAAATCACCAACATTATGCCAGCAGAACTGCCGTTGGTGACCGATCTACCTAAACGTGATGTGAACCGTTTACTTGCTCTTCCTTCCTTTGTTGAAAAACATATTCATCTGGATAAAACCTACATGGGACATGGATGGAAATCATGCAAACCCGTGAAAAATCTGATTGAACGATTGGATTTTGAAGCCAGAGAGAACCTTGCTATGCTGGATACAGTCAAAGAAAGGGCAGAAGGGATGCTAGAATTGATTTCTTCATCTGGTGTAACTCATATTCGCACTCATGTTAACATAGATCCCTATGTTGGGTTGAAGCATTTGGAAGAAGTACGTAACGCACTGGAGACATATAGTGATAAAATGACGTATGAAATCGTAGCTTTTCCACAGCATGGTTTGCTGCGCTCGCAATCGCTTGAGTTGATGAGGCAAGCCATGAAAAATGGAGCAACGATTGTTGGAGGACTTGATCCGGCCGGAGTGGATGGAAACATGGAGCTGTCTCTTGCGCAAATGATGGAAATCGCTGTTGAGGCTAATGCTGATATTGATATCCATTTACATGATCCTTCTGAACTCGGCTTGAAAACAATGAATCGGTTGGCTGCAATGACGAAAGAGGCCAATTATCATAATCGGGTGGCGATTAGTCATGCCTTTGCTTTGGGGGATGTCCCAATAGAGGAAGCAATTGAAACGATCGATTCATTTGCCGAATTAGGCGTCTCCATTATATCAACGGTACTGATTAACAGAAAGATCCCGCCACTCACGCTTTTGCATGATAAAGGAGTGAAGGTGGAACTGGGGTGCGATGGATTCTATGATTCGTGGTTCCCTTTCAGAAACGGGGATATTCTTGATAAAGCAAACCGGTTAGTTGAACGTTATAGTTGGATTGATGAACGATCACTTATGGAGGCGCTCGCATTCATTACAGGTGGAAAAACCACATTGGACCCAAACGGAAACCGGATTTGGCCGTCAGTAGGGGATGATGCAAATCTTGTCTTGGTGGAAGCATCCTGTTCGGCGGAAGCCGTTGCGAGAAGATCCAAGCGGTTGGCAGTCATGTTTAACGGAAACTTAATTCGTAGCGTGATCTAAATAGAGTAGGGGAATCTTGTTCTAAAGCTATCCCTCTCATTTCATACTTGGATTTCTGAATATTATGAAATATAATTAGGAAGGGGCTAAATCATGAGCGTCAATGAAAATCTCTCTATAAACAAAGATTCGGAGTCTGCTATTTTTCCAAAAAATCCAACACGAACTGTAAAATCGTTAACTGCTCTTGTCGTCTTTTGTTGTTTTCTAGCCATTATGTCTGAAGGATATGATCTAGGTATTTACGGAGCAGTTCTTTCAAGTTTATTAGCCGATAAAAACTGGACATTAACGCCCGTTCAGGCCGGCCTTATCGGCAGTTATGCCCTGATTGGAATGCTGCTTGGGAACATTCTCATCGGAACATTGTCGGATATAATCGGCCGCAAATGGTCACTTATCACTTGTCTTGCTATTTTCTCATTGACGATGGGTTTATCGGCGATGGCTTCTTCTCCGGAAATGTTGGGAATTGTCCGTTTTGTTGGGGGGATTGCCTTAGGGGGAGCAATGCCTATGGCTACGGCTATGACCATCGAATACTCTCCTACTAATCGTCGTTCTCTAATGAATGCGATAATGTTTTCTGGTTATTCGATTGGAGGCGTACTTGGAGTCGTGTTTTCCCTACTTTTCCTCAATGCATACGGCTGGAGATTTTTGTTCTGGTTAGGGATGAGTCCCATAGTCTTGGTACCTATACTTATTTGGAAGTTGCCCGAATCACTCGATTTTCTGATCTCGCGTAACCGTAAAGAAGAAGCAGAAGTCATTTGCAGAAAGTATCAGATTAATCAACCAGCAATACAGAAAGTAGAAAGCAGAACGGAGACTAATGCCAAGTGGGGTGCGATTGCTCTCTTATTTTCCAAACACTATTTACGAACAACCGTATTTTTTTGGCTTACGTTTTTCATGGGTTTACTATTAGTTTACGGGCTAAATACATGGTTGCCTAAAATGATGATTCAAGCTGGATACCCTCTAGGTTCTAGTTTGAGACTCCTATTAACTTTAAACTTTACATCAGCGCTTGGAGCCCTAGGAGCTGGTGCTGCTGCAGACCGGTGGGGTTCAAAACGAGTGATTAGCATTGCTTATTTTGCTGCGGCTGCAAGCATTGCTTTATTAAGCTTAAAACCTCCAGCACTCTTACTGTATCCACTAATTGGAATAGCAGGAATAGGGTCAACAGGAATCCTTATTATCTTAAGTGCTTACATTACAAAATACTTTCCTACACACGCTCGGGGAACGGCTTTGGGTTGGGCATCCGGCGTTGGAAGAATAGGTGCCTCTTGCGGGCCAATTCTAGGGGGGCTTCTATTGTCTTGGAAGGTCGATATTAATGTGAATTTTTATATTTTTGCGATTGCTGCCTTAATTGCTTCTATTTCTATCTTATTTATCCCCGTAGAAAAGGACAGATTGATATAAAGCGGCCATCTTTATAAAGGATTTAAAAATATTAAGAGCGTGTTTTGATCAATCAATTTTTCAAAACATGCTCTTTTTCTATAATCGTATATCAAGGTTATTAGTATCAACTTGATCAAACTTTATTTCAAAGCAACAGTAACGAAGAAATCCAATTTTTCAATTATAATACTGGGAAATTGGGCTTTTTATATTGGAATTTCCTTAACGTTTCTGTGTCTCCCAAGGAAATGATAAACCGACAAAACAGGTAGTAAAGACGGAAAATGGAGAAAAAGCGGAAAACGAAATGGAGAAACAATTAATCCAAGCAGCTGAACAGAAAGATTCTAAAACGGTAAACAGTTTAATTAAAAAAGGCGCTGATATCAATGCACAGGGCTCAAAATGAAGGACGGCTACTATGATAGCCGCCTATAATAATGATATCGAAACCGCTAAAATCTTGATTGATGCCGGTGCAGCCGTCAATACCCAGTAATGTCCGGCTGATCCTATGCCAACGATCGTTGTATCTAAGCCCTTCAAGTCTTTTAAACGGTTAATCCATTGTATTAATCTAGCAAAACCATCTTCTTAGGTACTTTCGTTATAGTGTTTGCAGGAAAAAAGGAGAAATTCCTGCAATTATGGCTATGGAGGAATTAAACATGAAAAAATGATTTTATTGGTTAGTTATAGAATATGAAGGAAACCTAAAAAAGTATTAAAATATAATAGAAGAAACTCGTCAAAAATAGCCGTTACTCATCAAGAGCAAAAGCTATTTTTTAATGGAAAAGTGCTTTTTTCCGAATTGAGGCTAAAAGGAATATGAGAGGCTGTAATTTTTTTGTTGTTGAACTAATAGGGAGTATTCTACGTATCTTGTGAAATAAAATTAGTTACTTTTAACTTTGTAGAAGGAATATATTCAGAAAGTATTTATTGTATCGGATTTCAATTGAAGTGAATTTGGAGACTTTAAGAATTAAATTGGTAAAATAAAAAGAATTCATTTATTTGCAGGGTGGAGCATTAAACTTAACCATTGCTTTTTGCGCCTGAAAAAACAGTTAATTTTTAGTCCAAGCGCGGTTTAAAGGATTAGGAACATTTGTATTTTTATATAAAGCTTTCATACAAATATAAAATGGCATGATCATTCCGCTTCTGTGTAAGCTTCATTTGTTGTGTCTCTGCACTCCCAGCATTCCGCTCGATTCCTCTCCATAGTAGATAATACTTCACCGCATGAAATGCAAATATCCATTAGCAATCCACCTTTCTGTGTTTTTAATAGAAAAACTACAACTTAATTTAGTAAATAAGTTGTCAGAATTATTATAACATGGAATTTTCTGAAAAGAAAGAACATAAACATGTTAAGTTACATGAATTGCGATCATATCACTGTACCATCTTGAAATAATGTAAAATCTAGAAAACTACAACTTCAGATTTTAGGAGATAACCCGAAGAGAGGGGCATAAATATAAGTGATAGGGCTAATACCGTGTGAGTTCTTTTCTTTAGAAAAGATAAGATTTTTGGAATTGGAAATCGCTATTTTTCCTTGGGAAATTTTTCGAAATGGATAATAAGGCCATAAGGCAGGCTGGGGGCGCTGACAAGAGCGCCAATTTATGTCTTTACGGGGGAAGCGAAATTACTAGAAAAATCATTTGACTCAAATTATTTTTCTAGTAATTCTTTCTTACCGGCCTCAAATACACTATATCATATCGATATGGGTTATTTTCCAATGTTCATTCTTAATAAGGTACTCCAAGCTTTCTTTGTCTTTATTCTTAAAGTAATCAATAATTTGTTTATGCTGTTCATTCATTTCTTCTAATGCTGTAAAGAGTTTTTCTTCGTCTTTACTTAAATAAATCTGCCTGACAAAACTATTCTGTAAAGAATCAAGAAGCTCAATTAATGTAGGGTTGTAACACTTATCAATGTATACTTTATGGAATTGGTTTTGGTATTTTTGATAATCTGTATAATTTTTCTGAGAAATGGAAAGGTCTATTTTCCTAACCAACTCTTCCATTCGTTCAATATCATCTTCGGTCAAATTCTCCAGAGCTAAAGTGGCTGCAAAGGCATCTAGTACACCAACAACGCTAAAAACATCGAGCTTTTTCTTGGTATCAATCTCTTTAACAATAAATCCTCTTCGAGGAAAGAACTCTAGGAAATTTTCAGAAGCTAGTTGGATTAAGGCTTCCCTCACAGGGGTTCTGCTGACTTCTAATTTCTCGCTTAGTGCTATTTCATTTATCTTTTGATTGGGAAGTAATGTTCCATTCTGAATTTCTGTGGCTATATAATCATATACATGATCTTTTAGTGATCGGTACCTCTTTTTGATAGTTATTCCCCCCTATGTTAAAAAGTGTGAATTCTCGCATTTTTATATTAGCATGAGCACCCAAATTCTTCAATATCTCTTCAATATTGTCCCTAAGTAACTCATTATCCTTTTAAATCTATTATCTCCAAGTCTAATATGTTATGAATCGATGCATATTAGATTCCTATTTTAGGAAAATTAAAAGAATAGGGATGAAGCGAGGCTGTGTTTTTTTAAGACCAGCCATACAAATAAATCTTAATTATTAAAACTAGACAGTTAAATTTTAAAATATTTTTTTAAATTTAACATTGAAAATGGAAAAGGTACATTATATAATCTTCATACGGATATTTGTCAGATAATTCAGCGTATTATACATTATACAATATATTGTATAATACTAGGTGTTTTAGTAAGAAGGTGTCCAAAGAACGCACTTCATTAAAAATGAGAAGTGCAAACAATTTAGAGAAAAGGGGGATTTTTTTAAATGAAATTTAGTTGGGATTTAAGATACAAAAGGACATTTTCAGAGTTATAAAAATGAGAGGTGGAAGAAGCATGAGTGAAAGTAACTTTAAAGATATACAAGACGGTACAAAAGCTGTATGGGCGGGAGAAAAAGAATCTCTTGCTTACAATGCAACCCAAGTTCCTGTAGTGCTTAGTGTAGCCTACAATTACGATGACGTGGATGAGTGGCAAGAGGTTGCTATCGGAAATAAACCTGGGCATATTTACAATCGAATGACAAATCCAACTGTGCAGGCTTTTGAAGAAAAAGTACGAATTCTTGAGGGTGCGGAGGAAGCAATTGGTTTCTCATCAGGAATGGCCGCTATTAGCAGCACCTTGTATACATTTTTAAGGCCAGGAGACCGGGTAATATCTGTAAAAGACACCTATGGGGGAACTAATAAGATCTTTACTGAATTTTTACCGAATATCGATGTAGATGTAACGTTATGCAACACTGGAAATCATGAAGAAATTGAATCTGAAGTGGCCAAAGGATGTAAAGTTTTATATTTGGAGTCTCCAACCAACCCTACCATGAAAATTACAGATATTGAGAGAATGGTGAGAGCCGGAAAATCGGTGGGGGCATTGGTGATAATAGACAATACTTTTGCTACTCCCATTAATCAAAATCCAATTCAATTAGGAGTTGATATCGTCATCCATAGTGCCACTAAATTTTTAAGCGGACATGCCGATGCGTTAGGGGGTGTGGTGTGCGGCTCCAAAGAACTGATGAAAAGAGTCTATCACTATCGCGAAATTAATGGAGCAACCATGGATCCGTGGTCAGCTTATCTGATTTTAAGAGGGATGAAAACGTTAAAACTTCGTGTCAGGCAGCAAGAAAAGAGTGCAATGGCGATTGCAAAGTATCTGCAAAAGCAAAAGCAGGTGGAAGCAGTTTATTACCCTGGATTAGAAACACACCCGCATTACCAAATCGCAAAGAAACAGATGAAGGGTTTCGGCGGCATATTAAGTTTTGTATTGAAAGATGAAATGGAGGCGATCAAAATTTTATTGCCAAAATTACAGTATGCAAACAAAGCTGGTAATCTTGGAGCTGTTGAAACGATATACGGACCGGCAAGAACGACCAGTCATGTCGAATGTACTCTTGAAGAAAGAAAAGCTCTTGGCATTCCAGAAGGTTTGGTTCGTATCTCCGTAGGGATTGAAGATACAGAAGATCTTATTTCGGATTTAGAACAAGCTTTTTCCCATTTAGAATCGCAATTGCCTGTTAATAGCAGCAAGTGAAAATATAACAATGGAAGAGGTATTGAGTATGACACATAAAATTGCGTTGCTTGGTTTTGGAGTAGTTGGTCAAGGATTTGCAGAGATTTTAGAAGAAAAAGGTGAATTGTTACGCAGCGGCCTTGGCTTTGATGCAAAAATTGTTGCCATTTCCGATTTTCTTAAGGGATCTCTTTATCATCCAGAAGGCTTGGATATTGCTAAAGCATTACAAGCTGTAAATGAAACAGGGAAACTTGATTGTTATCCGGAAAGCACTGGTTTGGTAAGAGGATGGGATAGTTTTCAGACAATCCGTAAGAGTAATGCGGACACCATTGTAGAAATTACTTTCACAGATGTAAAAACCGGACAACCTGCCATTGATCATTGTAAGGCAGCATTTGAAAGCAGAAAGAATGTAGTAATGAGCAATAAAGGTCCAGTTTCTTTAGCATACCAAGAGCTGATTGAGTTAGCCAGCAAGAATCATGTCCGATGGGGCTTTGAAGGAACCGTTATGAGCGGAACACCTGCATTGAGAATGCCCCTCGTTGCATTGGCAGGAAACAATATTTCTGAAATACGTGGGATTTTAAATGGAACGACCAATTATATTTTAACCAAAATGGAAGAAGGCTTGAGTTATGAGGCAGCATTGGCTGAGGCGCAAGCTCTTGGCTATGCAGAGGCAGATCCTACAAGTGATGTCGAGGGGTATGATGCTCAATATAAAGCTACTATTCTTGCTAATATTGTCATGAATGTTCCGATGAAACGAGAAGAAGTAGATTGTGAAGGAATTAGTCATCTTACACAAAAAGATATCCAATGGGCAAAATCTGAGGGGAAAAAGTGGAAACTTATTGCTAAATGTATAAAAGATGGCAATAAAGTCATCGCAAAGGTAGGTCCCGAAGCGATACCGATTACAGATCCTTTAGCTGGAGTCTCAGGTGCGCAAAATGCGATTACATATGATTGCGATTTAGCCGGTCCGATCACGCTTATTGGTGCGGGAGCTGGCCGAAAGGAAACCGGATTCTCTATTCTTATTGATTTAATTAATATTAGCCGCGGTCAATTGTAATCTTTTGCACTATTAAAATTACAAAATGAAAACATATGAGGTGGTTACAAAATGACATTTATAGAGACACAGACAAAAGAAAATAAGATGTTTCTAGCTGGAAAATGGGTATCCCGCTCCAAAAGTATTAAAATCTGCGACCCCCAAGATAATCGTTTAATCGCAACTGTCCCTGCTGCTGATCAGGAAGATGTCCTTTATACCATAGAGGAGGCAAAAAAGGGAGCAAAAATTGCTGCTGACATGTCGACACACGAAAGAATCACGATTCTAAATCGTGCTGCTGACTGGATTTTTGAGCATAAAGAAAAATTTGCAACTACCATTGCATGTGAGGGAAGTAAAACAATTAAAGAGGCAAAAAAAGAAGTATTACGCTGTATTGAGACTCTTCGTATTAGTGCTGAAGAGGCAAGGAGAATGAATGGAGAAACGATATTATTTGATCAAATGCCGGGAAGTGAAGATCGCATGGGATATTATTATCGTTTTCCTATTGGAATCATTGTGGCGATCACGCCTTTTAACGATCCATTAAACCTTGTTGCCCATAAAGTGGGGCCAGCTATTGCTGCTGGAAATGCGATCATCGTTAAACCAGCACCAGCTACACCACTAAGTGCTCTTTTATTGGCAGAAGCATTTGAAAAAGCAGGTTTGCCTCCTAAAGTTTTGTCTGTCATTACCGGTTATCCAAGTGATATGGGAGAAAGCCTGATTACCCATCCAGCGATACGAATGATCTCTTTTACAGGGGGGCTTTCTACTGGCCAAGCGATTATGCAAAAGGCGGGCATGAAAAAGTTCAGTATGGAGTTAGGATCGAACTCCCCGGTTATAGTTCTGGAAGACGCTGATTTAGAAGAAGCCGTTGAATCAACTGTTTCCGGAGCCTTTTGGGCTGCAGGTCAAAATTGCCTCGGAGTGCAAAGAGTATATGTTCAAGAAGGGATATATCAGGACTTTGTCGGAAGGTTCCTTACTCGTACTCTAAAGTATCGAGTGGGTAATAAATTTTCAGAGGAAACCGATATGGGTCCAATGATATCAGAAAAGGAAGCAAAGCGGGTGGAGAGTTGGGTTAATGAAGCCATTGAAGGCGGTGCAAAATTGCTTTGTGGCGGTAAACGTAAGGGATCTTTTTATTACCCAACTGTTTTAGAGAATGTCCCAGCTGATTGTAAGCTGGCAACAGAAGAAGTCTTCGGACCAGTTGTAACCCTTTATAGTGTTCCTGATCTCGATACTGCCATTTTTCAATCTAACAATGTGGCTTTCGGGTTGCAAGCAGGTATTTTCACTCAAAATTTAGATTATGCTTTGGGGGCTGTACGGAAGTTGGATGTAGGCGGAGTTATCGTAAATGACAGCTCCGATTATCGAATAGATGCGATGCCTTTTGGGGGGGTAAAAGGTTCTGGTATAGGTCGTGAAGGAATTAAATTTGCACTTCAAGAAATGACTGAACCAAAAGTTGTTTGTTTTAAGGTTGGTGTTAAAAGATAATAAACACAATGTAGTGGTATAATGCTAGTTTAATAGAAATTGACTTAATAGGTTGGCCACGTGGTTACCTATACCAAAGGAGGAAACTGGATGCAACAGGAAAATAATTCTGATCAAAATCAGTTAAAGCGTACTATGAAAAGCAGACATTTGTTCATGATATCGCTAGGCGGGGTAATTGGAACGGGCCTTTTTCTAAGCACGGGCTATACGATTAATCAAGCTGGACCAGGAGGGACGATTCTCGCATATTTGGTTGGGGCATTGATTATGTATCTTGTTATGCTATGCCTTGGAGAATTAACTGTAGCCATGCCGGTAACCGGTTCATTTCAAACGTATGCTACAAAGTATGTCGGTCCTGCTACCGGATTTACTATTGGAGTAATGTACTGGCTTACCTGGGTGGTAACAGTAGGATCGGAATTTACCGCATCCGGTCTATTAATGAAGAGATGGTTCCCTGATACTTCTGTTTGGATATGGAGTGCTATCTTTGCGATTGCCCTTTTTCTACTAAATGCCTTTTCAGTAAAATTTTTTGCGGAAGCAGAATTTTGGTTTGCCGGAATTAAAGTAATTACCATTATTTTATTTATCATATTGGGGGGAGCTGCGATGTTTGGTTTCATACCAATGAAAGGCCATGCATCTGCCCCGATGCTCTCACATTTTACTGGAGAAGGAGGTCTTTTTCCTAATGGGCTGCTTCCAGTTTTAATGACTATGATTTCCGTAAACTTTGCCTTTTCAGGAACAGAACTCATTGGAATTACCGCGGGAGAGAGTGAAAATCCAGAAAAAGATATTCCCCGATCCGTTAGAAATGTAATTTGGAGAACCGTTTTCTTCTTTATCGGTGCTATATTTGTATTATCTGGATTAATCTCTTGGAAAGAAGCGGGAGTCATTGAAAGTCCGTTCGTTATGGTCTTTGATAATATAGGAATTCCTTATGCAGCTGATATCATGAACTTCGTTATCCTTACAGCTTTATTATCCGTAGCAAATTCCGGTCTCTATGCATCTACCCGAATGTTATGGTCTCTTTCCAATGAAAAAACAATAAGCCCCCTGTTAGGAAAGGTAACCTCAAAAGGAGTGCCGCTTAATGCGTTAATAGTAAGTATGGCAGTAGCCTGTTTGTCTTTATTCTCTAGTGTAGTTGCACCAGATACGGTTTATTTAGTCCTTGTAGCTATTTCTGGATTTGCCGTAGTTATTGTGTGGATGGGAATTGTGTTATCACAGTATATGTTTCGTAAACATTTTATTAAAGAGGGTGGGGATATTACACATTTGAAATTTCGTACACCTCTGTATCCCTTTGTGCCCATCACTGCTTTTGTTTTATGTTTTGTTTCTTGTGTAGGACTTGCTTTCGACCAAAGCCAACGAATTGCTCTGTATAGCGGAGTACCTTTCATCGCTTTATGCTATTTTTTCTACTTTATTAAAAATCGTGGAAAAAAGAATCTATTAGATTCTCATGATGAACTCGATCAGTATATAGAGAATATTAAGTAGAGAGGGTCGGTGTAAGAGATCCGTTAAACTGGAATATACTACTGATACTATCGGGGGAAAAACTATAAATAAAATAAAAATACGTACAAAATCTTCGGTTGTCAGACTCTTAATCTATTAATCCAATCTATTGCTGAATGAACTTCACCTTACTTTGGACAGACTTCTCCGCAGGAGAGTCTGTCCTTTTTAACCAAATTTATTCGCTTTGACTCTACTTAAAATCTGTCTAACTTAAGTAACGGCCAAAGGCATTTTTCTACTTTGGTCTATATTGATGAACTTAATGAACACTGATGACATATAAGAAATAGAATGTCCTCGTCCTTTCATCATTTCTACGGGCGCAAAGAAAATTGACTTTAGCGGAGGTACTACAATGAATCCTATCGAAAACATATTACAGAAATTCCCGGTAGTTATACTAGACGGTGCAATGGCAACTGAGCTTGAGCGTCATGGCTGTGATTTGAATGACAGCCTTTGGTCGGCAACCGTACTTATGGAAAATCCGGAGCTTATCAAACAGGTACATATGGATTATTTTACAGCAGGAGCTGACTGTGCTATCACCGCAAGTTACCAGGCAACTGTCGAAGGATTTGCCCGACGCGGTTTAAGCGAGGCTGAAGCGCTAATTCTCATCCAGAAATCCGTCCAGATAGCCTTAAAAGCACGCGATGAATTCTGGGGGAAATCCGAGAACCGGTCAAACCGACCGAAGCCTTTAATAGCGGGTTCAGTAGGGCCATATGGCGCATTCCTTGCTGACGGATCTGAATATCGAGGAGATTATACGTTGACGGAAGATGAACTTATGAATTTCCATAGACCCCGTATGAAAGCCCTGATTGATGCCGGTGCCGATATCCTTGCCAGCGAAACTATTCCATGTCTGATGGAGGCCAGAGCAATTGTCAGGTTATTAGAAGAGTTCCCCAGAACCTATGCATGGATCAGCTTCAGTGCAAAAGACGGTCTGAATATTAGTGATGGAACCCCGATTGCTGAGTGTGCAGAATGGCTGGATAAACATGATCAAGTGGCTGCCGTTGGTATAAACTGCACGCGGCCCCAGTACATTTCTTCGCTGATAAAAAAAGTGCACAGTCACACAGTCAAACCCATCATCGTATATCCAAATTTAGGCGAGCAATACGATGCAGTCTCCAAAACATGGTATGGGGTATCATCCGAAGAAACTTACGGCGACAGTACCCATCACTGGTATGAATGCGGTGCTCGATTGATTGGCGGCTGCTGCAGGACAAAACCGGAGAACATAACGACCATTGCTGCATGGGCGAGGTAAGAATAAAAAGCAAGGATTTTAATGATAGAGTATACTCTTCATCCTTACTTTTTCGATTGAATTTGGTCATGATGTAACAATTGTTGGTTCTGCCAAAAAACTTCAATATAAATAAAGAGTCAGTGTAGAAAAATAACGCATCTTGATTCAGAAGGAATTAGGATTGATTTTTAAATAAGTAAAGCAAGGGACTGTAAATCGCTTTTTCTGGATTTGCAGTCCTTTCATATTTAAAAGCTACGCTTTATCACAGTAGACAAGAACCTCTTTTGTCCTATAGCGATTGAAGTGTTAGGGAAAGAGAAAAAGATGCCCATCGGCATTCAAATAATGCAAGTAAAATGTCTTAATTTTAATTCGCCCTCCTTTGTTTATTTGCATAATTTGATTTATCAATCAAATCAATTGCTCCCTCTTTTGTCTCCATGTACTCACCAATTCGAAGTTACCAGTGTATTTAGTAACTAATTTTATTTCAATCGTTCTGACCTACATGTGATTTGAAAATTATACAAACTTTGGCAAAAGCGCAGGTAAAGTTAGTCAGGATTTATATATAAATCATGTAAAAGTTATGCGAATTTACATTCCTTTTACAATGAATTCTTATTGAATTTACAAGCATGTTTTATACTGGACTTGTGTTTAAGGAGGTGAAAGGTTAATTGAATTACGAAAAATAAACAAAGAATTTGATAGGAGTTAGTATTAGAAGAATTTATTTTTGAAATTTAGGAAGGAGCAATTCATTACTAGATCCAAGTGGAAGAGGGAAAACAATTTTATTAAATATCATCTTAGGATTAACTCAAATGGATCTTGAAAAATCTTTTTTATTGGAATGAAACTAAGTAAGATTCCAATAATACATGGTTTAAATAAGAGGATTATCTGAGGAAGAATTACAAGGGTATATTGATTTCTCAATGCTAGAACTGCATTTATGCAAAAAAATTGAATTATACGATGATCAAAAACATAGGGTAGCTCTTGTGTCTGCGATTCTAACAAACCCCAAAATATTAAAAATCTTTATAACAGAGGAAGTAGTTCTAATTTGGATGCCTTTAGACATTATTATCTGCCGAATAAAGATATTGTTACATAATTCATTATAAATCAACTAAATAGAAACACTATCTTTTAAAAATTTTGGCGGAAAATATGCCTAAAGTAGAACCAGAATGCCATTTTATATATTCATTCTATACTTTGAAATGAGTCATGAGTTCAGTCTATTAAACAAACTGTTGTGCTTTCCAAAAAATGAGGGACCATTTAGAGAGAATGGAAGAGATTAATAAAATGATAGTACAAGGAAAACCTAAAGTATAATCATTAAAATTTGAGGCAAGAGGATGATATCCACTATAACCTCGAATGTATATGAAGTGTATTAATAAATCGATTTTTATATCTAATTTGATGATGCTGTTCACATTGATAAGAATCATAAGGAGTGTTATGTATGAAAGGAAACCTAAAAAAACGTAAACAGTTATTGAAACATAAATTTGTTCCAACTTCAGCCATTGCTGCTCTTACATGCGCTGGCGTTGTTGCACTATCTGGTGTTGGAATGGCATCCAATTTGTTCACGAATAGCCATCCAGGTCCACAGGGAGACGGAACCGCCTACACACCTGCAGGCTGGAAAATGACACCTGTAGGCCAGCAAAAAAATGCAGGGTATTATCCTATAAACGCAGTACTTTCACCTGACGCATCTGCGGTACTTATTCCTAATATTATTAAGAACCAGAACGGTAAACAAACGGTACAGGTCATGGACGCCAAGGATGGCAGTCTTATCCAGATGGTGGAACTAACTGGAGCTGGTCAAGGTGTAGCTCCTGGTATTGCTTTTAGTCATGATGGTAGTCATGTTTACCTAACGACTGCCAATAAAGATGCGGTGGTTGTGTTTGGTTGGGATAATAGCTCTCGTAAATTAACCATTCAGAAAACTCTCATGCTTCCGAAAGGTACCTACCCTCAAGGTGTTGCTGTAGCTTCAGATGACAAAACCATCTATGTTACCGGACAGCTTAGCCGTTCTCTTGTAGCAGTTGATGTTGATTCAGGTAAGACTTCCACGGCATCAACAGGTGACTATCCATTCGGAGTTGTTCTTTCATCAGATGGAAAAACAGCTTATGTTAGTAACCAAGGAGAAAATAACTTGTCTGTCTTCACAGTGGACGGGTTAACGCTAACACCAAAAAGCAATATTAAGGTTGGTACCCACCCGAATAATATGTTGATCGATAAAAAGACAAACAGAATGTTTGTCGCAAACGGTGACAGTGATAACGTATCTGTAATTGACACAACCAGCAATAATGTGACAGACACAATTTCACTTGCCCCCTTCAAAGAAGCGCATGCTGGATCGCAGCCAACAAATTTAGCACTCTCACCTGAAGGGGAAACATTATATGTTACGAATGGCGGCAATAACGACGTTGCAGTAGTAAATGTCTCTGATAAAGGTAAATTCGGACGTATAAAAGGACTAATTCCAACCGGCTGGTATCCAACTGGGGTACAAGTAACACCAGATAACAACAGAATACTTATCACTAGTGCAAAAGGATCAGGTACAGGTCCAAACAAAGGTACGGACCCGTCGAATCCTAACAATCACCCATATATAGAAAATCAGCTGCAGGGAACTTTATCGATTGTTCAGACACCCGATGAAGACCAATTGGCTAAGTACACCAAACAGGTGAACAACAATAATGATTTTGGTCAGCATAATAAAGTACGCGGTTTTGATGAAAAGTCACAGGGTACCATTATACCGCGTCATGTTGGAGAGTCTTCTCCAATCAAGCATATTATTTACATTGTGAAAGAGAACCGTACTTATGACCAGGTGCTTGGTGATTTGAAGAATGCTGATGGTACTCCGCGTGGAAACGGTGATCCTTCCATAACACTCTTTGGTGAGGATGTTACTCCAAATCAGCATAAATTGGCTCAACAGTTCGTAACGCTAGATAACTTCTACGTGAATGGGGAAGTAAGCCAAAACGGATGGCAATGGGTAACTCAAGGAAGTTCCAATCCTTATAACGAAGTAGCCACTGCCCAAGGATATGCAGGAAATGGTTCCGAATACGATTCTGAGGGCTATCATCCAATTGTCGCTGCGGGAAGTGCAGATCCAGCTAAAGCTTACTTATGGGATAAATTAGCTCAGAACAATATTTCCTTCCGTAACTATGGTCAGTTCGTTGTACCAAATAACTGGATTAGTTCAAAAGAGGGTATAAAAACAGAACCAGGTAAGTTTTATGCTCATGACAAAGTTTTAAACGAGAATACGAATCACGACTATCCATGGTTCGATATGGGTGTAAGTGATCAGCACAGGTTTGATTTGTGGAATAAGGAATTTCAGTCGTACGTTGAGAACGATAATCTTCCAACCATGCAATTCATCGATCTTCCTCGTGACCATACCGCGGGGGGAGCAACGGCTAAGGAATTGGTTGCTGATAATGACTTGGCATTAGGTAAGATTGTTGAAGCTGTATCGAATTCGAAGTATTGGAAAAACACAGCAATTTTCGTTGTGGAGGATGACGCCCAAGCTGGTCCGGACCATGTGGATGCTCATCGTACGCTTGCACAGGTAATCAGTCCATACACACAAATTGGAAAAGTTGACTCACACTTCTATAGTCAGGTTTCCATGCTGCGCACAATGGAATTATTCCTTGGTATCGAGCCAATGACTCAATATGATGCGGCTGCGCTGCCAATGATCTGGTCCTTTACTGACAAACCAAATTATACTCCTTTCACGAAACTTATACCTAATCAAACTGTGCAAAAGTCGACTCCTTCGAGCGATCAATCGGTCATGAATCAACAGCAAATGGTCGGACAGCCAGACCAAGTCGACCCGCAGAAGCTTAACGAGGATATCTGGAAATCAATCAAAGGACCGCATGTTCGTATGCCAGAGTCTCAGCACCATGTAATGGGTAATGGACCTGATGAAGACAAAGTGTCTAAGAAAAATGGAACAGTGGGCTGGTAAGAGTTTAACATTCTATTATTCGTAGGTTAATAATCGTTCGGGGTCTTGGGATTTTCCTAGGATCCCGAATCTTTTTCAAAAGTTTACCTGTTAACCAGATAGGCCGAGGAGGGATTTCGGGCTAATCTTAGCCCGGATATTTAATATGAAACGATTGATAGATGGATCCATGCACCGTGCATTCTTGATTGTAACCTTTGTCGTTCTATTAATAGTGTGGGGAGGAATGTCCGCATTGCAAATACAACGTGATTACCTTCCACAAATCAATAATTCGACACTAACGGTTACTGTACAAGCGGAAAATTACCAAGCGAGTGAAATAAAAGCCAAGATTACGAAGCCAATTGAACAGTCCGTTCGAGTAGTCGATGGTCTTCAAGATGTAGAGACAACCTCATTCAATGGAGGCTCTTTGATCAGACTTAATTTTCCAATGAGTTATAATATGGAAAAGGCTGAAACACAAGTATCCAAAGCATTAGAAGGGATTTCACTGCCAGCAGGGGTTCAAAAACCCTTGGTCTCACAACTTAGCACTAATTCGTTACCGATGATGCGAATGAGTTTGAAGAGCTCCTCTGAAAATATCTCAGAAAATATACTCAGAACTGCTATTCAATTGGACATTGTAAATGAATTAAAAACTGTCCCAGGAGTAAAAGACGTAGTGGTGACAGGAGGAGGAAGTGCTGGATATGCTGTAACCATTCGAATGATGGATTTAAAAAAATTTGAATTAACTGTAGATGATGTTAAACGGTCTCTAGAAGAGAATTTTACAACCGGGATGGAAGGAACGATTTCTAATCAACAGGTTTCCTTTCCCATACAAGTTTCAGGTTGGGGTTTAAATCAGCAGGATCTCACACAGCTGCCAATTCATCTTCAAGATGGGAAAACGATTCCACTTTCTGATATAGCTGATATCACCCATTCGATTGTGAACCTGCAAACCATTTCGCGAACAAACGGAACACCTAGTGTCCTTTTGGATGTAATGAAAACTCCCTCATCGAATATTACGGAGGTATCTGAAAGAATCAGGAGCAAAATCAAGGATATTCCCGAAATAAAAAATAAAGATGTAAAGCTTTCTATCCTTTTAGATCAAGGGAAGCAAGTGAATTCGTCTTTAAAGGGACTCATTAAAGAAGGATTGCTAGGTTGTGTGTTTTCGATGATTTGTGTTTTTCTGTTTTTCCGAAAAGTTCGTTCTACCTTATTAATAGCGATCTCGCTGCCAATCTGTTTACTAGTAACAACCGGCATCTTAAAAATGATGGGCATCAGTCTTAATATTCTTACTGTTTCAGGACTTATTGTAGCAATGGGAAGAGTCGTCGACGATTCGATTGTTATTTTAGATAATATGAATCGGAAAGCCCATGAGAAAAGAGGAAAGTTCAGCCTGATTCAGTTATCACAGGCAGTGACCGAAATGATTCCTGCTATTGTATCCTCCACAGCTACAACTGTTGCCGTTTATATTCCAATAGCTCTTCTTGGAGGAATGGTGAGTTCCGCATTTTCCGGATTTGCATGGTCTGTTGTGATTGCACTAATCTTATCTCTATTTGTTTCCATCTTGGTTGTACCAGCCCTTTACAACCTTTTTTGGAAGGGACAACCAATATCTGTAAACGATCATCTAGAACCATTGTCTCAGAAAATTTTAGCTTGGGTGTTTCAACGAAAGAAAATCGTTGTTGTTTCCTTCCTTTCATTATTTTTAATAACGGCAGCAAGTGCAGTGTTTCTTCCTGTTAATTTTTTACCAATGACAAATAATAAAGGTCAAATCAGTGTTCAAGTGGAAATGCCGTCAAGTGCTCCATTAAAAGAGGTAGATACTGAAGTAAAAAGATTGGAAACCTTATTAAAAACCAATCAAAAGGTTAATGAATTTTCTTCAAGTCTTGGTTCAACATTTACCCCCCAATCTGACGATGTTTTTGATGTAGGAGGCGGATGGATTCAGAAACCAAATGTTGCGAATCTTTCCATCCAAGTAAAGCCAGGTACAGATGTAAATACATTGATTCTCGAGTTGCAAAATCAATTTAATTCTTTATCCAGCAAAGCAATTTATACCGTTACCAATCAAAGCATCTCAGGGGATGATTCACAATTAAAGATAAATCTTACAGGTTCGGATAGTCATACATTGGAATATATGGCTGGTACAATCGCAAATCAGCTTACATCCGTTACAGGATTGTCCGTGCAGGGATTAGCTGAACATGAAGATAACGTAACCCAGTATAATATCAAGCTCAATCGAAAAGACATTGAAATGAACGGGCTTAAAGTTGACGATATTTTAAATCGTATCCAGCTATATATGGCCGAAGGATTAATAGGTTCAATTTCGCTCGATAATAATATATACCCAATAGTTTTCCACTCTGATTTACAAAAATATTCCAAGCAGCAGAGTGGAAGGAATATTACTAGTAAAGATCCCTCTCAAGATATATTTACCATGATAGGTAGAGAGACATTTAAGAATAACAAAGGGAAAGAGGTGCCTTTAAATCAACTTGCAACCCTTGTACCAAATTCAGATCCATCTGTCATACAAGAGAAGGATGGTCTTCCCTTTGCAGTAGTGACTGCTAACATTACTTCCAGTGATATAGAAAAAGTAACGAAAGAGGTTAAAAGTGAATTAAGGAATATTCCGTTACCTGTAGGAGTGAAGTATTCATTTGCAGGTGCACCTGAACAAGTAAATCAAATGATTTATGAAATGTCCATTGCCTTATTCTTTTCTATTTTATTAGTTCTCTTAATCATAAGTGCTGTTTTTCGTGGATGGAAAGCACCGCTCTCGGTTTTAATGTGCATACCATTAGCATTTAGCGGATCGGTAATCGGTATGTTCATCTTTCATAAGCAGTGGAACCTAGCAGCTCTTGTCGGATTATTGATGCTAACGGGAATTGTGGTCACAAATGGGATTGTTCTGGTTGATAAGATTGAAAGAAATATAGCCGGAGGGATGGAGCATGAAGAGGCTATATTTCAGGGTACACTGTCTCGGGTCCGTCCCATACTGACAACGGCTTTAACGACGATCTTAACTTTACTTCCTTTAGCTTTATCTTCAAGTAATGATACAGTAATCTCCCAAACTTTAGGGATTGTGGTTGTTGGAGGGTTAATCAGTTCGACTATTACAGGTATCCTCATCATTCCTATTATTTACAGATGGATGAATCGAGAACGAACAGCATCTTTTACTAGGCCTTCAGTAAAAGGATTACGCTTTAGGAAAGTGAAATTAAAGACATTTTATAAATAGGATCATTCTGTAATGTAAAATCAAGAACAAAAAGGACCTTCTGGGATAAAAGAAGGTCCTTCGTTACGGTTGTGATAGATTGAAAAATCAACTTAATAGACAAACATCTATTAAGTTGATAAAAACTATATATTTAACCTTTTTAAAAAATTGTTATAAAATAAAAACAATTCAAAATACTTTAAAGAGGAGGCGGAATATATTTATAGCTAATAGATACGCGCATTTAAATCTTGAGAAAATTGTACGACTTGTTGAATGAAGTGCTCAGTGGCGGCGCTTTTCACTCTGTCTTTTAACGTAATAAGTTCCAGGCTCGATCGTAAAATAGGGGATTCAATTTCTTTAAATACAGGTAATCCTTCTTTAAAGGGAAGTAGTGTATAGGATTTTGGCAAAAAGGTAACGCCGACTCCTAAACTGGCCATGATCATCATCGGTAGACCTTGGTTCCCCCAGTACTTCACTTTGGGAGTAAATCCTTCTTTTTTACACATTTTGAGAATGTAGTCAGATAAACCGGAACCGGTCGTTGTGGTATTAAGAAGAAAATCTTCCTCTGCAAAGTCTTTAAGATGTACCTGTTTCTTTTTTACGAAAGGATGTTCACGGTGCAGGCAAGCTACGATTGGTTCAGTGATAATCGGGTATGTATCAAAAAAATCATTTGAAAATTTGGTCCGAACAATCGCAGCATCCAATTGATTCGCAATCAGCTGCTCTGCAATAAATTTAGTATTTCCTTCAAGGACACGAATCGTAATATTGGGAGCTGTTTTCTGAAGGCTCTCAACAATTTTCGGAATCACCACTAAATTTGCAGCCGTCGAACAACCTATTTTAATTTCACCGGAAATCCCTTTGGAAGCGCCATCTAACTCAATGAGCATATTATCAACCTTAGAGATGATCTCTTTAGACCTTTTATATAATAAATCACCAGCATTCGTGAGAATTAGTTTTCTTTTTTCTCTTAAAAAAAGCAATACACCCAACTCATCTTCTAGTTTTTTGATCATGATGCTTAATGATGGTTGCGTTATATGTAATTTCTGAGCGGCAGCGGAAATTCCTTGTGCTTCTACTACCGCTACAAAATACCGAAGACGATTTATATCCATGGTAAGACATTCTCCTTTCGAGTGTTCTTCCATTTTACGAGAAAATTTTTTATCGCAGTAATATTCAGAATAACTATTTAATTTTTAAAATAATATTTCAGAATTGATTTTAATAGACAAACGAATAAAAGTCTACAGTATTTGGTAATTAGAGAGGCTCAACTATAAAATTCCAGAATCGTTATGAAAGACACTTGTAGGTGGTAGATGCTATGAATTCCTATCGTGAACAAATAGACCAGTATATCGAAACCAATAAAGACCAATTAGTAAAACATATACAAGAAACCGTGAAAATAAAAAGTGTAATCGGAAATGAAACAGAAATGCAGGAATATATGGAGAAAATTTATAAAGAAAGTGGTCTGGAAATACATGAAGTGATTCCCGATTATGGTAAATTGTCTGTGCATGAAGCATTCGTCGATTCAGGAATCCCCTTTTGGAATCGGAAAAATATTATTGGTTTGTATAAAGGGAAAGGCGGCGGCAGATCGCTAACCTTGCATGGCCACGTCGATGTTGTTTCACCCAATCCGCTGGAGAAGTGGTCAAAATCCCCATGGGAAGGAAAGGTCGAGGGAACGAAGCTTTACGGAAGAGGTTCAGCGGATATGAAAGCGGGCTTGATTTCCAATTGGTTTGCCTTAAAAACATTACTAGATTTGGACATCCCTTTACAAGGGACTGTACAGCTTCATAGTGTGATAGAAGAGGAAGCAGGTGGCGGGGGAGGTGCATTGGCCTGTTTAGAAGAAGGGTATGTAACAGATGGTTTTATCTCAACAGAACCGCATCATTTAAATGTAACCGTAGCACACGCGGGCATTATGTATTTCAGGGTCAAAGTTATGGGGAAGACGGCCCATGCCGGTTTGGCGCATGAAGGGGTAAATGCAATAGGGAAGATGTACAGGATCTATCACGCCCTTGAAAGACTTGGTCAAAAACGGGCAAAAGAAGTTCAATTCGAATTATTTAATAAAGGCTCTGGACAGTCTGTCCACTTAAACCCAGGCACCCTTCATGCGGGTGATTGGGTGTCGAATGTAGCGGGGCTTGCCGTACTAGAGTGCCGAATTGGATTTATACCAGGTGAGGACCGAAAGAGTATGAAACAACTTATCCATGAAATAGTAGTGAAAGCCGCGAGTGAAGATGAGTGGCTACAACAAAACCCGCCGGAAATCGAATGGTTCGGCTGGTCGACAGAGCCTTGGTTCCAAGATCCGGGGCATGAATTTGTCGAATCTTTTGTTCATACCGCTTCAGACATTTTGGAAAAGAAAGTAGAGATTATTGGCAGGGCCTCAGGAAATGATGCCCGCTTTACCCAATATTATAACAAGCCTGGGATCTGTTTCGGTCCTTCAGGGGGCAACATCCACGGTCCCGATGAGTTTGTCGAGTTGGAAAGTGTTGTAAAAGCAACGAAAGTATTGGCGAATTTCATTGTTGAATGGACGAGTGGTCACAACTGTTTAAAAAAAGAGCAGGAGCAAACAGAAAGGGCAACTACTTAAACAAATTGGAGGTATAAAGCATGGTTCACCCAAATGATTCTAAAAACTATGATGCGATTATTGTTGGTGCAGGATTTGCAGGATTAATTGCTGCCCGTGAACTCACGATGTTAGGACATCGTGTTCTTATACTAGAAGGCCGGGACCGTATAGGTGGGCGTACCTGGACCGACCACCGATTAGGGGCAGACCTTGAAATGGGCGGAACGTATGTCCATTGGTACCAGCCACATATTTGGTCTGAAATAACACGTTATAATCTTGAAATCTATCGTAGTCCAGCAGCGAAGAAGGCTTATTGGATTACCGGAGGGAAATTACGTTCGGGAACTCCACAAGAGTTAAACGATATCGTAAAAGAATGCTTTGAAGGTTTAATGGCAGAAGCGAACAAGTATCTTCCTCTTCCTTTCAGCCCATTGCACTCTTCCGCCTTTAAAGAGTTAGATGGAACAACCGTACGAGAGTATTTGGAACAATTTGACCTAACGACGGAAGAATACGATTTTTTAAGCAGCTTGTTAGCGACCGATTTTAATGGTCCTCCGGGTGAAGGAGCCATAACCCAAATGTTTCGATGGTGGGCTTTCTCTAATGGCAACCGCTATGTGTTTTCTGATACAGTGGCAGGGTTCAAAATTAAAACAGGCACACGTTCTCTAATCAACGGTATCGCTTCTGATGTGAATGCAGACATACAATTATCCACTACGGTTACATCGATTGAACAAAAAGAAGGACGTGTTACGGTTTATTCAGAGGATGGGCAAAGGTATCAAGCGAATGCAGTGATTGTTACCTCTCCTTTAAGCGTATTAGATCGCATCAATTTTGAACCGCCGCTATCAAAAGTAAAACAAGCTTTTGCAAAGGAAGGGCAGATCTCAAAAGGGGTAAAAGTATGGGCACGCGTAAAAGGGGAGATAGAGCCTTTTGTCTGTTATGCACCTGCGGAATATCCGCTTAATTGTGTCAATTTCGATACGATGGTGGATGGAGATAGTATTATCGTTGGTTTCGGTCCTGATGCCAATAGCTTAGATCCAAATGATTGCCATGCAGTAGAAAAGGCGCTGCGTTTGTGGCTCCCAGATATAGAAGTGGTCGAAAGCACGGGTCATAACTGGGCAGCAGATGAACTATCCCTTGAATCGTGGACAATGTTGAAGCCCAATCAATTAACCGCATATGCTGAGGAAATGAAGCAACCAGAAAATGGCGTATTCTTAGCAGGAACTGCCTATGCGAATGGCTGGGGCGGATTTATTGACGGTGCCATTGAAAGCGGTATCACCACAAGCAGAAAAGTACATGAATATCTAGGTGCAAAGAAAAGCGCAAACGCCGCGGTCAGCCCGACCGAAGCAACCTAGGAAAAAAGCAGTTCATTTTTTCCCTCGAAGGGCTAGGAGCTGGAGCTGGACAATTTTCAAAGTCAAAAATTTTCTTTCTTATCTTGAAAGAAAATACAGATGTCCCATCATTTGTAAAGCTAATAAATAGGAGAAGGAAACATGTAATCTACTAGAAAGGGGATAGAAGCATATGGAGAGTGGTTATTTGAAATTAGAAGATGAGGTTCAGGTTCACCCAATTATTCATGAGGATATTGATGAGATCGTTAAGCTGTCTCAGTTGGTATATGATCCTAGAATTGCTTACAAACGGGAACATTTAGAGAGTCAATTGGACATTTTCCCTGAAGGGCAAGCTTGTATTAAGTATAAAGATAAAATTGTGGGGTCCTGTTCCAGTTTAATCGTAAACTTTGATGAATATGGATTGAACCATTCTTTTTCTCATATTTCAGATGGGGGCTTTATCCGGAACCACAATCCAAACGGAATTCATTTATATGGAATTGACGTAACCGTCCACCCTGAGTATCGTCAGATGAATCTAGGCCGGCGTTTATATGAAATACGCCAAAATATATGCCAAAGATTTAACTTGAAAAGCATCATGATTGGCGGGCGTGTTCCAAACTACCATAAATATGCCAATGATTTAACCATCCAGCAATACGTTGAACAGGTGACCTTTCGAAACATTTATGACCCAGTCCTCACCTTCCAGCTCAGAAATGGTTTTGTGGTAAAAGATATCATGAAAAATTATATTCCGGAAGATGATGAAAGTTTAAAATATGGAATCTTGATGGAATGGACGAATGATCATTGCAATCAGAAGGATTAATGTTTTTGCCTTCCCGGAAATCGGGAATGATTATGTAAAGATTGTTGTTTCTCACAAATAAAAGATGCAATCACGGTGTAAAATTCACATGATCAGCCATTTCAAATGATTTATCTGCGGAAAATAAACATTTATCTGCGTAGCTGAGAAAAACAACAAACTTTTAGAAATGAGACCTTAAAAAAACGAGGAGGTAATGAATGGAGACCGGTGGGAGGACCTTAGAAAGGAAATTGAAGCTACGACATATTTTAGTTCTTGGACTTGCTTATATGTCACCGTTTGCTATTTTTGATACATTTGGAATTATTTCTGAATTAACAAAAGGCCATGTTCCCGCATCCTATGTTTTTGTCATGATTGCTGTCCTATTCACGGTGTACAGCTACATGAAAATGGCTAAAGTTTATCCATCATCCGGTTCTGCATATACCTATACAGGTCAAACGATCCATTCTAACCTTGGCTTTCTAGTAGGATGGGCTGTTTTACTAGATTATCTGTTTCTTCCGATGATCAACGCAATCTTTATCAACATTTATCTTTCTGCTGTATTTCCCTCCGTACCGGCTTGGGTCTGGATACTGGGAATGATTGCATTGATTTCGGCATTGAATATTGCCGGTGTTAGGGTTGCCGTTTCTGCCAACATCTTAATGGTCGTTTTTCAAGCACTCGTTGCGATTATTTTCGTTGTTTTATCCGTTTACAAGATGATAACGGGAGACGTAGGAAACTTTTCTTTTCAGCCTTTTTATTCTGAAAGCATGAATTTTTCTTCCGTATTCTCAGGGGCATCCATTTTAGTATTATCCTTCCTTGGATTTGACGCTGTTACCACACTGTCAGATGAATCCGTTAATCCTAAAAGAGATATTCCAAGAGCTATTTTCTTGGTTGCCTTACTTGGAGGTATTTTCTTTTTAACTGTTTCCTATGTGATGCAAAGCTTGTTTCCTAATCTGAGTTCACTAAAAGCCGTATCGCCGGATATCGCAAGTGCTTCTCCGAACATCGCTGTTTACATAGGGGGAACGTTATTCCAGGCAATATTTCTTGCTGGAGCACTTATTGCCTGTATTGCCTCTGGATTAGCAGCCCAAACAAGTGCATCCCGCTTATTGTATGCAATGGGCAAGGACGGGATGATCTTTAAAAAGGGATTTTCCTATATTCATCCAAAGCTGAAAACGCCAGTATTTAATATTGTTTTTACTGCAATTCTTGCAAGTTCTGCTTTGTTTCTTAGTTTATACACAGCAACATCATTGATCAATTTTGGGGCATACACGTCTTTTGCCTTTGTGAATCTGTCCGTCATTTTTTACTATTTTAAACAAAGACAAAGATTTACCGTAAAATCAGTCATTGGTTCCGTGGGAGTTCCTGCTATTGGATTTATCACCAATGCTTACCTATGGTACAAACTGGATGCATCTGCCATGATCATCGGATTAATTTGGACGGCAATAGGTGTAGCCTATCTGTTATACGCAACCAAGTTATTCAAAAAAGCTCCACCTAAAATTCAGTTTGATGAATCGATTGTTGGTCAGTGATAAAAATTACCAATCGTCAATATATGGTTTCATTAAATTAAAACTCAATAACATGATGTTTTTAGAATGGGAGTATGTAGTTTTAATTTTAAATATTTTAGGCCAACTATTATCAGTGTTACCGATAGTGGTTGGCCTATTAAATTTTATTATATCATTATATCTACGTATTAAATGAAACGCTTTCAATTCGAGGCTATGAAATAATGCCATTTCTAAATAATTCGCCAACTGCGTGTGATCGATTTTTTGCTCCCAACTTTTTAATTGCAGTTTTAACATATTGATTAATTGTTAGTTCACTAATCTCCATACTTTCAGACATTTCCTTCGTACTTTCTCCTGATGCAATTCTTCTCATTACTTCAAATTCCCGTCGGCTTAAGATTTGTATACTATCTTCATTAGTCAAACTAGAAATCTCTTCTCCAACTAGTTTTCCATATAAAGTAAAGGATGTTAGCATTTCAGCATCCATAATCGCGTTCTCTTCAAATTCTGAAGTACAAATATAACCGAAAACAAACTGACCACGACAAATCGGAACAACTAAAAGGGAATTGAAGTTAGAAGTTATGGAATATTTGCTGCTCATTTGTTTAAGGTATTCGAGCCCTGTGCAATATTTAGCTTTTTTTTCACTAATTGCTGAAAAAATTATGGGAAAAGAACGAATATCATCACGAATTTCTCCAATATGTACTCCTCCGGTTGAATTGAGGCAAATCACTCCCTCAGCGAGATAGCCGAGAGGAGAGTATCTTAACAAATAAGAATCTAAGACAGGAAAGAGTTCCATGTAAATCTCCAATATTTTAAAAAGCCGCTCCTCGTGACTTGAGACAGACTCTAGTCTTTGAATAGATTGTTGGATGGTATAGTGAGAGACCATAAAACATCCCCTTTTTTTAGGGATATTATACTCTAAAAATGCGGAATATTCAATTATCTCAAAAAAGGATATTCTTTAAATAGACAGCTTGAGATTTAAAGCTTCCAAGAGTTTACGGATTAAGGAGGAAGATTATTCATTTACAACAAAGTAAGATGATTTTTCATTAAGATTTAAAGATAGGGAGGAAGGTAAAAGATGTCAACGAATAAAGTGAAAAATTTGGATGCTGTCGTGCTGGGAGCGGGCTTTTCAGGTTTATATATGCTCTATCGCTTACGAGAGGCCGGATTCTCCACCGGTGTTTTTGAAGCAGGAGAGGGTGTTGGCGGTGTATGGTACTGGAACCGTTATCCCGGAGCACGTTGTGACATTGAAAGTATTTATTATAACTATACTTTCTCTAAAGAACTTTATCAAGAATGGACTTGGACTTCTAAATACCCTGAACAGTCGGAAATTTTAAGTTACCTAAATTACGTAGCGGATAAATTTGATCTTCGTCGGGATATTCAGTTTAATACACGAATTATTGCTGCACATTATGATGAGACAATAAACCGCTGGAAGGTTCAAATGGATGATGGTACAAATGTAATAGCAAAGTATTTTATATCAGGAGTGGGATGTCTTTCTGCAGCAAATCTCCCTAACTTTAAGGGATTAGAAGATTTTGAAGGTAAATGGTATCATACCGGCAAATGGCCTCAAGAAAAGGTGGATTTTAAAGGCAAGCGAGTTGGAGTTATCGGCACTGGTTCAAGCGGTGTTCAGTCTATCCCTGTCATTGCGAAAGAAGCGGATCACTTGACTGTTTTTCAACGTACCCCTCAGTATACACTTCCAGCGAGAAACTATCTTTATGACCCAACGTTTATTCAACAAACGAAAGAAAACTTCGATGAGATTAAAAGATTGATGCGCGAATCCCCAACGGGCAATGGAATCCAAATTCGCAATATCTCCGCACTACAGGATTCACCAGAAAAACGCACGCAGGTATATGAGAAGGCATGGAAGGAAGGAGGTTTTGCTTTCACATCATCTTATAATGATCTTTTAATCAATGAGGAGGCAAATAAAACCGCTTCTGATTTTATTAGATCAAAAATAAAAGATATTGTCTTCAAATCTGATATAGCTGAAAAATTACTACCAGACTACTATTTTGGTACGAAACGTCCGATTTTGGACACTGATTATTATGAGACCTATAATCGGGAGAACGTTACATTAGTGGATGTTAAGAAAGAACCAATAGTAGAGATTACTCCAAAAGGACTGCGAACAAAGGATGCGGAATATGAACTTGACGTTCTTGTTTTTGCAACTGGCTATGACGGGATGACAGGACCATTATTTAATATCGATATCCGTGGCAGAGATGGAGTGGTTTTGAAAGAAAAATGGGAAGAGGGTTCTAAAGTAAGAACTTTCCTTGGTTTAACAACTGTGAGTTTCCCCAATTTTTTCATGATTACTGGGCCTGAGAGTCCGTCCGTACTGGTTAATATGCCAGCTGCGATTGAGCAGCATGTTGAGTGGATTGCTGATTGTATTGAGTACCTTCATAAGCATGGTGTAGAAACATTGGAGCCAACAATAGAGGCTGAGGAAGCATGGAGCCAGCATTGCCGAGAAGTAGCTGAAATGACTCTTTATGTAAAAACTGAATCCTGGTATACGGGTGCGAATATTGCTGGTAAACCACGGAGTTTCCTCATTTATCTAGGTGGATTTGATCGATACAAACAGAAATGTAATGAAGTGGCAGCATCAGGATACGATGGATTTATTCTGTCCAATTTAAAAACTGTATATTAATCTAAGAATCATTGCTTGCTAGATTTATATTTCCATTAAAGAGAAAAAAGGAGAAGAGAGTGATGATATGATTTTAAATGATGGAGTAGCGGTTATTACGGGAGCTGGAAGCGGCATCGGTAGGTCAGTCAGCTTAAAACTTTCAGAAAAGGGAATGCGAGTCGTCCTTGTTGATTTTAATGAAAAAGGGGGAGAAGAAACACTTCGCCTTGTAAATGAAAGTGGGGGTGAAGGAATGTTTATAAAAGCAGATGTGTCAAAGACAGCAGACGTTGAGAAGTATGTTTTCCAGACAAAGAAAGAATATGGAAGAATTGATGTGTTTTTTAACAATGCAGGGATTCTCGGCATCCCATCTCTTTTGGCCGATTATAGTGAGGAGACTTTCAATCGCATCATTGCGGTGAATTTAAAAGGATCTTTTCTAGGGCTTAAATATGTATTAAAGGTAATGGAAGAACAGCAATCGGGAGTCATTATTAATACAGCCTCAACGGCTGGAGTTCAAAGTACACCATATTTAGGCGGTTACGCTGCAAGCAAACATGGTGTTGTGGGTCTTACCAAAACCGCTGCAGCTGAATATGGGCCAAAAGGAATTCGAATTAACGCTATATGTCCGGGAGGTGTTGTGACAAATATGACGAAGGATATGGATATGTCTGATCCTGCGCTGAACGGTCCATTAAGAAGACCTGCTTCTCCCGATGAAATAGCTAATGTTGTATGTTTTCTCGCATCAGATAGGGCCAGTTACATGAACGGTTCTATTGTAACCATTGATGGCGGTTTAACCGCATAATTTTTAAAAAGATATTGATATTTTAAAATTTTAAGCGGATACAGCTAATAGATGTAAATTTGAATATTAATGAGGTGATTGGTTGATGAAACATAGAATTGATCCGGAATTAAGAGAAATGCTTGAATTGTTTCCTCCACTTGATTTAAATAATGTTGAAGCAACTAGACAGGCATTGGCTGCCATCTCACCTAATGAAACATCGGTGGATAATGCTGTTACGGTTTATGATAGAATGGTACCCGGTCCAAAAGATAATCCTTCTGTTCGGGTACGCATCTATCAACCAAAGGAGAAAAGTGAAGCCTTGCCAGGACTATTATGGATTCATGGCGGCGGTTATGTTCTTGGAGTACCTGAAGGGGATGATGGTTTGTGCCAGCGTTTTGTCAAAGAGGCAAATTGCGTAGTCGTTTCCGTCGATTATCGTCTCGCTCCGGAACACCCATACCCAGCAGGATTAGAGGATTGCTATTCAGCTCTCAAATGGTTTTCAGAACATACTGACGAGTTAGGGGTGGATCCATTTCGAATTGGTGCTTCAGGAGCTAGTGCAGGGGGGGGATTAACTGCGGCCCTTTCTTTACTGGCAAGAGATCGTAAGGGGCCTGCACTTTGTTTCCAGATGCCATTGTATCCCATGTTAGACGACCGCAATAATACGCCGTCAAGCTTGGAAATAACGGGGAACATGGTTTGGAATCATGATTTGAATCAACAAGGTTGGACCATGTACCTAAACGGGGCTAATGGAACAGAGAATGTTCCCGAATACGCAGCACCTGCTCGGGCAACCAATTTATCTGGACTTCCGTATACTTATATTTGTGTTGGACAATTAGATCCCTTTCGTGATGAGACTCTTGATTATGTCACACGGCTTTGCCGTGCTGGCGTTGATGTTGAATTCCATTTATACCCTGGATGCTACCATGGTTTTGAGGGGATTGTACCAAATGCAAAGATCAGTCAGCGTGCACTCGCCGAATATGTCGGTGCAGTAAAACATGTGCTGCATCGACATATACTGGAAAAAAATAAGGTTATATAATAAGAAATAAAGTAAAAAATATAGAGCCCACCTTTTTCCGGTCGGGTTCTTTTCATTTTATTCGAAATTTAGGCAATAAATACAACAATAGCCGTACGGTAAGTCTTCACTTGGGACTTTTTTCTGTTGGTTTTAAATCCTTTTTATAATTGCTTATGTCAATGTTGAAGAGAAATTTAGGATAACGAATTAATTTCTCTTCAATAATGGGACATTCTTCTGTATAACGACTTTCGTTATTTATAAGATATTTTTTATAGCAAGAAACTTAGGTAGTGCTGAGTTCATCTTTCTATGTAAGATAATATTACTCATACTATTAAGAAACATTCTGAAATCCTATAGAGGGAGTGGTTAAAAACCTGTAATTGTTAATATTCTGAAAAAAGCCGATGGTTTTTAACGTGCCAGAGTTGTCAAATAGTAGTTCAAATTAGGGGTATTTATTTCAACATCTTCTAATTGCAATATGTGCTAAATTCAAAGTCTCTATTATATATACGCCCGGACAATGTATGGTTTATAATCCAAATAACACCACCCAACGGTTAGTAAGGAGGGTTTATTTTGGAGGATAATATAATAGAAGAAAAAGAGGTAAAACCACGGAACCGAGATAACTTTTTAATCAAGCAGTGTGCGTTTGTGAAGCTGTATTTGCTATCGTGAATTGAGCAGGGGAGACCAAATGGGCAAGAAATGTTGGATGATTTTTATAAAATAATTAAAAACATTAATTATAAGCCCAACCATTCTGAAATTTACAAAGGATTGCAGGAGCTGCTGGATGATGGAATTATCACAAGGTCCGGATTATAAAAGAGGGGTCTAAGAGAAAAGACCTTAAGGTGTATGAAATTGCCTATAAGGATGAAGCAAGAAGATATAAGAAGCAAGGAAGATTTAGATCGCAGCATTGGCCTTTTAAATAAGGCAGATAGAGATAATTTCTAGATGAGTCCAATCCATTTTGATACTTAAAAGCCTTACCTATCTGTATCAATAAGCTTGTTATAATTTAATAAAGGCTATTTTCGCATAGATTGTTGTTTTTCGTATAAGATCATCAACCCGTATAACTAAATGCTTCGTGGCATCTTTT